>URUK01000016.1 GCA_900551055.1 uncultured Prevotella sp. | reverse complement strand
ACTTTAACTACTTAGCGAGCGCAGCGAGCGTTAACTACTTTAACTACTCTAACTATTTACTTTCCAATCTTTTTCTTATAAAAATTTCATTCGCTGACATTTTATTTGTACTTTTGTCGCAATAACAACTAAAACGGTTACTAAATGGAAGATGAGATAAAACAAATCGGCGAACGGCTGAAAGGTCTCCGCGACGTGCTCGACATTCCGGCGCAAGACGTTGCCGACCTGTGCGGCGTCTCGCTTGAAGCATACCTGAAGGCCGAGAACGGCGAAGCGGAGCTGTCAATCAGCTCAATGCAGAAGATTTCAAGGAAATACGGCATAGCGTTGGACGTGCTCCTGTTCGGCGAAGAGCCTCACATGAGCATGTATTTCCTTACTCGCAAGGGGCAGGGAAAGAGCGTAGAAAGGCGCAAGGCGTACAAGTATCAGAGCCTGGCAAGCGGCTTCCGCGGCCGCACGGCAGAGCCTTTCATGGTGCTTGTAGAGCCTAAGCCGGACGGAACTCCTCTCGAAAAGAACTCCCATCAGGGGCAGGAGTTCGACATGGTGACCGAAGGCCGCCTCGAAATAACCATCGGAAAGAAGACCCTTCAGCTGTCAGAGGGCGACAGCATATACTTCGACGCCTCGCAGCCTCACTGCATGCGTGCCCTCGACGGCAAGGCGGTTAAGTTCCTGGCGGTGATATTCTGAGTTTTGTTTAGAAGTTAAAGAAGTTATAGGAAGTTAAAGAAGTTAAAGCCAAATGCTCTGCAAATAGAGCCTTGATACAAAGGTAATGGCTTTAAATACTTAGCGAGCGCAGCGAGCGATAACTTCTTTAACTTCTATAACTACCACAATCTTTATAGGTAATAGTAACATGATAGAAAGATTTTTGACGCAGACACACTTCACGTCTGTCGAGGATTACAAGGAAAACCTGCACTTCATAGTGCCCGACAACTTCAACTTCGCCTACGACGTGATGGACGTTTGGGCGGAGGAAAAGCCTGACAAGCTGGCCCTTTTATGGACTGACGACGAAGACAACTGCATACGTTTCACTTTCAAAGACCTCAAGGAACAGAGCGACCGCGCAGCTTCTTACTTCCAGACGCTTGGCATCGGGCACGACGACGTTGTAATGCTGATACTCAAACGCAGGTATGAGTTCTGGCTGTCGATGCTCGCACTGCACAAGCTCGGAGCCGTGGCGGTGCCCGCAACGCACATGCTTACCACCCACGACATTGTTTACCGCAACAACAGGGCTGACGTGAAGGCCATCATCTGCGTAGGAGAAGACTACGTGATGACGCAGGTTGAAGGCTCGCTGAAAGACAGCCCTACGCTCAAGACGCTTGTAAGCATAGGGCCGGAGACGCGCGACGGCTTCCACGACTGGCACAAGGAGTGGACTGACGCGCCGCAGTTCGTGCGCCCGGAGCACGTCAACAGCAACGACGACACCATGCTGATGTACTTCACCAGCGGCACAAGCGGCGAGCCGAAGATGGTAGCCCACGACTATCTTTACGCCCTCGGGCACATCACAACAGGCGCTTTCTGGCACAACCTGACGGAAGACAGCATCCATCTGACCGTCGCCGACACCGGCTGGGGCAAGGCCGCGTGGGGCAAACTGTACGGACAATGGTTCGCAGGGGCAGTGGTTTTCGTGTTCGAACACCAGAAGTTTACCGCCGAAAAGATAATGCGCAAGATAGAGGAATACCGCATAACGTCGTTCTGCGCGCCGCCGACGGTATACCGCTTCATGATACACGAGGACTTTTCCAAGTACGACCTGTCATCCCTGCGCTACTGCTGTACGGCGGGCGAGGCGCTCAACCCGGCGGTGTATGACAAGTTCCTGAAGCTCACGGGCATACGTCTGATGGAGGGCTTCGGCCAGACCGAGACGACGATGACGCTCGGAACGATGCCTTGGATGACGCCCAAGCCGGGCAGCATGGGCATGCCCAATCCGCAATATGACATCGACCTGGTTCGCCCCGACGGCTCTCCGTGCGAGGACGGAGAGAAGGGCGAGATTGTAATACATACCGACAAGGGCAAGCCCATAGGGCTTTTCAAGGGGTATTACCGCGACGAGGAGAAGAACCGCCAGGTATGGCACGACGGCGTTTACCACACCGGCGACATGGCATGGCGCGACGAAGACGGCTATTACTGGTTTGAAGGACGCATCGACGACGTAATCAAGAGCAGCGGCTACCGCATCGGGCCGTTCGAAGTCGAGAGTGCGCTGATGACGCATCCGGCTGTCGTAGAATGTGCCATAACGGGCGTTCCAGACGACATCCGCGGCATGGTTGTCAAGGCGACAGTGGTACTCCACAAGGACTGGAAGGACAAGGCAGGCGACGAACTGGTAAAGGAACTGCAGAACCACGTGAAGCACGAGACCGCGCCCTACAAGTATCCGCGCATCATTGAGTTTGTTGACGAACTGCCGAAGACCATCAGCGGCAAGATACGCCGCGTGGAAATTCGCGACAAGGACAACAAGAAAGAGAAGTGAAGAACTGAAAGTCAGCGGTAAGCTAACGAAAAGTGAAGAATGAAGAATTCATTTGCCGCTTTGCGAAAGGCCGTCTTTCAGGCTGTAAAAGGCGGTCTTTTAGCCGGTAAAAGACCGTCTTTTGCAAGCCAAAAGGCCACCTTTTGCAATGCGGTATGTAACACATTGATTTTCAATCACATATAGACAAGGTTATAATCATTCATCATCCAACAAGACATTTGTCTTTAACTCCTCTAACTCCATTAACTTCTTTAACTCCCGGTAATAACTCCCTTAACTCCAAAAAATAAAGATATGCCTGAAAAAATAGTTGTAAAGGTTGGCAGCAACGTGCTCACCCGTGACGACGGCAAACTCGACACAACGCGCATATCCGCGCTTGTAGACCAGCTGGCATGGCTCCGCAGCCAAGGGCACGAAGTCATTTTGGTGTCGAGCGGAGCCGTAGCGTCAGGCCGTGGAGAGCTTGGAGCCGAGCCGCATCTTGACAGCGTGGAGCAGCGCCAGCTGTATTCCGCAGTAGGACAGGTGAAGCTCGTAAACATGTATTACACCCTTTTCCGCGAATACGGCATAAAGGTTGGGCAGGTGCTCACGATGAAAGAGAACTTCACTTCACCATTGGAATACTCCAACCTGCGTGCCTGCATGGCGGTGATGCTCGAAAACGGCGTACTGCCAGTTGTCAACGAGAACGACACCGTGAGCGTCACCGAGCTGATGTTCACCGACAACGACGAGCTGTCGGGACTGATGGCGCAGATGATTAAGGCCGACACGCTGATACTGCTCACCAACGTCGACGGCATTTATGACGGCAACCCCGACGACCCTTCGGCACGGCTAATAGGCCAAGTGGAGCCGGGACGCGACGTAAGCGGCTATGCTGGCAGCGGTAAAAGCAGCTTCGGACGCGGCGGAATGGCGGCCAAATGCGGCATCGCCATGCGCACGGCTGACAGTGGAATACGTGTAATAATAGCCAACGGACGGCGCGACGACGTGGTGAAAGAACTCATGCTGCACCCCGAAAACACGCCGCACACGGAATTCCTGCCCTCAAGACGCGCTGCCGAAGACAGCTTGTGACCGGAACATCAACCCACAACAACAATAAAAGCAATGACATACGAAGACATATTCAGCCGCGTAAAGGCCGCCGGACGCGAGCTTGCCGTTGTGCCGGACGACGCGAGGAACAGGGTGTTATGCGCCTTGGCCAACGCCATAACGGCAAACAAAGACGTGCTGCTGGCTGCCAACGTCGAAGACCTGAAGCGCATGGAACGCGCCAATCCGCTGTATGACCGACTGCAACTGACCGAAAAACGGCTCGCCGACATTGCCCAGGACATGCGCCATGTGGCGTCGCTGCCGTCACCATTGGGCAAAACCAGCAGCGCAAGGACGCTGCCTAACGGCCTCCGACTGCGGCGCATCAGCGTGCCGTTCGGCGTTGTCGGCGTGATATACGAAGCCCGTCCGAACGTCAGCTTCGACGTGTTCTCCCTCTGTTTCAAGTCGGGCAACGCCTGCATCCTTAAGGGAGGGCACGACGCCGACTGCTCCAACCGCGCCATAGTGGAGCTTATCCACAGCGTGCTTGAACGTTGCGGAGTGTGCGGAAAGTCGGTTGTCGAGCTGCTTCCGGCCACCCACGAGGCCACAGGAGCGCTGCTCTCGGCCGTAGGTTACGTCGACCTGTGCATCCCGAGGGGCGGAAAAAGGCTCATTGAGTTTGTCCGCGACACGGCCAAAGTGCCCGTGATAGAGACTGGCGCAGGCGTTGTGAACACGTACTTCGACGAGTTTGGCGACACCGAGATGGGCGCACGCATCATAAACAACGCCAAGACGCGGCGCGTAAGCGTATGCAACGCCTTGGATTGCCTCGTCATCCACAGTGCAAGACTGGCCGACTTGCCTGCCCTGTGCTCACCGCTTGGCAAGAGCAACGTCGTGATTTACGCCGACGAAGACGCCTACACGGCCTTGGACGGCCACTATCCGCAGGCTCTCTTGCGACATGCCACCGCCGAAAGTTACGGCACCGAGTTCATGGATTACGCCATGTCGGTAAAGACTGTGCCGTCAATCGACACTGCATTGGAGCACATCTCACACTTCGGTTCAGGCCACAGCGAGTGCATAATAACGCAGGACGAAGGCCGGGCACGCCTGTTTCAGGCCAAGGTCGATGCCGCCTGCGTGTACTGGAACGCACCGACGAGCTTCACGGACGGCGCCCAGTTCGGCCTCGGAGCAGAGATAGGAATAAGCACACAGAAGCTCGGACCGCGCGGTCCGATGGGCCTTGAAGAGCTGACTACATACAAGTGGCTCATCGAAGGAGAAGGACAAGTAAGGGAATAAGATATTAAAGCAGCCCCCTCCCAACCTCCCCGTGGGGAGGGGACATATAGCTTTTGCTAATCACACTCCTCCCCACGGGGAGGTTGGGAGGGGACTTTAAACATCAAACGACAATGAGGACATTCATCAACGTTGAAGACCTTGGCGGCCTTAGTGGGGCTTTGGCCGAGGCAAAAGAGATTAAACAGGACAGATATAAATACCAGCAGCTTGGCAAGAACAAGACTTTGCTGATGATATTCTTCAACAACAGTCTGCGCACACGCCTCAGTACGCAGAAAGCCGCGACAAACCTTGGCATGAACGTAATAGTGCTTGACGTGAACGCCGGTGCGTGGAAGCTGGAGACGGAGCGCGGAGTAATCATGGACGGGGACAAGAGCGAGCACCTGCTTGAGGCCATTCCGGTAATGGGATGCTACTGCGACATCATTGGAGTGCGCTCGTTCGCCGGGCTGACCGACCGCGAATATGACTATGCGGAGACGGTGCTCCAGCAGTTCATCAGGTACAGCGGACGCCCCGTTTTCGCAATGGAGACGGCCACGGTACACCCCCTCCAGGCGTTCGCCGACCTGATAACGATAGAGGAACACAAGACGAAGGCGCGCCCGAAGGTCGTCCTCACGTGGGCACCCCACTGCCGCGCACTGCCGCAGGCCGTGCCAAACTCGTTCGCACAGTGGATGAACGCCGCCGACGTTGACTTCGTAATAACCCACCCCGAGGGCTACGAGCTTGACCCGAAGTTCACCGCCGGGGCGCGCATCGAGTACAACCAGATGAAAGCTCTTGAGGGAGCAGACTTCGTTTACGCGAAAAACTGGAGCTGTCCGGGCGTAACCAATCCGGCCGACTACGGCAAGATACTCTCCAAAGACATGTCGTGGACCATCGACAAGGCGCACATGGACGTGACCGATAACGGCAAATTCATGCACTGCCTGCCCGTGCGCCGCGGACTTATCGTTACCGACGACGTGATAGAAAGCCCCGACTCATTAGTCATTCCCGAAGCCGCCAACCGCGAGATTTCCGCCGAAGTGGTGATAAAGAGGATGTTAGAGAGTATGTAACTTACCTTCAGAAGTTAAAGGAGTTAAAGACAATAGATTTGCCAGTTGTAAACTTTATTTTGTGGGCGACAGTATTTAAGGAAGCAGCATAGGAAACACATTCCGACAGTCTTTAACACCCCTGACTGAAAAGACATTTGTCTTTAACTCCTTTAACTTCCTAAGCTCCTTTAACTTCCTAAAAAGAAATGGACAACATCATTACGCAGATGCTCATCCTGCTGCTGCTCGTCGTGGCGGGATTCATATCAAACAGGTGCGGCCTTACGGGAGGAGACTTTGACCGCAAACTGTCAAACTTCATCATCAACGTCTCATGCCCGTGCCTCATCCTTTCATCTGTTATGGGCGACACGATACCCGACAGCGGCCTCATTGTTCCGTTGCTCCTGGTCGGCTTTGCGACGTATGCGGTACTGTTCTTTGTGTCGTGGCTGCTGCCGCGATACTTCGTAAGGCAGGCTGACATAAGGGGAATGTACAGCTTCATGCTGATGTTCGGCAACGTGGGTTTCATCGGCTATCCCGTCGTTGCGTCTATATTCGGGCACGAAGCGGTGTTCTACGCCAGCCTGCTCAACGTCCCCAACACGCTCTTCATCTTTGTTGTGGGCACGGTATTCGTACTCGGCGACGGGCAGAAAATGCGCTTCAATCCGCGCACGCTGTACTGCCCGGCCATGATAGCGTCATACCTGTCAATCACCATAGTGGCGTTAGGCTGGGAGGCTGTGCCGCGTGTCGTGGCCGAGCCTCTGCACCTGTTAGGCAACATCACCGTGCCGGGCGCGCTCTTGGTTATCGGCTCTTCGATGGCGCAGATTGGCCGCCACCACATCCTCGGCTCGCCGCGCACGTATGTAATGACGGCCTTCCGCCTGCTCATAATTCCCATCGCGGTGTACGTGCTGTCACGGACTGCAGGCGTTGACGAGACCGTAAACCGGATAAACACCGTGCTGATAGGCATGCCGGTGGCGTCATACGGCACCATGTTCTGCCTGAAATACGGGCGCGACGAGGGCGAAATGGTGCGCGGCACGCTCATAACGACAATACTTTCCGTTGTCACCATTCCCCTGCTTACCTTCCTTTTGTTCTGAAAAAAGCCGCAGAGGCGGCACAACTTAGATAAAAGGTAAAAAAGTAAGAAGGTAAAAAAGTAAAAAGTAAGAAGGCGTTTATTACGCCATTAGTAACCTGTTGAAAATCAGCAAGTTACCAACAGCTTTGCAAAAGGCCGTGTTTTACGTTGCAAAAGACGGCAAATTGGAAGCCAAAAGGCCACCTTTTACGCGGTAAAAGGTGGCCTTTTGCATAGTGGCTGTTGTCAGTCCTGCTTACGGTTGATGTTTCGCGGATGGTGCTCAAGTATCTCCTGACGCAGCGCGTGGCTGTCGATGTGGGTGTAAATCTCGGTCGTGCCGATGCTCTCGTGCCCCAGCATGGCCTGTATCGCGCGCAGGTCGGCACCGCCTTCGAGCAATGCCGTGGCGAAGCTGTGGCGCAGGGTGTGGGGGCTTATGGTCTTCTTTATGCCGGCTTCTGTGCCGAGACGCTTGACGATTATCAGTATCATGGTGCGTGTAAGGTGCGCTCCGCGGCGGTTGAGGAACACATAATCCTCCTCGCCGGGCTTGATGCCCATGCGGCAGCGGTCGTCAAACCACAGCCGGAGCTGGTTCACCGCGCTCTCGGATATGGGCACAAGCCGCTCCTTCCGCCCCTTGCCGGTAACGCGGATGAAGCGTTCGTCAAGGTAAAGGTCTGAAAGGCGCAGCGTAACAAGCTCGCTCACACGCAGTCCGCAGCTGAAAAGCACCTCCAAGATGGCCTTGTTCCTTTGCCCTTCCCACTTTGAAAGGTCGACGGCCTGCTCCAGCATGTCTATCTCTTCGGTGGTAAGCACCTCGGGCAGATGGCCGTCAGTCTGCGGCGACTCAAGCAGTTCCGTAGGGTCTTCGGCAACGTAACCGTCAATAAGGAGGAAGCGGTAAAACGACCTTACGCCGCTAAGTATGCGGCACTGGGTGCGCGGACTCACGCCGATGTCGTGCAGCGAGGCGGCAAAAGCGCGCAGGTCGTCGAGCTTGGCGGCCTGCGGCTCGATGTCCTCGGACGCGAGGAAGCGCAGCAGTTTGTCGATGTCGTGCATGTAAGCGTCGAGCGTGTTCGGCGTGAAATTGCGCTCCAGTTTCATGTACCGGCGGTAAGCGTCGGCGATATTAACCGTTTTTTTGTTCGTAGTTACCATATATTTTTGTACTTTTGCAATGCAGTGCGCCGCATAGTTTGCAGTATGGCGGCGTTTCGGTGCAAAGTTAAGAAAAAATGACTGATTATGAAAATACTCGTACTTAACGGCCCCAACCTCAACCTTTTAGGGCGCCGCGAGCCCGGCGTGTACGGCTCCGTGTCGTTCGAAGATTACCTGCCGCAGCTGCGCAAAGCCTTTCCCGGCGTGGAGATAGACTATTTCCAGAGCAACGTGGAGGGCGTGATGATTGACAAGATGCAGGAAGTGGGCTTCACGTATGACGGCATCGTGCTCAACGCCGGCGCCTACACACACACCAGCGTGGCGCTGCACGACTGCATACGCGCGATAAAGTGCCCCGTCGTTGAGGTTCACATATCCAACGTGCACACGCGAGAGGACTTCCGCCACAAGTCGATGCTCTCCGCCGCCTGCCTCGGAGTAATATGCGGTTTCGGGCTTGACTCGTACAGGCTGGCGGTAAGCGCGTTGTTAGGACCTACCCCAACCCCATCCCGAAAGGAAGGGCTTTAATAGCCTTGCACGCTGTTCCGGTCTGCCGTTTTACAATATCCCATCCGCCTTATCTGCCATATTCCGCCGGCAAAGCACATCAAGCACCCTCCCTTCGGGAGGGCGGGGATGGGTATTTGATTTATAATACTGTTTTCATATGACACCTGAATTAGAGAATTATGTCCTTGCCCATTCCGACCCTGAGGGCGACTACCTCTACCGCCTGTGGCGAGCCACTAACATACACCTGCTGCACGGGCGCATGGCCAGCGGCCACCTGCAAGGCCGGTTGCTGAAGATGCTCGTGCGCATGATACGCCCCAAGAACATTCTTGAGGTGGGGACGTTCAGCGGCTACAGCGCAATATGCATGGCGGAGGGTCTTGACCGTGGCGGAACGGTGTACACTTACGAGATAAACGACGAGCTGGAGGACTTCACCCGGCCGTGGATTGAAGGCTCGCCCGTGGCCGACCGCATACGCTTCATCATCGGCGACGCCCTGACGGAAGCCCCGAAGCTCGGCGTAGAGTTCGACATGGCATTCATAGACGGCGACAAGCGCACTTACATTGACACTTACGAGATGGCTCTCAACGTGCTGCGCCCCGGCGGTTTCATCCTCGCCGACAACACGCTTTGGGACGGCCACGTGCTTGAAAAACCGCGCCCCTCCGACCGCCAGACAGCCGGCATAGAGGCGTTTAACGACTATGTGGCCGCCGACAGCCGCGTAGAGAAAGTCATTCTGCCGCTAAGGGACGGGCTGACTTTGATCAGGAAGAAATAAACTACCCACCCCAACCCTCCCGAAGGGAGGGAGTTTGATTACCTTTTGCCTATTGTTCTCTGGCAAGGCACATCAGCCTTATCAGCCGTATTTATCCCATCCGCCACCTATCCGGCCTATAAGCCCTATGAGATCAATAGGCCGGATAAGCCCAATACAAATCCATTTGACAACAGCATATCAAGCCCCCTCCCTTCGGGAGGGCTGGGGTGGGTATTGGTTAAGCCGCCTTGTAACGGTTTCCCGGTATTGTCTGTAAAGATTTTATCAAACGTTTTGTTATTTAAACCTTTTTCACTATATTTGCTCCGCAATGTCTTTGCGAAGCCATGAAAACGCTCTTCACCATAATATTTACAGCCATCATGCTCGCGTCTTGCGGCGAGAAGGAGCAGCGGAGCATACTGCCCGAAGGGTGTGAGCTGCATGCTGGCGACGTGGTTTTCCGCCGGGGCAGCGGTCTTACGAGCCATGCCGTGCTGGCTGCGGACAGATATGGGGCGTATTCTCATATCGGGATAGTGGTTGACTCGTGCGGAGTGATGATGGTGGTGCACGCCGTTCCGGGCGAGCCTGACTACGAGGGCGACCCCGACCGCGTTAAGATGGACACCCCGAAGCGGTTTTTCTCGTCGATGAACGCAAGGATTGGCGAGGTGAAACGATTATGCGGAGACTCGGCCACGGCGGCGCGTGCGGCGCGTTTCGCCATGGAAGTGTACCGTAGGGGCACGCTGTTCGACCATGACTACGACGATTCTGACACTACGAAGATGTACTGCTGCGAGCTGGTTGACTTCGTTTACCGCAAGGCCGGGCGGCCTCTCGCCGGACGGAAGAGGCACAATTTCCACCTGCCGGGACTCGACCCGATATGCTGCATACTGCCGTCGGACATCTGCAACAACACCGCCCTGACAACGATTGTGACTTTTTAACCCAATATTAACTTAAAACATTAACGACATGAAGAAACTATTTGGATTTTTGGTGGCCGTCGTAGCCATCATGGCAATGGCCTCGTGCGGAGGCGGCGGCAACACTCCCAAGGGCGTAGCCGAGCAGTTTATCAAGGCAATCCAGAAGCAGGACGGCAAAAAAATGGCCGAGCTCGTGTACTTCAAGGAGGACAAAGCCCCGAAGACCGACGCCGAGAAAGAACAGCTTGTGGCAATGATGCAGAGCAAGGTGAGCACCACTTACGCGAACAACGGCGAACTGAAGTCATACGAAATCCTGTCAGAGGAAATATCTGAGGACGGCACCGAGGCCGTGGTAAAAGCCAAAATGGAGTTCGAGAAGAAGACTTCTGACGAAAACATCAAGCTCAAGAAGGACGCCGAAGGCAACTGGAAAATAGACATGAGCAAGTAAACCTGCGTGCCGCCGGCATGCCGAAGCGGCACAACCAAATACAAGCTGGCAAACCATTGATTATCAGCTTGTTGGCAAAAGGCCACCTTTTACGCTGTAAAAGGTGGCCTTTTGGCGTGTAATTGACGGCCTTTTGCATCGCAATTTGCCGTGTTTTAAATTGAGGTAACCTGATTGCCGGATTTCACTTAACTGCAAACGAGGCATCTAATCCACGATTTCAAAACGCACAAGCATGGAATAACGCTTCCTGATTGTGCGGAAGCTATCGAATGACGAGGCGTCAGACGACAGCACGTTGCTTTGCGCCAACGGGGACATTCCGTCATTTTCCTCCACAATACGCATGACATCGCCCAGCTTCTTGCCCAAGGCTTCCACGAGATAGGCCGCCTTACGCTGCGCCGCCTTCAAGGCTTCAATCTTTCCCTGCCGGTGATACGCAAGGATGTCCTTGTTCTCCAATTCGCCTATGCGCATGGTGTTGACGCCCCGCGTGTCGATGCGCTTTATTATCTCGTCTATCTGATTGAAATCCGTCAGCGTAATGTCGAACTTCTTGGAAACAAGGAAGTCGCGCCCCTGCTGCCGCCAATAGTCGCCTATCTCCTGCGTGCGGACGGCATTCTGCGGCACGCCCGCCTCGGCCAAAACGCGGCGCAGGCCCTGCTCTATCTCCTCCAGAGGCACCTTGGTACGGTAATCTTCAGGTTTCGACTTGCCGTCAAACTCCTCCTTAAAGTACTCGCGGATTTCGATAAGATAATGGATTTTGTCAGGTACAATCTCGATTTCCGACGTGCCCGTAACCTCTACATAACGCCCGTCGGCCTGCGCCTGCAACTGTAGCGTTGCCGACATCAGCACTGCAAACAATAATGTTCTGATTTTCATATCCACACTTTATTTATTATTTGACGTATTTGCCACTGCACCAAAGATACGAAATTCCGGCAACAACAGCAAGCAGACGGGCATTATTAGGCCAACGTTTCCGCATTATTCGGTTTTTCTTCGTTTATTCAAACGATTTTTCGTAAGTTTGCAGTTGATTTGAAACAAACATAAAACAAAACGGAAAAACAATGCAAGAGACAAGGCAAAACAGAATAGCAAGGCTGCTGCAAAAGGAGCTTAGCCTGATTTTCCAGTCGCAGACGCGCTCGATGCACGGCGTATTGGTAAGCGTGACGCGCTGCCGCGTAAGCCCCGACCTGAGCATCTGCACGGCCTACCTGAGCATATTCCCCTCAAGCAAGGCGGACGAAATAATAAAGAACGTCACCGCAAACGAGAAGACCATACGCTACGAACTGGGCACACGCGTGCGCAACCAGCTGCGCATAATACCCGAACTGCGCTTCTTCGTGGACGACTCGCTTGACTACATAGAGCACATTGACGAGCTGCTGAAGAAATGAACTTCCCGTTTTACATAGCGCGCCGGTATCTGTTCTCGAAAAAGAGCACGCACGTAATCAACCTGATAAGCGGCATAAGCGCCGTAGGCGTGGCAGTGGCAACGATGGCGCTTGTGGTGACACTTAGCGTATTCAACGGTTTCCACGACCTCGTGGCGACGTTCCTCACGGCCTTCGACCCACAGATACAGGTTGTGCCGACCAAGGGGAAGACCGCCCCGGCTGACGACCCTGTGCTGCAGAAGATACGCACGCTGCCCGAAGTAGACGTGGCTACGGAAAGCGTAGAGGACCAGGCTCTGGCCGTGTACAAAGGCAAACAGGCTATGGTGACGGTGAAGGGCGTTGACGACAACTTCGACCAACTGACACATATCAACGACATACTCTACGGCGACGGCGAGTTTTCACTGCACGCGGCCAACCTTGAATACGGCACGGTGGGCATACGCCTGGCCGACCAGTTAGGCATGGCGGCCGACTGGGACGGCTACCTAAACATATATGCGCCACAACGCGAGGGGCAACTCGACATGATGAACCCGACCGAAGGCTTCGTCGAAGACTCTCTGATATCGCCGGGCGCGGTGTTTATGGTGAGAAACGCACGCTACGACGCCAGCTACATAGTGACCTCCATAGGCTTCGCACGCCGGCTGTTCAACCAGCAGGGCATGCTGTCGCAGCTCGAGATAAGGCTGAAACCGGGCAGCAACCTTGACGCGGTGAAGGCGGAAATGAGGGAGATTGCTGGCGGGAAATACCGCGTGCTGGACCGTATGGAACAGCAGGCCGACACGTTCAGGATTATGAAAATAGAAAAGTTCATCGCCTACATATTCCTTACGTTCATACTGGCCGTGGCCTGCTTCAACATAATAGGCTCGCTGTCGATGCTCATAATAGACAAGAAGGACGACGTGGCGACGCTGCGCAACATGGGCGCAACTGACAAGCAGATAACGCGCATATTCCTCTTCGAGGGGCGCATGATTTCGGTCATCGGCGCAGTCATAGGCATTCTGCTGGGTCTGCTGCTGTGCTGGCTGCAACAGGAATACGGCCTCGTGGCCCTGGGACAGAGCAGCGGCTCGTTCGTTGTCGACGCTTATCCGGTAAGCGTACACCCGGAAGACATCATCGTTGTGTTCCTAACAGTGGTTGCCGTGGGATTTGTCTCGGTGTGGTATCCCGTGAGGTACTTTGCCAAGAGGCTGCTTTGAAAAGGGAGTTAAGGAGTAAAGAAGTAAAGGAGTTAAGACAAATGCCTTGCTGGTTGCACTTGTCCAATTTGATTTATTAATCAGAAAGACAATTTTAATACAACCGGCAAGGCATTTGTCTTAACTCCTTTACTTCTTTACTACTTAACTCCCCATGATTTATCTTTCCGCCCAGTCGCCCCTATCAAGGTTCCTGTAACTTATGGCTTCGGCCAGATGCTGCTCCTGAACGTCGGTCGAAGCGTCGAGGTCAGCAATGGTACGCGCCACCTTCAATATGCGGTTATATGCCCGGGCGGACAGGTTCAGCCGCTCCATAGCCATGCGCAACAGCTCTATTCCGGCAGAATCAGGCTCGGCATACTGGTGAATCATCCGCTCTGACATCTGCGCGTTGCAGTGGACTCCGCGGCATTCGCGGAAGCGTCGCTCCTGTATCTGCCGCGCATTGATTACACGCTGGCGTATGCTTGCGCTGCTTTCGCCCTGCGCCGTGCGCGAGATGTCCTTGAAAGGCACGGGCGTTATCTCTACCTGTATGTCGATGCGGTCGAGCAACGGGCCGCTGATTTTGTTCAAATAACGCTGGATTTGCCCCGGCGTACACACGCACTTGCGGGTAGGGTCGTTGTGATAGCCACACGGACAGGGGTTCATCGAGGCCACAAACATGAACGAACAGGGATATTCAACGGTGTACTTGGCACGCGAAATGGTGATTTTGCGGTCTTCCAAAGGTTGGCGCAGCACTTCAAGCGTGGCCTTGTTGAACTCCGGCAATTCGTCGGCGAAGAGCACGCCGTTGTGCGCAAGGGAGATTTCACCCGGCTGCGGGCTGGCTCCTCCGCCCACCAAGGCTACCTGTGAGATGGTGTGGTGGGGCGCGCGGAACGGCCTTTGGGAAATCAAAGACATGTCGCGCCCAAGCTTTCCGGCTACCGAATGTATCTGCGTTGTCTCAAGACTTTCCGCCAAAGAGAGCGGCGGAAGTATGGAGGGAAGCCGCTTTGCCATCATCGACTTGCCGCTGCCCGGAGGGCCTATCATTATCATGTTGTGGCCGCCGGCTGCCGCTACCTCCATCGCACGCTTGACACTCTCCTGGCCGCGGACGTCGGCAAAGTCCAAATCAAACTTGCTCTGCTGCTCGTAAAACTCGCGGCGCGTGTCTATGACGGTAGGCTCGAAGCCCGTCTCTCCGTTGAAAAAGCGCACTACATCGAGGATTGAGTCCATGCCGTAGACATCAAGCCTGTTGACAACGGCTGCCTCACGGATGTTCTGACGGGGCACTATCAGCCCCTTAAACTCTTCTTTACGTGCACGTATGGCTATAGGCAAAGCACCGCGCACAGGCTGTATCTTGCCGTCAAGGCCAAGCTCCCCGACAAGCATATACCGCGAAAGGACGTCTGCCTTGACCTTACCCATAGCGGCAAGAAGCCCGATGGCGATGGGAAGGTCGTACGAGCTGCCCTCCTTACGCAGGTCGGCAGGAGCCATGTTTATTGTGATGTCGGCCACAGGAAGGCGTATGCCGTTGTTCTTCAACGCTGCGACAATGCGGTCGCGGCTCTCTTTCACTGCCGTGTCTGCAAGCCCGGTGAGATGGAACATCACGCCTTTCGACATACTTACCTCGACCGTAACGGTAGTAACATCAAGACCGTTTACAGCCGCGCAAAACGTCTTTACAAGCATGAATAGATTAGTTTAACAGTGTTTTCAGCTTAGATTCGAAATCTCCCGCCTTCAAGTTGCGTTCGATTATACGTCCTTGTGCGTTGTATAAGATGTTCTCATTCACTCCGCCGAAACCGAAAATATCCATCAGCGGACTGTTGAACATCATTTGGTCGCACACGAATATAGTGCCGGTAGAATCGTTGCGGAGCGAACGTTTACAGTCGTCAATACCGGCGTCAAGGCTCACGCCAAGCAAAGCGAGACGGTCGCCGTAATCGCTTTTCATACGGCTCAAACGGTCACGCACTGTCCGGCTCTCGTAATTCCAGTTCGCCCATGTGTACACTACTGCCACACGCCCCTTCAGCTTGGCGTCTGTCACATCAGCACCATAAACGTCTTTCACAGCAAATTTCGGCAGGCTGGCACCCACCACTCCGTTTTTCGCATCCTTGACATATCGCGACATACGGGCAACTTGACCGTTCTTGGGCTGCGCCTTGTAAACTATTGATACAAGCTGTTCGGCCTTTTCTATTTCATTACGGCTTGGAACGCCGCTGCCACCGACAAAATATTTCCGCAGGATATAAACGCTTACAGGCGACTCCGGGTTGTTCCTTACAAACTTCTCGGCATATTCCATCACTTCAGGAGGCGAAGCCTTGGCTATCTGCTGACGAAAACCGTTCATCAGTTTGTTCTCGTCAGTGCCTTCGATTTCTATCTCCTTGAGGTGCGAGGCGTCGCCCTTTATCGTGACAGACTTGCCCGGTTCAACAAACACCGGCTGTTCCGAAAAGTTCGGAAAAACAATCATTATGGTGCCGTTTTCCTTGCAAGGCGTCTCAAAGGCAAAACGGCCGCCCTCGACTTTTATCGTATCGACACCGTCGAAGACACCGTCAGGACTGTAAACATAAAACTCACCTTGGTTCAGGTTGAATAACCGGCCCTCCAAGCTGAAGTAACCTCTGCGTGAACCGCAGGCAACCAGAACCAAGGTGAGTATAAAGATATGTATAAGCCGCTTCATGCGTCAGCCTTGTTTATTTGCTGACGTTTGACAGCTCAAGGTCGTTGTTAGCGTAAGTTGAGAGTGAAGAATCCTTCTGCAAAGCACTCTTCAGGTAAGAAGAAGCTGCATCATTGTTGCCCTGACGTGCGTTAAGGATAGCCTGCAAGTAGTCAGTCATTGCATCCTTGTTCTCGATGTTGCCGAGAGTTGTTGCCGCACCGGCGTAGTTCTTGTTAAGAATCTGTGCCAAAGCAGTAGTGTTGCAGTTGATGCCATTGAGGTTCTGCTCTGCTGTTGCATAGTCACCCTTTGCAAGGTTGAGCGTACCGAGCACCTTGTTGTAATCGCTTACAGTGTTGCCCTTTGCGATGTAATTCTCAGCCTCTGCAATATTTCCTTCCTTCAAAGCCAAAAGACCGAGGTTTGCGTTAACTTCAGCTGCGTTGCCGTTGATGCTCTGAGCCTTTGACAGATAGTTCTTAGCCTCTGCGTCGTTGCCCTTTGCAAACTCGATGGCTGCAACGTTGTTGTATGCGCGGTAGTCGTTAGGATAAACTTCAGTGGTCTTCTTGTAGATTGCCTCCTTAGCGTCGAGGTTGTCCTCAAGTGTTGCAGCGTACAGCATTTCGTCAACGCTCAACTGTGCAGCGTCGCTCTTGTACTGCTCCTTGATTTGCTCGTCGCTGCGTCCGATTGTCTCATAGTTGATGATGAGGCGTGAACGGCGGAGTTCAGGAAGGATGCCGTCAGCAAGCTCGCGGAAGCCAGCAGACATGTTGCGGATTTGCTGCTCGCGCTCTTCCGGATCCTGATACATTGAAAGAACACGGAGAATTACGTCCTTGTCCTGGATGTTTGAAGCAGCAACCAGCTTCTGGAAGCCGTCCCAGTCCTGTGCGGTATACTTGCCGGTAACGTCGCCTGCAAGTTCAGCTTCCTTGAGCTGCTTCTCCGCATAGTCTACAGACACGTCCTGACGCTTGCTTGCCAACTTGTCGTTGAACTCGACACCACCATCAGGAGATGCGTAAGCAAGAACCTCTACGTTCTTCAGGTTCAGCTTCTCCTGGTTGTCGTTAATGTCCTTAAGCAACTTCACGAATTCCTGAACAGAATTGTTCTTCAGCTCGCTCTTGCGAAGGTTTGCCTGATTGATGAGGAACTTGATTTGAGATTCCTGCCTCTGGGCGCGTACACGCTGGAAAGTATCAGGAGCGATGCAAGCTCCGCTGCCTGCAAGAGTCTTCGTATAGAGTTCAGATGTAGCGATTACACCTTCCGCAACCTTAACGGCAGGAACTTCTATCTTCTTTTTCTTCTTGCCATAATATGCGTCGAAAGTCATATAAAGGTCGCTCTTCTGCATGTCAGGAACATACTTGTAGTTGGCCTTCATGGTGTAGTTGCCGCCCATTTTGTAAGAGATGGTCTGGTCGTTGCCTTCCACCTTTTCGCCCTGGAATGTCGCAGCCTGTCCCTGTGCCACCTGTCCGTCGCCGTAACGCAACTCGGGAACAACAGTAACAACAGCCTTCTTCTTCAGATACTTCTCCGGGAAGGTTCCGTCAATTGTAACAGCTACCTGTCCGCCCTTTGACTCGAGGGGATTAGGAGTTACTTTGAAATTGTCGGCAGAGAGTTCACCCAACTTGGTTGAACAAGACGACAGTGCAAGCACTGAAGCCGCCGAGAACAATAAGATAAGATTTTTTTTCATAATGAAAGGTTTTTAGATAGATGTGCCGCGAGCGGGACTCGAACCCGCACAGCCATTTCTGGCCAAGGGATTTTAAGTCCCTCGTGTCTACCAATTCCACCATTGCGGCGGCACTGGAGCGGCAAACGGGACTCGGACCCGCGACCTCAACCTTGGCAAGGTTGCGCTCTACCAACTGAGCTATTGCCGCATAAAGTATTGCAAAGATAAGCCTATTTCTCGAAAGCGCAAATTAATTTACACATTTTAATGTTAAAACGTGTCAATTGTTTACAGTCAGCACATTCCCGGCAACGCCTGCCCTGTAACGCATCATTTTGTTGCCGCCGTCACCGCTTGACACAATACCGCCATTATTCATATCGTATTTGCGATGGCAACTGCCGCATTCCGCCGTGCCGTCGGTGTTCATTGTCAATGAATAACGCGGCAATCCGTTCTCAACGTAACAATTCGGGCACTGGCTGTCATAGGCATAGAAAGTGGCAGGATTGTTCAAGTTGCCATAACCAACGATAATGCCTGTACCGTTGTAAACGCCGAGGGCTATTGACACTTGCTGGTCGATGGCAGTCAACGCCACCTGGTCTTCCAGTCCCTGATTTGTCGAGAAGTTAAAATAATTGCCCGTCATTGTTATGCGGCAGAATATTCCCGGCGACATCACATTCATCGCCGAAGCCAGTGCCGGACTCCTGTTGGCGCTATTGTCAAACACCAACCGGCACGGGTAACCGCTGTACTCGCTCTCCGTTTCACCGCAACCGGCGAAAAGAACTGTCGCCAGCAGTGCTATTATATAATAGGTGTAACGTTTCATCTTTTTGCTTGATTGGATAGGACAAATAAGGCGGATACGGACGGCAATGGATATGTGCATCAGCGGCGCACGCCTATGCGTTACCGCCCGAGCAGCGTTTTTTCGGCCTGCTCCACCCTATCAAACGTGAAACCGGCGATGATATTGTCCATCAATGCGCTGATTTTATCGTTGCAAAGGTTGCCGATTGAGCCTTCATGGGTGTGACGGATGTCCTTGTTAGGCGTGAAACGGCCTGCCTCAATGTCAAGCCCCACCTTCTTGTAAGCGTCGCGGAAGGGCATTCCTTCTGCTGCAAGGCGGTTGACTTCCTCAACGGAGAACATCAGGTCATAGCGCGCATCGTCGAGGATGCGCTCGTTCACCTCCATCTTGTTTACGATGTAAGCAGCCATGCGCAGGCAATCCTTCAGTTCGCCGAACGCAGGCAGAAACTCCTCCTTTATTATTTGCAGGTCGCGGAAATAGCCCGAGGGAAGGTTGTTCATTATCAGCGTGATTTGCTGTGGCAGCGACTGCAGCTTGTTGCACTTGGCGCGTATCAGCTCGAACACGTCGGGGTTCTTCTTGTGCGGCATGATGCTGCTGCCCGTCGTGCATTCTTTAGGCAGACGGACGAAGCCGAAGTTCTGGCTGTTGAACAGGCAGGCATCGAAGGCCATCTTGGCCAGCGTGCCGGCGACTGACGCCATAGCGAAGGCCGTGTTGCGCTCGGTCTTGCCGCGTCCCATCTGCGCGTACACCACGTTGTAGTCCATCGTGTCGAAGCCCAGCAGGCGTGTCGTCATGCCGCGGTCAAGCGGAAACGACGAGCCATAGCCCGCCGCGCTGCCCAATGGGTTGCGGTTGGCCATGCGCCATGCGGCCTGAAGGAACAGCATGTCGTCGGCAAGGCTCTCCGCATAAGCGCCGAACCACAGGCCGAACGAGCTTGGCATCGCCACTTGCAGATGCGTGTAGCCGGGCATGAGCACGTTTTTGTACTCGCCGCTTTTCTGCAACAGTTCGTCGAAGAGAGCCTTCACAAGCCCCACTATTTCCTTTATCTCGTTGCGTATAAACAGCTTCAGGTCGACAAGCACCTGGTCGTTCCTCGACCGTCCGCTGTGTATCTTCTTGCCCATGTCGCCGAGACGGCGCGTAAGCATCAGCTCGACCTGCGAGTGAACGTCCTCAACGCCGTCCTCGATGGCGAACTCTCCGCTCTCGCATGCGGCGTAGATGCGCTTCAGTTCGGCAAGAAGCTGCTCCAGCTCGGCCTTTTCCAGCAGTCCGATTGACTCCAACATGGTGATGTGCGCCATGCTCCCGAGAACGTCGTACTTGGCGAGATACATGTCCATCTCGCGGTCGCGCCCCACCGTAAAGCGTTCAATCTCCTTGTTTATGGAGAAGTTTTTTTCCCAAAGTTTCATTCTTTTTTCAGTTACGAGTGACAAGTTGACAAGCAAACAAGCATATTTCCTTAGACAAACAAGCCCTGAAAACAGTCTTGTCTGCTTGTCCCTTGTATCTTGTCTGCTAAAAAATCAGTATGGCAGCATTGCCAGCGCGTCGGCTATCTTGTCGACGCCTTCCTGCAGTTTTCCGCCCACCATAGGCTTGAGGAACAGCGGAATGTCGGCCTTCACCGTAACGCGCATCTTGCACGTGGTGTCGGTTACGGGCAACAGCTGCACCCACAGGTTCATCGGCACGGGCGAGTTTTCGGTCTCGAACTTGATGCACTTAGGCTCGTCACGCTCCACAATGCGCAGCTTGATTGCGCCAACAGGCGGCACGCTTACGCTCACCGTGTCGTGGTCGAACGAGAGTTGCCCGGCCTTGTCGGCCGGAATGCGGTCTTTCACGCGTTCTATGTTGTTGAGGTCGCTAAGCGTGCTGTACACAACGCCTTGCGGATGTGGAATTTGTTTTATTCCGCTTTCGTATTTGCTCATAATCAGAAGCCCCCTCCCAACCTCCCCGAGGGGAGGCGAAAGATTGCAATTTAATGATAAGCCCATCACAGCTTCCCCAAAGGGAGGTTATAAGACGAGCTTGGTTTTAATGATATTTTTCAATAAATATGATGCCGGTCATCCGCCCACTGCCGCCTTCCTCCCCTCGGGGAGGTCGGGAGGGGGCTTTTACTTCATCCAGTTTGCCGGGTCCTTGCGCCACTCGTGCAGCAGCTCTACGTCCTTCTCGGTGATGTAGCCTGTCGCCACGGCCTCTTCCACCACGTGCTCGTAGTCGGTCAGGGTGACGAGCGTCACGCCTGCATCCTCAAACGCCTTTTGCGCCACGGGGAAGCCGTAAGTGTATGACGCCACCATGCCCACAACCTCGAAGCCGACCGCACGCAGCGCCTCTACAGCCTTCAGGCTGCTTCCGCCGGTAGAAATCAGGTCTTCAATGACAACAACCTTAGCGCCCTCGGGCAGCTCGCCCTCTATGAGGTTGCCCATGCCGTGGTCCTTGGCCTTGCTGCGCACGTAGGCGAACGGCAGCCCAAGCTCGTCGGCCACGAGCGCACCCTGCGCAATGGCACCCGTCGCAACGCCGGCCACCGCCGTAGCTTCGGGGAAGTGCTGGAGCACGGCATGCGCCAGCTCAAGCTTCACAAAGCCGCGCAGGTCGGGATAAGACAGCGTCTTGCGGTTGTCACAATAAAACGGAGACTTCCATCCCGAAGCCCACGTAAAGGGGTTGTCGGGCTGCAGCTTGATAGCCTTTATCTTCAGCAGTTTTGACGCCAATGCTCTTTTCAGTGTGTCCATATTCCTTTGTTTTTATCGTTTTGTTACACCCATGCGCGCCCCGCGGCTTCCGCCCGGCGCACGTATAATATCGTGCAAAGTTACGGTTTTTGCCGTGTAAAACAAAATAAATCGCCCTATTTTTAACCTGACGGCACAGCCGTCAGCCCCTTCCCGGAAAGCCGGCGATGGCCGTCCGCGTAACGCATTGACACTCAACGCGTTGCAAAAGGCCGTCTTTTACACGCCAAAAGGCCACCTTTTGCACGCTAAAAGACGGCCTTTTGCATTCCAATTTGCCGTGTTTTAAATTGAGAATTGAGAATGTGGAATTGATAATTGTGATTACCTTTAAGGCTGTCTGCCAACAAAACAAATCATAATTATCAATTCCACATTCTCAATTCTCAATTTAAGAACAATGCGGTTTGCAGTATTTCCGTTTTCAATCGCCCCTGACAGGCGCGTCATCTCTCAATCAACGCCACCGCGTATGCGCTCATGCCCTCCTCGCGTCCGGTAAAACCGAGGCACTCGGTAGTGGTGGCCTTGATTGAAATCTGGTCTTCGGCAATGCCCATCACACGTGCAAGGCACGCTTTCATGGCCGGCACGTGCGGATTGATTTTAGGCCGCTCGGCGCACACCGTGGCGTCGATGTTGCCCACAGTGTAGCCCTCGGTGGCGATAAGTTCTACAGTCTTGCGCAGCAAAATCTTGCTGTCAACGTTCAAAGTGTCAGCCGACGTGTCGGGAAAATGGTAGCCAATGTCGCGCATGTTGGCCGCTCCCAGCAGCGCGTCGCATATCGCATGGATAAGCACATCAGCGTCACTGTGGCCAAACAAACCCATAGTGTGCTCTATCTTTATGCCTCCGAGCCACAAGTCGCGCCCCTCGACGAGACGGTGGACGTCGTAACCTAAACCTACTCTTATATTCATTTCCTATCATTTTATTGGAGTAAAGGAGTTATGGAGTAAAGGAGTTAAGACGAATGTCCTGCATATTGTCACAATCAATGTGTGCAGACAGCATGGCATTTGTCTTAACTCCTTTACTCCATAACACCTTTACTACCTAAAAACTATCTCCTAAACAAATCCTTTATTCCGTCCATGTCGAACGCAAGGGTGAAGCGCAGGGTCTGGTCCAAGGGGTTGCTCTTTGCCGTAGCCCATACGTATCCGCAGTCAAGCGAGAAGGCGCTCATGCGGAAACCGGCACCGAAGGTGAAGTATTTGCGGTTTCCCTTGTTCTCGGACTCATGGTGATAGCCCGCGCGAAGGCTGAACTTGTCGTTGTAAACATACTCCGCACCGACGCTCCAGCGTATCTCCTGCAACTCCTCCTTGAAGCCTCCGGGCGCGTCGCTAAAACTCTTGAAGATGCCGCTGATGCTCGATATGTCGTAATAATCGCGCTGCACACGCCGGTCATAGTCCTCGCTCGACTCCCCGTCCTCCTGAAGCGGCTTGGTTGGAACAAGCAGCTTGTTGGCGTCGGCGGCAATGGTGAAGCGGTTGTATTCGTCGATAGGCACCATGAGCGACGCTCCGAGGCGCATGTTAGCAGGTATGAACTCGCTGTTCTCGCTGCCGTCGAAGTTTATTTTGCTACCTATGTTGCTTATGTTCAGTCCCAAGCCGAGCTGGCATTCGCGCTGGCCTATCATTATGTAGTTCTGATAGTAGCAGGCGATGTCGGCCGCGAAGGCGCTCGCCGCACGTGTCTCTTCGGTGTAGTTGTAAGTAATGTCGGAGTATATCCACCTCACCGCCGCCGCCAATGAAAACTTTTCGCTGAGCATCAGCGAGTATGCCACGTCGATGGACATCTCGTAAGGGTTGATGGTCATGCCGCCTTCTTCTTCACCCATCATCACCTCTCCGAGCGAGAAATAACGCAGCGAAGCCGACACGGCGCTGTGGTCGCCTATGCGGTAATAGCCTGCAAGGTATGCCAAGTCCATGTCGTTGACAAGCTGGCGGAGCCACGGCGTGTAGTTCAAGGCCACCCCGGCGCGGCTGATGCAGAACGGATACTTGGCCGGATTCCAGTATTGCGAGTTTACGTCGGGGTCGGTCGCCGCACCGACATCGCCCATACCGGCGGCACGCGCGTCAGGCGCTATGGTTTGTGATGTTACCGAATTGTATTCAGGATTGAATATGTCGGTCTTTTCCTGCGCACGTGCTCCGAGTGCGACGGCGGCCAACGCCACCGCAATGAATATCTTAAGGTGCTTCATTGTCATGTCTTTTGATGTTCCAACGGTTGTTTGATTGTTAATTATTGATTGTTAATCGCAAGCACGGAAGTGCAGGCTTATCTTGTCATTATTATCAGTTTCTTCGCCTTCGACACCATTCCGCTGCCGTCGCCGCCTATCTTCACGCGGTAGATGTACACGCCGGTAGAGAGCCGTCCGCCGCCGTCGCCGGTCAAATCCCAGTCCACTGTGTACGTGCCTGACGACGCGACACCGCTTTCAGAGTGTTTCCATACGGGACGCCCGCTGATGTCGAACACTTCTATTTCCACGTCGAGATTGTTTCCCGAACGGTCATGCGCAATGACAAATGTGGTGCTCGTCGTAGCGGGATTTGACGTGCAGTCGATGCTCAGGATGCTTGGTGTAAGCCCTTCTACCACGTTGAACGTCAGTTCCGTTGTCGTGGAGTTGTTCATTATGTCCCATGCGCGGAAGCGCAGGGTGTGCTGTCCCGGCTCAAGCGCCGGTATGCTGTAATACGTACTGCCGCTCGTGAAGCTGCCGAAGTCGTACTGGAAGTTGTCGTTCAGCACGTATGTCTTCGACATGTCGCCGTCGATTGTCAGCTGCAGGTCGTGTCCTATGCCGCTGCCGGTTGTGTTCAGGCCGTCCTTGTCTGATATTTCGGCAACGAAGTAGGGCGTAGTGTTCACCTTTCCGCCGTTCACAAACGTCGGTGAATTAAGGTAACAGTAGACTGACGGACCTATTCCGTCAGTGCCTTCGGCTGCCGTTCCGCCAACGGTAAAGTCGCCGTTAAGCCCGTTGACGGCCTCTTTCGTCGAGGAATTTACGGCCAGAACGTTGATTAGTCCTGTCTCGTTGCTGTAGTCTATGTCCATAGGCACGGCAAAAGAAAAGGCGAACTCGCCGCTGCGGACACTGTCGCTGCCGTTGAAGAGGGTCGTAGTGCGGTCGTAATACTCGAACGCCGTGCTTGCGCCGTCATCCGAAGTGTTGTTCAAACGGCACACAACCAACTTCTCGGCATCCCTTACCAAGGCGGAGACTACGCCCGTAAACGACGCATCTTTGCCGCCGTCGGCGGTTTCAACATGCCCTGACACCCTGACAACAGAGCCTGCGGAGATTTGCGGAAGCGTGTCTGCCGAAGCGAGTCCAACGCCGTTTATGCTGTCGATTACCGCCCTTTGGAACGGTATGTTGAGGTGCAACGCCGGGTCGCCGAGCAGCGAATACTGCAGTTTGTTTTCCGTTCTGTCCTGCCCGGAGGTTATGAGTTCGTTCTTTGCAAGCCGCTGCGCTTCGCCTATTGTGACGTAACCGTCGTCGCCGGGGGTGAACAACGCACGCAGGTAAGCCCTGTTTATGGCGTTGTTGCGGTCAACGTATACAGTGCGCGTTGTGCCGAAAAAAGCCACGGCTCCGCCGTTTTCATTAAGCACGGCGGTCTCGCCAAGGTTGTCTTCCTGCGCGTCAAAGGGCATGATGTCACACGATGCGGTTATCCAGAGAGGCAGGTTCCTGTTGGAAAACGACGCGAAATCACTAAGGGTTATCACCATTTCATGCGACAGTCCGGTAGGTCCGCCGTGCCCGCTGTAGTTCATCACCAGCGCGCCTGCTTCCTGCCGTTGCTTTATCAGGCGTGTAACGTCGGGATAAGAGTTTCCTGTCGACGAGGTCTCACGCTTGTAGGCATCCCACATTATGCGCTCAATCTGGAAGGCGGGATTGATGCCTTCCACCGTCTGCGCCATCTCGTCGGCGTCCCTCATGTGCCGGTTCTCGTTGCCGTCGTCGCCCATGAACACCAAGAGGTTTTGCCAGCTGCCGGCATTTTCGTTGCCGACGTAGTTTATGGTCTTGTCCACCATGACCTTGGCTTCAGCCTCGGTGCGCACCGGGAAGCGGCCAACGGCCACGTCGAGCTTGTCGGTCTCCGTAGGACTTCCGCCCTCTCCGTCGTCAAGACAGCAGAAGAAACCGTCGTCAACGTAGCAATACACATGGCTGAAGGAGTTTTCGCTCTCATGGCAAAGCAGCAAGTCGTCGGCAGAAAGGCTTGCACACTCTGACGTAAGCAGGCGGTTGTCCCACACGCAGTCGCCGAACAGCAGCAGGTATTTGGGCATGTCGGCCTCCGTTTCGGCGCGGTCGTACAGCATTTTCAAGTACCTCCGGTAGGCGTTTGCATCGGGAGTACCGCTTGAAAACTCGTTGTAAAGCTCGTCAGCAGGCACTATAGTCACCCTAAGGCCGTCCTGCTGTTCGTGGTGTTCCTTAAGCCTTTGCGCCTGCGCGGTGAGTTTCTGCGACGTAGGCACAATGATTATCATGTCCGCCTGTGGGTCGGCGTGATGGTCTTGGTTGGTTATGTTGTAAACGTATTCAGGCGTGGGGAACGACGCTGTGGCAAGACTTGGCACGCTGCGCGGCGTGTCGAAGCGCGCCGAAATATAGTCAAGGCGCACCGGGCCGCCTGAAGTCGTCGTTATGGTGACGGTATCCGTGAGCGTGGAAGATGTCACGCTGAACACCCGTTCGTAGCTTTTCGCGTCGTCGTATTCAGAGAAGCTGCCAAGCGAGAACGTGCCTGTCACACTGCCGTTGATGCTGATTAGCCCCGACGTAGCCTGCCCGGCGGTAACGCATACGTCTATCCAATGCGTGCCGGCCTGCGCCGCCTCGCGCGTTATGAGATAATCTCTCGAACGACCCGCGCTTATCGGGTCGTTCTCGAACAGGTTGCGTCCGCCCTGATACCAGGCGTAGTTGTCAACCTCATGGATGCTGTGATAATAATAAGGATGCTCCCGGAAGGAGTCTATGAAGGCCGCGCTGTCAACCGTAAGCGGCTCGCCGTCGCTTTCGGTCAGGAAGTAATAGCCGTAGTCTGAATAAGGATTGCGCGTGCGCCGGTCTGTCGTAGCACTGTCCCATGTCACCGGTCCCTCGGCGTGAAACAGCCTGCGGCCGCCAACAGTACACGTAGGGACTTCCTTCAGGTCGTCATGTTCTATAAGGTAGTCCTCGTCAAGAACCTCGTCCTGCAACGCTCCGCCGTATCCGTACACCTTGACTCGGCTCAAATCGGTAAACCCTGCGCGGCGCACCAACGTCTGCGTGATTTCATAAACGCCGGTCTCGGGCACGCGGATTTTCGCCCACTGCCCCTCGCGCAGCACCGAATGGGCCGCATACCTGTCAGCACGCGACGCGGCTGTGGCCATCCTCGCGGCCACCTTTGCACGCGACTGGGGGCTTGACTTCACGTCAATCATGAAGCTGACAAGCTTCATGTACTTGCCGCCGCGCATCACCAACGGGACGAACGACACCTCCAAGCGGCCCCGGCGGCGCTCGACAACAACATTTGCCTCGACCTCCGGCAGTTCCGGCAGCGGTCCGCCGCTTATCCGCTCATACCGCGCCACGTCGGCCTCGCCCATCTCAATGAACTCGGGATATTCTATTGTGGCGGTATATACGGAGTCTTCCCACGCCCCGTCGAGCTGCACAGAGCACGAGAAAAACGGCAACACGCTGTCAATCCTCACCTCTTCCGCGGTGAGGTTGAAGAAGCGTTGCGCCCTTACCGACGCCCCGGCAGCACTGACAACAAACAGTACTGACAACAAAAAAAGAACTTTCTTATATGTCATCTTACGTTGAAATCCAGCACCTTACGGTCTTCAATCCAGCCCGTAATATGGTCGCCCACGCTTACGGGGCCTACGCCCTGCGGCGTGCCTGTATAAAGCATGTCGCCCGTCTTCAGTGTAAACCAGCGGCTGATGTAGGCTATCAGCTCGTCAACCTTGAACAGCATGTCGGCCGAGCAGCCCTCCTGTACAGCCGCTCCGTTGACTTCCAGGCGGAAACGCAGCGACTGGATGTCGCGCAGCTTCTCAACGCCGACCCACTCGCCTATCGTCGCCGCCCCGTCGAACCCCTTGCAAAGCTCCCACGGCCTGCCCTCGGAGCGCAGGCGGCGCTGCAACTCGCGCGCCGTGAAGTCAACCCCGACGGTCACCGCATCATAATACCTGTGGGCGAACCTCACGGGAATATTCTTGCCCAGGCGGCATATACGCACCACCAGCTCGCCCTCGTAGTCGATGCGGCCGAGGTCGTCAGGCGGGAAAAACGGCTTCCCGTCTTTCAGCAACGAAGAGTCGGCCTTGGTGAAAATCACAGGCTCTTCCGGTTTATATAACGTTCCGTCAAGCTCTTTATTGTGCTGGATGTAATTCATCCCCACTGCAAAAATCTTCATGTTACACAAATTTTATCGTCACAAGAATCAGCCGGACAAAGGTACGTAAAAATCCCGAAAGAGCAAAATCAGCCTTCCACGGCTCTGCGAAAGGCCGTCTTTTACCGTCCAAAAGGCCACCTTTCAGCGTGCAAAAGGCCATGTTTTACGAGGCGAAAGACGGCCTTTTGCAAGTCGTTGAATATCAGAATGTTGCGCAAATGGCGGCCGGCCGTGCGGAATTTCACGGTTTTCCGTTATTGCAAGGGTTGCGGATTTCATTATTTTTGCCACAGAACTACACCGCAGCAGAAGCATCGCATACTTTTAAAATATCATAGAGAATAATACCATGAAAGAATTTCTGATGTCCACCACCCTGCCTTTCTGGCTCGTGTTCATAATCGTAGCCGCGGCTTTCGCCGCCACACTGCTCTATATGAAGGGCGAAACCAAGTCGCGCACGCTGCTATTCGCGTCTGCCGGATGTATGCTCGCGGCCACCGTTCTGGAGATAGCCATCTACGCAGTGCTGGGCGGCAACAGCATGTGGTGGTGCACATCAGACGAGTACGGCTTCTGGGCCAAGCTCGTAAGGCTCATACCCTTCGCCCTGTTCATCGCAATGCAGATACTGCAAGTGTTCTTTTTCAAGGGCACGGTGGAAGAGCATATAGGCAAGGAGCTGGCCATCAAGTCCACGTTCATCTGCCTCATCCTCACCTTCCCCGTGGCGCTCGTCCTGTCAATCATACTGGGCGTAGCCGGCGTTTCCAACGAAACGCTGAACGTTGTGGTAAGCATCGTGTTCTTCGCGCTCGTGCTCGGCGGCATAGGCTGGGCTCTCATGCGCAACGTGCGCACGGCGGGCTGGCGTCAGGGAGCGGCGTTCACGGCGTTCTCCGTCATCTGCGTGGTAGCCGTCTGCCTGGCGGTGTTCCTGTTCATAGTAGCCCTCATTGAGCTGTTCCTGCAAATACTGACGGCCTCGGTGATAGTAATAGCCGGGATATACGCTTACAGCCTGATGTCGAAGGGGCAGCAGGTGGAACAGCCGAAGATGATGTTCCGTGACAAAGACGGACACCTGCATGTGGATTCCATATCGCGTGACAATGCCGACAAGAAGATAGACGAGCGCAGAGAAAACAACAAGTGACAACGCACATTATTGTATAACTAAAACCATTTTGAGATTATGAAAAAGATGATTAGAACACTTTGCGTAGTGGCGATAGCCCTCTTCGCAATACCGCAGCAGGCCGACGCACAGTTTTTCAAGAAGCTGAAAGAGGCCGCCAAAGGAGTTGTAAAGGAAGCCCTTACCGGCGAACAGACAACTGAAAGCACCGGCACGACCAGCACGAGTTCCCCGGCGACAACCTTCATTACGGGCGCGTCGGGCGTAAGCGTGGGCAATCCAGCGTCAAAGCACTTCGACGTTGAGTTCGTCGAGGCCATCGGCAACGCCGCCAGCAACACGGTGACAATCACCCTGAAGGCAACGTCGAAGGACTTGAACTACACTGGTGTGACAATGGGCAAATATAACATTAAGGCTTATGACGCCGACGGCAACGAATACGAACGCAGCACTTTCTCTGACAATAAGAACATGCCGGCAGGCGTTCCGGTGAAATTCGAGCTTGCAAAAATCGCCAAAGTGCCCGCAACGGTAAAGTCGTTCGTGCTTGTTTACGTTGACTACATGGTCGACATCAACGACTGCCGTTCATACGACAACGACCTCTCGACGTTCATCCAGCTGAAGAACGTGCCTATAACGTGGCAGTAATTTTATAGAGACAAGCAAACGAGTGACAAGCAGACAAGGAATTTTGCCTTGATGCTTGTCACTTTTTTATGCTAATTTCCTTGTCTGCTTGTCACTCGTATGCTTGTCTGCTAATAAAGCAACAGCAGTCCTGCCGCCCCTGCATAGCATATCATGCGGATGGGGTTTATCTTGAAATACTTTGTACCGACGAACGACGCGACGAAAAGGAAGCAGCTAATCCAGAACTGCCAGGGGTTAACGCCGGGCGCGGAGAAATTCTCCGGCGTCATCAATAGCAGCGTGGCGGCGGCCAAGAGGCCGACAACCGCCGGCCGGAGACCGATAAATACGCTTTGGACGGTCTGCGTCTGCATGTACTTCATTAGCATCTTCACTATCAGAACCATCAGTATGAACGACGGAAGGACAAGCGCGACCGTGGCCGTAAGGCTGCCAAGGACGGACATTCCGTATCCGAACCCGGCATTGTGAACGGCGGTATAGCCACAGTAAGTGGCCGAATTGATACCTATCGGGCCGGGAGTCATCTGGCTGATTGCCACAATGTCGGTGAACTCCGACGTGGTAAGCCACCCGTGGTTGTGCACAACCTCGCCCTGGATTAACGACAACATGCCGTAACCTCCGCCGAAACCGAACAGCCCTATCTGGAAAAACGTTATGAAAAGCTCAAGGAAAATCATATTTATTTAATGAAGAATGAAAAATGAATAATGAAAAATTTGATAATGAGAGAATAAAGTATGTATTGAAGCAAGTTATTGATTATGAGACTTTGCAGTTTTAATGGAAGCGATTAATATCGCCATTATCTCATTACAATCTTTCCTCATACTTTCATAAGAATTACCATCTATGTAGCCTGCTTTGTTCAATAAGCATAGCCAATACTCTGTTTCATTGGCTTCTTTCAAAGAAATACTTAGCTTATGTATGAAGTCTGACGGACTTTGGGCAAACTCCGACTCGCGAACTGAAGCACCTATTGACGTTCCAGAACGTAGAACTTGCTTGGTCAAAACAGTCTCATTGTCTTTCTTCCTGACATACTTTACCATTTCGATTATACGTAAAGCAAATGCCAAACTCTTGCTGTTGATTAAAGACTCCTTCTTGTCAAACTCCACCACAACCAATGATTTTTCATTATTCATTTTACATTATTCATTTCATTCTGTTGGTTTTATATACTTCCCATACACAAATCCGCCGATGCCGGCAATCAGAATGACGTAGATTGGCGATACTCCGAGCATCCAGATGGCAAGCGCACAGGCTATGGGAATCCAGCAGTTTGTGAGCGTTATACGTGCGCTCTTCGCCATGTTGAACGTCGGCACGGCTATCAGTGCCACCACTGCAGGGCGTATTCCGCGGAATATGGCCGCCACTACCCTGTTGTCTTCGAACTGATGGAAGAACATTGCAATGGCCAAAATGACAAGAAACGACGGCAGAGCCGTACCCACTGCCATGCACAAAGCCCCTTTCAGACGGCGCAGACGGTAGCCGATGAATGCGCTGATGTTGATTGCCATCACGCCCGGACAGCTCTGGGCTACGGCTATCATGTCGATGAACTCTTCCTTGCCCATCCACTTGTGCCTGTCAACCACTTCCTGTTCGATGAGAGGTATCATTGCATATCCGCCGCCGAAAGTAAACAAGCCGATTTTGAAAAACGTCTTGAAACTGTCTATGTAGAAGTTGGACATGGTTTATTTTATAAGTAATAAAGGAGAAAAGGAGGAAAGGAGCAAGGGGGTTCGCCAGCCGCCGAAAGCCAAGAAGCAATCTGCCTGTTGCCGTTTCACGGGCGTTGAGACAAGCGCAAATGGCCTGTCGCCAAGTACCTGGAAATCAGCGGTTTTCCAAAAGGCCACCTTTTACCGTCTAAAAGACGGCCTTTTAGGCGGTAAAAGGTGGCCTTTTGCAATGCGAAACACGGCGTTTCACTTTTCAAGTCATTTCCACTTGCTCCTTCTCTCCTTACTCCTTTCCTCCTAAAACATTATTATTTCTTGCTTTCTATCCACTTCCTCGCGTTGACAAACGCCTCCATCCACGGCGTAATGTCATCCTTGAGGCGGTCTGACGGATAACATCCGTTCTGCCAAGGGAAGATTGCACGCTCCAAGTGAGGCATCATTGCGAGGTGGCGTCCGTCAGCCGAGCAGATGCCGGCAACGGCATAGTCGGAGCCGTTAGGATTGCCGGGATAGTCAGCGTAGTGGTATTTCGCCACGACGTTGTACTTGTCCTCGCCCTCCGGCAGATAGAACTTGCCTTCTCCGTGAGCCACCCAGATGCCGAGACTGCTGCCCGACAGCGAGCCGAACATCACGCTGTTGTTCTGCGGAATGTCAAGACCGAGGAAGGCACTCTCGAACTTATGCGAGTTGTTATGCAGCATCTTGGCGCGCTTTCCGTGCTCCGGATTGATGAGGTTAAGCTCAACCATAAGCTGACAACCGTTGCAAATGCCGAGCGAGAGGGTGTCTTCACGGGCATAGAACTTGTCCAACGCCTCCTTCGCTTTCGGGTTGAAGAGGAACGCTCCGGCCCATCCCTTCGCGCTTCCGAGCACGTCAGAGTTGGAGAAACCGCCGCAGAAGACAATCATGTTGATGTCTTCCAGCGTCTCGCGGCCCGTAATCAGGTCGGTCATCATCACGTCCTTGACATCGAACCCGGCAAGATACAGCGAGTAAGCCATCTCCCTTTCGCCGTTGGTTCCTTTCTCGCGGATGATTGCGGCCTTGACTCCTGTCGGCTCGCGGCGGTCTGCCGAGATTCCAAACTGCGACAGTTTGCCGGTGAAAGAGTCGTTGAACTTCATCACAACCGGCTGCTTCTTGTAGTTGTCGCGGCGTGCTTCGGCGCATCCGTTCATGCTCTGGTCGCGGTCAAGCAGGTATGAAGTCTTGTACCAAACGTCACGCATCGCGTCAATGTCGAACTCATGCGTAAACTTGCCTTTGGTTATCTTGAGCTTGCGCGACGACGTATCGGGCTGTCCGATGCAAGCGTAGCAAACGCCGTAGTCGTCCATCAAGTCCTCGAAGTCAAGCCTGTGGCGTTCCGACACCTGTACTATCACGCCGGGGTTCTCGGCCAGAAGCATCTTCACCATGTCCTCGCAGTCGAACTTGTCGAGGCTGATGTCCAGTCCGCCGGTGGTGTTTGCGAAGCACATCTCAAGCAAAGTGGTCACCATACCGCCTGCGCTGATGTCGTGACCGGCCATTATCCAGCCGTTCTTTATCTGCTCCTGAAGCGCGTTGAAGGCCGTGCGGAAGTAGTCGGGGTTCTTCACCGTGGGCACGTCATCACCCACTTTGCCCAACGACTGGGCAAAAGCGCTGCCGCCGAGGCGCAGCTCATCGTATGAGAAATCTACGTGGTAAAGCCATGACTTCTTGTCATTCACAAGCACGGGAGACACCACCTTGCGGATGTCCGACACCTGTCCGCCACTGCTTACGATGACCGTTCCCGGGCTGATTATCTTCTGTCCGTCGGGATATTGCTGGCTCATCGAGAGCGAGTCCTTGCCCGTCGGCACATTGACTTTTATCGCGCAGCAGAAGTCGGAGAGTGCTTTCACCGCACTGTAAAGGCGTGCGTCCTCGCCCTCCTGCGAACGGCAGGGCCACATCCAGTTAGCCGAAAGGCTCACACTGTCGAGCCCTTCCTCGAGCGGTGCCCACACAATGTTGGTCAACGACTCTGCAACGGAGAGCACACTGCCGGCCTCCGGCGATGCAAGTCCTGCCTGCGGAGCGTGTCCGAGGGCTGTTGCGATGCCCTTCTTGCCGCGGTAATCGAGCGCTACAACGCCGCAGTCAGACAGCGGCAGCTGCAGTTCGCCCTGGCATTGCTGGCGTGCTATCTTGCCCGTCACGCTGCGGTCAACCTTGTTAGTGAGCCAATCCTTGCAGGCAACGGCCTCAAGCTGAAGCACGCGGCCGACGTATTCGTCTAATTGAGAATGGAGAATTGAGAACGGAGAATTATGATTACCCTCGCTATTTGCGGCTTGCTGCTTGGGCAAATCACAATCTTCAATTCTCACTTTTCCATTCTTAATTGTCGTGTACGACACATTTTCATAGTGCCTTTCCACCGTTTTGTCCCTCATGTAGGTCTTTGGCGAGTGGCCGAACATCTGTGCCACATCGAGGTCGAACGGCCTTACGCCGTCTCCCTGCACAAAACTGAAGTGGGCGTCGCCCGTGGTTTCGCCTACGACATACAGCGGAGCACGCTCACGTTCGGCAATCTTGCGCACGTGTTCGATGTGCTTCTCGTCGATGAGCAGCCCCATTCGCTCCTGGCTCTCGTTGGCTATGATTTCCTTGCTCGACAGCGTCTTGTCACCGATGGGCAGCTTTGTCATGTCTATCTGGCCGCCGCATTCCTCGACAAGTTCGGACAGACAGTTGACGTGTCCTGCCGAACCGTGGTCGTGAATGCTGACAACGGGGTTCGTATCTTCCTCACACAAGGCGCGCACAAGGTTGTAGGCACGCTTCTGCATCTCTGGATTTGCACGCTGTACGGCGTTCAGTTCTATGCCGTTAGAGTACCTTCCGGTGTCAACCGACGACACGCTGCCGCCTCCGAGGCCAATCCTGTAGTTGTCACCGCCGACAACCACAATCTTGTTTCCTTTCTTCGGTTCCTTCTTCAGGCAGTCGCGCTTCGTGCCGTAGCCCACTCCTCCGGCAAGCATTATCACCTTGTCGTAGGCGTACTTCTCGTCGCCTTCCTTGTGTTCGAAGGTCAACACCGAGCCGCAAATCAACGGTTGGCCGAACTTGTTGCCAAAATCAGAAGCGCCGTTCGACGCCTTTATCAATATCTGTTCGGGCGTCTGGTACAGCCATTTGCGCACGGGAAGGATGTTTTCCCAGTCCCTTTTGAGTGAAGAGTGGAGAGTGGAGAGTGAAGAATTCATATCCTCTTGACCATTCAATTCTTCACTCTTCCCTCCTCGTTCTTCACTTAATCTCGGATAAGCCGTCATATACACCGCCGTGCCGGCTATCGGCCAAGAGCCTGTTCCGCCGCCCATGCGGTCGCGTATCTCGCCTCCCGTGCCGGTGGCAGCGCCGTTGAAAGGCTCTACTGTGGTAGGGAAGTTGTGCGTTTCGGCCTTCAGCGAGATGACGCTCTCGATGTCCTTGACGCGGAACCAGTCGGAGGTTGACTGGTCTTCGGGCGCAAACTGCTCAACGACAGGGCCTTCGCTGAAGGCCACGTTGTCCTTGTATGCGCTGAGTATCTTGTGCGGATTTTCCTTCGTTGTCTTCTTAATCATGCTGAAGAGCGACGATTCCATCTCCTTTCCGTCGATGATGAACACACCGCCGAATATCTTGTGGCGGCAGTGTTCGGAGTTAATCTGGGCGAAGCCGAATATCTCCGAGTCGGTCAGAGGCCGTCCCAGCTGCTTCTCCACGTTGTGAAGGTAGTCTATTTCCTCGGGCGAAAGGGCGAGGCCTTCCTGCTCGTTGTACTCCTCAAGGTTGTCAACGTGCTTTATCGGCTCAGGCTTGTGGTTCACTGTGAACACCTGCTGGTCAAGCCCTTCGTACATACGCTGGAGCATCGGGTCATGCTCTGCGTCCTTCGAGCTTACGGGGAAGTACTCCTCTATGCGCGAAACGCCCTTCAGGTTCATGTTCTGGGTAATCTCGACGGCGTTCGTGCTCCACGGGGTTATCATCTCGCGGCGCGGGCCTACGAAGTAACCGTCCATGTGGTCGGCCTCTACCAGCGTGGCGTCGCCATAGAGCCAGCACAGTTCATTGACTTCTTCTTGCGAAAGCTGATGGTCCACTTCAGTGGCAATCACACTTTCCGTGGGGGTCTTGAAAAAAAGAATCATACCTTTATGTGTCGTTTTATTGTTGTCTGCAAGTGGCATATTATATAATAGGTGCAAACTTACTAATTTTTTCCGAGATAGCACCAGCATGGCCCGAAAAACGCTTTTCATGCAATGTTTTTTACATTCAGGCTTTTTTCCGACGGCTTCCAAAGCCGTGCCTGCACACGTTTTCCGCATTACAATAAGGCCGTTTGCAAGACGGCCTGCAATTCCTTTGTAACCCACTGATAACCAGCACGTTTCCAATATGCCATCTTTCACCTTGCAAAACATGGCCTTTTACACGCTAAAAGACGGCCTTTTGGAATGCAAAAGGCCGTCTCTTGAAAACCCACCCCAACCCTCCCGAAGGGAGGGAGCTTGATTACCTGTACTTATTTAACTGCAACCGAAATGCTGAGGAACAACCTCTTGCAAGCAGCCCGGATGTTAAATTGCAGTTAAAACCTGCCGTAAGGACGTGAAAAACAAAGTTACCACAAACTCAACTGCTTGCTTTGCACGCGGAAACCATTAACAAAAAACAGCATGTTATGAGAAAACTCGCATTGATATTGGTTCTGGTTGCCTGCACCGCAGCTGCCGCACAGAATGGCGGAACGGTGACGGGCACGGTGAAAGACAAGGCCACGGGCGCGGCGGTTGAGTTCGCCGCAGCGGCCATATACGATGCCGCCACGGGCAAGATGGCCGGCGGAGGCACCACCGGCGGCGACGGACGCTTCACTATCAGCGGCGTGGCCGAAGGCACGTATTACGTTGAGTGTTCATTCGTAGGTTACAAGGCGGTGCGCTCCGCGGCGTTCGCCATTGGCAAGAAAGGCACAGCTGACATCGGCACTGTGTACATCAGCAGTGACGACAAGACGCTCGACGAGGTGGTAGTAGAGACGCGCCGCCCCACGTTCACCGCCTCGCTCGACCGCAAGGTGTACAACGTCGGCGAAGACCTGACCGCCACCACAGGCTCGGCCGGCGACCTGATGCAGAACATCCCGTCGGTAGAGGTCGACATGGACGGCAACATAAGCCTGCGCGGAAGCTCTGACGTGACCGTCCTTGTCAACGGTAAGCCGTCGGCGATGATGGGCGCGCGCACCCGCGGCGACGCCCTTAACTACATGCCTGCAAGCCAGATTGAGCGCATTGAGGTGATAACCAACCCGTCGGCCGAATACAAGCCCGACGGCGCAGGAGGCATAATCAACATCGTGATGAAGCAGGACTCGAAGCCCGGTGTCAAAGCAACGCTGACCGCCGGGGCAGGAAGTGCCGGACGGCACAACGCCGGAATTGACGCGAGCTATGGCATAGGCCGCCTCAACCTGTACGGAGGCTACACCTACAGGCGCGACCGTTACGACCGCAGCACCGTAGATTTGCGCACGTCGCCGACAGCCGTAACCGACCAACGGACTTACGGCCGGGGGCTGCCAACATCGCACACTGCACGCATCGGAGGCACGCTTGACATAACGCCACGCGACGTATTGGAGTCCTCCTTCAGCTATAACAACCGGCGCTTCAGGCGCGACGAGCGCATAACATCAGCCACCGACTCGACCGACGGCACGCCCCTTTCGCAATACCGGCGCGTGCGCGACGCACTGGCAAAGGAGCACATGTATGGCGCCGACGTACAGTTTACCCACACTTACGGCAAGGAGCGCGAGTTCGGCGCAAGCTACCAATACTCCTCGGAGACGGAAGACGAGAACAACGACTACGCCACTTCGCAGAACTCCGGCGACACCCGTGACCGCCAGCACGTGTGGGACGCCAACTACCTGCACACCGCCACCCTGCACGCCACCCACCGAATAAACGGCAACCTGAAGCTGCAGGCCGGCTACGAGCTTGAACACCTGCGCGCCGAACAGGGCTTCCACGTCTACAACCTGAACGGAACCGACGATGTGAAGGACGACGCCGCGAGCAGCGATTTCGTCCACCTGCGCCTTGTCAACTCGCTTTACGCCACGGCGGAGGTGAGCAACGGAGCGTGGACGGCGCTCGCCGGGCTGCGCGGCGAATACGTAACGCAGGAAAACAGGCTGCAGTCTGAAGGTTCGTCGTCGAGCCGCCACTACGCCAACCTGTACCCTACGCTGCACATCTCGCGCAAAATAGGACAGCGCAACGAAGTCTCCCTTGGCTACAGCCTGCGTGTAAACCGGCCTGAAGGGGAAGACATGAACCCCTTTGCGGAGCGCATCAACCCCCTGAGTCTTCAGGCCGGGAACCCCGACTTAAGGCCGGAGAAGATACATTCGGCGGAAGCCGGATGGCAATGGCGCGGCGATGCGCTGTCAGTTATGGCGACGCTCTACTACCGTTACCTCACCAACGAGATAACCGCAGTGTCGCGGTACATCGACAACGGGGTGCTGCTTACCACGAAAGAGAACCTCAACTCCAGCCAAAATGCAGGCTTGGAGCTGATTGCCAACGGGCAGGCCGCACGCTGGCTGGCCTTCAACTGCAACCTGAACGGTTACTACAACGAGATTGACGCTACCGCCTTGGGCTACGGACGGCGCAAAGGCACGTTCTCATGGAGCGTCATGGCCAACGCCGACGTTACTCCTTTCAAGCACTGCATGGTGCAGGTCAACGCGCGTTTCCGCTCGTCCACGCTCGTGCCTCAAGGCCGGCGCGACGCCGACAGCTGCATAAACCTCGGCATAAGGTATGACATTCCGCGGTGGAACCTCGCCTTTACGGCATCGGTGACCGACCTGCTGGACACTTACCGCAGGTCGTACACGCTCGACACGCCCGACCTCAAGCAGAAGGTTGAGCAGCGGCGCAACCCCAGGATATTCGCACTGGGCGCTGTGTGGAGGTTCGGCGCGGACACGAAGAAGAAGCATCCGGCCGACATGCAGTATGACGACACATTCTAAGAAAGCATGACACGGCAGCTATTTCCACCTATATTATAATATCCGAACCATGCCGACAGCATCACCAAAACCACGCACGACGGCCTTTCCGGCCGTCATCATCGCCGCACGGGCCGCCATTGCAGTGCTCATTGCGCTACCGTTTTCAACGGCCTGCGGCCAGACTTGCGCCCCGGAACACGCCGCGACTGACAGCATAACGGCACTGTAAGCCATGGCAGACACTACTGTCATAACCACATCTTGCAACGTAATACCGGCCGGAAGCAATCCGGCGGACAGGCAATACAAGTTCAAGCCCACGCAGCTAATCGTCCCGGCGTTGCTCATCGGCGTAGGAACGACGGGCTTGGTTAGTGGCTGGATGAAGTACCAGAACCGCGAGATACGCGACGAGCTGCAAGAGAACATAGACCGGCGCATCACCATCGACGACTTCACACAGCTCGCGCCGACAGCCGCCATGTATGCCCTAAGGCTGTGCGGGGTGCACGGCCGCCACGGCTACGGCGGAATGACGGTGCTGGCAGGCACATCGGCGGCTCTGATGGGCGTCACCGTGCTCGTGCTGAAAAACGTCACACGGGTGGAACGCCCCGACCGAAGCGCGCGCAACTCGTTCCCCTCCGGGAACACGGCTACGGCCTTCATGGGCGCCGAACTGCTGCGGCGCGAATACCGGGAGGTGTCGCCCTGGATTGGCGTGGCAGGCTACGCCGTGGCCGCAGGCACAGGTTTCTTCCGCATGTACAACAACCGCCACTGGCTGACCGACGTGCTCGCCGGCGCCGGCATAGGCATACTCAGCGTGCAGGCGGCCTACTGGCTCTACCCGGCAATCAACCGCGCACTGTTCAAGAAGCGCGCCGACAGCATGGCCGTAGTCCCCTTTGCCGACGGCAACGGATATGGACTGACATGCAGTGTGACCTTCTGATAAGACCTAAGACAGACAAAAGAACGACCCACAACAAGCAAAAGGACGACCCACCCCAGCCAAACCTAACACCCACCCCAGCCCTCCCGAAGGGAGGGAGCTTGATTACCTGTTTTTATTTGGTTATAAATCAGGTTCTCGGCAACCGCCTGAAGGCGCGGCCTACACACGTTTTTCAGCACTGGAATAAGGCTGTTTGCGGCACCGCCTGCAACCCTTTTGCAACTTATTGATTATCAGCGCATTTCCAAAAGGCCACCTTTTGCATTGTAAAAGGTGGCCTTTTAGAGGGTAAAAGATGACCTTTTAGCTTCCAATTTGCCGCCTTTTAAATTGAGGATGGATAATGGGGAATGGATAATTATGATTTCCTTTGAGGTCATCTGTTAACTAAGGCAAATCATAATTATCCATTTTCATTTCTCAACTCTCAATTAAAAGAAGGGAGGGAGCTTAATTACCGTCTGCCATTGTGCCGACAACCCATTGGCCTTATCATCCACATCAGTCCTATCCGACCTATCACACAACAAACAACTAACCGCATTCTTAAAATCTGTTTACAAACAACCGGCATTCAATAGATTATTGTAAACACAAGTTAAAAATACCGTTTCCTTTGCATTTTTTTGCCGAAAAACTTGCAAGCAATGTGTTATTGCCGTACATTTGCAGTGTACTACAACATTAGTACACTAAGAAACAAGAGAACAGAAATACAAATATTGACAATTTAACGACTTTAACAATTATGGGAACTATCATCACAGCCGCCACAATCATGGCAATGTACCTCAACTCAACGGGCAACATCAACTCACAGTATTGCTACAACGCAGACGTGGAAAACGGTCAGGTTAAGACCATGTACGTGTATGACAAAGTGGGAGAAAGCCTTAGCGGAAAACTTGAATACCGCTACGAGTATGACAACCAGGGCCGCGTAACGGTGAAAGAAACCTACCGCCGCAACGCACGCACAGGCCGCATGACACCCGAAAGCCGCCTTACCTACACATATACGGCTGACGGTTACACCCTTGAGCGCAGCCTCTGGAACGGCACGACAAAGGCATTCGACCGCACCGACAGCCGCACCGAATACCGCAAAGAGGCATCGGGCGTAATGTCTGTGACAGCCTACGACATCGCCGACGACGGCTCGACAACCGCCGTTACCGACAACATCTTAGTGATAATGACGAAAGACGAAGGGCTGATGGCTGGATTTTAATTCTGAGGAGTAAAGGAGTTATGGAGTAAAGGAGTTAAGACAAATGCCTCGCCTGCAAGTCTTTTCAATCCGATACTCTCTCTACAAACACAAAGCGGCAAAGCATTTGTCTTAACTCCATAACTCCTTTAACTCCTTAACTTCTAAATAAAAACCTAAAAACAACAATAAAATGATACACATCGAGAACCTGAAATACAAGTACCAGGGCGCGAAGCAGTACGTCTTCGAAAACTTCAACCTCAACCTTGAGGACAATAACATCTACGGACTGCTGGGAAAGAACGGCACGGGAAAGTCGACATTGCTTTACCTTATCAGCGGACTGCTGCACCGGACAGCCGGCACCATCACCGTAGACGGCGTTGACACGGGCCGCCATCAGGCCGAAACGCTTGAGGAGATATTCCTCGTTCCCGAGGAGTTCGACCTCGCTCCGATGACCCTCGAGGCATACGTCAAGCTCAACAAGCCGTTCTATCCGCGCTTCAGCCGCGAGGTGCTGGAGAGCTGCCTGCGCGACTTCGAGCTGACGCCGGACATCCACCTGAAGGAGCTTTCCATGGGACAGAAGAAGAAAGTATATATGAGCTTCGCGCTGGCGGCCAACACCAAGCTGCTGCTTATGGACGAACCGACCAACGGACTGGACATTCCGTCGAAGAGCCAGTTCCGCAAAGTCATTGCAAACAACATGGCCGACGACCGCACAATGGTAATTTCCACCCATCAGGTGCACGACGTCGAGTCGCTGCTTGACCACATCGTGATGCTCGACCGCTCGCAAATCCTCCTCGATGCGTCAGTAGCCGACATCTGCAAGAAGTACAACTTCGAGTTCCGTTCACTCGGAGAGCCGAGTGACGACGTGCTTTACGCCGAGCCGTCGGTGCAGGGCAACGCCGTAATAACACGCAAACGCGAGGGCGACGGGGACACAACGCTCAACCTCGAACTGCTGTTCAACGCCGTGACGAAGCGCGCACTGTAGCCCATCCCGGCATCACGCGCCGCCAATATCCGGCTCATCCGCCCCATCAGTCCTATCCACCAAATAACAACACCGCCACTTCTCCTCCCCATGGGGAGGTAGGGAGGGGGCTTTAACAACAATCAGCCATGTCAAAATTCAACATAAACCGCTTCGGCAAGACCCTGCTCTGGTCGGCCAAGATGACACAAAAAGAAATACTGACGAACGTTGCCGCCATGTTCTTCGCATTCACCGTGCCGTTCATCATACATCTGCTTTCAAGCTACAAAGGCTCCGAGATGCACACGGCATCAAACCTCACAACAGCCATGCAGCTAAATATCTTCATCTATATCATCATCACCGTCATCGGCGGATGCTGGCTTTTCAGCAACATGAAGACAAAAGAGCAGCGCATAATGTTCAAGATGCTGCCTGCGACAGACCTCGAAAAGTTCATCACCCGCGCGCTTTACGTCACCGTAGTGTGGTGGATTATGGCTTACGTTGCATTCTGCTTGGCCGACGTTTTCCGCATGCTCGTAAGCCTGATAGCAGGCATCGACGTGGTGAGAAGCGTCATCCCGGAGTTCACCTCGATACTTATCGGCACAAGCGAGCACACCAGCTTCACCGTCAACAGCATGCGTGCGGACGAGACATACGCTGTTCTCGCGCTGGCATACGCCTGGGTTTTCTGGATGTATTCATTCTACATACTCGGCGGAGCGTTGCTGCGCCGCCGCCAGTTCGTGCTCACCACGCTTGCACACTTCGTCATCGGAATGGTGTTTACACCTATTCTCGTAAGCTATGTTGACGGCGTAGACCCCGATACGGCACGCCAGTTGGCGGTTCCTTTGGCATGGACGGGCGCGGCGTTCTTCACCGCATGGGGCATAGCCGACTGGATTTTGTCATACAAGATATTCCGCCGCATGCAGGTAATCAACAACAAATGGCTGAACCTTTGAGGGGTGAAAAGGTGAAAAAGTAAAAAAGTAAAAAGGTAAAAAGCAAAAGACATGAATGAAAATGTCACCGGAAACCGCCCGGTTTGCAAAAGGCCGTCTTTCGCCTTCCAAAAGGCCGTGTTTTACACGCTAAAAGGTGGCCTTTTACAGGCTAAAAGGCCACCTTTTGCAACGCAGGTTATAACTCACTGATAATCAAGGAGAAGCCCCTACCTAACCAAAAGGAAGCCCCTCCCTAACCCTCCCGAGGGAGGGAATGCGGATAGGAACTAATAATATAAGGTAACGGCTTTAACTTCTTAGCGACCGAAGGGGAGCGAAATTCCTTTGAGTGAAACGAAAAAACTTCTTTAACTCCTTTAACTTCTGAAAATAAAATACAACGGACAATGAGCAACTTCGACATAAAACGTTTCGGCAAGACCCTGCTCTGGTCGGCCAAGATGACACGAAAGGAAATGCTGACGAACTTCGCCGTCATGTTCTTCGCATTCACAGTGCCGTTCATCATATACCTGCTTTCAAGATACAACGGCACCGGGGCACACACCGTAGCGAGCCTCATGACTACCATGAGGGTGGACATGGGCATCTATTTCATCATAGCCATAACCGGCGGATGCTGGCTTTTCAACAACATGAAGACAAAAGAGCAGCGCATAATGTTCAAGATGCTGCCGGCTACCGACCTTGAGAAGTTTCTCGTCCGTGCGCTTTACGTCACCGTGGTGTGGTGGATTATGGCTTACGTTGCATTCTGCCTGGCCGACGTTTTCCGAATGCTTATAAGCCTGATAGCAGGCATCGACGTAATAAGATGCCTCATTCCAGAGTTCTACTCGATGCTTATCGGCCCGAGCGATTACTACAGCTACATCTTTATCGGCATGAGTCCAGCCGAAGCATACGCAATGATGACGTCGCCAGTGGCATATATTTTCTGGGTACATTCACTCTACATACTTGGCGGAGCGTTGCTGCGCCGCCGCCAGTTTGTGCTCACCACGCTTGTACTCTTTGTCTTGGGAATAGCCACTGTACCAATACTCAGATACTTAGCGGAAGGTGCCTTCCATGAAATAACACGCGAACTGGCAATCCCTTTGATATGGACTGGCGCGGCAGTGTTCACCGCATGGGGCATAGCCGACTGGATTTTGTCCTACAAGATATTCCACCGTATGCAGGTAATCAATAACAAATGGCTGAACCTTTGAAATTAAATGAAGAACTGAAAGTCAGCGTTAAGCTAACGAAGAGGGAAGAGTGAAGAATCCAAATGCCGCCAAGGGTATCGTCCTTTAACTCCCTTAGCACGCGGATGCGTGCGGTAATTCCCCTTGACTTCTATAACTTCCAAACATAAAAATACAAGAACAATGAGCAATTTCGATATAAAACGCTTCGCAAGAGTGGCGCAGTGGACATGGAGGATGAACTTCAAGGGCGTGCTGTCGTTCGCCGCCGGCCTGTCGATAGGTTACCTCGGCCCCTACATCGGGTGGCTGTATCCTTACCTGAAAGGCATGCCAGCCGACGGCGAAGGCCGCCTGATAGAACGCATAGCCTTCTGTGTGGTGATTTATCTCATAGTCGTCATCATCAGCGGAACATGGATTTTCGCCAACATGCAGACAAAGGCGCAACGCACAACGGTGAAGCTCCTGCCTGCCACCGACCTTGAAAAGTTCCTCGTCAACTTCCTCGCCGTTACCTTGGGAGCCGCCATCATGGCGATAGTGGCATTCTGCATTGCCGACATTGTGCGCATAGTGGTATGCCTGATATTCGGCATCGACCACGTAGCCATCGGCCTGCCGTACTTTCTCCAGATGCTTTTCACCGATACGGACTTCGCCGGAAGCAGCGTAAACGCAGGCAGAATATTCCCCACGGCGGTGAACTTTACCGCATTAGGATGGTGCCTCTGGGCGCAGTCTCTGTATGTTTTTGGCGGCACGGTGCTGCGCCGTTACCAGTTCGTCATCACCTCGGCGGTGCACGTCCTGCTGTTCATCGCATTTGCGATAGTCGTGTCTTACGGAGGTGGAAACGTTGAAACGACGGTCATGGACGAAGGCCTTGCCCCCGTGTTCTACGCCATCGGCACCGTGCTTGCAGCCATTGCGGTGCTCAACTGGTGGCTCTCTTACAGGATATTCAAGCGTATGCAGGTTATCAACAACAAATGGATTAACTTATGAACTTTACGACAGAGAAAGCGATTTACGTGCAGATAGCCGACCGGCTGTGTGACGAGATACTTACAGGGAAATACTCCGACGACGCGAGAATACCCTCGGTGCGCGAGTATGCCGTGCTGCTTGAGGTGAACACGAACACCACCGTCAAGTCATACGACCTCTTGGCGCAGCAGGGAATAATATACAACAAGCGCGGATTAGGCTACTTCGTCACCGCCGGAGCAAAGGAGAAGATACTCGAAGAACGCCGAAAGGAGTTCATGGAGCAGAAGCTTCCCGAGATGTTCCGCCAGATGCGGATGCTCGGAATAGGCATGGAGGAAGTGGAAAAGGAGTGGAATGAACAAGGAGTTAAGGAGTAATGGAGTTAAGGAGTTAAGACAAATGCCTTGTATAATGTTTTTTCCTGAAATCCAATAGTCAAGGAATAGAAAGCATAAGGGGCAGCCGTCTTATTCTAACTTACAAAATCTTCACCTCCAACAAAAGTCTTTGCGACTTTTCAACGACAACTTACGTCTAACACAATAAATAAGAACAACATAAGGAAAAAGGATGTTTTAACGGTGTAAAGGCATTTGTCTTAACTCCTTTACTCCATTACTTCTTAACTCCTAAAAAGAAAATTGACAAATGATTCACCTTCACGACATCAACAAGACATACGACAACGGACAGCCGCTGCACGTGCTCAAGGGCATCAACTTAGACATTGAGCAGGGCGAATTCGTGTCAATCATGGGCGCGTCAGGCTCTGGCAAGTCCACGTTATTGAACATATTGGGCATACTTGACAACTACGACTCGGGCGAATACACGCTGGCGGGCACGCTCATCAAGGACCTTTCGGAGACAAAAGCCGCCGAATACCGCAACAGGATGATAGGTTTCATCTTCCAATCGTTCAACCTCATATCGTTCAAAACGGCCGTAGAGAACGTCGAGCTGCCGCTGTTCTATCAGGGAGTGCGCCGCCGCGAGCGCCACCGCAAGGGCATGGAATACCTCGAACGCTTGGGACTGAAGGACTGGGCGGGGCACTATCCCAACGAGATGTCGGGCGGACAGAAGCAGCGTGTGGCGATAGCGCGCGCACTGATAACGCACCCCCAAATCATACTCGCCGACGAACCGACGGGCGCACTGGACTCGAAGACCAGCGTGGAGGTGATGAAACTGCTGAAGCAGCTCAACGAACAGGAGGGCATGACAATAGTTGTGGTGACCCACGAGAGCGGCGTTGCCAACGAAACCAACAAGATTGTACACATCAAGGACGGCCTGATTGGCGAAATAGAGGTGAACTTCGACCACCACGCATCGCCGTTCGGAAGTGGAGGAGTAATGAAGTAAAGTGAAGAGTGAAGAACGAAAAGTGAAGAATTCGATAGCCTTTCCTATTCATCCCATTACTCCCAGTTCTCCCAGCTCTCCCGTCTTCTTTTCCAAAACATGCCAAATCACCTTCTAAAAGACCACCTTTTACACGCTAAAAGGCCACCTTTTGCAGACTAAAAGACGGTCTTTTGCAAGGCGGCATATAACCCATTGATTATCAATAGTTTACAAAACAGCACCGGAAACAATGACAATTAAGGACTATATAACCAAAAACAACCGGCAACGGAAACTTAATACCTCCCTTCGGGGAGGCCTGGAGGGAACTTTATGAGAGACGTATTTGTGGAAATAATGAGTACAGTCCGCCGCAACAAGCTGCGCACCGCCCTCACGGGTTTTGCCGTTGCGTGGGGCATCTTCATGCTAATCTTCCTCTTGGGAGCGGGCAACGGACTCATCAACGCCATGATGCTGCAAAGCGGAAGGTTCCTGGACAACTCGATGATGGTGGGCGGCGGATACACGTCGAAGCCCTACGACGGCCTGAAGGAGGGACGCTCAATCGAGCTGAACGACAAGGACATGGCCGTGACGGGCAACAACTTCTCGGCCAATGTGGAGGAGACCGGCGGCATGACCGACCAGAGCGGACTGACGCTTAGCCACGGGGCGAACTACGTAAGCAGCTCGCTTACGGGCGTATATCCCAACGAGATAGAGATAAACAAGAAGGAGATGATGTGCGGACGCTTCATCAACGACATAGACATAGAGCAGAAACGCAAGGTGCTGGTGCTCGGCGAGGACGACGCTAAGGAGCTGATGCCGCGCGGAACGGAGCGTCTCGTAGGCCAGTTTGTCAACGTTGACAGCATAGCCTTCCGCGTGGTGGGCATCTACAAGGCCGACCGCAGCGGCATGAATACGTCGGCCTACACGGCGTTCACCACCATACGCGCCATATACGGCAAGGGCGACAAGGTCGGGACGATACTGTTCTCGTTCAAAGGACTTGACACGCAGGAAGCCAACGACGCCTTCGAACAACAGTACCGGGCGCGCATCAACGGCAATCACCGCGCCGCCCCCGACGACGAACGCTCCGTATGGATATGGAACCGCTTTACGCAGAACCTCCAGATGAACACCGGCATGGGCATCATACGCACCGCGCTGTGGATAGTCGGCCTCTTCACGCTGCTCAGCGGCATAGTGGGCGTGAGCAACATCATGCTCATCACCGTCAAGGAACGCACCCGCGAGTTCGGCATACGCAAGGCCATAGGCGCCCGTCCGCGGTCAATCCTGCGGCTAATCATCACCGAGAGCGTGGTGATAACAACCTTCTTCGGCTACATCGGCATGGTGCTCGGCGTGGCGGCAAACGAATACATGGACGCCACGATAGGCCAGATGAAAGTGAACAGCGGCCTGTTCGAGGCCACGATGTTCTACAACCCCACCGTCGGCATCGACGTTTGCGTGGCCGCAACGATAGTTATGGTGGCGGCAGGGACGCTCGCCGGACTGATACCTGCACGCAAGGCGGCACGCATAAGGCCGATAGAGGCGTTGAGGGCGGAATGATTTTTTTGAGGAGTAAGGAGTAAAGGAGAGAAGGAGTAAGGAGTAAGGAGATTTGGGTAAGTAGTAAGGAGTAAAGGAGAGAAGGAGTAAGTACATATGATTAAATAATTTAAGGAGAAAAACATAAGGAGAGGAGTCTGTCTGAAGGAAAAAATATAAGCAGTTGTGCGACAAAGCATTTCTACTTACTCCTTCACTCCTTACTCCTCCCCTCCTAAAAATAAAAATATGAAATTCGACATTGACAGATTTCGCGAGATACTTGACACCCTGACGAGGAACAAGACGCGCAGCTTCCTCACCGGCTTCGGCGTGTTCTGGGGCGTGTTCATGCTCGTCGCGCTGCTCGGCGGCGGCCAGGGACTGAAGCAACTGCTGCAAAACAACTTCGAAGGCTTTGCCACCAACTCGGCAATCATCTTCGCACAGCCCACCACAAAGCCATACGCCGGCTTCCGGAAGGAACGCCAGTGGAGCATGGTTTACAACGACGTGGAACGCCTGAAGCACTATGTGCCCGAGCTGGAGACCGTCTCACCCATGCTGTCGCACTGGGGTGGAAGCGCCACTTACGACGACCGGAAGACCAACTGCACGATGAAGGGACTGCTGCCCGACTACCAGAACGTAGAGACTCCGCAACTTTTCTATGGCCGTTACATTAACGACATGGACGTAAAGCAGAACCGTAAGGTGTGCGTTATAGGCAAACGGGTGTACAAGGAGCTGTTTCCGGGAGGCGGAGACCCGTGCGGCAAGCGCATCTGCGTTGACGACATATACTACGATGTGGTGGGAGTCGACTACAGCGTGGGCAACATGAGCGTCAACGGAAGGAACGAAACGTCGGTCATGGTGCCGCTGACGATGATGCAGCAGGCCTACGCCTTGGGCGACAGCGTCCACCTGATATGCGTCACTGCGAAGCCAGGCGTAACCATGAGCAGCATCACACAGAAGATGCGCGGCGTTATAGCGAAGGCCCACAGCATTGACCCTACGGACGAAAAGGCCGTCACCGTGTTCAACACCGAAGTGCTTTTCGGCATGCTCGACAATCTTTTCACTGGCGTGAACTTCCTCATCCTGCTCGTAGGCATCGGCACATTGCTGGCTGGAGCCATAGGAGTGAGCAACATAATGATGGTGACCGTGCGTGAGAGGACTACCGAGATAGGCATCCGCCGGGCAATAGGCGCAACGCCGAAGAACATCCTCGGACAGATAATAGCCGAAAGCGTGATGCTCACTGCGGTCGCCGGAATGAGCGGAATACTGTTTGCCGTGATGGTACTCGAGATGCTTGAGCTTGGAAATACTACCGACGGGATAGTCGCGGCGCACTTCCAGGTGCAGTTCTGGACGGCAGTCGGCGCAACAGCCCTGCTCGCAGTGCTCGGCGTTCTGGCAGGTCTCGCCCCGGCATTGAGAGCCATGAGCATAAAGCCCGTCGACGCAATGAGAGACGAATAACCAATGCATAATTCATAATTAATAATTCATAATTGGGCGGATAGATACAAACGACATGAGGAAATCACCTTGTCTACTTGTCTGCCCGTAACTTGTCAACTAACAAAACATGAAAAAGTACTTGAAAATCATTGTCGCGGCGTTAATCGCCCTGGTGTTTATCGGCACGTTCGTGTTCCTCTACCAGAAGTCGAAGCCACAGCCTGTGACTTACGACGAGTTCACACCGAAGGTGTCGGACATCAGCAAGACCACGGTGATAACAGGCTCGATAGAACCTCGCGACGAAGTGGAAGTGAAGCCGCAAATCAGCGGCATCATCACCGAAATCTACAAGGAAGCCGGCGAAACGGTGCAAGCCGGCGAGGTGATTGCCAAGGTCAAGGTCATACCTGACATGGGACAGCTCAGCTCTGCGGAAGCCCGCGTGCGCCTGGCGGAAATCAACCTGAAACAGGCGGAGGTGAACCACGGGCGCGAAAAGCAGCTGTACGACAAGCAGTTGGTTAGCGCCGAAGAGTACGACAACGTGCGCCAAGCTCTCGAACAGGCACAGGAGGAGAAGACGGCGGCCATCGACGCGCTTGAAGTTGTGCGCGACGGAGTGTCCAGGAGCAATGCAAGCGCAAGCAGCACGCTCATCCGTTCAACCATCAGCGGCCTCATATTGGACGTACCGGTGAAGGTCGGCAACTCGGTAATCCTAAGCAACACGTTCAACGACGGAACGACAATCGCGACGGTTGCGGACATGAGCGACCTTATCTTCAAGGGCAACATAGACGAGACGGAGGTAGGACAACTGGTGCCTGGGATGGCCATGAAGATAACCATCGGCGCGCTGCAGAACCTCAAGTTCAACGCTTCCTTGGAATACATATCGCCCAAAGCCACCGACAATAACGGCGCGAACCAGTTTGAGATAAAAGCCGCCGTCACCGTTCCTACGGGCAATGAAATCCGCTCCGGCTACAGCGCGAACGCCGAAATAGTGCTTGAAAGCGCGAAAAACGTGCTCACCGTGCCGGAGAGCTCCATCGAGTTCAGCGGCGAGGACACATATATTTATATAGTGAAAGGCACCGGCGAGGACAAGACTTACGAGCGGCGGAAGGTGACTACGGGTCTCAGCGACGGCGTGAACATAGAAATAAAGAGCGGACTGAAGAAGACCGAAAAGGTAAGAGGACCGCAGAAAGTGAGCGAATAAGCCCCCTCCCCGTCCCTCCCCGTGGGGAGGGAGAATGTAAAAGGTGGCAAATTGCAATGCAAAAGGCCATCAATTGCAACGCAAAAGGCCATCAATTGCAAGCCAAAAGGTGGCATATTGGAAACACCTTGGCTATCAACCACTTACAAACACCAAATAAAACAATGTATCGCATCATATTTACCTTATCGTTCCTGCTCGGCTCTTTGGCCGCATCGGCACAGCAGCCGAAGGAATGGACGTTGCGACAGTGCATCGACTACGCGCTGGAAAACAACATAACCGTAAAGCAACAGGACGTTACGAGGCGGCAAAGCGAGGTGGAACTGAGCACCGCCAGGAACAGCCGTCTGCCCGACCTGAACGCCTCGGCGGCGCAAAACTGGTCGTTCGGACGCGGCCTTACGGCTGAAAACACATACTCCAACCAGAACACAAGCAGCACTTCGCTGTCGCTCGGCACAACCGTTCCGCTGTTCACCGGCTTCCGCATACCGCGCACAATAGAGCTGAACAAGCTGAACCTCGAGGCCGCCACCGCCGACCTTGACAAGGCCCGCGACGACGTCAGCGTGCAGGTGGCTCAGGCATACGTGCAGATTCTTTACGACCTTGAACTGCGCGACGTGGCACAGAGGCAGATTGACATCGATTCGATGCAGGTGGAACGCCTGCGCGAGATGTACCGCACGGGCAAGGCCAGCGGAGTGGAAGTGGCGCAGCAGGAGGCCACTCTCGCCCAAAGCCGCCTAACCCTGACGCAGGCCGACAACGACTACCGCCTTGCCTTGCTGTCGCTCGCCCAGCTGTTGGAACTTTCCACGCCCGAGGGTTTTGCCATTGTGCGCCCCGACACGGCGGCCATCGCCATAGGCAACGCCACCACCCTGCCCCTGCCCGACGAGATTTTCCAGGAAGCACTGACGTTCAAACCCGAGGTAAAGGCCGAGACCCTGCGCCTGAAAGGTGCCGAGACAAACATCAAGCTCGCGCAAAGCGCACTGTGGCCGACGCTCTCTTTCAACGCCGGAATAGGCTCTAACTATTACACCATGAGCGGAATTGACAACGAAAGCTTCGCCCGGCAGATGCGCAACAACTTCAGCCAATACATCGGCCTGAGCCTTAGCATACCAATATTCAACCGACTTGAGACGCGCAACAGCATCCGCACGGCACGCCTGAACCGCGAAACGCAGCAGCTGCAGCTGGACAACGTAAAGAAGAACCTGTACCAGGAAATACAGCAGGCGTACTATAACGCCGTGGCGGCGCGCGCCCAATACGCCAGCAGCAGCGAGGCGGCACGCAGCAACAAGGCGGCCTTCGACCTGACGGCGGCCAAATACGAGTACGGCAAGGCGAACATAACGGAGTTCAACGAGGCCAAGAACAACTGGCTTAAGGCCGAGAGCGACCTTGCACGGGCCAAGTATGAATACATGTATGACACAAGTCTTATCGACTTCTACCGTGGCCGCGAACTCAATTTTTGAGTTCAGTGACAAGGGACGAGCAGACAAGTCAACGAGGAATTAGAAACGAGTCAACAAGGAACAAGACACAAGTGAACGAGTAACAAGATACAAGTGGACAAGCAACAAGACACAAGCAGATGAGGCAAATCACCTTGTCAACTCGTCCCTTGTATCTTGTCAACTAAACAAAATTCACCTTGTCAACTCGTATCTCGTCACTTGTCAACTAAAAAAACAAATAAAGCAATGAAACGAAACTTATCAATCTTTGCAGCGGCGGCCATGCTTCTGTCGTCGTGCATGTTCAGAATCAACGGAACAGACAACAGTTTTGAACCGGCGGAAAGCGCCGAGGCGGCAGTGAAGGCGGCCGACAGCGCGGCGGCAAAAGGCTTCACCAAGGTGACCGCCAACGGCAGCATGGACGTCTACTACACGCCGGGCGACACCTTCGCGATTGCCCTCAAGGGCGACACGGCCAGCATAAGGCGCACCATTGTGCAAGGCGACGGTACCACGCTGACCTTGTATATGGCGAACAACAAGGGTATCAAGGGCGAAGACAAGTACGACATCGACGTGTACATAACCGCCCCGACGCTTGCCGAAGTGAACCTTAAAGGCTCGGGCGACTTCACCGCAGAGCGCGGCATCAGTTCGAAAACGCTGGCACTGAACATCGCCGGGAGCGGCGACATCAAGGTGAACGGCATCAAGACAGACGCATTAGACGTGAGCATTGCCGGTTCGGGCGACGCGCAAACAAGCGGAGTTGAAGCCCAAAAGACGGAGTTCAGCATCGCCGGGTCGGGCGGTGTCGCCATTGACGGCATCAAGTCAGCCAACTTCACAGGCAGCATCGCCGGGTCGGGCGACATCAGCGTGACACGCGCCGACATCGGTAAGGCGAACTGCGCGATAGCAGGCTCGGGCGACATCGCCATCAGCGGACGCGTCGGCGAGTGCGAACAGTCAGTCGCAGGGTCGGGAACGGTAAAAATCACAAAGTGATTTTATTAGGAGTTAAAGGAGTTAAAGAAGTTAACGCTCACTCCGTTCGCTTAGAAGTTAAAGCCATTACCTTTATTATTAGTCCCTATCTATATTCCCTCCCTCGGGAGGGTTAGGGAGGGGCTTCACTCCGTTCGCTAAGGAGTTAAAGCCAAATGGTAACTGCCTGATAATCAATGGGGTTACAAAAGGCCACCTTTTACGCTGTAAAAGGTGGCCTTTTAGCGTGCAAAAGACCGTCTTTTGCAATGCGAAAGGTGGCATATTGAATTAAGAATTAAGAGTTAAGAATTAAGAAAATATGCTTTGTTCATGGGTAGGTATTCATAAAGGCAAGCATATTTTCTTAATTCTTAACTCTTAATTCTTAATTCAATAAAGTTATTCCGGCAAAAAAGCGTAACTTTGTGAGCAGAAAGTGCGGTTGCGCCGACAATGAAACTTTGCCACAACAAATTCGGAATACATTATCAACAAACATACACGAACATGAGAAAACTGTTATTCACCATGCTCCTCGCAGGCGCGGCTACATGCAACGCGCAGCAGAGGAACGAGAGAGTGCTGGCCGAAGACTGGCTGTTCACGCGCGACAAGCTCACTTGGCAACAGGTGAGCGTGCCCCACGACTGGGCCATCAACGGGCCGTTTGACAAGAAATGGGACCTCCAGACCGTAGCCATCGAGCAGGACGGAGAGACCGAAGCCACCGAAAAGTCGGGCCGTTCGGGCGCGCTGCCGTGGATAGGCGAAGGCTACTACAAGACATACATCGACATTCCCGAAGGCTACGGCCACGTTGAACTGCGCTTCGACGGCGCGATGAGCGAGCCCGTTGTCAAGGTGAACGGCAAGGAGGCAGGCCGCTGGGCGTATGGTTACAACGCCTTCCGGGTGGATGCAACGCCCTTCGTAAAGCCCGGACGCAACATCCTCGAGGTAGACCTCAACAACGTGGAGGAGAGCAGCCGATGGTATCCCGGCGGCGGAATATACCGCCCCGTGAAGCTCATCATAACCCCGAAGACGCGCTTGGACGACTGGGGAGGATGGTTCCGCACCGACAAAATATCGGCAAAGAAAGCCACGGTGGGCATCTCGGCACAGGTCACAGGATATGACAACGCCGACGGGCTGGCCGTAACATTCACCCTGAAAGACAAGTCTGGCAACACCGTCTACGAGGCCACGCAGCCCGTAAACGCCTCTGACGGACGCGCGACCGTGACCGGAGAGGTTAACAATCCGCAACTGTGGTCGCCCGAGTCGCCTTATCTCTACACCCTCACAACCGCCGTATCGGCAGGCGGCAGGCAGGTTGACGCGGTAACGAAGCGCGTGGGCATACGCACCGTTGACGTGTCGGCGAAGCACGGCTTCCGCCTTAACGGCCAGAGCAGGAAGATAAAAGGCGTGTGCCTTCACCACGACCTCGGCCCTCTCGGAGCGGCAGAGAACAAGGCGGCGTTCATCCACCGCATACGCACAATGAAGGAAATGGGCTGCGACGCCATACGTACCGCCCACAACATGCCCTCGACCATGCAGATGGACGTGTGCGACTCGATGGGCGTAATGGTGATGGCCGAGAGCTTTGACATGTGGATTTACCCCAAATGCAAGAACGGATACGCGCGCTTCTTCAAGGAATGGAGCGACCGCGACATAACCAACCTCGTGCTCAACCACCGCAACCACCCCTCTATCATAATGTGGAGCATCGGCAACGAGATACCCGAACAGTGGAGCGAAGAGGGCCGCGAGATAGCCCGACACCTGCAAGACCTGTGCCACAAGCTTGACCCTACGCGCCCGGTGACGCAGGGTGTCGACAAGCCCGACGACGCGCTGAAGTCAGGTTTCCTGCAAGTGATGGACGTACCCGGCCTCAACTACCGCCTGCACAAGTACGACAGCTCGTTCAAGCAGCTGCCGCAGGGCTTCCTCTTGGGCAGCGAAACGGCCTCGACGGTAAGCTCGCGAGGCGTTTACAAGTTCCCTGTAATAGCGTCGAACGACACGACCTACGCCGACGGGCAGTGCAACGGCTACGACACGGAGAGCTGCCCGTGGAGCAACTTGCCCGACGATGACTGGGCTATGCAGGAAGACCGCAAGTGGACTATCGGCGAGTTTGTATGGACTGGGTATGATTACTTAGGCGAACCGTCGCCCTATAACGAGTACTGGCCTTCACGTTCGAGCTACTTCGGGATATGCGATTTGGCCGGACTGCCCAAGGACCGCTACTGGCTTTACCGCAGCCACTGGCGCAAAGACGCGCCTACGCTGCACCTTGTGCCCCACTGGACGTGGCCGGGACGTGAGGGAGAGGTTACTCCCGTGTACTGCTACACGTCGTACCCGGAGGCCGAACTCTTTGTAAACGGCAAGAGCCAGGGCCGCAGGACATACGACAAGAAGTCGCGCCTCGACCGCTTCCGCCTGCGCTGGAACGACGTGGTGTACCAGCCGGGAGAGCTTACCGTAGTGGCGTATGACGACAAGGGGCGCGCAGCCGACACGCTTACGGTGAAGACGGCAGGCGCACCGGCACGCCTTGAGCTGAAGGCCGACAGGCAGACAATATCCTCACAGGGGCACGACCTGTCGTTCGTCACGGTGACGATGGTCGACAAGGACGGCACGCCATGCCTAACGGCGGACAATGAACTGTCGTTCAACGTTGAGGGCGCAGGCACGTTCCGCGCGGTATGCAACGGCGACGCAACGTCTCTTGTCACGTTCAACTCGCGCCGCATGCCGCTGTTCAACGGTCAGTTAGTTGTCATCGTAGAAGGCAAACAGCCCGGCACGGCCACGCTGACGGTAAGCGCAGACGGCCTGCCTGACGCCGTACTGCCCATCACGGTGAAGTGAAACATTGAGTAAAAAAGCAACGGCTGCAAGTCAGACTTGCAGCCATTCATAACCGCCTGACAATCAACGGGTTTGCAAAAGGCCATCTTTTACGCTGTAAAAGGTGGCCTTTTAGCGTGCGATATGTTGCCTTTCGCAACGTGAAAGGCCGTCTTTTGGGTTCATCCGCAGTTTTGTTGGATGAGAAAAGGATTATAAAATCGTACAAAAT
>URUK01000015.1 GCA_900551055.1 uncultured Prevotella sp. | reverse complement strand
CTTCCGATACGCCCCATTATGGGAATGTGCCGTTTGAAGTGCCTGATAATTGGGGGTGGACGGATATAGAACATATTTGTTCAAAAATAGGTTCTGGAAGTACCCCGCGAGGCAGTAACTATTCCTCTAAGGGCATTCCATTTTTCCGGTCTCAAAATATTTATAACGGTGGATTAGTTTACGAAGATATCAAATTTATATCAGAAAAGGTACATCAAACTATGATTGGTACTGAAGTTTTGCCTAATGATTTACTCTTAAACATAACTGGTGGGTCTTTGGGACGTTGTGCAATTGTACCTGAAAACTTCCAACGGGGAAATGTAAGTCAACATGTTTGCATTATGCGTCCAATATTTGTTGTATCTGAATATTTCCATGCGTTTGTTCTATCCTCCATATTCTCTAAATCAATGAAGATAACAGGTAGTGGTCGTGAGGGATTACCTAAATATAATTTGGAACGAATGTTTTTCCCTCTTCCCCCTCTTTCAGAACAGCACCGAATAGTATCAGAGATAGAGAATTGGTTTGCTTTAATTGACCAAATTGAGCAAGGCAAATTGGATTTACAGAAAGTTATCAAAAAAGCTAAGAACAAAATCCTTGACCTTGCCATTCACGGCAAGCTCGTGCCGCAAGACCCGAATGACGAGCCAGCATCGGAACTGCTAAAACGCATCAACCCGAAGGCGGAAATCACTTGTGATAACGGGCATTATACGCAGTTACCTAAAAACTGGATGGCCGCTCCTATGAAAACTATATGTTCTCTTATTGATGGAGAAAAGATTAACGGAAAAGAGTTGCCCAATCTTGATGTAAAATATTTAAGAGGTGAACGTGGCTTTAAAACGTTGACAAGTGGCAGATATGTAGCAGCCAATAGTTTGTTGATTTTAGTTGATGGCGAGAACTCCGGCGAAGTATTTAGAGCGCCGATTGATGGTTATCAAGGAAGCACCTTTAAGCAATTATACATCAACAAACAAATGCTTGCTGATTATGTTTTACTGGTTATAAACTTGCATCGAAAGGCATTACGAGAAAACAAAGTAGGCTCCGCCATTCCACACTTGAATAAAAAACTTTTCAGGGCGATACAAGTTCCTATACCGCCATATAGTGAGCAAAAGAAAATAGTTGATGCGGTTGACACAATCTTTAAGAATATTAACACAATAATGGAGAGCCTATAAACTCTCCATTATTGTGTCAAGTTTTTCAAACATAGATTTTGTCATGTCGATAATTCGTCTTTGTTCCTCTATTGGTGGTATTGGTATATAAAGTTTGGAATATTCTGAAATCCAATATCGCTTATGGGTGTCACTGATAAGTCGTGTAACGCTCATAAACATAGCCACATATTCTATTTCTATGCCTTCAACGACTTGTAATATTTTCATAGCTGAAGATTTTACTTTGAACGGAAAATCAACAAGTCTTGAATCTGTGGTAAAGTCATCAAATATAATGCAGGGCAACTTCGCATAAATGCCATCCGTATCGTCGGTATATCCAATAATGAATGATTTACCAGCGGTAAGAACCGGAGTTGCATAGCTATCATCATAATTTGTTGAACTAACGATATAGGCTTGTGGCTGTTCATATTTTACAATATTTTCCAAACGGCAAATCATCCATCCTTTAGGCAACTGCGTATAATGCCCGTTAGGTAGTAAACGTCATTGTAATTCAATGCGTTAAATGATTAGTTATCAGGTATTTGCAAGGAGATGCCCTTTTAGATTACAAAAGAGCACCTTTTAGCAAGCAAAAGATGACCTTTTAAGAAGTAAAACAGCACCTTTCGCGCGTTGGGCAGAATATTATCACTTGCACAATGCGGTATATTGTTATCGTATTCATCAAAAAATTAAATGATATGATAACAAAATTCAAAGACTATCTTGCCAAAACGAACTTGGCAAGGAACACCGTGACATCGTATGTGTGGACGGTGAATTACTTTCTCAACCATTATGGGGAAATAAACAAGAAAAATCTGTTGGCATACAAAGGTTATTTGGTGGAGAACTTCAAACCGCAAACCGTAAATCTCCGTTTGCAAGGTATCAACAAGTATTTGGAGTTTACCAAACACGACAGACTGAAAGTGAAGTTTGTCAAAGTTCAGCAAAAGAACTTCTTGGAGAATGTCATCAGCGATGCCGACTATAAGTTTCTGAAAGCGCAATTGAAGGCTGACGGTTACGAGGATTGGTATTTCGTAGTATGGTTTATGGCAGCGACAGGTGCACGGGTAAGCGAGTTGTTGCACATAAAGGTTGAACACGTGAAAGTGGGTTATCTCGACCTTTACAGCAAAGGCGGTAAAGTGCGCCGTTTATACATCCCTAAAAACTTGCGAAATGAGGCTTTACAATGGTTGAAAATGAAAGGCGTTACGAGCGGTTATCTCTTTCTTAACCGTTTCGGGCAGCGCATTACGACACGCGGTATTGCCCAACAGCTAAAGCATTTTGCCGATAAATATGGACTAAACCGCGATGTTGTTTATCCTCATTCTTTTCGTCACCGTTTCGCCAAGAATTTCCTTGACCGTTTCAACGACCTTGCTTTATTAGCCGACCTTATGGGGCATGAGAGCATAGAAACCACCCGCATCTATCTTCGACGTACCGCCAACGAACAACAGAAGATTGTTGACAAAGTGGTAAATTGGTGATAACGTGGCCTTAGAAGCGCATCTTATCACGCTTCTAAGGCATTTTGAATGTTATCAAGAACAGAAAACAGTTCCTCTATTTTTGCTACAATGCGTTGTTGCTCGGATATTGGCGGAAGTGGAAACAAAAAATTTGATATAACCTTAGCACTAATATTAGGTTGTGCTCCACCATAGGCTAATTTTAAAATATCGTCCATTTTTGAAATCATGAAATAATTTCTATATTCGGGAAGTAATAAATCTTTGTTTAGTATCTTGATATTTCCAACACGCTGATTTAGATACGATATTTCATTTTTGGAATATACACCCATTTTACCCGTTGTCGCACCAGACATAGCAATCAATAAATCGCCTTTTGACACTATAAATCTTTCTTCAACATCTTCTTGAACAAAGACACAAGAAGATAAATCTATTTTGTCATTTACAATATTTGAAATTCGAACTAATGGCGTTCCAGAAGGTTTATATTCATCACTGCTAAAAGCATAACCATTTTCAACCTTACATATTTCTCCAAGTCTACAAATTATCCAACTTTGAGGCAACTTCTTACTATGCCCGTTATCACAAGTGATTTCCGCCTTCGGGTTGATGCGTTTTAGCAATTCCGAGGCTGGCTCGTCATTCGGGGCTTGCGGCACAAGCTTGCCGTGAATGGCGAGGTCGAGAATTTTGCTTTTGGCTTGCTTGATAGCTGTTTGCAAATCCACTTTATTTTCTTCAATCACATTAATCAAAGAAAGCCACCGCTCTATCTCTATAACAATTCTTTTTTGCTCAGACAAAGGAGGTAATGGAATGTTTAGGCTTCCAAGAATCGTACCATTTACATTTGGTTGTCCTATGCCTACCGAGTTTAATTCAATTTGTGCCCAATAATAATCAGACTCAAAAAATAATTTCACATATTCAGGAATAACCAGATTAAATGTTTGCACACGTATCAAATATGAAGCATAGATAGCCTTTTGTGTAAGATTTTTTATTAGATACGATTTCCCGACTGTTGCCCCTGTCCGTGCAAACAAAATATCTCCATTACATAAAATGTATGAAGATACCTTATTAGTATCAAAATTTGTAAATGGAACAGTATCCCAATCTACTTGGTTATTCTGAATGTCTGTAATGCGCAATAGTTTGTATTTACCTGTTGACTTTGCAGATTCACTTACACCATATAAAATTGATTTTGATATATCGCTTACAGTAGTCCATACCCATCCTTTGGGCACTTCAAATGGTACATTCTCATAATGGGGCGTATCGGAAGGATATTGTAAATTGCCGCATTATTTACAGACAGCCCATAAAATAACTGCCAAGCAAAAGATTCCAAGCACAATCACAGTAAATATAACCCAACGGTTGGAAAGCCAAATACCTTCATTACTTTTAAGCATACAAGCAATGCGTTCCTCGTGTTCCTTTTGCAGTTCGAGTTGTTTATCACGATGATCCATTAGTTGCCTGCCTACTTCCACGACAAAGTTTGTGCAAATGTCGTTTAAAGACTTTAAGGTTTGCGGATGTACTTGTGCGCCGATTTTCCTTGACTGCAATTCATTAACAGAGTTGTTGAAAGCGGTGATAATGCAGTCTGCACGGTCAATAGCCGTATTGAAAGCTTTGGTCGCTTGTTCCAATTCTACAACTTTTTCTGCAAGACAGCTGGCTTCCTGCGTAGCCTTGCTTTCGTTATTAACGCTACCTATAAGGTTGTCAATGTCTATCTTGTCGGATTTTCCTTTACCTATTCCCATATTTATCTGATTCTTGAATAAAACATTTATCTGTGTAAGCCTTTCCTGCGTTTGCACAGGCTGTTGGCCATATGAGCGCAACGGCGTGCCCAGTCGCGTTCATCCTCACCTTTATCCTTTCCCCAGCCGCTCATATCAGAGCCACCGCCACCACTGGATACAGCCATACTAGTTGCTCCGTCAATGTATTCTGCGAAAAGAAGTAATGCGGTTTTCTGCACATCTTCGATGGTTGCAAAAGGATTGTCCTCCGGCACGGAACATTCCTTACGGATAATTTCATCCGCTTCTTCTGGAATAGCTACATGGTAATGGTGGTATTCATCTGTGGAAATATCATAATGCTTTACAACTGGTGCCGAGTGGCTTGCTTGTACCTTGTCGGATGATGGGATAGCTGTCCGTTTTTCTTGCTCGGCATTTGGGTTTGCCAGAGTTTTTTGTTCTCCATGCAGCCATGCCCATGTAGCTTTTATCTTTGACGGCATGAGGTGTCGGCCTTTGCCGAGAATGGACGATTTGTAAGCGGAATTGCCAGACAAGACGGAATAACCGCGCACATTACCATTGTCATCTTCTTGTATGTGTATGCCGTAACCTCGCTCTTTAAGTCCAGCTGCATAGCCAGCCCAACTGAACTTTGGCAAAGAACGTAGTACATCCATACACGTATCGGCAATCTCTAATCGGCGTTTTTCATAAATGTCTTTCGGCTGTTCCCATCCACGCCGTTCATTGATAATATACGCAGCAGACATTGCCCGTTCCGCAATCAGATGGTCGTCATTAACCTTGCCGTCCATATCCACACGATTCACGTCAATGTGCAGGTGAGGAATACCACTTTTCGCATCGTGATGAAGTGCAACCACATACTGGCTGTTCCTTACGTTAGTAGACTTCGCACTGGCACGTTTAGTCTTTTTCGAGAGGTCTATGGAATCGAATACTTGGATGTACTCGTTTGCCAACCTTGCCCAATCGTTCAACGTCCACCCTGCGGATTCCTCCTTGGTTGGGGATATTTCCATTCTTATCACATTCCGTTTGAGTGCTCTGCCCTTATTGATTGTGCTGGCAAATTCTTTTTGCTTGAGTACCATGCGTTGGTACATTGCTTCTGCTGATATGTCATCCGGCAGAAAATTCACTTTCACTATCTCCGCTTTGTCCTTATTGACCGAATAGCGGACGGCATTTCCGCCGTGACTGATGGTGGCCGCTTTTGCTATCATTTGGCTGGGTATTTATTGGGTGATGTATTCTTGAATCTCATTCCAACGAGCTATAAGAGGAATGGCGGCACGCATCCATTGTTCCACGAAACGAGTGTCTGCAAAGTATTGTGCTCGTTTGCTACCCTGTATGGACTTGACGGCAGCAGCTATGCGCATAAGGTCGCCCCGTGCATCGGATAGGCTGCAAAGGGCTTCTACTTCCCGGTCAGTTAACCGCCGTCTTGGTCGCTGCCCCAAAGCACATTTGCGGATGTAGTCGCTCAGCTGTAATCCGCAGGTCTTGGCAAGCTCTACAGCCTTTACATATTCATTATCCGTCACTCTGGCTTCCAAACGTCGGGTACGTCTTATAACCTTTTTCTTGTTTTCGTTTTTCTTTTCATCTTCGTTTGTCGATGTCATGTCTAATATTATAAGGTGGTACAACAGATTAAAATTGGTCAGCCCGTTGCGAGCTTGCGAGCGGCAGTTACAGCTTATGTTGCATGGAAACGTGAAGCGTTTTTGTGCGACATAGGCAATTCTTGTAACAGGGCGAACATAAAATTCGGATATGCCACGGTTTATGTAATGAGAGGCTTGTCCGAAAACCATATAACAGTCAGGGTTGCACTTCCTCCTCCGAATGGTTATTAGGTGGGCTTTGCTTGTATTCGAGTGAATGATATTCACCAGAACTTAACTCGGCTGAAACGTCCGAAATAAGGGAAGGTAAAACCACCTGCTGCTCAATATCGGTTGTAGCGTTTCCACCATCGTCAGTAAGAGCTACAGTACTGGACGTTTCATTATCCGTAAGTGTTATCAATCCGCTGTGGAAGTTTTCGTTAGTGTTAGTGTCCGACTTCTCTGTTTCGATTTTTGACACATCTGTGGTAACACAGTTCACATCATCAACGATATTTCCGTTGTTGCTAAAACTTTCATGCCGTTTTTTCATACTCACGTAATATGGATTGAGTATCTTCTGATTGTCTTCATACCATGCCGACACACAGTGAATGGTGTGTATGCTTGTACGGTTAGTCTGTTTAGATGTGATAATACCCAACCACGCCATCTTATCGAGCAACCTTGAAACGGTTTTCTTATCATAGCCCAAACGGGTAGCCAATTCCACTTCCGAAAGGGCGGCTTGCCCAATGTGCAGCGTTACGGTAAAGCCTTTCTTCTCGTACTTCGTTTCCTTAACAACAGCAACGTTAATAAGGCATTTCAATACTTTCATTCGGTCGATGCCGTACTTGCTTCCTGCAAAAAAATCAAGTTGGCTACTGGAAAGCACAATGCAATAGTAAATGTCTTTTTTCATCTTAAAATCTATTTATGTTCAACTAATTCTAACTGAAATAGGTCAATGAGTATTTGCAAACTCGGACACCTCTTTATCATCTTTTGAAGTGTCATTGTGGGGGTATCGGTCATCAGCAGGAAGTCGGCAATATCCAAACCTTTTCCCTTTTGTTCGTCTGTTGCGCACCGCTCCAATATTTCACTGAAAACAACTTTCGGACAGATGGAAGAAAGCAAGTGCGCTTTCTCTTGCCAAACGTCTTTTGCACCCAAGTCAGGACATAGCATAACTGCACGGCCTTTCAATACATTAACTGTATCAGCCTTAAAACAGCCGTGTATTCCTCCGGTAGCCAGCCATACAAAATCAGGCATGAAGTGGGTGGCCACCAAAGCAGATTTCTCGCTCTCCACAATGGCTACCGCTTTGGTCGGATAGTCAGCTAACAGATGCTCGCCAAATAAACATTGCTTCATGTTGAAATGGTTTAGCCCCAATTCGGTATGTACCCAACTCACATAACTTCTTGGCTCCTTTACCCGATGGCCAGTTATCGGATCATAGAGCATGATTTTACCCGTTCTCACTTTTCCTTGTCTGTCAATCTGCCAAAATACAGTGGAACCATTCCACTTCTTGGAAGTGCCAACGCTGTACAGTTGAAATATCCGTGAAGTTTCTTTTTCTCCCAATACGCCCGAAAGGAATGTAAACAATGGATTTCGTTTATAGTCGGCAAGTGAACGGCGCATGATTTCTTTATCTATATAATCTATCGGTTTGGGCAAAATTACTTTTGTCTGCAGCTTCCACGAGCTTTTTTCTTCCCATGTGTCGGGGTTGTCCTTGAAATAATCCGAAGGCTTATAATGATATTGGCACGAATGTTCGTGGTCGCACCGACCTACATAATCAGGAAATATGATTTGCCCCTCTGTATCAATGTACTTGACAAAACATTGCTTTCGTCCGCATTTTGGGCAAGTCAGCTTCAAGCCTCGTTTGTATCTCTGAAGTGTAAATCTATATTCGGTCATAGCCTTTCTGTTTATAAATGCAGTTCGTGCAGTTTGCAGTTATTGCAGTTTTGCAGGAACATCGATGCGTAGAAACTGCAAAGTGCAAATACTGCAAGGTGCAAATTGTGCGGATTATTGCAGTTTCTCATATTCGCCTCTCTTGATTCTCCTGATTATCTTTTTCGTGGCAAGGTCGTTCAACACATACATCACAGTCCTTTCCGACATACCAACTTCTTTACCAGCCTGTACGGCTTCGGCTGTGGTGAACAGTGACTGCACGAGGTCAAGCAAACCTTTCTTTTGCGGCTCTATGCTTTCCATAATCATAAATCTCTGGATGTTGGAATAGCAATCCTCAAAATAGGAAGTCAGCCTGATTGCTGATTTCGTAGAATCAATATCCACAAAATCCTTGTGAACTTCACCGCAAGCCCATCGTAGTATCTGAAAAACCAAAGCCAAACGGGCTGTAATTATCGGTGTTTTCATTATCCTGCTGTCAACCAGTGTGTCATCCTTGATTTTGTTTACAACTCTGATTGAAGCATTACGCCAATTCGTAAACCATGCACTTGCTTCTGGAGAGAAATTCAACACGCTTTGTACAATGCCTTCGTTCTCGTCTATCGTGAAAGGAATCTCGCAAATCCTGTAGATTATATCCTCCCACAAGGTGGAATACTTTTCAAATGATGAGGATGCGGAATCTTCATCCATTTGCCAATCAGGTATTTCCTGCGATGACGGATAAACGAAAATGATTCTATCCAGCAATCCATTGTCCTTATAGCCTTTATCAACCAATTCATGTATACGAGTGGTTTGCATTGTACCTACTACATTTATAAAAGGCCGTTCAATATGGATAGGTATCGGCATACTACACCTTGACACATCAAGCGGCTTACCACTGAATGCTGTCAGCAGTTGCTCTATCAGTTGACCTTTATTGTATTGGTTCACGGCATTGAACATTCCCATTATCTCATCCACATATACAGTTATCCCTCTCGGATTATCGTCAAGCGCACGTATAAGAGCTTCAGGAGTAAAGTCCGAAATGATAGTCCGTTTCAAAATTGGCTTTGGTGGTAATGATGGCCTATCATCTTTCTTGCCTTTCTGACTTTCCAATATAGAGTTAAAATATTCCATATCAGTCTTGAACTGCTTTATGATTTTTGCGTCACGCTTTCGGATTGGTCGAAAAGCAAAATCAAGAGGCGGCGTTTTACCCATTCCGGGACGTCCAACCAAAACCATGTATAAGACAGGGCTACTTATCCAACCACCACGAATGCGGATGTTGACGGCATTGCCAATGGCCGTTGATGCAGCCGCAATAAGGGATGCCATTGTGTACTCAATAGAATAATTCTCTTGCCGTGCCAATGCCAGAACCATATCCTGCAATTTTGCAGGAAACACGTCCAAAGGAATCTTGCTTTCGGTGATACCTTCAAACTCCATTCTGATACTGTTACACAATTCAAGCGAATCCATTAGAATGTCCTATTTCGTTTGGCTTTGATAAATTGTGATGCTTCATCTTCCAATTCTTTTTGCGATTTCCGTTTACCATCATGAAGCCATGCGTCAATCTCTGATTTGAGAAACATAATGCGTTTGCCTCTCTTATGGTATGGAATCTGATGACAGCTCGTCCATCCATAAATTGTTTGTTCCGCCGGATGGCTTGGCAGATATTCGCACAGTTCTTTCAGGTTCATCCACTGGTCGGCAGGTTGTGCTTGTGGTGCATAATTCAAACCGTCAATTTTAGAATCAAGTTTGTTCAACTTGTCCATCATCCATGACATTGCCTTTGGCAAATCTTCAAATGTAATGTTCTTGTCGTTCATATTGTTATCATTTGATTTTTGCCGCAAAGTAATAGTAAATAACAATACTGATTTACAGGTGGTAAATGCCACATAAAGAAGCATCAGAGGCTCATAAGAATCATAAGCGATATGCGCTGATTATCAATATCTATAATGGCAAATTCCATTATTAGTTTTTTCGCTTATGCATCTTTCCATAAGGAAATCATCATCGTGTCATACAGCCGTGAATATAAAAATGTACAGAAACAAAAAGCCATCCACATATAAATGCAGATGGCTTATATAAGGTATGAAGTAAGATTTATTGTTGGCTCGGCAAATCCAGCTTGATTGTTTTGGTCGCTTCTTCCTTCTTCGCATCAACGACTTTAGCATAAATTTGAGTTGTGCGCACATTCGTATGACCGAGCATTTTGCTGACAGTATAAATGTCAGTACCTCCGGCGAGTTGCAGGGTTGCATACGAATGTCTGAAGCAATGGTAGGTGATGTGCTTCGTTATCCCTGCCTCTGCAACCCATTTCTTAATTGGGCGGTTAATCCATGACGGGTCGGGCAGTCCGGCAAAAACCAACTGCTCACCGCCTTTCCGTTCACCGCAAAGCTGGTATGCCTGTTCGGATATGGGCATATATTCAACGCCTTTGGTCTTTTGTTGGGTAAAGTTCAGGCGATAACCGCCGTTAAATTCTTCCACTTCTGACCATTTCAATTTTTGTATGTCGCAATGACGAAGTCCTGTCAATGCAGAAAATAGTGAAGCACGTTTCAACAACGGGTCACATGGAGTTTGCGCCAAACGGTTTAGCTCATCAACAGTCAGATATTCCCGACGGCTTTCTCTTCCTTGAATACCCTTGACCTTTGCCGAAACATCAACAGTCAGATAGCCGTCAATAAAAGCCTGCTTCAATGCGGCTTTGAATATGGAGAAATAAGTGGATGCTGTGTTTTGGGAAAGAGTACCATTCTTTGTGCCTCCTTGTGGGGCGTTCAATATAAATTGCCGGAACGATTCTATGAACTTCAAGTCTATCTGCGAAAAAGGAATGGCATTGCCTTTGGCAAAGATTTTCAACAGTTCACGCACTCGCTTCCAGTTGACAATAATAGAATCCGAACTGTGTGCATGGCGTAACCGCTGCACATGGTCGAAGTATTCTATGAAGTTACAACGTGAACGCTCCAGTTGCTCTGCCTGTTCTGCGTCGGTTTCTGAATAAAGCGAGGCATTGTCGTATTCCTTTTGGCGCAGGCTCCTCACCTTGTCGGCATAGATACACGATTCCTGGTCTAACTGTGATTTGCACTGGATGATACCGTTCAAGTCACGTTTAGGCTTATAAGTGGTCTTGCCGTCTTTATCGGTTCGGGCATTCCGCGACTTATCCCAAATGGGAGTGGTAATAGTGCGGTTCAGATATTCACGCACTCTTTGGGGAGTGGATTTGTCTGCTTGGAAAACCGGATAGGCTTCAACATACAGATACCATTCTTCACGGTATTCCGACTTGCGGAGTTTTACCGAAACTCGTGTATTGGCCAACGCTTTCTTCATTGCTTTATTCCTTTATATAGGTTGTCAATTTCTTTCTTGGGTGCATAAACGAAGTTACCTATCTGTCGAGTAGGTATAGAGTATTTGCGGATATGCAGATAGACCGTAGTGTCATCCAAATGGAATTTCTTGGATATTTCGCCGATGGTATAACAGTCCTTCGGTTCTAAGCTATATAATTTGGCAACGGGCTTTGGTTTTGTCAGAGCTTTCTTCCGCAGAGGATAGAGTTTCAGCAGTTCTTCTTTGCTGACACGAATTTGGTTGATACCAAAGTTTATATGTGAAATAGTGCCTTTATGTATCAGACGATACAAAGTGTCTTTACTGATACCGAATAGAGCATAGGCTTCTGACACCTTGATGTAATCATGGTGCTTCGGGATGCTTTTCACGATATCATCCAACCGTTGGTTTCGCTTCTCCTCGTCTTTCCTACGTTTATACGCAATGTTGGAACAGCGTTTAGAGCAATACCATGATTCAATGGTCTTGGCGATGAACTCCTGACCACACACTTGGCATTTCCGTTTTATTTCAAACTTGGCTGCTGGCATAATACTGATATTTACTTGTTTGTATTTAGCTCGTTCATATTTTGTCGCAGATTTCCTACTTTTTTATCGCGGCACAAATATGGTACAAATATACAATAAAAATCCGAGAAACAAGCAAATCTATCAGAAAAGTGTTAAAACAAAAATAGGGTGTAACTTAATGAGTTACACCCTATTTTTCTATTATTAGTTATCGTTGTTTACCGATACTTACTTCACCTCCTCAAAATCGGCGTCCTGCACATTGTCGTTGGTCTTGCCGGTGTCCTGCTGCTGGCCTGCGCCTGCGTTGTTGCCGCCGGTGAAGCCTTGGCCTGCGTTGGGCTGTGCGCCGCCTGCCTGCTGGTACATCTGTGCGCTGGCTGCCTGCATTACGGTGTTGAGGTTGTTGATGGCGTTGTCTATTGCCGTGATGTCGCCGCTCTTGTGGGCGTCGCGGAGCTGCTGGAGTGCTGATTCGATGTTCGACTTCTGGTCGGCAGGTATCTTGTCGCCGTTGTCTTTCAGGAAGTTCTCGGTGGTGAATATCATCGAGTCTGCCTGGTTCATCTTGTCCACGCGCTCGCGTTCTTTTTTGTCGTTCTCTGCGTTCTGCTCGGCTTCCGCCTTCATGCGGTTTATCTCGTCTTGTGTCAAACCTGACGAAGCTTCAATGCGGATTGCCTGCTCTTTGCCCGTAGCCTTGTCTTTGGCGCTTACGTTGAGGATGCCGTTTGCGTCGATGTCGAAGGTAACTTCAATCTGCGGAACGCCGCGGCGGGCCGGTGCTATGCCTTCAAGGTTGAATTGGCCGATGCTCTTGTTCTGTGCGGCCATCGGACGCTCGCCCTGCAATACGTGTATTGTCACGGCTGTCTGGTTGTCAACGGCTGTCGAGAACACCTCGCTCTTCTTGCATGGAATGGTGGTGTTGGCGTCAATAAGCTTTGTCATCACGCCGCCCATTGTCTCGATACCGAGTGTAAGCGGTGTAACGTCGAGCAGTACGATGTCGCCTACGCCGCTCTCCTTGTTGAGGATTGCACCCTGGATGGCTGCTCCTACGGCTACCACCTCGTCGGGGTTTACACCCTTTGAAGGCTCTTTGCCAAAGTAATTCTTAACCAACTCCTGTACGGCAGGAATACGGCTTGAACCGCCCACGAGGATAACCTCGTCGATGTCAGACGTTGTCAGTTTTGCGTCGCGTATCGCGTTCTGGCACGGAACGAGGCAAGCCTGGATGAGAGAGTGTGCCAGCTGCTCGAACTGTGCGCGTGTCAGCGTCTTTACCAGGTGCTTGGGCACACCGCCTTCAGCCGTGATGTACGGCAGGTTGATTTCTGTCGAGCTTGAGCTTGACAGCTCGATTTTAGCCTTCTCGGCAGCTTCCTTCAGGCGCTGCATGGCCATCGGGTCTTTGGAAAGGTCGATGCCTTCGTCGGCCTTGAAGCCGTTTACGAGCCAGTCGATGATTACCTGGTCGAAGTCGTCGCCTCCGAGGTGGGTGTCACCGTTGGTGGAGAGTACCTCGAACACGCCGCCGCCGAACTCAAGTATTGATATATCGAAAGTACCGCCTCCAAGGTCGAACACGGCAATCTTCATGTCCTTGTTGGCTTTGTCAACTCCGTAAGCCAGCGCAGCGGCCGTAGGCTCGTTCACGATACGGCGGACGTTGAGTCCGGCTATCTGTCCAGCCTCTTTCGTAGCCTGGCGTTGCGAGTCGGAGAAGTATGCCGGGACGGTGATAACGGCGTCCGTAACCTCTTGTCCGAGATAGTCCTCGGCGGTCTTCTTCATCTTCTGCAGCACCATGGCCGAGATTTCCTGCGGAGTGTATTTGCGTCCGTCGATGTCCACGCGGGGATAGCCGCCTTCGTTGACAACGGTGAACGGCACGCGCTCAGCCTCCTTGCGGCTCTGGTCGTATGTCTCGCCCATGAAGCGCTTGATAGAGTATATGGTGTTCTTCGGGTTGGTTATGGCCTGGCGTTTTGCCGGGTCGCCAATCTTACGCTCACCGTCTTTCACGAAACCAACAACCGAAGGCGTTGTACGCTTGCCCTCGCTGTTAGCTATTACAACCGGTTCGTTGCCTTCGAAAACGGCAACGCAGGAGTTTGTAGTTCCTAAGTCAATTCCAATAATCTTTCCCATAATAGTATCTTTTTTGTTATTTTTTGCGGTTTTATGGTTGTGCGGTCTTGGGCCTTACGGTAGTACTTCAATCAGTATCCGCACCCTTGGTGCCGCACTTATTGCCACATATTGTTTAACAAAACGTATGCCAACGGCGCAAGTGTGCCATCAGGCGTGACATTTTGTCGCAAGACGTGGCAGTGTCAAGCCCCTCTGCTGGCGCATTTTGTCATAATATGCGCCATGTGGCGCGCCTGTTTCCGGCGTGCTCGGTCACGTCTTTGCAACTCGCTGACTGTCAGCGGCTTTCCAATATGCCGTCTTTTAGCCTGCAAAACATGGCCTTTCGGCGTGTAAAAGGTGGCCTTTTGGAAGGCAAAATACGGCATATTGCAAAACCGTGTGTCATCTGTCATTTTGCGACGGTTGTGTGTCGGAGCGGCGATTTATGAAATCCTTTCCTGCGTTTTGTTTTGTACTTATCGGGATTTGCTGTATCTTTGCGTCTAATAAACATAACGTAGACACAAATGATAGGCATTGGAGACAAGGTGCCCGATGTGCTCGGGCGCGACGAGAACGGCAACGAAATAAGGACGGAAGATTTCAAGGGGCGCAAGCTCGTGCTTTATTTCTATCCCAAAGACCTTACTTCCGGGTGTACGACGGAGGCCTGCAACCTGCGCGACAACTACGGGGAACTGCGTGCGCAGGGCTTCGAAGTGGTGGGAGTGAGCGTCGACGACGAAGCCAGGCACCGGCGTTTCATTGACAAGTACTCGCTGCCGTTCCATCTGATAGCCGACACTGAAAAGTCGCTTGTCAGCGAGTTCGGCGTATGGGGAGAGAAGAAGATGTACGGACGCACGTACATGGGAACCATGCGCACCACGTTCATCATCGACGAGAACGGCGTAGTGGAGCGTATCATCACGCCGAAGGAAGTCAAGGTGAAGGAACACGCCGGGCAGATACTTGGCGGCAAGTGACGTTTACGACAGCCAAAACCATTAAACACAATACTATGATAAACCAACAATTGTTACATCCCGAGAGCATCGTTGTCGTTGGAGGTTCGAACAACGTTCACAAGCCGGGCGGCGCCTTGGTGCGCAATCTTATCAGCGGAGGCTACAAGGGCACGCTAAGAATAGTCAACCCGAAGGAAGACGAGGTACAGGGCGTCAAGGTGTTCCACGACATCCGCGAGCTGCCGCCTACCGACTTGGCCGTTCTCGTAATACCCGCCCCGATGTGTCCCGACACCGTCGAGGTGCTGGCCGCCGAGAAAGGAGTTAAGGCTTTCATAATAATCTCCGCCGGATTCGGCGAGGAAACCAAGGCCGGCGAAGCCTTGGAGCGTCGCATTCTTGACACTTGCGATAAGTACGGAGCCGCCCTCATAGGCCCCAACTGCATCGGCCTGATGAACGCGTGGCACCACAGCGTGTTCACAAAGCCCATCCCCACGCTTCACGAACAGGGCGTAGACTTTATCAGCGGCTCGGGAGCCACGGCGGTGTTCATCCTCGAGTCGGCCGTTATGAAGGGTCTTCCGTTCAACTCTGTGTGGAGTGTCGGCAACAGCAAGCAAATCGGCATCGAGGACGTTCTTCAGTATATGGACGAGAACTTCGACCCCGAACGCGACTCGCACATCAAGCTTCTTTACATAGAAAACATCAACGACCCTGACAAGTTGCTCCTGCACGCAGGCTCGCTCATACGCAAGGGCTGCCGCATAGCCGCAATCAAGGCCGGCAGCAGCGAGAGCGGAAGCCGCGCTGCGTCGTCGCATACAGGGGCGATGGCCAGCAGCGACTCCGCCGTTGAGGCGTTGTTCAGGAAAGCGGGCATAGTACGCTGCTTCTCGCGCGAGGAACTTACCACAGTGGGTTGCATCTTCACTCTTCCCCGTCTCACCGGCCGCAACTTCGCGATAGTGACCCATGCCGGAGGACCCGGAGTGATGCTGACCGACGCCTTGTCGAAAGGCGGACTGAACGTGCCCAAAATCGAAGGGCCTGAAGCCGACGAACTGAAGGCGCAGTTGTTCCCAGGCTCGTCGGTTTCAAACCCGATAGACATCCTCGCCACCGGCACGCCAGAGCACCTCGGGCTTGCCATCGACTACTGCGAGCACCGCTTCAAGGACATCGACGCCATCTTCGTAATCTTCGGTACGCCCGGACTTGTACAGCTTTACGAGGCATACGACGTGCTGCACAAGAAGATACTTGAATGTAAAAAGCCGATATTCCCCATATTGCCGTGCCTCAACACCGCCGGCCCTGAAGTGGCCGAGTTCATCAGGAAGGGGCATGTCAACTTCAGCGACGAGGTTACTCTCGCCACGGCTCTTACCCAGGTGATGAAGACTCCGCAGCCAGCCGACAGCGGAATAGAGCTTGCCGGGGTCGACGTTCCGCGCATCCGCGACATCATAATGCACATTGACGGCGACGGTTTCCTGCCGCCTGACGGTGTGCGCGAACTCCTTTCGTGCGCCGGAATACCCGTAGTGCCCGAGAAAGCATGCGCCGACAAGGACGAGCTTGTGGCCTTTGCCGACAAGATTGGCTACCCTGTGGTGGCCAAAGTGGTAGGTCCTGTGCACAAGAGCGACGTCGGCGGAGTGGCGCTCAATGTCCGCACGGCCAAGCATCTTGAGCTTGAGTTCGAGCGGATGATGCGCATCGAGGGGGCGACAGGCGTGCTCGTGCAGAAGATGTTGCACGGTCGCGAGCTGTTTATCGGTGCAAAATACGAGCCGAGGTTCGGCCACATAGTGCTCTGCGGGCTTGGAGGCATCTTCGTGGAGGTGCTCAAGGACGTGTCGAGCGGCCTCGCCCCGTTGTCGTACAGCGAGGCTTTGTCCATGATCAGGTCGTTGCGCGCTTATAAGATAATAAAAGGTACGCGAGGACAACAGGGCGTAAACGAGCGCAGGTATGCCGAAATCATCGTGCGCCTGTCGACCCTTCTGCGCTTCGCAACGGAGATAAAGGAGATGGACATCAATCCTTTGCTGGCCGACGGTGACGACATCGTGGCCGTGGACGCAAGGATACGGATAGAAAAGAACAAAGAACATGGAAATTAAGAATTAAGAGTTAAGAATTAAGAAAATATGCGGTTGGAATGAGAACAAACAGCAACCGCATATTTTCTTAATTCTTAACTCTTGATTCTTAATTGTAAAATCATAGGTTGAAGGATGAAAATACTTGTTGTAGAAGACAATGCCGACCTGCGCGAAGTAATCGAGCGTTCGCTTGAAAAGGAACGTCATGTGGTGGAAACGGCGGCCGATTATTCAACGGCACGCACCAAAGCGTTTCTTTACGAGTATGATTGCATACTGCTTGACATCATGCTTCCCGACGGCGACGGACTTACCTTGTTGCGCGAATTGTCGGCGCGCGGCCGCCGCGGTAACGTCATCATCATATCGGCCAAGGACTCGATAGACGATAAGGTGGCCGGACTTGAGCTTGGGGCGGACGACTATCTCGCCAAGCCTTTCCATCTCGCAGAGCTTAACGCACGCATACGCAGCGTGGCAAGGCGAAACTCACGCGACGGAGGCAACGGCATAAAGATGGGCAATGTCACAGTACATCAAGACAGGTTTACCGTGGACGTAGGCGGAAAGGACCTCGAGTTGGGGCGCAAGGAGTATGACATCCTGTTGTATTTCATCAACCGTCCGGGCCGCCTTGTCGACAAGATGACGCTGGCCGAGGCGGTTTGGGGCGACGATGCCGACCAGGCTGACAACTTCGACTTTATATATGCCCAGATGAAAAACCTGCGCAAGCGGCTCAAAACGGCAGGAGCAACCATAGAAATAAAGACCGTTTACGGTTTCGGCTACAAGCTTGTTGAAGTTGACGAGTGACAAGATACAAGTCAACCAGTGACGAGATACGAGTTGACGAGCCTATTACCGTCTGCTGTTTCCTCGTCTCTTGTCCCTCGTCTCTCGTCAACTTGTCAACTCGTTCCTCGTCAACTTGTCCCTCGCTCCTCGTCAACTAAAAACCAAAAGACATGAAACTGCAAAACGTCATAACATTACGCCTTTCAATATTGAAGGCCGTCATCCTGGCGGTTTGGGCTGTCTGTTTCTATTTCGCGGCGATAAACGAGATTAACAACAAGACCGACGAGGGGCTGGCCGAGTATGCCGAGACCGTCATGACCGACTATCTTGCCGGACTGCCGGTGCCCGGCGAAGGCGAGGTGGGCGGCAGGCGGTACATTCTGCAAGCCGTTTCGGGCGACTATGCCGCCAACGTCAGCCGCATAAGATACAAGGACGCTGAGATGCCTTTCGATGAAAGCGGACGCTACGAGCCGGCCCGCACCGTGTCGTATGTGTTCCGCACGGACGACGGACAGTGGCGCGAGCTTGTGGCTTTCACCACCACCATCGACAAGGACGACCTCAAGCGTGCCATCCTCTCATGGCTTGTAGCGCTCTATGTGGTGCTGCTTCTCGGCCTCATAGGCGTCAACCTGCTCACCATCCGCCACTGCATGAAGCCGCTGAAAACGCTCCTCGACTGGTTCGACGCTTACCGGATAGGACGCGGCGGCAAGCCTGCGGCCATGAATACGCGCGTCACCGAGTTCCGCAAGCTCGACGAAGCGGTGCGCCGGAGCGTGGAGCGCAACGAGCGGCAGTACGAACAGCAGAAGCTGTTTATAGCCAACGCGTCGCACGAAATGCAGACACCGCTCGCCGTGTGTACCAACCGTCTCGAGATGCTTGCCGACAGCGACAACCTTACCGAAACACAGATGGCCGACATAATAAAGACCATGCGCACGCTGAAAAGCCTCGCCGCAACCAACCGCTCGCTGCTGCTGCTCTGCAAGATTGACAACGGTCAGTTCGCGTCAAGGGAGGATGTTGACATGCGCCTGGCAACGCTGAAGGTGCTGGCCGACCTCGAGGAGGTGTACTCTTACCGCCGCATAACGGTTGAGACACATTTTGACGACGGCGTATCGGCGAGCATGGACAAGCAGCTTGCAGGCATCCTTGTGTCAAACCTGCTTAAAAACGCCTTCGTCCACAATGTCGAAGGCGGCCGCATCGTCGTAACATCGCAGCCCGGAAGCTACACAGTAGCCAACACGGGCGTCGGCGAACCGCTTGACGACAGCAAGATATTCGAGCGCTTTTACCACTCCGCAGGCAAGAAATCGTCAACCGGCCTCGGCCTCGCCCTTGTCAAAGCCATCTGCAATCTGTACGGCTTCACCGTCACATATTCGTTTGCCGACGGCCTCCACACGTTCCGCATAGACACCGGCAAGGCATGACTTCCGCCGCCATCTTCCGCCGCTTTGTAACTGCCTGATAATCAACGTCTCCGCAAAAGGCCGTGTTTTGCATTGCAAAACACGGCCTTTTACACGGTAAAAGGTGGCCTTTCGCAGTGCAAAAGGCCACCTTTTGGAAATACAGAGATGTTATTTTACCGTTGCTTTTATAAACTCCTTGCCGGCAGGCAGCTTCTGGTCTTTGCCATAAAGCTCAGCGTCATACTTGCCTACGGGCATGTCGCTCAACACGAATGCCGAACACCTGCGCCCTGCCACAACCTTGTCGGTGGTGGCGGTGCTGATGGCCGTGGCTGCAAGATTTACCAATGCGCCGAACAGTCCTCCGCCTCCGCCGCTTACGCTGGTGTCAACCTTGATGTCGCCTTCGCGCTTGTAAAGCGTCTCGCCGGTTTTGGTCGACCGCAGGATGTACTCCACGTTGACAGTAAGCTTGCCGCCAATGTTGTTCCTTTTCCATGATTTTATGATGGTGAACATGGCCGCGTCGGCACCGAGTACGTTGCGGAATTGCGACAGGTCGCCTTCGATAAACTGCTCGGCATCATACGCGCTCTCCGACTGGAACATCTCCATAGTAAGCAACGGAGAAAAAACGTAGTAGCCTTTTTCGCACAACGGGGCATAGAGCGTCGTGTAGAAATAGTCTTTCGCCTCGACGTGCTGCGTCTGATTGATTGGCGGCATTACCACGATAGACACCGGTTTTTCCTCATACATCTTGGGATACTGTACGTCCCTCGTTATCTTCTGCGAACACGACGCCAACATAAGCGTCACCAACGCAAACAAAATATACTTTTTCATTGTCCCTCTATTTGTTTGATTATCCGTGAAACGTATGTCTTTGACTCTGGATAAAGGTTTATTTCCTCGTTCAGATATTTCAAACCTTCATCTTTCTTGCCTTCCTTGTACAGCTGATAGCCATACTCAGCGTTGAAGCCCGGCGGCACAACCTTGCGCGTGCCCTTCTGCTTCTCGCCAACTTTGACATACTCTTCCATCATCTTTTTGTAAAGCTCAGGAGTGGCTTTTTTGCTGTACTGATAAGTGGCGTCCTCGTAGTTGTACCACGAATAGAGTGACTTCTGCGATGAGCATGAAGCCAGCGCGCACAGGCAAAAGCCGAGAAACGCGCATTTCAATACATTCTTTCTCATGGCAATGTTATCTTTTTGGTTTCTTGTGGTGATAAAAATACATATTTGTCGTAAAGCGTCTTGCCATCAAGCACCACCCTGACTTTGCGCTTTCCTGTCTGCACAGAGTAACGTGTGCCGCGGCGGTTTGACTTGCGTGACTTCACGGTTCGCGCCGTAAAACGGGTCTTGTCGTCAACAAACACCTCCACGTCCTTGTTGCGCGAATCGCTTGTACTTACGAAAATGAGGTAGGCCACGTCGTCGTCGCCACTCTGTTGCGCCACCGGATAGTTTGCTTTGCAGCCGCACAGAGCGGCCATCATGGCGCAGAACATTAGCGATAATAATGTCTTTTTCATTGCTGTACTATGTAATAATTGGTTAAGTTGTTGGCGTCTATGGGTGTGCTTCCAGAATAAGTGACGAACGAATACTCCGTTTCGGGCGTGTCTCCGGCTGACGATACTATGCTCACCGTGCCGATTTTCTTGCCCGGAAGTTCAATGAGTATGCCGGTTTGGGGGTTCTTCACCTTCTTGCCTTTTGTCATTACGTCGAATGTGTCGCCTGGTTCAAGGCCTTGGCTTGCACCTCCGCCGATGAGCACCGCATCGCTGTCGTATGACAGGAAATATGTACGCCACGGCTTGTCGGTACATTTATTGATGATGTTTTCAACCAATTGGCCTATCGCTTCGGATATAGCCTTGTCGCTAAGGGTGGCGTCATAGTCGGCTTTTCCACCTACTCCCATTGTCGTTTTGGTGGTAAGTTCGGCGGTGCCTTTTGCCTCGTCGGAGTATATTATAAGACCTGACGAAACGTCGACAAGGCGTATTGACACGGCGGCTTCAACTGTTTGGGTCTTCGTTGTTGAGAAAACTCCGCTTTTGCCGGTGTTCTTTCGTCCGAATTGTGTTATCGAACCAATTATAAGGTAGTCGGCGCCGATGGTTGAAAGGCTTGTTCCACCGTTTTGGCTTTCCTCCAAAAGTGCTGCCAAGTCGCCGCGTTCGAGGAGTATGAACTTGTCCGATGCCGCGAGCTTGGCTGAAAGAATGTCCAACGCTTGTTTGCCCATCGGGTCGTTCTCACGGTCGTAGAATATGCCCTTGGCATACTGCGTTTCGTTTGAAAAGCGGCCTATTGCCACCTTGCGTTTGATTGTTTTCTTGTCAATTGCTGTGGTTTCGGCCTTTGGGGTTTCGACGGTTTCGGTCTTTCTCTGAGCCTGTGCCGTGCCGACCGCCAGCAAGGCGAAGGCCAACAAAAGCATTTTCTTCATGGTTGTATTGGTTTAGTTGACTGCGGGCTTACAGTCCCGATAAGCCCATTGTAAACGTTTGAAGCGTGGAACTGATATGTATCACTTCTTTGACGGTTGTCTCTCGTGATTTTACAGGATGTAGGCAAGTGTGCCAACGGCAATTCGCGTCGTAGCGTAATGATCCTGTATGCCGTTACTTGTGCCTTCCCGGAATGTCCCGGAGCTACACGTGCAAGCTTAACATAACGCTTCTTATAATTCCTTAATGTCTGCGGTACGGCATACACCATACACGATGCAAAGATAATAAAAAATCTAAAATAAATGTTCTTTTGTGTTTATTTTGTGTCATATTGTAATTAAAAATATATCTTTTGTTTGCAAAATGTAAACAAAAGGTTTACATTTTAAGATATGGAATCTTGGTACTGGCTAACTGTCTGATAATCAATGCCTCCGCAAAAGGCCGTGTTTTGCATTGCAAAACACGGCCTTTTACACGGTAAAAGGTGGCCTTTCGCACTGCGAAAGGCCACCTTTTAAAAAGCAAGCCCAGCCCAACCAGACACCCACCCCAGCCCTCCGAAGGGAGGAAGCTTGATTACCACTGTTTGCTTAATGGCATAATGTATTTCAATTGGCCTTAATCGAGGTACTCGGTAATTGTCATGCCGCACGGCGATGCGGCATCCAGTGTATGCAGCTAATGTCATTTGTTGTTCTTTGTGTTTTCTGGATGCCGCACCGCCGTGCGGCATGACGATTGCCAGAAGCCTTTTGGGATTGATGATAGAAGTTCATGTGAGTCGCTTTTCTTTTGCGTTGCGCCCGGTTTTCATTATCTTTTGATAAGATAAGCTGCACCTCGGCAATGAAAAGAAAAGTTCAATTCTCTCACTTTTCTTTTGCATTGCGCTCGGTTTGCATTATCTTTGTAACCAAATATTAAATCTAATTGAAATGAACAAAACAAAGACTTTCATCGTGTCCGGGCTCTTGCTGGCGGCCATGTCGCTGCCTGCCGCGGCACAGACAAAGGGCGGAGGCATATCGGCCGATATGCTTGAGAGCATCAAGAAGGAACAGCCGGGCACCGCAGTAAATTCTGCCTTGCGCAACGCTTTGGCTGGAAACAGCATAGACGCGCTGGCGAAGAACTATGCCAACAACGGCAAGGTGGACACTTACTTCAGCGTGGAGACACCCTCGCAGAGCATCACCGACCAGAAGCAGAGCGGCCGTTGCTGGATGTTCAGCGGCTTCAACGTGCTCCGTTCGGACTTTGCGCAGCGCACTGACTCGCTCACCGTGGAGCTGTCTCACGCCTATCTGTTCTTCTACGACCAGCTGGAGAAGGCCAACCTGTTCCTCCAGGGCGTTGTCGATTGTGCCGACAAGCCGATGGACGACGAGCGTGTGCGCTTCTTCTTCAAGAGTCCCATCAACGACGGAGGTACTTACTGCGGCGTTGCCGACTTGGTGTCGAAGTACGGACTTGTGCCCTCCGAGGTGATGCCCGAGACTTATTCGGCCGAGAACACGTCGCGCATGGCGCAGCTGCTGAAGTCGAAACTGCGCGAATACGGACTGAAACTGCGCGGCATGGTGGCGCAAGGCAAGTCGCAGGCCGACATCAACGTTGAGAAGACACACATGCTTGCAACCATTTACCGCATGCTTGCGCTCGTGATAGGGGAGCCGCCTACGGAGTTCACTTACGCTTTCAAGAACAAGGACGGGCGCACCGTTACCGATGCGAAGACCTACAATCCCGTGACATTTGCCGCCGAGATAATGGGCGACAAGCCCGTGATGGGCTCGTTCATAATGGTGATGAACGACCCTCGCCGCGAGTATTACAAGACATACGAGGTGGAGCTTGACCGCCACACGTATGACGGCACGAACTGGAAATACCTAAACCTGCCGATGGAAGACATCGCCCGGCTGGCCATAGCGTCGCTGAAGGACGGACGCAAGATGTACAGCTCGTATGACGTCGGCAAGTTCCTCGACAACAAGCGCGGCTATTGCGACCTCAAGAACTACAGCTACGGCACGCTGTTCGGCACTGACTTCGCCATGAACAAGGCCGAGCGCATAATGACATACGACAGCGGTTCGACCCACGCCATGACCCTCACGGCGGTCAACCTGGATAAAGACGGCAAGCCGTTGATGTGGAAAGTGGAGAACAGTTGGGGCGCGGACTACGGCCAGAAGGGCTGCCTCGTGATGACAAACGAGTGGTTTAACGAGTACATGTTCCGCCTCGTGGTTGACAAGAAGTACGTTCCTGCTAAGATGTTGAAGCAATACGAGCAGAAGCCTGTAATGGTAATGCCAGAAGACCCGCTGTTCTTGCCGGACGATTGAATTAAGAATTAAGAGTTAAGAATTAAGAAAAATACCATTGCAGGTTGATGTTTCTTCCAACCGACAATGGTATTTTTCTTAATTCTTAACTCTTAATTCTTAATTTTCTTACACCAAGTGGCTTACCCACTCGTCCCTGTCGCCGGGCAGGAGGTCGACTACCGGTATTTCAATCATGGTGTAGCAGCCGGGCTGCTGGCGCATTGACGCGCGTGCAACGTTGACGAGCACCTGGGCGGTGAGTGCCGGGTTGTTGATGCTCATGTTGAATTCGAAGCGCTGGTTCTGCGTCTTTCCGCTCACGCCTTTGCGCACAAGGTTCACTCCGTGGCCCATATCCTTTACCGCGTCGACGCTCGGCACTGCGATGACGTAAGTCTCGTCGCTGGCGAAGTAGGGGTCTTCCTTCACGGCCTTTGTCACTTCTTCAAGGCTTGCGCCGTCCTCCAGCTCGACGTAAACCATGCGGCGGTGTATGCCTTCGCCCTTGGGTACGGTGAGCGAGAGCGCGTCTTTAACGCCTTTCTTAGAGCGGACGCATACCGAGTGGCCCATGCTCATGCCCGGGCCGAAGTTGGTATAGCTCAAGCCTTTGGGCGCAAGGCTCTCCATGAGGGTGCGCACTACGCTGTCCGACCCCGGGTCCCAGCCGGCGGCTATTACCGCCACGCGTCCGTGCTCCTTGCATATCTGCATGAGGTTCTTGCGGTATTGCGCTATGTTTCCGTGAATGTCGAAGCTGTCAACGGTGTTGATGCCCAGCGGCAGTATCTTTGTAGCGTATTCTTCGCAGCTGCGTGTCGGTGTGGCGAGTATGGCCACGTCGACGTCTTTCAGCTCTGTTATGTCCTTTACCACGTCATACTGCGCCAGCTCTGCCGGTTTGTTGTCGGCTCCGCTGCGCCTTACGATGCCGGCGATTTCGAAGTCGGGGGCTGCTTCGAGCGCCTCAACGGTGAATTTCCCGATGTTGCCGTAGCCTACTACGGCTGCTCTGATTTTCTTCATATCTGCGTAAATGTTAAGTGTATTGTTTGTTTCAGGGGTGCAAAGTTAATAATATTGCATGTAAACAGGTTGCTTCGGTGATGTAAGAATTGTAAAAAAATGCGCGTAAATTACAATCTGTTTGTTTTGTGGTCGATTATGTGATAAAACGTAACCGCGTTGCGGCGGCATTCCAAAAGGTGGCATATTGGTCTGCAAAAGACGGTCTTTTGCGTTGTAAAAGGTGGCCTTTTGCTGTCCGTTTTGCCGTCTTTCAAATTGTAAATGGCCGCCGTGCCTTGTACGCTTGCATGCGATTTGTTTCATAATGGTTCATTTAACGTCTTTTAGCTAATGGGGGGGGTAATTTAGATATAATTATATAATTTTGCAGCACAAACCTTTTTGGTGGCGTTGTGGCGTTGTCGTTGCCGCGTTTGTGTGCCTTTACGTAATGCCGTTGGCCGTTAGCCACAGTGGTTTTAGAACCAACATAATCGATATATAGTCACGGATGAATTATTTTTTACTCTATTATTCACCTCCCCCTGTCCTTGCTTCATGTAGGGTCTGAGGGGAAGTGATTGTGCTGTTCGGTGTAAACATATTTTATACAGGTTGTTTACAATTTTATTAAAATAATTAAATTGTGTCAAAATTTTAAAATAATTTATATAGCTTTGCACCGCAAACCAATACGAAATCATGTTTAAGTATCATGTTTTTGAGAGAATTTGACATTTACATTCATTAAAATAAGCTGATGAGAATTTATGATTTTGTAGCAAAACTCCTGCCCTGCGTAGCAGTGGCGGGCGTACTTGCGTTGACCGGTTGTCAGGATGACAACTACGATTTCGACGACGTGGACATGACTGTCGGCATTGGCGGCGACGGCCTTACGTTGCCGGTAAGCTCGACGAATGTCATCAAGCTGGAAGACGTACTTGAGCTTGACGGCTCGGAGTGCGTGGTAGTAAGGGATAACGGCGACTACGTTTTCACGCAGGAAGGCGGCGATGCGGAGCCCGCCCGTCCGCGTATCGCCGCCATAGAGGTGGAGCAAAGCACGGAACCTGTTGAGGGAGTTGTCGAGATAAGCGCTGTTCCGTCGACGGGAGGCATGGGCTTCGACATTACCGCAGGCGGCAAGGCGCAGTCGTTTTCATACTCCGGCAGCCTGCCAGAGGAAGTAACGTCGCTTTCACACGTTGCTTTAAACACCGACCTTACGTTCACCGTCAACTTCCCGGCGGCGTTAAGCTCGGCAGTAAGCACGGTGCGCCGGATGGCCGTTACGCTGCCATCATACATGGAAATCGTGGGAGTCGTGCCTGGCGCTGACGGCAACACGCTCGTTTTCGAGAATGTGCCGACCAACCGTCCGTTCAGCCTTGATGTAACCCTTACCGGCCTCGACTTCGCCGAGGACAAGCAGGTTAACGGCCGTGTGGCAATAGAAAACCGCCAGGTTGTTATGGAAGGCGACATCCTTGTGGATGTTGAGGCTACCGCATCAACCAATACCGGTATAGACGGCAGCCAGATAAGAAGCTCCATGCGGATGGACGACATCAAAATAACGAGCGCAACCGGAACGTTCACTCCGGAGATTTACCTCGACAATCTTGGTGATGTAGACGTGACAGGTGTGCCCGACTTCCTTACCGACGGTCGCGTGCGCGTTGACCTTTACAATCCGCAGATAATCATAACCGTAAGCAATGACATGGCCGTAGGAGGCCTCGTAACCGGCACGATACGCTCGTTCAAGGACGGAAGCCAGCTTGCCGAAGTGGCCGTGCCGCAGTTCCGGGTCAATCCTTCGGGCACGACAACGGTATGCTTCTGCCGCAGGGACGAGGGCATAGACCATTCGCTGTACGACGACGTGCAGGCTATCGCCAACCTGTCAGACCTTGTCGAGACCATACCCGAGCGCATAACGTTCGAGGCTTCGGCGCATGCCGACCCGTCGGAGGAGAGCTATTTCGAGTTTGACCACGACTATATGGTGCAGCCATCGTACACCATCGACGCGCCAATCATGTTCGACGAGAATGCAAGGATTGTCTACAAGGACACCCTTGACGGCTGGCATGACGACATTGAAGACTTTGAACTGGCCGACGGAGCGTACATAAACCTGGCCGCAACGGTGGAGAACCGCGTGCCGGCTTACCTCACCGTGGATGCCAAGGCGGTAGATGTTGACGGCAACGAGATGGGCGACGACGAGATAACAGTAACCGTAAACAATACCGTTGCGGCGTCTGAAGACGGCGAAACGCCTGCCGAGACAGCCCTGTCGGTTGACCTCAGGCAGGTTGGCGAGGGTGCGTTCAAGCGGCTCGACGGCATCATCTTCAATATAGAAGCTGCCGCGTCAGACGGCAACAAGGCCGTTGTCGGCAAGACACTCAACGCCCAAAAGCACTCGCTTGTTGCCAAAGACATCAAGGTAACGCTTGTAGGAAAGATTATAGGCGACTTCAACTAACCCCAAAATAACGACAAGACAACAATGAAACATATATATATAAGGTGTGCGGCCGCCTTCATCATGGCCGTAGCCGCAGGCGGAGCGATGGCACAGGGGCTTAATTCGGCCTACTTTACTGACGACTACAAGTTCCGCCACGACATGAATCCGGCCTTCGGCAACGAGCAGAACTACGTGTCGATACCGGCTCTCGGCAACATAAGCGTCAACCTGCACGGCAACTTCGGGTACAAGGACGTGGTGATGGACAACCCGATGTACCCCAACGGAAGCGACAAAAGGCTGACTACGTTCATGAACCCTTACATATCGAACAGTGCGGCCTTGGACGGCTTCAGCAAGGGAAACAACCGCATAATGGGCGACGTCGGCATCGCGATATTGTCTGCCGGCTTCAAGGCTTTCGGCGGATATAATACCATAGAGATAAACTCCAAGACCTCGTTCGGCGTGTCCCTGCCATATGAACTGTTCGAGTTTGCGAAGAACACGGGCAATAAAACCTACAACATTGGCGACGTGAACGCCCACGCAATGTCGTATGCCGAGCTGGCATTGGGCCATTCGCGCCAAATCAACGACAGGCTGCGCATAGGAGCAAAGCTGAAGTTCCTCTTCGGACTTGGCCGCGCCGACCTGAAGATGCGTGACCTGAAGGCCGACCTTGCGGCTGACGACAAGTGGACGGTAAGCGGCAAGGCAACAGCCGACGTGTCGCTGAAAGGCTTTTCGTATGTGACTGCAACCGACGAGTACAACAATCCCGACAGGGGCGAATACGAGAAGGTTGACGACGTAGACGTAGACGGTTTCGGCCTCGGAGGCTTCGGTATGGCTGTCGACCTCGGCGCCGTTTACCAGATAAACGACGACTGGAGGGTCAGCGCATCGGTGCTCGACCTCGGCTTCATCAGCTGGAGCGAGAACGCGCAGGCTGTAAACCGGGCGGACAGGTTCGAGTTTGACGGCTTCCATGACATATCCGTCAACGACGGCGACGGCGTGTCGATGGACGACCAGGCCGACGATTACGGCGACCAGATAACCGACTTCGTCAACCTGAAAGACAACGGCAACAAGGGCGGACGCACCACCGGCATAGGCGCAACGCTTAACTTCGGGGCGGAATACAACCTGCCGGTGTACCGCAAGATAACGTTCGGCCTGCTTAGCAGCACTCGCATAAAGGGCGCGTTTACGTGGACGGAAGGCCGCCTGAGCGCTAACTGGAAGCCTCTGAAATGTCTCGACGGAGGTGTGAACCTTGCTGTAAACAGCTTCACGACGAGCATGGGATGGGTGCTCAACATCCACCCGAAGGGTTACAACCTCTTTATTGGCATGGACCATCTGCTCGGCAAGACAAGCAAGGAGTTCATACCGTTAAGCTCGAACGCGAGCGTGAATATCGGTATGAGCGTTACGTGGTAAGGAGGTACAACCCACCCCAGCCCTCCCGAAGGGAGGGAGCTTGGAATGCTTTTGAGGCTGTGTGCAGGGTGGGGTAGGGCGCAGTTGGAACGCTTTATGCAATCGGTTTGTAAGTAGTTGATAATCAATACGCTTTTAAAAGGCCGTGTTTTGCATCGCAAAACACGGCCTTTTGCGTTGTAAAAGATGGCCTTTTGCAGGCTAAAAGGCCATCAATTGAAAAACAGTAGGTATTCAGCTGATTGGCAATAGGCCGCAGAAGGCGGCCTGCCGGGCGTATAGGCCTACTGGGAGTGATAGGGCGGATGGGGCTGATAGGAGTATAGGCCTGCTGGGAGTGATAGGGCATATAAGGCTTATAGGGCATATAAGCCCTATTGCTTCCTCTTCAATTAAGGTAATCAAGCTCCCTCCCTTCGGGAGGGTTGGGGTGGGTTGTCCTTCAGATTGTGGTGGGTTGTCTTTCAGATTAGGATGGGTTGTGGGGTGTAGGGGCGTGTGGGCATTTTATTAAAAGCACCCGTTTGCGCAATAAAACGGAGCGACGCGCGTTTTATTCATGGACAATTAATTTTTGTTTTGAAATGATAGAATACGTAAAAGGCGAGCTGGCCGAGCTTACTCCGGCATACGCGGTGGTTGAGGTGGCCGGCGTAGGTTACGGCCTTAACATCACGCTGAACACATATACGGCCATACAGGGGAGGAAAGACGTGCGCCTGTATGCCTTCGAAGCCATACGCGAAGACGCTTACACGCTGTACGGTTTCGCCTCGAAGCAGGAGAGGGAGATGTTTCTTCTGCTCATAACTGTGTCGGGAGTGGGAGCCAACACGGCGCGCATGATACTCTCGGAGATGACGCCTGCCGAGCTGTGTGGTGTCATCTCGTCGGGCAACGAGAAGATATTGAAGACCGTTAAGGGCATAGGCCTGCGCACGGCGCAACGCATAATAGTAGACCTGCGCGACAAGATTGCCGCCCTCGGCATAGCCGGAGAGCAGCCCGTACAGGCCGGAGAGCCGCAGGTGCAGGTGGACAAGGAGGTGAAAGACGAGGCCGTAGGCGCGCTCACCATGCTCGGTTTCGCCCCCGCGCCGTCGGCAAAGGTAGTCGTCGCCATTCTGAAAGAGCAGCCGGGACTGCCCGTGGAGCAGGTGGTGAAGCTCGCATTGAAGCAGATAAAATAAGTGAAAAGGCAATTTTTCACTTGCAATTTCATTTCAAGGTAGTTGCGGATAAAGAGACACATATACGGACTTTTGTCGGTGTTGTTTGCCGTAAGCGCGGCAAGCTACGCCTTTACCGTGCCTTATCATCAGGACGACAGGACACGCCGCGTGCGCCAGGGACAGGACGCAAGGCAGCCCGGCGGCAGCCAGGACTCGACCCGGCAGGCCGTAGCGGCAACCCCGATGATAGTAGTAGAGGAGGACACCATACCCGACTCGCTGCTGCATCCGCGCTGGAAGATACAGCGCACGGTGCCAATTACCGATGAAGACCTTGAGACTTACTCGGCCGACCTTACCTTCCCCGACAACATAAAGCAGGAAGTTGAGTACAACGACTCGTTGGACCGCTACTTCATAGGCTCGAAGATGGGCGACGGATACCTGTCAACGCCAATTGTGATGACCCCTGCCGAATACCGCAAATGGAGCGAGAAACGCGAGTTTGACCGCTTCTTCCGCGAAAAGAACGACACTCTGATTAAGGAAGGGGGCAAGGACAAGTTCTCGTTTACAGACATGCACTTCGACCTCGGACCTGCGGAAAAGATATTCGGACCGGGCGGCGTGCGCATAAAGACACAGGGAACGGCCGAGCTGCAGTTCGGTGCCACGCTGAAAAACATCGACAACCCGTCGCTGCCGATACGCAACCGCAAGACGACAACGCTCGACTTCGACGAGAAAATAAACCTTAGCGTCAACGGAAAGGTGGGCGACAAGGTGAACATGAACCTCAACTACAACACTGACGCGACGTTTGACTTCGACTCGCAGAACCTCAAGCTGAAGTACGAGGGCAAGGAAGACGAGATAATAAAGCTCGTGGAGGGCGGCAATGTGTCGTTCCCCAGCAACTCGTCGCTGGTGAACGGGGCGTCGTCCCTGTTCGGTATACGCACCGACTTGCAGTTCGGCAAGCTGTCGCTGCAGACCGTCGTGTCGCAGAAAAAGTCGTCGTCGAAAAGCGTTTCGTCGAAAGGCGGCACGCAGCTTACGACCTTTGAGTTCGACGTTGCCGACTACGAGGAGAACCGCCACTTCTTCCTGTCGCAGTATTTCCGCGACAGATACAACAACGCAATGTCAAAGTTGCCCAACGTTACGACGGGAGTTACCATCAACCGCGTGGAAATATGGGTGACGAACAAGACCGGGACAACTTCAAACTCGCGCGACATTGTAGCCCTGACAGACCTCGGCGAGAATACGTCGGTAAGCAATCCGATGTGGACTGTCACCGGCCAGCCCGTGCCGTCGAACAACGCCAACACCGAATACAGCACAATGGTGAACACGTATTCGGCCGCGCGCGACATCAACCAGACAAGTTCCGTGCTTGACGCCGTGCCCGGTTTCGTAGGCGGTTTTGACTATGAGAAACTTGAAAGCGCGCGCCTGCTCAACAGTTCGGAGTACACCCTCAACACGGCTTTGGGCTATGTGTCGCTCAAGACGTCGCTGCAGACCGACCAGGTAATAGCCGTTGCATACGAATATACTTACGGCGGAGTGACTTACCAGGTAGGGGAGTTTGCCTCGGACATACAGGACGTGAACCAGGCTCTGTTCGTGAAGTCGCTCAAGAACACGAGCAACAATCCGCAGCAGGGCAACTGGGACCTGATGATGAAGAACGTCTACTACCTTGCCTCGTCAGTTGAGAAGGAGAAATTCCGCCTCGACGTGAAGTACCAGAGCGACACCACGGGCGTTTACCTTTCATATATACCCGAGCAGCAGGTGAAGAGCCAGACAATCATAAAACTGCTCGGAGCCGACCGCCTGGACAATAACAACAAGGCGAACAGCAACGGATACTTCGACTATGTTGACGGCTACACGGTAAGCAACGGCCGCGTGTTCTTCCCGAAGGTTGAACCCTTCGGCTCGGACATGTACGACGCGCTTGTAAGCCGTGGTGTGGCGGCAGGCGTGGCGCAGCGTTACAGCTATACGGAGCTGTACGACTCTACCAAGACAACGGCAAAGCAGATAGCCGAAAAGAACAAGTACATGATGAGCGGACAGTTCCGCGGCACATTGGCGAACGTCATCTCACTCGGTTCTTACAACATACCGCAAGGCTCTGTGGTGGTTACGGCAGGCGGAGTGACGCTTACTGAAGGCACCGATTATACCGTTGACTACTCTTCCGGCGAGGTTACAATCCTCAACCAGAGCATCATTGACGCAGGAACAACGGTCAACGCCTCGTTCGAGAGCAACACCGACTACGCCCAGGAACGAAAGACGTTCCTCGGACTGAACTGGCAATACGACTTTTCAAAGAACTTCCAGCTTAGCGGAACGTTCCAGCACTTGTCCGAACAGGCGTTGACAACGAAGGTGTCGATGGGCTCGGAACCGCTGAACAACACCCTGTGGGGGCTCAACATAAACTGGAAGCACGAAAGCCAGTGGCTCACCAACATGCTCGACAAGTTGCCTTTCCTGCATTGTACGCAGCCTTCGCAAATCTCGTTTACAGGGGAGTTCGCCCAGCTTATTGCCGGTCAGCCCAGCGGAGTGCAGGACAATGCGTCGTACATTGACGACTTCGAGAACACGAAAAACGCCATCGACGTGTCCACTCCGACGTCTTGGATTCTTTCAAGCGTACCTTCCATGTTCCCCGAACAGAGCGACAAGACGACCCTGCAAAGCGGTTACAACCGCTCGTTGCTGGCCTGGTACACCATAGACCCGTTGTTCACGCGGCGCAGTTCGTCGCTCACTCCGTCGCACATAAAGAGCGACCTCGACCAGCTTAGCAACTATTACGTGCGTGAAGTGAATACGCGCGAGCTGTTTCCGAACCGCGGCAACAATTCATATAACAGCGTAACGTCCACGCTCTCGATACTGAACCTTGCCTACTACCCGTCGGAACGCGGTCCTTACAACTTCGACCCGAACCTTAACTACGACGGAACACTGCCCAATCCGCAGAACAGATGGGGCGGAATGATGCGCAAGCTGGACACCAGCGACTTTGAGACGGCCAACATAGAGTATATCGAGTTCTGGCTGCTTGACCCGTTCATATATTCAAACGAGCAGCCCGACGCCAACCAATACGGCGGCGACCTTTATATAAATCTTGGTGAAGTGAGCGAAGACATATTGCGTGACGGTCGCAAGTTCTATGAAAGCGGAATGCCGGTGGATGGCTCGCAGAGCTTCACAACTACCCAGTGGGGCAAGATTCCGACACAAGCCACGGTCACATACGCCTTCGCCACCACCGACGGTTCGCGCGAGTTGCAGGATGTCGGGTACAATGGCTTGACCGATGAGGAGGAACGTGAGTTCTCATCTTATCAGGAGTTCCTTTCCTCGATACAGGGAAAGGTGTCTCCGGCACAGCTCGATTCGATAATGAACGACCCCGCCAATGACGATTACCACTACTTCCGCGGCTCCGATTTCGACCGCATCGAGGCTCCCATCCTCTACCGTTACAAGCGCATAAACAATCCGCAGGGCAACTCTCCCGACAGCAACAACCGCACGGAAAGCTACGACACGTCTTATAAAACGACTCCCGACGTTGAGGACATCAACCAGGATTACACCCTCAACGAGTACGAGAACTACTACCAGTACCGCATAAGCATGCGCCCGGAAGACTTTGTCGTGGGCCAGAACTTCATCGTTGACAAGCGCGAGACTGCTCCGAGGCTGCGCAACGGTCAGCCCGGCCACGCCACGTGGTATCAGTTCCGCATTCCGCTTGACGACTTCGAGGAGCGTGTCGGTTCAATCAGCGACTTCTCTTCGATACGTTTCATGCGCATGTTCCTTACCAACTTCCAGAAGCCTATCGTGCTCCGCTTTGCCACTTTGGACCTTGTCAGGGGCGAATGGCGCACGTATGAGCAGCCGCTTGACAACGCGGCGAATGCAAGCGGAAGCATGTCGGTAAGCGCGGTGAACATCGAAGAGAACAACGACAAGTCCCCTGTGAACTACATTTTGCCGCCGGGCATAACCCGCGAGCAAGACCCTACACAGCCGCAGCTGGCCGAAGAGAACGAGCAGGCTTTGAGCTTTACGGTCAACAACTTCTCAACGAACGAGGCGAAGGCCGTTTACAAGAACACCACACTCGACCTGCGCCAGTATAAACGGCTTGAGATGTTCGTGCATGCGAACGCTTTTGATCAGAACACTACCAACCTTACAGACAACCAGCTGGCAGTGTTCATCCGCCTGGGAAGCGACTACCGCAGCAATTATTACGAATACGAGATACCCTTGAAGCTTACGGAGCCGGGCATATACAGCCGTTATTCGGTGGAGGATGCCCGCACGGTGTGGCCTGAAGAGAACATGCTTGACATTCCTTTAAGCGTGTTCACCGACTTGAAGAAGGCGCGTAACACGGCCAAATCGCAAGGCCTGGCTTCATATAACACCGTCTATACGGCTTACGACGATGACAATCCGAACAACAAAATCAGCATTGTGGGCAACCCGACGCTCGGCGAAGTGAAGACGATGATGATTGGAGTGCGCAACCTTTCGGGTGAAATCAAGTCGGGAGAGGTGTGGGTCAACGAGTTGAGGCTCAAGGAGTATAACAACAAGGGAGGCTGGGCTGCGCAGGGTGCGCTCAACATCCAGCTGTCAGACATAGGCTCGCTCAACGCTACGGGCAAGATTGTCACCGACGGCTTCGGCGGTATTGAGGAAGGCGTGGCGGAGCGTTCGCAGGACGACTACAAGACATACAGCTTCACTGCGAACGTCGAGCTTGGCCGTTTCTTTCCCGAGAAAGCCAAGGTTACGGCTCCGCTTTATTATTCGATTACCAAGGAGGAGACGCGGCCCAAGTACAATCCGCTCGACACCGACATGCTTCTTGACGAGTCGCTCGACGCAATCAGCAACAAGCATGAGCGCGACTCGGTCGAGCGTATAGCCGTGACGAGGTCCACAAACACCAACTTCTCGCTGTCGAACGTGCGTGTGGGAATACAGACGAAGCGGCATCCCATGCCATACGACCCTGCCAATTTCTCGTTCAGTTACAGTCACAGCCACAGTTATTCGAGCGGCGAAACCACCGTATATGAGAAGGAAGACAACTGGCGCGGAGCGTTGAACTACAGCTATACGCCCGTCTACAAACCCTTCGAACCGTTTAAGAAGCTCATCAAGAGCAAGAGTAAGTGGTATGACATTTTCAAGCGTTTCGGCCTTAACTGGCTGCCGCAGAATATCACGTTCGACACGGAGATGACGCGTAATTACTACGAGCTGCAGGAGCGCGACATGGAAAGCACTGAAGGGAACATGCTCCCGCTTACGTTCAGCGAGCAGTTCTTGTGGAACAGGGCGTTCTCCATACGCTGGGACTTGACGCAGAACCTGCACCTCGACTTCAGCAGCGCGACCAACGCGGAGATAGAAGAGCCGTACACTCCGGTGAACAAAGACCTCTATCCCGACCAGTACTCGGCGTGGAAAGACTCCGTATGGACAAGCATAAAGGAATTCGGAAGGCCGCTGGACTACAACCAGACGTTCAACGCCTCGTACCGGCTGCCGCTCAACCTTGTGCCGGCTTTCGACTGGATTAACGCCGACGGAACTTACAACTCCACCTACAACTGGACGCGCGGCTCGGAACTCGAGGACGGAACGTCGCTCGGCCATTCGGTAACGATGAACCGCACGTACAACATCAACGGCACGTTCAACCTTGAAAAGCTGTACAACCATGTGCCGTTCCTCAAAAAAGCCAACGACCGTTTCAACAAGGCAGCGCGTCCGTCGCGCACAACCAGCCGTCTGCGCCGTAACCAGCGTAATGCAAAAAACGCCAAGGATGCTCGCAAGGACGGCAAAGGCGACGACAAGGAAAGCAAGGCTTTGCCAAAGAACAAGCGCAGCTTCGAGAAGGAGATAGTGCTCCGTCCCGACACCACGCTCGTCATATCTCACGGCAAGAGGAGCAAACGGCTGGTTGTGAACGCGAAGACCAAGGACGGCAAAATGTTCCGCCTGAAGTACAAGAAGCTTGACGACAACCGCATACGCATAGTCAACAAGGTAGACACACCTACCACGGTGAAGCTTACCGTCACGCCGAAGGCTCCGCTTGACGATAACAAGTGGTACAAGGCGGCGCAGTGCGTGGCGCGCGGACTGATGCTTGTGCGCAACGTAAGTTTCTCATACCGCAACCAGTACAGCATGTACCTGCCCGGCTTCATGCCCGAGGTGGGCGACGTGTTCGGCCAGCGCAGCGGCGGAACAATGGCTCCGGGGCTTGACTTCGCCTTCGGTTTCGTGGACGACAGCTATATCGACAAGGCCGCCGACCGCGGCTGGCTGCTCATGGCCGACAGCGTTGCCACGCCGGCAACGACCAGCCTCACCGAGGACTTTCAGTTGCGCATGACGCTCGAACCGGTAAAGAACCTGAAGATTGACCTCAACGCCAGCCGCACCGAAACAAAGTCGAAGAGCATACAATACATGTATGAGGGAAGTCCGACGACGCAGAGCGGCACGCTTACAATGACCACAATAAGCCTCGGCAGCGCGTTCGAGGGCATGGGCGACGCCACCAACGGCTACCGCTCGGCCACGTTCGAGAAGTTCTGCAAGTCACTCGACAAGTTCCAGCAGCGTGTCGAGGCTCGCTATGCCAATGCCGTTTATCCTGAAGGCACGACGCTTGCAGGGCAGAAGTTCGACCCGGCCAATGGCACCGTCAGCAAGTACAGCACCGACGTAATGGTGCCGGCGTTCCTCTCGGCTTACACCTCAATGGGCGGCTCGTCGCTTTCGATATTCCCCACTCTGTCGCGCCTGCTGCCCAACTGGACGCTGCGTTACAGCGGGCTCGTGCAGCTGCCGTGGTTCCGCGACGTGTTCAAGAGCTTCAACATAAACCACTCTTACAAGAGCATCTACGCCGTAGGCTCGTACAGCTCTTACTCAACCTTCATGGAATACATGAACGGCCTCGGCTTCGTGACCGACGCTACTACGGGCAACCCCACGCCGAGCAGCATGTTCAACGTCAGCACCGTGAGCATCAATGAGTCGTTCTCGCCCCTTTTCGGTGTGGACATGACCTTCAACAACAACCTTACCTGCAAGGTGGAGTACCGCAAGACGCGCGTGCTGAGCCTCAGCATGACGAGCGTGCAAATCAACGAAGCCGTGAGCAACGACTGGGTGGTGGGCATGAGTTACAAGATAAACAACTTCAATCTCTTCGGCGGACGGCGGCGGCGCCGCGCCGCGTCGTCGGGCAAGAACAGCGACAACAGCAACAGCACGTCGTCCACATCGTCGTCGCGCAACCGCGGTTTCAACACCGACCTGAACCTGCGCCTCGACCTGTCTTACCGCAAGCAGGCGTCAATCTGCCGCGACATAGCCTCCATGACAAGTTCGGCCAGCAGCGGCAACACTGCTTTCAGGCTGTCGTTCTCGGCCGACTATACGCTCTCGCGGCTGCTTACGATGAGCTTCTATTACGACCGCCAGACCAACACGCCGCTGCTTTCGTCGAACAGTTATCCTACTACGACGCAGGACTTCGGCCTCAGCCTTAAGTTCTCGCTTACCCGTTGACGGGACGTTTTGCGCCTTCCGCCATTGCGGAGGGCGCAAAAACCGTAACCAATCAAGCCTCTTTTGGTTTCATTGCGGCGTGTGTTTTGCGTTGCGGATGATAATCCTTAACCTTGTTGCCGTGTTTGCTTACGATATGAAATGCCATGTTTTGCGCGGTAAAAGGTCGTCTTTCGCACGGTAAAAGGCCGTCTTTTGCAGCACAAAAGACGGCCTTTTGCAACACGCTCGATGCCGTTCCGTACAGCCGTTTGCCGCGGTCAGTATAGTAGGCGTCATATCCTATTTGGACTGAATGATGTGAAAAATTGCGCATGTAACTAAAAAATATCCGATTTTTTGCCACATTGTAATTTTAATTTTATTACTTTGTTGACATAAGTGCGATACTTATGTGTGATATGAAACTGTTTAACTTAAAGACTGTAATTATGGATATCAACACGACTGTTATAGGAGAACATGCCGGTCTGGTGTGGCACACTCTGGAAAACCGGCATCTTTCGTGGGACGAACTTCTTGTCGCTACCGGCCTAAAGCCTGTCGAGCTTGCACTGGCTGTGGGCTGGCTGGCGCGCGAGGACAAGATTGCCTTGTCCCAGGACGGCGCAACCATGTTCCTCGAAGTTTACCAGGAGCATTATTATTGACACCGGGCCGGCTGCCGGCCATGCCCGCCCCTCTCGGCTCCGGGCGGCATCCCCAATGACGGAATGCCGCCCGGAACCGTCGGCAAGGCCGTATTACGCCCTTCCGCCATGCCCGGACCGCCTCCAGACAAGGCTGCGCAAATCTTGTAATTGAAAATAAACACTCGTTTTTCACGCATTTATTTTGCAATTCACCATACTTGCACTATCTTTGCATCGGAAACAAGATGTGCAACCATTAATGGACGAAATTTTAATAATACTGCTATTGATACTGTTCAACGGCATATTCGCCATGTCAGAAATAGCGGTAATTCAAGCAAGAAAAACTACTTTATCCAACGACGAGAAGAAGGGCAGCAGGGGGGCAAAGGCGGCTCTTCGCTTGGCCAACGATCCCGACCGCTTCCTTTCCACGGTGCAGATAGGCATCACACTTATAGGCATTCTGACCGGTATTTATTCCGGAGCGTCGCTCTCCGGTAGGTTTTCCGATGTGTTCGAGAGTTTTGGCATGCCCGAGCGTTGGGCTTATCCGATGGCGCAGGGGCTGATAGTCATCATCGTTACTTACCTTACCATAGTGTTCGGAGAACTTGTCCCCAAGCGCATCGGCATGAGCGTTGCCGAGCGTGTGGCTAAGGTCATAGCCCGGCCTATGCACATATTGTCGGTAATAGCCAGCCCATTCGTGTGGATTTTGTCCAAGAGCACGGAAGCAATGGTCAACCTCCTTGGCGTTAAGGACGCCGAGACGAAGGTCACCGAGGAGGACATCAAGTCGATAGTCCAGGAAGGCAAGGAGGACGGCGAAGTGCAGGAGGTAGAGCAGGACATCGTCGAGCGCGTGTTCATGCTCGGCGACCTGACCGTTGATTCGATAATGACCCACCGCTCTGATGTCGTGACACTCGACGTCAGCATGACGAAAGACGAAATCAAGCAGGTGCTCAACGAGAACCTGTACGAGGCTTATCCGCTAATCGACCGCGGCATTGACAACATCCTCGGAGTCGTGCTCTTGAAGGATTTGCTCTTCCGCCTCGACGGCGATACGCCCGACCTGAAGGCGCTTATGCACCCGGCAGTCTACTTCTACGAGAACATGAGCGTATACAAAGCCCTCGAACAGATGAAGGAAAAGCGCCTTACGCAGGCGTTCATCTGCGACGAGTTCGGCAGTTTCCAGGGCATTGTCACCTTGCGCGACATACTCGAAGGCCTTGTCGGAACAATCGACGAGGTTGCCGAAGACCCTGAAATAGTGAAGCGCGAAGGCTCTGAAGGATGGCTCGTCGACGGCCAATGCTCGTTCTACGACTTCCTTTCATACTTCGACAAGGAAGACCTTTACGACAACGAACAGCAAGACTACAACACTCTGGCCGGGCTCATCATCGAGCAGCTTAAGCACATACCGCAGGCCGGCGAGCGCACGGAGTGGAACTGCTTTGACTTCGAAATCGTCGACATGGACGGCGTGCGCATCGACAAGGTGCTCGTAACGATGAAGGAAGAAAGCAAGGAATAGTTAAGGATTAATAGTCAATAATTAAGAAAACTACCCTTGCTGCTTATCCGGCAAAGGTAGTTTTCTTAATTTGTTGGGCGCAGACCTACGGTTCTTAACTTTTGGTTTTTAATTCAACAAGTTCTTATTTATTAACTAATAAAATTCTATGGAAATACAAAACGCACAAGATTTTCAGGCCTTGTCGATAGCAAGGCTTATCATGCAGGCCATGAACTACGACTGCTGCCGCTACTTCACAGGGCCTGAGCATACGCTTGACGACTTCGAGCGTGTGATGACATCGTTGGTATTATCAGACAAGTCACAATACAGTTACTTGAACACTCTCGTCGCCATCGACGAGGACGGCGGCCTGTGCGGTGCCTGCGTGTCATACGACGGGGCGCGTCTGCACGAGCTGCGCAAGGCTTTTGTCGATGCCGCAAAGGAGAATTTCGGGCGCGACTTCAGTTCGATGCCCGACGAGACGCAGGCCGGAGAGTTGTATATCGACAGCATTGCAGTGCCTGAAAGTTGCCGTGGCAAGGGCATAGCTACGGCCTTGCTCAAGGCTACCGTCGAAAAGGCGCGCGGCATGGGGCTGCCCGCAGCGGGCCTGCTTGTTGACACCGGCAACCCTAAAGCCGAGAAACTGTACACCCGTTTGGGCTTCAAGACCGTAGGAGACGCCTCTTGGGGCGGCCACGCAATGAAGCACATGCAGTATATATTTAAGTAGTTCAACTCCTCATCCTCAAAAACATACGGGGGCGTAACGCATCAAGCACTACGCCCCCGTATGTTTTTGAGGATGCTCACAGCCCTATTACCGCCTTCTCAACCCAGTAAGCCAGGATGCCGGCGATGTAGCCTATGAAGGCAATCCACGATATGCGCTTCATGTACCAGCCGAAGGTTATCTTCTCCAATCCCATCACCACGACACCGGCTGCCGAGCCGATGATGAGCATTGAGCCGCCGACACCGGCGCAATAGGCCAACAGTTGCCAGAATATTCCATCCTGCGCCATGTCGCCTACGGCTGCCATCGGGTACATGCCCATGCACCCGGCAACGAGTGGAACGTTGTCGATGATGCTCGACAGCACGCCGATGAGGCCGGTCACGAGGTAGTGGTTGCCGTCGAATGCCACGTTGAGCCCCTCGCCGAGAGCGGCCAGTACGCCTATTTCCTGCAAGCATGAAACGGCCATCAGGATGCCGAGGAAGAAGAGGATTGTGCCCATGTCGATGCGTGATATTATGTTGGTGACGCGCTTCTGCATGCCACTGTTGTCCTCATGTACGTTGCGGTAAAACAGTTCTGTTGCCGTCCAAAGCACTCCAAGCACGAGGAGTATGCCCACGAACGGGGGCAGGTGGGTTATAGACTTGAAGATAGGAACGAATATCAGGCCGCCTACACCGAGCCAGAACACGGCCTTGCGCTGGCCGTCGGTGAAGTCGTTGTGTACCGTCTCCACGCCGAGTTCCGTGTTGCCCGCGATGTTTCCTTTGAGCGAGAACGACAGGATGTAGGCCGGTATTGCGATGGATATGAGCGAGGGGATAAACAGTTCCTTGATGACCCCTGCCGCGGTAATCAGCCCCTTGTTCCAAAGCATAATGGTGGTTACGTCGCCTATGGGCGAGAAAGCGCCTCCCGAGTTGGCCGCTATGATGATGAGCGATGCGTAGATAAGGCGGTCTTTGCGGTCATCTATCAGCTTGCGGAGTATCATCACCATGACGATGGCCGTGGTCATGTTATCGAGTATGGCCGAGAGGAAGAACGTCAGGATGGTTATTCGCCACAGAAGGGCCTTCTTGCTCTTGGTCTTCATCATGTCGCGCACGAAGTTGAAGCCTCCGTTCTGGTCAACCATCTCGACTATTGTCATCGCTCCCATGAGGAAGAACAGCGTGGTGGCGGTGCTGCCGAGGTGGCCTTCGATTACAGAGCTGGCGTATGCCGCTATGCCGTCGGCGGTGATTTCGGCCGGGAAGTTACCCGGGTCGAACATGTAGAGGGTCCAGCACGCCACGAGCATCAGCAGCGCCACGGCGGCCTTGTTCACCTTGGTAAGCGTCTCCAAGGCGATGCACAGGTATCCGATGATGAATACCACAACGATTGTTAGTGTTAAAGTTGACATTTAAGTTTGTTTTTAAGATTAGTAAATTGCAATATCCAGTTTGCAAAATTAGTAATAATTCTCGAATGTAAAGGTATCAACCGATTATTTAACAACATTTATATGTATGGCGCCTTTTTGCTGGACGTTTTGCAAGAGGTGGCCTTTCGCATTGCAAAAGGTGCTCTTTTAGCGTGTAAAACGTGGCCTTTTGCACGCCAAAAGACGGCCTTTTGGAAAGGCGTTGACTGTCAGTGGGTTACGCGGCAGGCTGCGGCTATTGTCGCATTTGTCATTTTTTACCGCCCGAAAGTTGCAGGAACGGCCTTAAAACAGTATATTTGCAATGCTTCTGTGGCCGCTGTCTGGACGCGCGGAGCAGGGACTTCAATGATTAATCTACCGGTAATGATGAAGATACATGTTTTTTTCCGGGGCATGCTGCTGCCCCTGCTGATGATGGCCGGGCTGCTGTCGGCCTGTACGATTGGCGGCGAGGACGATACCGATTACGGCGAGAGGCTGTTGCAGGCGGGCGAGGTTGCGCCAGACTTTACGATAATAACCGACGAATATCCTGACGGCATTGCGCTCGCCGGGCTGCGTGGCAGCTACGTTCTGATAGAGTTCTGGCGTTCGACCTGCGGCGACTGCCGCGACGTTACGCCCGACATGAAGCGCATTTACGATACATACGCGCCGCGCGGACTTGTAGTCTTGGGCGTTTCCTTCGACCAGAACGAGGACGAGTGGCGCGCATACATCGAGGAAAACGGCCTCGGATGGATGCAGCACCGTGAGCAGACGACGGCCAGCGAAAGCCCTGTAGGCACGGCGTATCACATCGACTGGACCCCGACGTTCTACCTTATCGACCCTCAAGGGCGCATCGACTTGGCGACAATCTACGTTGACGACGTTGAGAAAAGGCTTGAGGAAACGGATTTTTAAGTTAAGAATTAAGAGTTAAGAATTAAGAAAATATGCTTTGCTGGATGTTTATCAGCTATTTGAAAAGGCATATTTTCTTAACTCTTAATTCTTAATTCTTAACTTGTTTGTTTCTTAAACAGGCGGAAAGTCCTGCCGTAATTAAGCATCCGCCATATCCATTCCAACGGCCCGAACTGGCAGCAGGCGAGCCAAAGGCGGCTGAACAGCATCTGGAAAAGGAACACGCAGAGGGCTATCGCTTCGGTGGTTGACAGGCCGACGCTTGCCCCGAGGGCGAAGCCTGTGCCGTAAAAGAGCAGCATTCCGATGACTGACTGGCCGATATAGTTGGTCAGCGCCATCCTGCCCGGTGCCGCCAGCCAGCGCCACACGCTGCCGTCCTTGCTCTTGAGGAACAGCAGGCACAGCCCGGCCATGTATGCGAAGCCGAGCGGATAGACGCTTACGAGGTACAGCACGGAGTGGCCTGCCAGGCCGAAAGGATGGCCGTTGACGGCACTGTAGGCGTAAACCACCGACAGCGGAAGGCCTATTGCGAAGCCCGTATGCGACACGCGGCGCAGCAACCGGCGGTGGGCGGCAAGGTCGGCATAGAGCTTCCTCCGCCCGATATAAAAGCCGATGATGAACAGTCCCATAACCTTGAAGTAGCGGTTGCCGTCGACAAACTCCTGCACTCGCACCAATGCACCCTGCACGAGGAACTGGAACACCTCTTTATATGTGTCGGCATCGCGCAGCCAATAGCCGAAGTTCTCCTCCGTTATGCCGTACATCCGGCAATAATGCCACTGTGCGCGCACCGCCGGGGCTGACAGGCTGACGCCCGAAAGCCCTGTGCAAACATCGACAACGACCGGCAACAGCAGGAAAAACACAGCCCAGCGGAGCAGCGAGCGGTCGCTTGCGTGCCTGAAAAGGGGCAGCGCCATGCCCATAAGGGCGTACAACATGAGTATGTCTCCGCTCCAGATGAACATCAGATGGACGAAGCCTATGAGCATCAACACGGCCATGCGGCGGTAAAACAGGCGGAAACCGGCCACGCCCTTGGCCTGCGCATGGCTTATGATTATTGAGAAGCCGATGCCGAAAAGCAGCGAGAACAGGGTATAGAACTTGCCGTCAACGAAGACGTATTGCAAGAACCTGACCGCACGGTCGATGCCTGCCGTGGGCATTGCGGCGGCCACTTCGTCGGGCTGGAATGTGTAAAGGGAAAACTCAGGGTAGTTGGCAAGGATGATGCCGATAAGCGCAAAACCCCTCAAAGCGTCCAGAATGACGTAACGCTCGGAAGGTTTTACGGGCGAGAGGTTGTTTTTGTTCATTTCTTTCTTTTGTTGACGCTCATCACACTGAGCAGTATTACGGCCAGTCCGGCCATCTGCACCGCCGTAACTTCTTCTCCGCCGATGCCCGCTCCGATGGCTACGGCCACTACGGGGTTGACGTATGCGTGGGTAGCCACTTCCGTTGCGGGGCGCACTTTGAGCAGCCATACGTATGCGGTGTAGGCCATCAGCGAGCCGAACGTTATCAGGTAAGCCAGCGAGAGCCATGTGGCTGTTGACACGGAGCGCACGTCTGTCTCGGCGAAACTTCCCGTCATGCAGGCGCAAAGGGCGAAAACTGCGCCGGCGGAAACCATCTGCCACGCCGCGCCGGCCAGTCCGCCGCTGTCTTCTTCGGCAGAACACCGGTACTTGGAGTACAGAGTTCCGCACGCCCACGACACGCATCCGCCAACAAGGAGCAGTACTCCGTACTCGGCATGTGCGCCCGTCCGCCCGTCGGCAAGCAGCTGTTCGACGTACAGCAGGCCGACTCCCACCACGCCAAGCACCACTCCCATGACCGTTGAAAGGCTCTTGAAGTTGTGCCGCCACATAGGAACGTCGAGCAGCATAATCCATACTGCCGTCGAGGAAGCTATGATTGCTACGAGGCTGCTGCTTACAAACCGCTGCGCGAACATGATTACCGCCTGGTCGACAAACAGCAGGATGATGCCGCTGACGGCAGACTTCAATATCAGTTTGGGCTTGAACAGCCGTTCGCCTCGCAGTCGGCAAAGCGCCAGGAGCAGTCCTCCTGCCGTGACAAAGCGCACTGCACCGAGTGCGAACGGCGGCATGTCGCGCAGGCAGACACCTATGAAATAATAGGTGGAACCCCACACAACGTAGATTAGGAAGTAGGCGATGAAGACCTGCATGGAAGCTGTTTAATTAAGAATTAAGAGTTAAGAATTAAGAAAAATACCATTACTCGATTGACAAGGCCTATTTTCTTAATTCTTAACTCTTAATTCTTAATTTCTCGTTTTGATTTCACAGTCGGCCGGAGCCTTGATGTTTTCGTCGATGGTTATCGAGCCGATGGAGTCTGCCACGATGCGTCCCGACATGGGGTTCTTGATGTTCGTGATTGCGCCCCGTATGTCGGCGTCGAGCGTTGAGTACTCGAATGCGCGGTCACAGGCCGCGTCGAAGGTGCAGTTCTCAAGCTTCAGGTCGTGCGCATAGCACAAAGGCTGCTCGCCGGAGATGTGGCAATTGACCAAGCGGAGGTTCTTCGAATGCCATCCGAGGTACTCTCCGTTAAGCTCGGAGTCGTATATCGTGACGTTCTCCACTTCCCAGAAAGCGTCCTTTGTAGTGATTTTGGCGTTGTGGATTTCCACGTTCTTGACGTACTGGAACACGTACTTGCTGTCGCTTTCAAGTCCGTCAACGCGGATGTCGGTGCTGAACATGAAGGGGTAAGTGCCTCCGTGGAGCTTCAGGTTCTTGACGTTTATGCGGTTGCAGCGCCAGAACACCTCGTCGGCATCGTTCATTTCTACGTTCTCAATGTCGATGTCGTTCATTTCGCGGAACATCTTTGGGGCGTCGATAACGGTGTCCTGCATCTTCAGGTGGTCGCAATACCATAGGGCGGAGCGGCCTCCAACGGCGAAGTAACAGTCCTTTATGGTGAAGCCGTGCACGTGCCAGAAGGGGTAGTTGCCCTCAAAGCGGCAGTTGGTTGCAACGATGTTGCTGCACTCCTTGATTGCCGACTCGCCCTCGCGGATGGTTACGTTGTCGATGTGAAGGTCGTGCGAAGCGAAGAGCGGACGCTCACCGCCGAACTCTGTGTTAGTTATCAGTTTCATATCTTTTTGCCTTTTGTTTTGTTTTCTGCGGCAAAATTACACAAAAACGGTGACAAACCGTGTACCTTATTTACTGATAAAACAAAATGAATTACGGTTAAATGAAAAATTAAGAGTTAAGAGTTAAGAATTAAGAAAATATGCTTTGTACGCTTAGCCTTGCGCGTATCGGCAAGTCATGTTTTCTTAATTCTCAACTCTTAACTCTTAATTCATCACCGCGTTTCCTATGCATCCGTTGGGCATCTGCACATGGATTAGTGCGCAGACGGTGGCAGCTATGTCGTTGATTGTCGTCGGGCGGTTGGTCGAACCGGGCTTTATGTTCCATCCCATGAGCAGGAACGGAATGTGGGAGTCATACGGGTTCCATACGCCGTGTGTCGTTCCGCGGTCTATGGGGCCTTCGCCCACCTCGTAGTTCGCCGGGTTCAGCACCATCTGTATGTCTCCGCTGCGCTTATGGTGGTAGCCGTTTATGATGCGTTCCTTTATTACAGAGGGCAGGGTGGCCGTCGCCGCGTGTTCAAGGTCTATTACGTAGGCGTACTGCGGGTCGCGTTTGAGCCATTCGACAGCCTCTTCCTTCACGTCGTCGAGGTCGAGCTGCATCGATGCTATGGCCTTGTGGTCGAAGAACACCTTGTAGTTGCTTATGCAAGCCACGATGCTTTGGCTTGCGCCGAACTTCTGCTTGAGGTGCGTGTCAAGCTCGCGCGCAACCTTTGTGGCTACGAAGCCGCCTGCCGGTATGCCGTGTTCCTGAAGCATGAGCACGTTGTTGGCCGCGCCGTGGTCGGCTGTGAGGAAGGCCAGGTACTGTCCTTTGCCTACCTTCTGGTCAAGATATGTGAACAGGTCGGCCAGCCTTTGGTCTATGTCTACGTATATTTTCTGTATCTCGGGGCTGTGCGTAGCCACCTCGTGGCCCACTTTGTCGGTAACAGAGAAACTTACCGTGAGCATGTCTGTTACCGGGTCTGCGCCAAGTTGCTCGCCCTCTATGGCGGCCTTCGCCATCTCTTCTGTTATAAGGTTGCCGTATGTAGAGTATGACACTTCGCGTTCGCCGCGCCCGCCGTACTTCTTGTTGAACGCCTTTACCCATCCGGGCAGCTCCTTCATGTAGTAAGTGCTTGTTATGAAGTTGCCCGTTGCGTTGTCTATCCAGTATGCGGCGTCGGCCGAATGGCCTGCCGGAAGAATGGCGGCGCGGTCTTTCAGCGACACGCCTATCACCTTGGCGTTGAAAGCCGTGGCTATTTTCAGCTCGTCGCCTATGGTCGTCGTGAGCATGTTGCGCGGCGACATGCAGCCTGCCTTGCCGTCAGTGCCCACGCCGCTCACCGTCGGGTCTTCGCAGCAGTACACCATGCGTCCGTCCTTCACGAAGTCGTTGCCGGCTATGCCGTGGATGGCGGGCACGCTGCCAGTGAAGATCGACGTGTGCCCTACGGCTGTTACGGTGGGCACATAGTTAATCATCGTGTTCTCGCAGTTGTACCCTTCGGCCATCATCCGCCTGAAGCCGCCTTCGCCGTAGAGGTCGTAGTAACGGTAAAGGTAGTCCCAGCGCATCTGGTCAACCACTATTCCAACCACCAGTTTCGGCCTGTCAGCGCCGGCGGCTGTGCTCTTTGCGCATCCGATGCCCGTCAAAATGAGGGCTGCCAGGATGGCTTTCACCATCGATAAGTTTCTTTTCATGTCAGTCGTTGATTGTAATCTGTGTTGCAAATATACGCGTTTTCGCCGTAACCAGGAAGCAAAACGGCCTGCCGTGCGGCAATCTTAACAGAATATTAAAACGGTGTTTGCGCAGCCGTAAATTGCCGGTTGCGCAACGCCTTGATACTCAGGGCGTTGTAAAAGGCCGTCTTTTAGGCTCTAAAAGGTGGCCTTTCGGCGTGCAAAAGGTGGCCTTTCGGAATGTAAAAGGCCGTCGATTGCGTTGCGGCGGATTATGCCTGCGCTTCGGTTACCGGTCTTATTACCGCGGAGTACCGCTCTCCGAAGCGGTTGGTGAACACAACTTTCACTTCATTGTACCGTCCTTGGGGGCGGCAACGGAAGAGGTGCGGTGTTTCGGTTTTGCTCTTCCGCTTGCCGTAAAGCGAGTCGTAGCCCTCGTCAACGCCGGTAAAACGCTCCATTGCGCCCATCGCCTTGCCGTCCTGAAACCACTCCACGCGGCATGCCGGGTCGTAGTCCCATACGTTGGCGACGACGCAATCATGCTGAGACGGGAACTCTCCGCGTCCGTAAACGGCAAGCTGGTGGTTGGCGGAAAGGCCCGTCGGCTTGTAGTGCCATGCCAGTTCGTCGCCGTTGACGTCTACTATCAGGTAACCGTTCGGCGCGCCGCATAGGTTGAGCCGCCCCGTCCACCACGCTCCGCAGGCCGCCCCGATGTTGTGCTGGTAAAGGTTTTCGTTGACAACAATGTTCTGGAAAAAGTGCGTATGGCCGCAGAACACGTGTACGCGGTAGCCCTTCAGGGCCTTTTCCAGCCGCCCGGCGTTGCTTATGTTGCGCACACCGCCCCCGGTGTTCCATCCTGCCGCGTGCATGTTAAGCAGCACGAGCGAGCCTTTGGGCACATGGCTCAAGTCCTTTTCGAGCCATGCCAGCTGCCTGTCGGTTAGGTGTTCGCGGTATTTCCTGCCGCCGGCATAGTCGATGTTCTTCATCGTTATGACGTGTGCTTTGCCTATGTTGAACGAGTAATCTGTAGGCCCGAAGCGCCTGTTATACTCCATTTCGCCATATACGGGAGTGCCGAGGCGCATGTTGTCAAGGCTCTTCCAGCGTTGGTCGAAGTCGTGGTTGCCTATGCAGTGGAACATCGTCATGCCGGTGTTCTTTACCGACTCGGTGTAGTCTCCGTACAGAGTCATGTTATCGAACACGAGGTCGCCGAGCGCGACTCCTACCACTTCGCGCCTGCGCCGCAGCGAGTCTACCGTGCCACGGATGTCCTCCATCGTCTCTTCCCTCCATCGGCGCATGTCCTCTTGCGTGCGTACCTGTGGGTCGGAGATGGCTATGTAGTAGAAACTTCCGTCAGTCTTGCCGCGCTTTTCAAGCACAAAGTCGCAGCCGTTGCCGCTTACCGCCGTGCCTGCCGCTACGTAGAAGCCTGCGGCTATGCCGTCGTTGGATGGCAGACGGTAGCCAGCCGGGGTGGATATGCTTATGTATTTGCTTGCCACGGTGTCAGTCCGCAGCATCCAGCGGCCGTCCCCGTCGGTTACGGTGAAGTTGATGCCGTCGTTCACAACTACGCCCTCGACGCCCCGTCCGGCGGTGTCTTTCACCGTGCCCGATATGTTGAATACCGTATTCTGGGGCACTCCGCTGCCCATGAACACAGTGCTCAACAGCAGCGCAAGCAGTACCCTGGCCTTCATCTTGCCTGCAGCCTTCGCCATTCGGGCCGTTTTTTTGCGTCCGAAGAGCCTTCCCGGCGCATCCGCAATGCGTCTTGCCACGTTCTTGCAGGTTGCCGCACGGCTCTGTTCCGTGCCTTCGGCCACGGCGGAAGCACATGCTTCGACTGCACGGCCATCGCCTGCCGCACAATGCCTTACAGTGTTTTGAAGATTGGACATATGAATACCTCTTTATGATTTAGCACAAAGGTATTCATGTCTTTTTACAGATGAGATGCAAAAACATTAAGACTTGGGAATTAGAGGTTAAGAAACTGTTGCTTAAAACAAAGCGTAAGCATGGCAGTTTCTTGACCGCTAATTCCCCTTGAGCCGCCTTGCGCGGCGGCTTCAAGCTATTTGTATTCGAGCAGTGGCAGTTCTCCGCGCAGCACTCCGAGGGCGTTGTAGGCAAGCGAACCCATCTCGTTCTCGCCCGGAATGACTGTTATCGGCGCGAGATAGTCTATCTGCTGCTTCAGCAGAGACATGCAGTAGTCGCTGTGGGCGATGCCTCCGGTAAGGATGATGGCCTCCACCTGTCCCCTCATGGCTACGTACATTGCGCCTATCTGCTTGGCTATGGTGTAGAGCATTGCCGCCAGTACCTCGCGGTAAGGCTCTTCGCCGGCTTCGGCCTTGCGGTCGATGGTTATCATGTCGGTTTCGCCGAGCAGTGCGGCCAGCCCTCCCTTGCCGCTTATCATCTGCTTTATCTGCTTCTTGGTGTATTTTCCGCTGAAGCAGACTTCTACCAACTGCCCCGACGGAACGGTGCCAGCGCGCTCCGGCGAGAACGGCCCTTCGCCGTCGAGTGCGTTGTTCACGTCAACCACACGGCCGTATTCATGCGCCCCGACGGATATTCCTCCGCCTATGTGGGCTACGATGAGGCGCATCTCCTCGTACTTTTTCCCTACCGATGATGCGTACTTCCGCGCTACTGCTTTTTGGTTGAGGGCGTGGAAGATAGACTTCCTGTCGATGCCGGGGAAGCCTGTATAGCGTGCCTCAGGCCGCATCTCGTCCACTACCACGGGGTCGGCTATGTAGGCGGGGCAGCCGCATTGCTCGGCTATTTCAGCCGCGATGAGCGCGCCGAGGTTGCAGGCGTGCTCGCGTTCGGCGTGCAGCAGGTCGTGTTTCATCAGCCCGTTGACACCGTAAACGCCGCCGGCGAGCGGTTTGGTGAGGCCTCCGCGCCCTATGACGGCGTCGAAGTCGAGGGCTATTTCGGCTTCTTCAAGCCGCTTCATGATGAACTCCTTGCGGTATTCATACTGGTCGCTGATGTGGACGAAGGCGGCCAGTTCGCTCACGTGATGGTGCGCGCCGGTCATCCAGACAGGCTTCTCGTCCTCGTAGATGGCTATCTTCGTCGACGTGGAACCCGGGTTTATAACTAATATTCGCATCTTGCTAAATTCATAATTTCATAATTCACAATTCATAATAGGGCTTCCGCCGTGGGGCGTTTCGCCGTAAAGGCTTCTTTCAATTCATAATTCTTAATTCATAATTCATAATTGAGCAGGATGCGTACAAGCCCTGACGGCAACCAAGATACCAACCCTATTATGAATTATTAATTAGGAATTATGAATTAATCAGACGCATGCCATGGCAAGGCTGTAGAATTTCGACGCGCACGAATCGGCCCTTGAGGCCACCACCACGGGCACGGTTGTGCCGCAGAGCATGCCTGCCGTCTCCGCGCCGGCAAACAGGGTGATGGTCTTGTAGAACACGTTGCCCGACTCGATGTTGGGGAACACGAGCACGTCGGCATTGCCGACAACGGGCGACGAGATGCCTTTTATCTGTCCGCTTTCGCCGTCGAGCGCGGTCTTTATGTCCATAGGACCGTCTACGAGTACGTCGCCGTAGCGCCCTTCGGCGGCCCGCCGCTTCAGTTCTTCATAATATAAGGTATGTGGGAACTTCTCGCTCACTTTCTCTGTGAAGTTTATCAGGGCGACGCGCGGACACTCCGCACCCGTCTTCCGGCTTACGTTGGCCGCGTAACCGAGGATTGCATCAAACTGCTCAAGCGTGGGACGGGGGATTACGGCGGCGTCGCCGAACACTACGAACTTGCCGTATGCCGGGATGTGGGTGGCCGTTACATGGCTTAATATGCTGCCTTGCCGCAGCAGTCCGTTCTCCTTGTCGAGCACGGCATGCAGCAGGTTGTCCGTGTTGAGGGTGCCTTTCATCAGCACGTCGGCCGTCCCTTCGCGCGCCAGTGCCACAGCCTTGCGTGCGGCTGCGTCGGCGTCAGGCTCTACGATGACCTCTACATGGCCGGGGTATCGCCTCGCGATGTCCTCGAAGTCGGGGCCGCATGTTCCTGCGCACACCAGCGTGAAGTCGGCCACGCCTTCCTCCAAGCCGCGCTCGACGACGTATCTTGTGTGGGAATCGGCAGGGCATGCCATGGCTACGCGCTTGCGGTTGTGCATAGCCGACAGTGAGCCTACAAGGTCGTCAAAGTTGTGTATATGTTTCATAGTCGGAAGATTTGCCTACAAATTTAGTAAAAGTATGAATACCATCAAAATAAAATGGAGTTAATAACTTGTTTTTGTGAGTTTTAGGATTAATCTTCATGAATGCCGTCTTTGTGTCATAAAGACATGATAATGCGGCGTGTGTATGTATGAAAGGCTGTTTGTAATTGACAAAGTTGCGGTTTGCTGTTGTAAAAACAGTCAAAAAGAAAGTTTTGATTTGAAACTTGTCACCGGCCGGATATTGTCCGGCAGCGTTGCGAAAGGCCGTATATTGCGTTGTGAAAGGCCGTGTTTTACGCTGCAAAAGGCCATCTTTTGCAATGTAAAAGGCCGCCTTTCGCTTTGTAAGCAAAGGCGGCCGGTATGGTTGTTGTTTGTGTCTTGCGCGGCCTGACGGCACGTGATGTGTAAGCAAAAGTGCGCTTTCAGGTAACGGTTTTCATCCTTGCGCCGGCATGGCAGGTGTTTCAGGCAGTGGCGTTGGTAAGGCGTTACAGGCTTGTTTTTATTTCCTGAGTGTGAAATCGAAACGCAGTCCGCCCGTAATGTTGTTGTTTACGCTGATAGTTCCGCCGTGGAGCAGTACCGAGTTTTTGACGATTGCAAGCCCCAGTCCTGTTCCGCCCATCTTCCGGCTGCGCCCCTTGTCAACGCGGTAGAACCGCTCGAACAGTCTTGGCAGGTGCTCGTAGGGCACGCCTATGCCGTTGTCGCTGAACTTGAAGCTCCACAGCCCGCCTTCCTCTGATGCCGACAGGGTAATCGTTGTGCCTTCGCCGGCGTAGGCGATGGCGTTGTCTGTCAGGTTGCGGAACACGCTGTAAAGCAGCGACTGGTTGCCGCTTACGGTCACGCCGGGCGGCAGGCGGTTGTCGAACGTCATCTTGCGCTCGGCCATTTGCAGGGCTGTGTCCTTTACGATGCCTGCCACCATGTTGTTGATGTCAACCTTTTCGAAGTCTACCATCTCGGGAGCGTCGTCAAGGCGGTTGAGCGTTGATATGTCATGCAGCAGCGAGGCGAGGCGTTGCGACTGGGCGTAGCACCGCTCAAGGAACTGCTGTTTGGTCTTTTCATTGATGTTCGGTGTCTCTAAAACAGTTTCGAGATACCCTTGTATGCTGGCCACCGGTGTCTTCAGTTCGTGCGCGATGTTCTGTGTCAGCTGGCGTTTCAGCACGTTTTGTTCTTCCTTTGTGCGCTTCAGCCGCTTGTACATCTTTATTATGCGCTCGGCAATCTCGCCCAGCTCGTCGCCCGAAAAGCCCACAAGGTCTTCCGTGTCAAGGCTCTCGTTGTGGTCGGCCCGGCTGGCGAAAAGGCGCAGCTTGGCTATGTTGTCGCCCAAACGGCTCACGAAGCGGTAAAGTATGAACACGAGGATGAGCACCGCCACGAGCGTGAACCACAGGTAGTGCTGGTCGGTTTTCAGAACTTCTGCCAGGCTGTTGTCGTAAGGCAGGGCGCTGCGCACCACGAGGTCGAGTTCCGGAACGTATGTGGCCGAGTAGAAATATGTGTGGTTCGTCGTCGCGCTTCGCCTGCTGAAGTCGTGCCCACTGCCGTTGGTAAACGCCTCGCGCACCTCTTCGCGGTTCTTGTGGCTGTCCATCTTCGCGTAGTTCTTGTACATGTTGTCGTAAACAACCTGCCCGTTACGCTTGATAAGCGTCACCCGCAGCCCGTGCATGTGGTGCGTCCTGATGTATTGGTCGAGCGCCTTCTCAGAGTGGTCGCCCATATATTCCAGCGTTTCGGTGAGCCTCGAGTTGTAGTCCTGGAGGCGTGTGTTGAGCGAACTGATTTTGTATTCGCGCTCGCGTGTGTGCTGGAAAAGGATGAAAGCCGCCGCGAACAGGATGAATACTGACAGCACGCTTACGTAGAGACGTGTCCCGACTGAAGTTCTGAACATATTTCTTGGATGTTTGGCACCCACCCCAGCCCTCCCGAAGGGAGGGAGTTCTGATTACATTTACCGGTAAGTGGCGCGATGAAAGGCATTTCAAGCTCCCTCCCTTTGGGAGGGTTGGGGTGGGTGTTGGCTGTTAAAACATTACTATGCGTCGAAATAATAACCGAAGCCGAGGCGTGTCACGATGCACTTCGAGAACTTGCCTATCTTCTTGCGGAGGCGTGTTATGTTTACGTCTACGGTGCGGTCGAGCACAAGAACGTCTTTCGGCCAGATGCGGTCGATAAGTTCCTGGCGTGAGAATACGCGCCCCTTCTCGTCCAAAAGGAGGTGAAGTATCTCGAATTCGGTCTTCGTGAATGGCACGTCCTCGCCGTCGATGCTTACCGTTTTCTTGTCGAGGTTAAGCTCAAGTCCCTGATAGCGCAGCACGTTCGATTGCTGTTCGCCGTTTCTCTCTGCAGTCCTGCGCAGCACGGCACGTATCCTTACGAGCACTTCGCGTATGGAGAAAGGTTTTGATATGTAGTCGTCCGCACCGAGGTTGAAGCCCGTCACCGTGTCGTTTTCAGTGTCGCGGGCCGTCAGGAATACCACGGGGATGTCCTTGGTCTCGGGGTCTGCCTTCAGCTTCTTTGCCATTGCGAAGCCCGACATGCCGCCCATCATGACATCGAGCAGCAGCAAGTCGAAGCTTTTAATGTCCATTTGCAGGGCTTCTTCGGCTGAGTTGGCCGTCTCAACGGTGTATCCGTCGGTCTCAAGGTTGAACTTCAAAATCTCGCACAAGTCCTGTTCGTCGTCTACAACCAATATTCGATAAGTGTTGTCCATAAACTTTTTTGTTTGATTTTTGATGCAAAAATACCTACAAATGTATTCATACCTGTTACACCGGTATTACAATTAGGTTAAAACAGACAAATTAAGAATTAAGAGTCAAGGGTTAAGAAAGGATGCTTTGTGGTTTGCTTGCAACGGCATTTTCTTAATTGTTAACTCTTAATTCTTAATTATTCATTGTCATCAGGCAGTTTTCTTTTGGGGTTTTCCTTTGCTCCCATCTCCACGAGCTTGCGCGCCGAGGTGACGAAACCCCTGTTGCCGGTCATCGATTTGCGCGCTTCGTCGTATGCACCCTGCGCCGCTTCGATGTTCTTTCCTATCTTCTCAAACCGCTCAACAAACAGTCCGACGCGCTCCAGCAAAGAGTTTGCAAGGCCGAACACCTGCTCTTGGTTGTCTGCTTGCCGCTGTTGCGTCCACGCTATCTGCAAGAGGCGCAGCAGGGAGAACAGGTTTTGCTCGCCGGTGATGATTACGTTGCGCTCGAAAGCGTAGTTCCATAGCGCCGTGTCGGCTGATACGGCCAGCTGCATGGCAGCCTCCTGCGGCACGAACATTATCACGAAGTCGAGCGTTGTGCCGCCTTCCATCGAGTATTTGCCGTAGCTTTTGGCCGAAAGCTCGTCTACATGACGTCGCACGCTCTTGACGTGCTCGTCCAGATAACGCTTGCGTTCGTCGTCGTTTTCTGCGTTCACGTAGCCTATGAAGGCTGTGAGCGAAGCCTTGGAGTCGATGATTACGTCCTTGTGGTCGGGGTAATGCAGCACTACGTCGGGGCGCATCATGTCGTCGGTGTCGTCGTTTCTGATAACGTGTCCCTTGGAGTCGCGCATCGTGTACTGGACGTCGTACTCCACGCCCTTGGTAAATCCGAACTTGTCGAGCAGGTCGTTGAGTTTCATCTCGCCGAAGTCGCCCTGTATTTTCGGCCCCGTCTGTAACGCCTTCGACAGTTTCTCGGCCTCCGCTCCGAGGCTTGTAGTCGTGGCGTGCATCTGCCGCAGCTGTTCGCTTAGTGAGGCGGTGCTGCGCGTAAACGACTCGCGGTTGTCGTCCATCGACTTCTTCATCTCGGCCATCACTGCTCTCATCGGGGCCAGTATGGAGTCAATCTGGCTGCGGTTGGTCTTGTCAAGTTCTTCCGAACGTTGTTTCAGCAGCCTTTCTGTTGTAGAGTTCAGCTGCTCTTGGACGAGTTTCAGGCGTTCGGCAAACTGCCTGTCGAGCATTGCCGTGCGTTCTTCCTTGTCGCGTTCGTGCCGTTGGTTGGTCTCCTCAAGCTGCGCTTCAAACTGTTGTTTGGCCTCGTTCATCCGCCGTTCTTGCTCCTTGCGGCTGTCGTCGAGCTGCCTTGAAAGCATTTCCGCTTCCTTTTGTTTCGCCGAAATGTCACTTGTCAGGCTTGAAATGCGGTCAGACATTTCCCTGTTTTTCCTTTGGCCTACGGCCATAAGTATGATGGTGGCGACAAGTGCGCCGGCTAAAAAGAGCAGTATTGATGTCATTTGTCTATTTAGTAGTTATAGAAGTTATTGAATTTAGAGCGGTTAAAGCCGCACGTCAGGCATTAAGTCCTGTTGTGGCTGATGTTCGGCGATGCGGCATGTACGTGCCCGTGCCGCCGGTGCAGTTTGCCAGTGACGGTGGGTTTTGTCGCAACAAAAATAATAATTATTGGTGACACATACAAACCTTTACCGCATAAAACGCGACAGGCGTTGGCCGCACGCGTTGCAAAAGACCGTCAACCGCGTTGCAAAAGGTGGCCTTTTGCCTTGTAAAAGGCCGTTAATTGCAAGACAAAAGATGACCTTTTAGAATTGAAAGGAAAGTGTATGTGATTGCTTCCGGTTACAGATGAAATGCCGATGTGCATGGCTTGACTGTAAGGAAAACCGTGGAATTTGCTTAACGTGAGTTCGGTATAAGAATAATCCTTCTTTGAAATTAAATAATTTATATG
>URUK01000014.1 GCA_900551055.1 uncultured Prevotella sp. | reverse complement strand
ACTCACCTTTCACTACCTCTGCTGCGCGAAGGTAGGATGCGGTTCGGCAGAGCGAAATCAAAAAACTTCGTTTTTCCTTTCGCTTTGCACTCACCTTTCACTACCTCTGCTGCGCGAAGGTAGGATGCGGTTCGGCAGAGCGAAATCAAAAAACTTCGTTTTTCCTTTCGCTTTGCACTCACCTTTCACTACCTTTGCAGGCGTGAAATAAAGACGAAAGAAAATGGCACTTATAAAGACGGTAAAGGGTCTTGCTCCGAAGTGGGGCAGGGACTGCTATTTCAGCGAAACGGCCTCGATAGTAGGCGAAGTGACGATGGGCGACGAATGCTCCGTGTGGTTCAACGCAGTAGTGCGCGGCGACGTTGCGCCGGTAACGATGGGCAACCGGGTAAACATTCAGGACGGAGCCTGTGTGCATGTGACAAACACTACCGGGCCGGTGGTGATGGAAGACGACGTAACCGTGGGGCACAACGCCACGGTTCACGCCTGCACGATACGCCGCGGCGCGCTTATAGGCATGGGCTCGACCGTGCTCGACAACGCCGAGGTGGGCGAGGGTGCGGTGGTTGCCGCCGGCGCATTGGTGCTGCAAGGCACTAAAATCGGCGCGCATGAGATATGGGGCGGCGTGCCTGCCAAGTTCCTGAAGAAGACGCGCCCCGACCAGGCCGAAAGCTTCGCACGGCATTATGTGGAGTATTCGAAATGGTACTTGGAAAATTAAGAATTAAGAGTTAAGAAAATATGCCTTGCTGAAATAATAACCAGCAAGGCATATTTTCTTAACTCTTAACTCTTAACTCTTAATTAAAGAGTGTATCCTGTCCAGCCGAAGATGTCGGTCGGGCAACCGCCGGTGTTACCGTTGGTGATGCTGATTGTCGCGCCAGCGGGATTGCCGCTGTTGGTGTCGCTGCCGACATTGGTTGCGCCTTTGATGACGTTGATTACAGAGGCTGCGTCGCCGGTGCCTTTGCCGTCGGAGAGGTCTACAAGTTCTGTAATCTCGCCTGAACCAATCACCAATGCGTTGCTGATGGTTGCCTTTGCGCCGCGGCGCACCTTGATGGCGTCCTGCATTGCCTGGGTTGTTGACAGGTTCTCTATCGTCATGTTCTCAATCGTGAAGTCAGACTGTGGCGTGTGGTCAGGGCTGTTGCCGTCGAGGTTGCCGTCGGCCTCAACGCCGCGTGGGTCTTCTTCCGTGCTTGTAAATCCGGCCTCCCAGCGTCCGTAGCAGTTTGAGAGCGTGCCGTTGTAGCCCTGGGTGAAGTCGAAGCAGTCGTCGTCGCAGTTGACAGCGAGCAGGTTGTCTACGCTGACCGAGCCTCCGAAGAACTCAATCGCGTCGTCAGCGCCCTCGGCGATGTATATGTTTGAAATCTTTGTGTTGCTTCCGACAGCGTTCAGCGTGAGTCCGTTGTGCTCGATGTCTGACGAGCTGCGTGCGCCGGAGTAGAGTATGCGGACGTATGTCAGCACGCCTGAATAGTCGGCGTCGTTGTCTCCGCCGTAAGGAATGTTGGCGTCAATCTCGGTAGTGCCCTCTGCAACCGTTCCTTCAGTGCCGGAGATGTGGGCGTATCCGTTGATTATCAGTCCGCCCCAATATCCAGCGGAAGCATTGTCGGCGTCGGCTGTGAATGTGATTGGCGCGTCTTCCGTGCCTGCCGCGTAAATCTTGCCGCCGCGCTCAACGAGTATGAAGTTGTCGAAGCCTTCGTTTGCTTTTACCGTCATGCCAGCCGGGATTATCAGCACGCCGCCGTCCTTGACGTGTACGGAGCCGTTGAGCGAATACTCTTTGCCGGCCTCTAATGCCATAGGCTCTGTGATTTCAAGCGGTATCTCGTTGCCTGTAACGGTGGTGACGGGGTTTAATGTGGGGAACTGGTAGCCTGTCCAAGAGAACTTTGACGTGTCCGCGCCGGTGTTGCCTGCCTGTACCTGAACGCCCGAATATGCCGTGCCGCCGTTGTTTACGACATCGTCAGACACGTAGTATGCGTTGTTGGTAACGCTTATTTCGGTTGCGGTAGTGGCATTGTCCTTGCTGTCGGTAAGGTCTACGAGGTTCTGTATCTCGCCTGCACCGTAAACTACGGCGTTGGTGATGTGTGCCGTCGCATCGCGGCGCACCTTGATGGCGTCCTGCATGGCCTGTGCCGAAGAGTTGTTTACTATCGTCATGTCCTCTATGGTGAAGTTGGCCTGCGGCGTGTGGTCCGAGCCTTCGCCGTCGAGGTTGCCGTCGGCTTCTACTCCGCGCGGGTCGCTTTCGGTGCTTACAAATCCGTCTTCCCAGATGCCGTAGCAGTTGGAGAGCGTGCCTGAATAACCCTGGGTGAAGTCGAAGCAGTCGTCGTCGCAGTTGACGGCGAGGATGTTGCTTACGTTCACCGTTCCTCCGAAGAACTCAATCGCGTCGTCAGCGCCCTCGGCGATGTATATGTTGTCGATTGTCGTTCCGCTTCCTACGCCGTTAAGCGTCAGTCCGTTGTGCTCTATGTCAGATGAGCTGCGCGCTCCGGTGTAGAGCAGTTGCACGTACTCGATGGTGCCGCTGTTGTCGTTAGACACGTTTCCGCCGTAAGGCACATTCGTGTCAATCTCCGTCGCTCCCTCGGAAACTGTGCCGCTCGCGCCTGAAATGGGCGCGTAACCGTTGATGATGAGTCCTCCCCAGTGGCCCGATGTGGCGTCGGTTGCGTCGGCGGTCATGATGATGGGCTTTGCCGCCGTTCCCGTTGCGTTGATTTTTCCTCCGCGCTCAACGAGGATGTAGTTGCCGAAACCCTTTGCCGCCTTTATTGTTGTTCCTGCCGGTATCTCAAGGGTTGCGCCTTCGCGGACGATGAGCGCGCTTGTCAGGTGGTATTCGGTGTTGGCGTCGAGTGTCAGAGTTCCTTCTACGTCACCTCCAAGCACCGCGCTGTCGGTAGGGCCCGGGCCGTCTCCGCCGTTGTTGTCGTCGTCGCTGCAAGAAGTCAACGTCATTGCACTCATCATGGCAAGGAAAGCCATGGATGTAAGAAATAATTTTTTCATGTTGCTAAATGATTTTAGTTGATGAATTATTGTCTTGTGTCATGTTAGTTTTTACAGGTTGTAAGACAGTCCGAGACTGAAGTCCATGCCCCTCTTGTACTTGCTGAGCACCACTTCCTTGTTGTCGGCGTTGCCCTGTCGTGTCAGCTGGTGGGCGGAGTTGAGCAGGTTGCGCGCCTTCAGGTTGATGGAGAAATGCTTTCCAAGCTGCGCCGAGGCGACGAAGTCAAGCGTCGGTATGCCGTTCTCCATGATGTCCTGGTAGCCCTCCGTGCCCACGGTATAGAGCCTGTCGCTGAAGTAGTTGAACACCAATGCGCCTGTGAAAGTGTTAGCCTTTTTGCGCAGCATGTATGTAAGGTCGGCGTTCACCAGCCAGGGGGCTGCTCCTTCGAGCTGCGAGCCGGACGGGTCGGTTGCCAGCGGCACCTTTGCGAACGTGTAGGTGTATGCTCCGTTCATGCCGAAAGTAAGCCTGCTAAGCCCCTCGCCCTGGAGGTTCTGCGAGAAGATGTGTTTCTTCAGCTCGACCTCGACGCCCGCAACGGTGGCATGGTCGGATATGTTCCTGTATGAGAGATAGCCTCCGGCGCTGTTCACTTCAATGCGCGAGATGGGGTCCTTGATGTATTTGTAGAAGCCGGTGACCGACAGCAGCTCCGACGGTGACAGGTACCAGTCCCACTTCAGGTCGACGTTGTAGTTGTCAGACGGTTTCAGGTCGGGGTTACCCTGGCTCTTGAAGCTTACGCTGACATAGCGGAAAGGCGATATTTCCTTTGACTGCGGCAGGGTGTAAGTCTTGCTTGCGGCGAGGCGCAGGGCGTGGTTCTCCGTGATGTTGTAGCGCAGGTTGATGCTCGGCAGAAAGTAGTTCTTGTTTATTTCCTGTGAGCCTTGCGTGCCTCCGCGGTTGACATTGTAGTTTACTTTCATGCCTACGTTGTCGTATTTCAGTCCGACGTTGGCTATGAATTTCCTCGTAAACTGGTATGTCGCTTCCGCGTAAGCCGAGTGAATGTCTTTCTTTACGTCATATTTGTCGATGTTGCGGTCAAGCTGGAAGTCGCCAGCCGTGAAGTTGTCGTTGTTGAAGAAATCGTCGAAACGCACGTTGTCGATGTCAAACACGTCCTGGTTTACGACCGACATGTCGTATTCCACGGCCTCGAAGTTGTCGTCGACAAATCGTCCGATGTATCCTATGCGCACGTTGGAGTTCTGCTCGAAGCCGTCTTTCAGCTTGTAAGTAAGGGCCGCCCTGACGTTAAGGTCTCCGTCGTTCAGTTTTGAGAAGTAACGCTGCTGTATGCCTGTGCCCTTCATCGGCTCGTAACCGTTGTCGGTCAGTACGAGGTTGTTGATGCGGCGGTCAGGCTCATAGCCGTTGATTATGTTGTATGCCACTCCGGCGTCAAGGCCGAACATCTTGCCGAGATGCCACTTCGTGTCAATCTGGTTTACGATGAGCATGTTGTCGTTTACCTGCTGGCGGCGCATAAAGCCCTCGTAGGTGTCAGACGATTCGTACTTTGAGTCCATGCCTGTGTAGTTGCCTACCGACTCGTCGGCGGAATGTACGAGCATGAAGTTGTACGCGATGCTGTGCTTCCGGTTAATCGAATACTCAAGGTTTGCCATCGCAATCTGGCTTGTCTTCACCTTGGATATGTCGCCGTTCATGTCCTGCGTCAGCGTGCCCGTAGTGGTGGTGTTGCGCACGTCCTCGTCATAGTGGGTGTAGTCCTTGTTGTGTGACGCTACGAGGAAGAACGAGAACGCGTCGTTGCCGAACCTGAACCGCTTTCCGCCGGAGATTGTGTAGCTCTGGTTTATCTGCAGGTTCTGTTTCGACGGGTCGAGCGAGTTGCGGAAGTTGTATGTGTCAAGGTTCGTGCCGGGCTGTGTCCTGTCGGCGAAGCCGAACGAGTTGACGCCGTCCATGCGCATGAAGTCGGACGAGAGCGTCTGCGTGTTGAAACCTCCCGACACGCTCACGCTCAGCTTGCCGTCGCCGGTAAGCTCTTTCGACGTGATGTTGATGTCGGCTCCGGCGGCGTCGGCAGGCGTGTTGCTGTAAAACGCCTTGTTGACATCAATCGACTGGATTATGTCGGTAGAGAAAAAGTCGAGCGCGATGTTTTTGTATTCAGGGTCTTCCGAGGGCAGCGGAAAGCGGTTGAGCGTCGTGATGTTGTAACGGTCGCCCAGACCGCGCACAAACACGTTCTTCACTCCTTCCTGCTTGGATATGCCCGATATCTTTGTGACGGCCGCCTGCGCGTCGCTTATTCCCTTGCGTGAAAGCTCCTGCGCGCCGATGGTCTGTATTGCCACGACGGATTTCTTCTGTTCCATCATCGTTACGTTCTCCGATTCGCGGTTGGCCTTCGCCACAACCTCCACGCCCGACAGCACGCGGTTGTCTGTCTCAAGCTCGAAGTCGAGCGTTGTAACCTTGTTGTTCTCAACCTTCACCTGTCTCTTGACGGCGGTCTTGTAGCCGACATACTTTATCTCTATGTCATAAATGCCGTCACGCAGTCCCGACAGGGCGAAGTTTCCGTCAACATCGGTCACGGTAGCCATGCCGCTGCCCACGACGGTCACCGTCGCACCGATAAGCGGTTCTTTCGACTGCCTGTCCTTTATACTTCCCTTGACGCCGGTATCGGCGTCGTTCACATCGGCGCCAAACGCCTGCACGGCCACAATCAGGGCCATGGCAACTGCGCCAAACAATCTTTTCAATCTGTTCATTTTGTCCTTTCTTCGTAAAAAAACATCACAATCCTGTTTCCGGGTGCAAAATTAAAGCTGTGGTGTTGCAATCGCATTGCCTTACGATTAGCAAGTTTTTACAAAGAAATTGCAATGGTATTACTTCAAAATATCTTCAAAATTCACCTATTATTATATATAAAATGGATGTCGGTCAATCCGACATCCATTAAGAAGTTAAAGGAGTTAAAGAAGTTATCGCCCACTCCGTGGGCTGAGAAGTCTCAGGCTTACGGTTTTCGGCGTGTAGGATTGCATCACTTGCCGCCGAACGTGGCGACTATGTACTCCGAACACGTGCCGATGCGGAATTTCGCGCCCCAGATGCCCATGCCCGAGCTGACATAGTAGCGCGTACCGCCGCGCCGCCAGGGGCCGTAGGCGTCTTCGTAGACGCTCTGCGTAATCCACGATATGGGCCATACCTGGCCGTGGTGGGTGTGTCCGCTGAACTGGAAGTCTACGCCGGCCCTCTCGGCCTGCTCCAAGTGGTAGGGCTGGTGGTCGAGCAGTATGACGTACTTCGACTTGTCCACGCCACGCATCAGTGCGCCTATGCTCTTCCGGCGGGGGTTGGAGCGGTCGTCGCGGCCTACTATCACGATGCCGCCCACGGCCGCCGCGCTGTCGCGCAGCAGCGTCAGTCCGGCCTTGCGGTAGAAGTCCACCGAGCCGTCTATGCCCGAATAGTATTCATGGTTGCCCAGGCAGGCATACACCGGGGCTTCTATGCGGCGCAGCTCGGCGGCCATGTCCTCGTCGAGCAGCGGCCTCAGGCTGCCGTCAACTACGTCGCCTGCTATCAGCACAATGTCGGGACGCTCGGCGTTGACCATGTCAACCCACCTCGCCAGCTCCCTGCGGCCGTTGTGGTAGCCAAGGTGCATGTCGCTCATCATCACAATCTTAGTGCCAGCCGGCACGTTGCCGTCTGCCGGAAGGTTCACTTCGTGGCGCGCCTTGTGCATGTAGTTGGCATAAGCGGCGGCGAACACCACAACCATCAGTGCCGTAACGGCCAGCGAGGTGTAGCCGTTGGCGTAGAGCAGCGGCCTCGGCACGATGTGCAGCAGCCGCCCGACGTCGAGCAGCAGGAACAGCATGACGAGGTAAAGCAGCACGAATATGGCCGAATTGCCTACCTCATAGCACGTCCGCGCGAGCCACATGGGGAAGCGGTCGATGGCGTGCGAGAAGTTGAGGAACAGCGTGGCGAACGCCAATACGCACGCCGTCACGACGGCGCTCTTGCCTGCCACGCCCCACGGCAGCATGCACCAGACGTGCCACAGCACGTAGGCCAGCCCCACGAGCGGCAGCACAAAGAAGATGAACATCCACATTTTTGTCAATAATTTATTATTTTCAGCAGACAAGTTGACAAGTGACGAGCAGACAAGTAACAAGCCGACAAGCTGAAAATTGCCTCGTCTGCTTGTGCCTTGTCTGCTCGTCACTCGTCAACTCGTCCGCTTCAAGAAAGCTCCTCGACAGCCCTGCGCAGGCGGCGCAGAGTCTCCTCCTTGCCGAGGAAAGCGGAAATGTCGAACATGCCGGGACCCTTTCCTATGCCCACGAGGGCAAGGCGAAAGGCGTTCATTACGTCGCCCAGCTTGTAGCCCTTGGCCTCGACCCAGGCCATGACTTCGCGCTCCTGGTTCTCCAAAGAGAAGTCGTCAAGGCTTTCAAGAAGGTCGGCCAGCTCGGTCATAACCTGCGGAGAGTCCTCCTTCCAGCGCTTGCGCACGGTCTTCTCGTCGTACTCCACGGGCGGAATGAAGAAGAAAGAGCACAGCGGCCACAGCTCTTTCACGAAGTCGACGCGGTCTTTCATCATCGATACTACCTTGGTGATGCGCTCCATTGGCTCGTCGACGCCGTTGCCGGCGACGATTGGCGCGAAGAGGTTTGCTATCTCGTCGTCGCTCTTCTTGAGTATGTATTCGTGGTTGAACCATACGGCTTTCTTGTAGTCGAAGCGTGCTCCGGCTTTGCTGCACTTTGCGATGTCAAACTGTTCCACAAGCTCGTCAAGCGTGAACAGCTCCTGCTCCGTGCCCGGGTTCCAGCCGAGCAGGGCGAGGAAGTTGATTACCGCCTCGGGGAAATAGCCCTGTTCGCGGAAGCCGTTGCTTACTTCGCCGGTCTTGGGGTCGTGCCATTCGAGTGGGAATACGGGGAAACCGAGTCGATCGCCGTCGCGTTTGCTCAGCTTTCCCTTGCCGTCGGGCTTCAGGAGCAGCGGCAGGTGGGCGAACTGCGGCATGGTGGCTTCCCATCCGAAGGCGCGGTAGAGCAGCATGTGCAGCGGCGCGCTGGGCAGCCACTCCTCGCCGCGGATTACGTGGGTGATTTCCATCAGGTGGTCGTCAACTATGTTGGCGAGGTGGTAAGTTGGCAGTTCGTCCGCGCTTTTGTAGAGCACCTTGTCGTCGAGGATGTCGCTCTTGATAACCACGTCGCCGCGTATCATGTCGTTTACGTGCACCTCTTCGCCCGGCTCAACCTTGAACCTTACGACGTACTGCACGCCGTCGGCAATGAGGGCGTCAACTTCTTCCTTGGGCATGGTGAGCGAGTTGCGCATCATGTGGCGCGTGTGGGCGTCATACTGGAAGTTCTTTATTTCCTGACGCTTGGCCTCAAGCTCCTCGGGAGTGTCGAAGGCGATGTACGCCTTGCCGTCGGCGAGCAGCTGGTCGACGTACTTCTTGTAGATGCTGCGGCGCTCGCTCTGGCGGTAAGGGCCGTGTGAGCCGCCGAAGCTTACGCCCTCGTCGAACTTGATGCCCAACCAGCGGAACGACTCGATGATGTATTCCTCCGCCCCGGGGACGAAGCGCGAGGAGTCGGTGTCTTCAATCCTGAACACCATTTCGCCGCCCCTCTGGCGCGCGAAGAGGTAATTGTACAGCGCGGTGCGCACTCCGCCGATGTGGAGCGCACCCGTAGGACTGGGTGCAAAGCGCACCCTTGTTTTTCTTTCTTCCATGTCTTTAATAGTTGACAAGTGACGAGGGACAAGCAGACAAGGCACGAATGACAAGTCAACAAGTGACGAGTGACAAGTTGACGAGGCATCGTTTTCACAGCGAACCGTAATCCATTGACAGTCAGCGCGTTGCCCTACGGCTTGCAAAAGACCGTCTTTTGGCCTGCAAAAGTGGCCTTTTACATTGCAAAAGGCCGCCTTTTGGAAAGCGTCCGGCGGCCCGGCAGAATGCAGCCGGTCGCAAGTCAGCCCCCATACACTTGATTTTTTGTGCAAAATTACTGTTTTTTTGCCAAAGTGGAATATTTTTTTAGTATTTTCGCAGGGCAAGAATACAACGCAAGACAAAATGATAAAGTTCGACAATACAGGCGGAAAGCCCTGGAGCCGGTGGCTGGCATGCACGCTGCTGGTGATGGTGACAGTAGGCATCATTGTGTTTTTCCTGCCGCGCAACAGCGGTCCGCAGTTCCGATACGATGTAGGCAAGCCCTGGATGTATGGCTCGCTGATAGCCAAGTTCGACTTCCCCATATACAAGACCGAGGCCACCATAAAGGAGGAACAGGACAGCATAACGGAAGCTTTCGAGCCTTACTACAACTATGACGCCGCCGTGGAGAAGGAGCAGATAGCCAAGTTCCTCGACAAATACAAGGACGGCATACCGGGACTGGCGCCCGGCTACGTGGCAACCATCGCCGACCGGCTGCACCGCCTCTACCAGGCGGGCATCATGAACGCCCCGGAATACTCAGAAATAAGCCGCGACACGATGCACATGGTGAGGATTGTCAATGGCAAGAACGCCACCAACATAGAGATAATGTGCCTCTACTCGACCATGACCGCGTATGAACGGCTGTTCTCCGACCCCAAAATCGCAGCCCAGAAACAGGTGCTGGTACACTGCAACCTCAACGAATACATACAGCCGAACCTGAAATACGACAAGGAAAGAAGCGAGACGGAGGTAAGCGACTTGTTGAGCTCAATACCCCTCGCAAGCGGCATGGTGCTGAGCGGACAGAAGATAATCGACCGCGGAGAGATTGTCGACGACTACACTTACAGAGTGCTGAACTCGTTTGAAAAAGAGACCAAACGGCGCAGCGCAAGCGCCACGGCAGTGCCCTCGACGATAGCCGGACAGGTGCTGTTCGTCGGCACGCTGATACTCCTTTTCACCACATACCTGCGCCTGTTCCGCAAGGATTACTTCGAGAAACCGCGCAGCATAGCCATGCTCTACGTCATGATAACGGCCTTCCCGGTGTTCGTTTCACTGATGATTACGCACAACGTGCTGAGCGTCTACCTGCTGCCCTTCGCCATAACGCCCATATTCATCCGCGTGTTCCTCGACTCGCGCACGGCCTTCACGGCGCACGTCACGATGGTGCTAATCTGCGCCGCCGCCGTGAAATACCAGTACGAGTTCATCATAGTGCAGCTTGTGGCCGGCATCATCGCCATCTATTCGCTGCGCGAACTGTCGCAACGCGCCGAGATATTCAAGACCGCCGTGCTCGTGACTCTCGGCAGCTCGGCCATCTACTTCGCGCTGCAGCTGATGCAGGACAACAGCATCCTCACCATGGACCACGACATGTACATGTACTTCATAGCCAACGGCGTGCTGCTGCTTTTCGCTTACCCGATGATGCTTGTCATAGAAAAAACGTTCGGATTCATATCCAACGTCACGCTGATAGAATTGTCGAACACCAACAAGAAGCTGCTGCGCGACCTTAGCGAGGTGGCCCCCGGCACGTTCCAACACTCGGTAATGGTGGGCAACCTCGCCGCCGAAATAGCCAACAAAATAGGCGCGAAGGCGCAGCTTGTGCGCACGGGAGCGTTCTATCACGACATAGGCAAGATGAGAAATCCTGCCTGTTTCACCGAGAACCAGATGGGAGGCGCCAATCCTCTTGACGCAATGCAGCGCATAGATGCCGCCCAAGTGGTTATCAGCCACGTGACCGACGGACTGAAGATAGCCGAGAAATACAACTTGCCCGGCGTAATCAAGGATTTCATAAAGACACACCACGGCACTGGGAAGACCAAGTACTTTTACATATCTTACAAGAACGAGCACCCAGACGAGCCTGTTGACGACACCCTGTTCACCTATCCCGGACCCGACCCCTTTACCAGGGAACAGGCCATATTGATGATGGCGGACACGGTGGAGGCCGCCGCACGCTCGCTGAAAGAGCACACCGAGGAGAGCATCTCGTCACTTGTCAACAAGCTCATCGACCAGCAGGTGGCCGACGGTTTCTTCAAATACAGCCCCATAACGTTCCACGACATCGCCGTGGCAAAGCAGGTATTGACCGACCGCCTCAAGGCAATCTACCACACACGCACCAGCTATCCAGAACTGAAAAAGGAAGATGGAAAAAATTAAGAATTAAGAGTTAAGAATTAAGAAAATATGCCTCGTTGTACAAGTTCTGCATATTTTCTTAATTCTTAACTCTTAATTCTTAACTCACAATGGGTCGACATCAAAATAAACCGTCACCGTTTTGTACCTGTTGTCCTGCAAAACGGCGGACTTTCCCTTGTTAAGGTAAAGGCGGACTTTGGCCAAGTCGATGCCAAGTTCAAGCTTTACAACCATCTTTCGGATGTTCATCGCCTTTACGCGCGCCACCGACGGCTTGTCGGGACCTAACACACGGGTGCCGAACCACTGGCGCAACAGCGTGCCGAGGGCATCCGCCGCCGCGCATACCACAGGCTCGTCCTTGTGGCGGAGATATACATTTATTATATGGTAGAACGGCGGATAACGGAACAGTTGCCGCTCTTCGAGCAGATCGGAGTAAAAACCCTCCATGTCGTTGCGCACCACTTGGCCGATAACGGGCAGCTCCGGGCTTTTCGTCTGCAGTATGACAAGACCCTGTTTGCCCTTCCTTCCGGCGCGTCCGGCCACCTGCGCCATCATCGTGAAGGCGTGTTCATAAGCCCGGAAGTCAGGATAATTGAGCATGGAGTCGGCGTTCAGAATGCCGACAACCGACACTTTGTCGAAGTCCAAGCCCTTGCTTACCATCTGGGTGCCTATGAGTATGTCGGTGCGATGCGCCGAAAAGTCGCTTATCAGGCGTTCGTATGCGTTGCGGGTGCGCGTCGTGTCAAGGTCCATACGCGCCACACGGGCTTCCGGAAAAAGCTCCATCACCTTGTCCTCCACCTTCTCCGTGCCGTAGCCTCGTCCCCGGAGGTCACGGCTTCCGCAGCAAGGACACACGTCGGGCACGGCATACGTGCGGCCGCAATAGTGGCAGGTGAGCTGTCCGAGGGCTTTATGGAAGGTAAGGGAGACATCGCACGCCTCGCATCTTGGCGTCCATCCGCATTCACGGCACTCAATCATCGGGGCGAAACCGCGGCGGTTCTGGAAGAGGATTACCTGTTCCTTGTTGTCCAACGCGCGGCGCATCGCAACGAGAAGCTGCGGTGAAAACGGGCCGTTCATCATCTTCCGGTGCTGCAAGTCCTTTATGTCTACGACGTTGATTTCGGGCATCTGCATGTCGCCGAAGCGCTTGTCAAGGCGCACGTAGCCATATTTGCCGGTACGGGCGTTGTGCCATGTCTCGGCGCACGGCGTGGCGGAGCCGAGCAGAACCTTTGCTCCGGCCTTGGCGGCGAGCATTATCGCCGCCGAGCGTGCATGGTACCGTGGTGCAGGGTCTTGCTGTTTGAACGACGTTTCGTGCTCCTCGTCGATGATGACAAGGCCGAGATTGGAGAACGGAAGGAGCACTGCGGAACGCGCACCGAGGATTACTCCGTAAGGGTTTTGCGACATTTGCTTCTTCCAGATTTCAACTCTCTCGGCATCGGAGTACTTTGAATGGTATATGCCGAGGCGGTCGCCGAAGACGCGTTGGAGTCTCTGCCGTATCTGCACCGTCAGCGCAATTTCGGGCAGGAGGTAAAGAACCTGCTGCTTCCGTTCCAATGCCTGACGGATGAGGTGTATGTATATTTCGGTTTTTCCGCTTGAAGTCACGCCGTGAAGCAGCACCACATTCTTCTTCAGGAACGAAAAGACAATCTTGTTGTAGGCTTCCTGTTGTGCCCCGTTGAGCGGTTTTATGTTTTCAGGATGCGGCTCGCCGCCGTGGTTAAGGCGGCCTACCTCTCGCTCGTATGCCACGAGCAGGCGGCGGTCTATAAGGCTTTTCAGTGTTGCAGCGGTGCAGTGGGCGGTGTTCATCAGCTCGTCGCGCGTCACTTCCGCCAAAGTTTCGTGTGTGGAAGCGCCCTCTATCGTGTCCCAGCTGCTCATGGCGAGGAAGCAGGCGAATGCTTTGCGCTGCTTTTCGGCACGTCCCAAGGTGTCAAGAGCCACGTGTATGGCTCGCTCGTTCCTGAACTCCGGCGCGAGGGCGAGACACGTCTCGGTCTTCGGCTTGTATGCGTCAGCCGCCTTGAGTCCGCCCGGCAGCGCGGCCTGAAGCACGTCACCGGCTGCCGACATGTAGTAGTCAGCCAGCCACCGCCACAGTTCGAGCTGGGCGTCAGTGACAATGGGAGCATCGTCGAGCACCAGTTTTATGTCCTTTACGGCAAAACCGGGCTTCGTGTCATGTACCTTTATGATTATGCCCACATAGCTCTTGTTGCGTCCGAAGGGCACAAGCACACGCTTTCCACGCTCCGCCCTGCCTTCCATCTGCGGCGGAACGGAGTAAGTGAACGTGCTGTCAAGCGGCACGGGAAGAAGAACGTCTATGTAATGTGGAGACATTACAAAAGCGCTTAAAGGTTTTCAAGCCATTTCTTTCCACGCTTTGTGTATGTCCAAAGATAAATTCCTCCCACCACAATCACGCCTACAGTGAACACAAGTCCAAGCCCTTCCATAGTCACCTCAATATTTTATTAGCCAACATGGCCGACAATACGGTCAGCACCAATCCTATAACAATGACAAAAACATTGGTTCCGGCACCTTCGTCCGTAAATAACGGCGTTATGACACCTATCACCAAGCCGGCGAAACTCAGCTTCGACAGGTCGTAAAAATACCCTGCCAGCCTGTCACGCCGCTGATGGTCGCGTTCACGTGCATTGTCCGCCTTGCTTTGCCTTGAACTGAAATTGCTCATCAATGATTTGTCCTTGTATATGATTACTTGGAGCAAAGATAGCAAAATCGGTGCTGAAATCAAAACAAACGTTGAAAAATGTCACTGCTTTCAATCATCTTTTGCAAATACACTTTATCTCCATCACGGTGCGGTACGGCAAAAATCACACATTATTTCACGCCGCGCAGCCCGATTATGAATTATAAATTGTGTATTATGAATTGAAAAACTATTCGCCCACACCGTTGAGCCTGCGGCGCAGTTCGTTGGGAGTGCAGCCGAGGTTTTTCTTTACGTAGCGGCCGAAGAACGAGGTGTTGGGGAACTCCAGCTCGTTTGAAATCTCCTTGACCGACTTCCGCGTGCTTTTGAGCAGTGCCTCGATGTCTTTCACCACACAGGCGTCGATTATTTTCGAGGCGTTCTTGCCGCACGTCTTTTTGCACACCACGGAGAGGTATTTGGGCGAGATGTTAAGCTTGTCGGCGTAATACGCCACCTTGCGCCGCTTTGGATAAGCCTGTGTAAGGATGACGATGAACCTGTTGAAGATGTCTTCGGCCGACGACATCGGGCGCGGCTCGTAGGATATGTTGCGGGTAAGGGCGTTGCCGAAGTCGTAGATAAACGCCTGGATAAGCGCGTCGATTATCTTGTCGCGGTTGCGGCTGTCGGTGTCTTCGAACTTCGATTTTATCAGCATGCAATACTGGCTGAACATTTTTGCCTCCTTTTCGGAAACCGAGATGATGGGGTTTTCCTCAAAAAAACGCCTCGCGTTCCATCCCTTCGCCTGCACGGGCAGCGTGTTGAAAGCGTAGTCGGACGAAATGAACATGCTGCAAAAGCGGAAGTCTGTGCTTACAAGCACGTTTTGCGTGACGATTTCCGGCATGCACACTAATACGTCGTTGGTATGCGCGTTATAAGTTTTTCCGTTGATGTTGAGCGTCAGCCGCCCTGCCTGGCACAGTATGACGAACACGCCTTCAAACTTGGTCGCATTGTTGATGTCAAGGCTTCCAAGCTCGTCCACAACGGCTATTTTGCCGTTACTGTGCGTCAGAAACTCGCGCACTTCATAGTCGTCAAGTCTTACTTTCTTTATATCCATATTCTTTTTTGCCTGCAAAGAAAAGAATTTTTGTCGGAAAAGGCGTTGTCTAAAAGTCGCAGACTGCTTCCCAAAGGTAACATTTAAGAAAATTAAGACATTACTTTTAGACATGTATAAATAAGGTGTGCGACCCGGAACTGCATCGTGACGCGACTTGCGTCACGCGCCGTGTGAGGCTGTTTGCAGTCCGTCGCGCAACGTCCTGGCTGCCAGGCGTTTGCGCAGCCTGCTGCTGCGGCCCTGCAAAAGACGGCCTTTTGGCGTGCAATTGATGGCCTTTCAGCGTGTAAAAGGTGGCCTTTCGCAAGACGAAAGACGGCCTTTTGCATGGCAAGCGGTCGTGACATGCTGCACGCATGACGGTAAAACGGCATGCGGATGCAGCGTGTCCAAAAGTCAAACAGCTATGTCCTGCTTTTCCTTTCGTTCCAAAACAGAACATTAACACTGCTTTTCAGGAACACGGGGAAAGCGAAAAAGGATATAATTTTGCGGCAAAATTCAAACAAAAGGACATAAACATGAAGTATTACAAATCATTGACGCTGGCGCTGGCAGCTGTAATGCTCACGGCGTGCGGCACGAAAGACGAAGGCCGGGACGCAGGACGCAAGGCCGTGAAAGTGGAAACAACGCAGGTGAAGGCCGCCGCCGCGGCGCGCACCGCCAGCTATTCGGGCACTGTTGAGGAAGAGAACGGCTCGCTGCTGAGCTTCGCCGTAGCCGGCACTGTCAGCCGTGTGCTCGTAAACGAGGGCGACCGCGTGGCCAAAGGACAGCTCATAGCCACGCTCGACGCCGAACAGCTGACCAACAACCACGCCGCCGCACGTGCCGCGCTGGCACAGGCCGAAGACGCATACAACCGCATGGAGGAGCTGCACGGCAAGGGAAGCCTGCCCGAAATAAAGTGGGTCGAGGCGCAAACAGCGCTGCAGCGCGCACGCGCAGCCGAACAGGTGGCGGCACGCCAGCTGCGCGACTGCCGGCTGTACGCACCATTCAGCGGCGTAATATCAAGGAAATTCGCCGAAAAGGGACAGAACGTCTCCGCCGGAACGCAGGTGGCAAAGCTCGTGTCGGTAGGCCGCATGAAGGTTAAAATATCTGTTCCCGAGAACGAAATGGCGCAAATCGCCATGGGACAGAAGGCCACCGTCACCGTCAGCGCACTCGGCGGAGCCTCCATGCAGGGCACGGTCACGGAGAAAGGCGTGGCCGCCGACCCGCTGTCGCGCTCATACGAGGTGAAAATCAGCCTGCCCGGCGCAGGGCGGAAGCTGCTGCCCGGCATGGTGGCCGACGTGACGCTGGACGGCGGCAACACGCGGCAGACATGCGTGCTGCCAGCTCACATTGTGCAGGTTGACGAAAACAACAACGAGTTTGTATGGCTCGCCGTAGGCGGAAAGGCCGTGAAGCGCATCGTAACCTGCGGCGACTTCACCGCCGACGGCGTAACGGTCACGAGCGGACTGGCCGACGGCGACCTTGTGATAACCGCCGGGGCGCAGAAAGTAAGCGAAGGAATGAAGGTGGAATTCTGATTTTCAAGCAGACAAGTAACAAGTAGACGAGTCGACAAGGGACAAGGGACGTGCAGACAAGCGGCAAGTCAAACCACCTTGTCAACTCGTATCTCGTCACTTGTCAACTAAAAAACAAAACAATGGAAGCAAACAAACGAAACTTCGTTGAATTGGCGATGCACTACAGGCAGATAGTCATCCTCATATTCAGCTGCCTCGTAGCCTTCGGCATATACAGTCTGCCGGGCATGAGGAAAAACGAGTTTCCCGACTTCACCGTGCGCCAGGGCATCGTCGTGGCGGTAGCCCCCGGCGTGCCGTCGGACGAGATGGCCGAGCAGGTAACAAAGCCTCTGGAGGACTATATCTTCACTTACAAGGAGGTGAAGAAGGCCAAGACCTTCTCGAAAAGCCGCGACGGAATAGTCTACATACAGGTGGAACTCAACGACGACGTAAGCAACAAGGACGAGTTCTGGAGCAAGTTCAAGCACGGTGTGGCCGACTTCAAGGCGCAACTGCCGGGCAACGTGCTCGCCATCAAGGTGATGGACGACTTCGGAGACACCTCCGCCCTGCTCATAACGATGGAGAGCAAGGACAAGACTTACCGCGAACTGAACGACTATATGGACTGCCTCAAGGACAGCCTGCGCCGCATCGAGAGCGTGGGACGTATGACAGTGAGCGGCATGCGGCATGAGCAGATAGCCGTATATCTTGACAACGAGCGTCTGAGCCACTACGGCCTGAGCGACAAGACGCTCATGCTCACCCTCATGCAAAAGGGCTTCACCACGAGCGGAGGCCGCGTTAAGACCGACGACTACGTGCAGCCGCTCTACGTGGAGAAGTCGCTCAACTCGGTATATGACATCCAGCAGATGATTGTCTACGCCTCGCCCGGCGGCGACAACGTGCGCCTGAAGGACGTGGCCGACGTGCGCCGGGAGTATCCCGAGCCTGATTCATACATCACGAACAACGGCACGAAGTGCATACTTCTAAGCGTAGAGATGAAGAAAGGGCAGAATATTGTCAAGATGGGCGACGACATCGACAAGGTGATGGCAGGTTTCCAGAAGACTCTTCCGGCAGATGTCAGCATCTACCGCATCACCGACCAGAGCAAGGTTGTTGGCGACAGCGTGGCCAACTTCCTTGAAGAGCTGCTCATAGCAATCGTCGCCGTGGTGATCGTCGTCATGCTCCTGCTGCCCATGAGGGTGGCTCTCGTTGCCGCATCGACAATTCCTATAACGATATTCATATCGCTCGGACTGTTCAATGCGTTCGGAATAGAGCTTAACACGGTAACTCTCGCGGTGCTGATAATGTCGCTCGGAATGATAGTGGACAACTCCATCGTCATCATCGACAACTACCTGGAGCTTCTGGGCACGGGAGAATCGCGCTGGCACGCCTCAATACAGAGCACAACCCACTTCTTCAAGTCCATCTTCTCGGCCACTCTTGCCATCACGGTGACGTTCTTCCCGTTCCTCATAACGCTTACGGGAATGTTCAAAGACTTCATTGTGATGTTCCCGTGGGGCGTCACCATCGTGCTGATGGTTTCACTCTTGGTGGCTACTCTGCTTGTGCCGTTCATGCAGTTCTGGTTCATCCGCAAGCCGATGGAGGGCAAGACGAAGGCCGACGGCAGCAAACCGTTCTCCTTCCTGGACTTCCTCCAGAAGTCGTACAACAAGCTGTTGGACGTCTGTTTCGCACATCCCAAGGTCACGGTAGGCCTCGGCGTGGTGTCGATAGCGGCAGGCGTGGTGATGATGGCACACGTTCCGCAGAAGCTTATGCCGGCAGCCGACCGCAACCAGTTCGCCGTTGAGATATACACTCCTACCGGAACGTCTGTCAAACGCACTGCGGAAGTGGCCGACAGCTTGGCGGACATGCTGCGCAAAGACAGCCGCGTGGTGTCCGTAACGTCGTTCAAGGGATGCGCGTCGCCGCGCTTCCACACGGCATACGCTCCGCAAATAGCCGGCACGGACTATGCACAGTTCATTGTGAACACCACCGGAATCGAGGCTACCGAGGAGCTTTTGGACGAATACACGCCGAAATACGGCGACTATTTTCCCGGCGCACGAGTAAGGTTCAAGCAGCTCAGCTACAGCGAGGCGGTATATCCGGTGGAGGTAAGGCTCAGCGGCGAGGACTTCGGAGCGCTGAAGGCGCAGGCTGGGAAGCTGCGCGACGGGATGAAAAACATACCCGGACTGACGCAGGTTCACACCGACTGCAACGAGCCTCTTGCCTCGGGCGACATCGTATTGAAAGAAGACGAGGCGTCGCGCCTCGGCGTAAGCAACCTTGCCGTCGAGTCCACGCTGGCCATGAGGTATGGAAGCGGCACTAAAGTAGCTACCGTGTGGGAGGGTGACGACGGCATACCCGTGGTACTGAAAGGCACAAAGGCCGACCGGGCGACCAACGCCGATGTGGCCGACGAGCGTATACCGGCAGCCGGAGGACTGGCTACTGTGCCGCTTAGGCAGGTTGCCGACGTGCGCCCTGCATGGAAAGACGGGCAGATTGTGCGGCGCAACGGCGTGTACACGGTGACCGTTGAAAGCGACATCACACGCGGAACAAACGCCATGGACGTTACCAAAGAGGTGAAAGAACTCGTCAACAAGATGAACATTCCGGCAGGAATAACCGTCAGCTACGGCGGAGAAGAGGAACAAAGCGTTGAAAAGATGCCCTCAATCATTGGCGGATTAGCCATCGCGGCGGTGATAATCTTCTTCATACTGCTGTTCCATTTCCGCAAAATCAGCATCGCCGCGCTCATTTTCGCGAGCTTGTTGCTCTGCCTGTTCGGCACCGCCGCCGGCATATTGATACAGGGCGTAGACCTCAGCATAACGTGTATCTTGGGTGTGGTGAGCCTCATGGGCATCCTTGTGCGCAACGGAATAATAATGTTCGACTATGCAGAGGAGCTGCGCACAACGGAAGGCATGCACGCCGAAGAGGCCATCTACCACTCGGCACAGCGCCGAATGCGCCCCATATTCCTCACCTCCGCCGCAGCGTCGATGGGCGTGATACCGATGATTTTGGGCGGAAGCGGCTTGTGGATGCCCATGGGTACGGTGATATGTTACGGCACGCTGATAACCATGCTGTTCATCCTTACCGTGCTGCCGGCCGCCTACCTGCTGATATTCCGCGGCACAACGGAGAGGCGCAAGCGTGTGGAGGCTATTGAGAACCAATGACAACATGACTTGAAAGATGAATGTCCGCAAAGCTCCCATTCATCAGAAGTTAAAGGAGTTAAAGGAGTTACCGCTCCCTACGGTCGCTAAGAAGTTAAAGACAAATGCCTTATTGGCAAACACGTACTTGACTGTTTATGGGCTGTTTGTGGACATTCAATTTAGAAAATTAAGTAAAAAAAGCGATGAAAACAACCATATTGACACTTGCCGCGCTGCTTACGGCCTCGACAATGGCGGCGCAGCGCATGATGACAGTAGACCAGTGCGTCAGCGACGCGCTGCAACATAACGTGAAGATGAAGAACGCCGCCAACGACGTTGAGGCCGCACGGCAAGCCAAGAAGCAGGCTTTCACAAAGTATTTCCCCACCGTAAGCGTCATGGGCATGGGCTTCATGGCCGACGACGAGCTTATACAGATGAGCATGGGCGGTGGAATGGAGCTGGGGCTGCTCAAAAATGGAATATCGGGAAGCGTCTCGGCGCAGATGCCCTTGTTCGCGGGCGGACGAATACTGAACTCCAACAAACTGGCCGAAGTGGGCGTGCAGACGAGTCGGCTGCAACGGCGCATGTCGCAAGACGAGGTGGTGCTGACCGCCGAAACTTACTTCTGGCAGGTAGCCATGCTGAAAGAGAAGCTGAAAACGGTTGAAGCCGTAGAGCGGCAGCTTGACAAGTTCACCAAGGACGCCGACGCAGCAGTGGCCGCCGGAGTGACAGACAGGAATGACCTGCTGCAGGTCAGCCTGCGCAAGAACGAGACACGGAGCAGCCGCATAACGCTTGAAAACGCGCTGACGACGGCCAAGCGGCTGCTGGCACAGTACACCGGGCACTCCGGCGACAGCATAGACGTTGAGGCCGACATGAGCGGCGGACTGCCCGAATCGCCGCTTACACTATACGCCGAGCCGTCGGCTGCGCTGGCTAACACCGCCGAATACGCCCTGATGGAGCAGAACGTGAAGGCCAACAAACTGCAATACAAGCTGTCATTGGGCGAAAACCTGCCGCAAGTGGCAATCGGCGGCGGCTACCTCTACAACGATTTCCTTGACAAGAGCCAGCGTTCGTGGGTGGGCTTCGCCACGATAAGCATACCGCTGTCGGGCTGGTGGGGCGGCTCGCACGACATGAAAAGGAAGAAAATGGCCGTGCGCAACGCCGAGAACACCCTTCAGGACAACAGCCAGCTGCTGGTAATAAACATGGAGAACAAGTGGAACGACATGAACGACGCTTACCGGCAAATCGGCATCGCCATAGAGTCAATCGGACAGGCGGAGGAAAACCTGCGCCTGCACGACGACTACTACCGTGCCGGAACGGCTACGATGAGCGACCTGCTTGAGGCGCAGACGCTGTACCAGAACAGCCGCTCGGCATACGTCGAGGCATACGCCGGCTACCAGATAAAGAAGCGTGAATACCTGAACGCCACCGGGCAATGACACAAACGCTCCCAACCTTGTAAATACCTTATAATCGAGCTGTTTGAGAAAGGCCGCCTTTTGCACGACAAAAGGCGGCCTTTTGGCTTGCAAAAGACCGTCTTTTACAGCCTGAAAGGCCACCTGTTGCAATTGAAACACAAACCTGCGGTTTCGCTTACAGCCTGCATCCTTCCTGCCGTCAGCCGTGCGTGATTGTTAACGCCCGTGCCGTTTTGCCTTACAGTTTTTGCCATATAGGGTCTTACATTTTCTCAAACGTACATACATTCTTGTCGTCCCATCTCACAACGAACCAGCCTTCTGCGGCCTCAAACACCTCTCGTACTATCAGCTTATAAAACCAAGTGGGGTCTGCCAGCGTGCGCCTCCGCTCGTTTGTTACGATGTATCTGCCCCGTGCCGGTTTGCCAACCATAGCCATGTCGAACGCTTTTGGCCTGCTGTCGGTCAGATAGTAATACGACTCCACATGCACCGTGTCGCTTCCCTCGTAAAGGGATATGTCGGTAATGCAGAGCGAGTCGGTATAGGTCGTGCGCAGAAAGCCGCCGTTCTTGTTGAGGTATTCCATGTCGGTAGCCCTCCACGGCCCGCTTTTAAGCGTCTCAGTGTCAACGCCCTGCGCGCTTGCGATGGCCGCGCAAAGTGTCATCAAGATAGTAAAAGCCGTTTTCATGTGTTTTAGTTTTTAATTGTAGTGTGTTTATATGGATAAATAAAAACAAGTGAAACAAGGCGGATAGGAATGCTGTTGAGCCTCCTCCGCCTTGTCGTTTATTTGTCATTACTGCCTGCTGTGATCTTTACTTGAAGTAAATGTTGCCGTCTTTTATCGTCATTGTATGCGTAATGGGACTGTTGGCAGGCGTGTTTTCGTCAATCCATTCAACCGTATTCTCCTGTAAGTCAAACGTTTTTGTACCGTCGGAGTTTGTCTTTATCGAGTTGATAATCATCGGCTTGTTGAACACCAGGTTTGCCTTGCCGTCCTTCATCACGACAATTGTCAGGTAGGGCGGTTGGCTCATAATGTCAACGCCTTTGAATATTGCGGCGAAAGTGTTGTCGCCCAGCTTCTCAATACCGCAAAACTTCGACGTGTATGAGCCGTAGTCGGTTGACATGTTGTCCCAACCGTCAGCATATTTCAAGGTAAAAAGCGTGTCTTTGCCATACGATATTTCTATTACGTTGAAGTCGCCCGACTCATTGTCCCAGCCTTTGTATCTCAAGCCGTTCACCGTATAAAGCGGGATTGCGGTTGTTGTCTTGTTTGCGTTTGGGCTGTTTGCTGCTCTTTTACTGATGTTTGTTAAGCCGTTGTTGCCGCTTGTCAAGTCGTTATTGATGGCGGTGTGTGATGCGGCATCAATCTTTTCGCTGAACTTTAAGGCATAAGGCGTTACGTTGTTGTAATTGCCTGAATAAAGTTCTTCAATGAATTTGGTTTTTGTCACTATGTCACCATTGGTTCCGATGCTGAATACTTGCTCTTGTGCCATTGATGCCATACTGGTAAAAAACATTGCAATCAATATTGAACATGCCTTTTTCATTTGTCCTGTTCCTTTCGTTTTTTTAATGTTATTATTTTTGTATGTTTTGCCGTATGTTATGTTTTGCATTGTAAAACATGGCTTTTTGCAGTGCAAAAGACCGTCTTTTACAGCCTGAAAGGCCACCTGTTGCAATTGAAACATAAGCCTGCGGTTTTGCTTACAACCTGCATCCTGCCTGCCGTCCGCCGTGCGTGATTGTAACGCCCGTGCCGTTTTGCCTAACAGTTTTTCATCGATCTCTCCTTCGTATCGGCGGATATGCAATCATGATTGCATATCCGTACGGACGATGTATTTGCCCTACGGCTTGCGTTTTTCCTGCTTTCGCGCTGACGAACCTTGCTCCTTGTCCGCCACTTTTTTGAAATTTTGTACGAATTTGACGCCGCCGATAGTTCTTTTTGCTGAATAAACGTTGTACTTTATGGAAAGGGTAGTGCTGCTTATGCCCATAATTTCACATACAACCAAGTTGTAGCCATGCTTGGCATTGCCACTTTTCACAATAAGGTATTTGCCAGAAGTGTTAGTGCCTACTTTCGACTCGTCAAACACTTTTTCTATTGTGTTTGACAAATAGAATGGCATTTTAGACGTTGCGGTTTTGTTTAATGTCGTGTAAAAAGACTCGTCGTAATAAGCTGAGTCCGTAAACCAAATAGTATTTACTTCCCTGTCAAGTTCGTAACTGACCCATTTGCAGCCCTTTAGCTGCGACATTGTGAATGTCTGCGCTGCGCAGCCTAAGGCTATGCACATTGCAAATAATAGTATGATAGTCTTTTTCATGTGTTATGTTTTCTTTTTCTGATGTGTTTTTTCCCAACTATATGTTTTTCCATGAAGCCGGAACAAAGGGCTTCCCTGTGGTTTATTCTCGTGTAAAAGTAACCGTATCAACATCATTAAACAAAAGGATGAGCTTTTGAGGCGATATGAATAACAGTTTGTCGGCTGTCATCTTCCTGTCTTTTGAGGTCTTGCTATACAAAACGATGACATCGCCACTTGTATCATTGCCTACCTTTGTCCAGTCAAATTGTCGAGGCTTGGCGTTTGAAAGGTAATATGAATAAGTAGTCAAATAGTCGTGTTTTGTGGCAGAATAAAAGGTTCTCGCAATGTATGTTGTATCTGTAAATGAGATTTTATATATGCGTTCATCATCCGAAAGGTCGGCTGTCCAGCTTGTTCCGCTTAGAAGAGAGGTTGAGAACAGCGAGTTGCCGCAGTCCTTGTTGCTCCCATCAGTCTGCCATCTTTTCTCATTGTTGTTGCCGCAACAGCATAAGACGGCGGTGCATACAGCAAGGAGCAATGTGGTAAGTGTTCTTGTTGTCATTTATAGAGCTTGCGAGTTGATTGGTACTTTTGTGAAATTCAGTATGAATTTTGCAAAGCCAATTTTCTTTTTTGCCGTGTATATTCCGTGCTTTATCGAAAGATTGGTATTGCTTATACCAATAATTTCACAAACAACCAAATTGTATCCATACTTTGCGTTGCCCTCTTTTATTATAAGATATTTGCCCGAAGTGTTAGTGCCTACTTTCGACTCGTCAAATACTTTCTCAATTGTGTTAGACAAATAGAAAGGCAATTCTATTGTAGTTGTTTTATTTAATGTCGGGTAAAATGACTCATCGTAATACGTGGAGTCCGTAAACCATATCGTATTTGTTTCTTTTTCACGATCATAAGTAACCCATTTGCAGCCCTTTAGCTGCGACATTTTGAATGTCTGTGCAGCGCAGCTAAAAGCTGTGCACAGTGCAAATAATAGTATGATAGTCTTTTTCATGACTGTCGTTTTGGGTAGTTGTGCCTTTTATATGGATATATAAAAATGGTAAAACAATGTTGAAGAGGGGACGAAAAGCCTCTTCAGCCTTGCTGTATTGCAGTCTTTATTTGAAGTAAATGTTGCCATCCTTTATTGTTAAGGTGTGTTTTTGTGGATTTGTAAACGTGTTTTCGTCTATTGGTTCTGAAAAGTTTTCTTGTAAATCGAATGTTTTTGAACCGTCAGAAGCTGTATTTATGTTTACTATTACAATCCGTTTGTTGAACACCAAGCTTGCTTTGCCGTCTTTCAATGCAATTATAGTCAGGTAAGGAGGCTCGTTAGCCAACGTTGCTCCTATGAATATCGCGGCGAAAGTATTGTTGCCCAAGTCTTCTATACCGCAGAAACTTGATGTGTAAGCACCCCAATCTTCAGCCATGTTCTCCCAACCGTCATCATATTTCAAGGTAAAAAGCGTGTCTTTGCCATACGATATTTCTATTACGTTGAAGTCGCCGAGGTCGGCATCGGTGTATCCGTTATACCTCAATCCTCTGACAATATAGTTGTCGTTTAACGCCGCATGCTGCATGGCATTTGCCGTTTTGCTGAATTTCAGTACGTAAGGCGTTGTGTTGTTTTTCGGAAAATTGTCTATGCTTTCTATAAATTCAGGTTTTACGGCGATAGAGCCGTCATCATTGACGCTGAATATTTGTTCTTGCGCCGTTGATGCCATGCTTTGCACTTTTGTGAAGTTTTGCACGAATTTGACGCCGCCGATTGTTGGTTTAGCTGAATAAACGTTGTACTTTATGGAGAGGGTAGTGCAGCTTATGCCCATAATTTCACATACAACCAAGTTGTAGCCATGCTTGGCTTTGCCACTTTTCACAATAAGGTATTTGCCAGAAGTGTTAGTGCCTACTTTCGACTCGTCAAACACTTTTTCTATTGTGTTTGACAAATAGAATGGCATTTTAGACGTTGCGGTTTTGTTTAATGTCGTGTAAAAAGACTCGTCGTAATAAGCTGAGTCCGTAAACCAAATGGTATTTACTTCCCTGTCAAGTTCGTAACTGACCCACTTGCAGCCCTTTAGCTGCGACATTTTGAATGTCTGCGCGGCGCAGCCTAAGACTGCGCACATTGCAAGTAATAGTGTAAAAGCCTTTTTCATGGTTGTAGTTTTTAATCGTAGCGTGTTTATATGGATATATATAAATAGGTGAAACAAGGCGGATTGGAATGCTGTTGGGGCTTCTCCGCCTTGTTGTTTGCTTGTATCTATGACCTGTTGCAGCCTTTACTTGAAGTAAATGTTGCCGTCTTTTATCGTCATTGTATGCGTAATGGGGCTGTTTGCAGGCGTGTTCTCGTCAATCCACTCGACCGTGTTCTCCTGTAAGTCAAACGTTTTTGTACCGTCGGAGTTTGTCTTTATAGAGTTGATAATCATCGGCTTGTTGAATACCAAGCTTGCCTTGCCGTCTTTCATCACGACAATTGTCAGGTAAGGCGGTTGGCTCATAATGTCAATACCTTTGAATATTGCGGCATAAGTATTGTCTCCCAACTTCTCGATACCGCAAAACTTCGACGTGTATGAGCCGTAATCGGTTGACATATTGTCCCAGCCATTGTCAAACTTAAGTGTCAGTATAGTGTCATTATTGAACAATATTTCTATAACATTGAAATCTCCAGGGTCTGCGTCAGTCCAACATTTATACCTCAAACCTTTTATAGTATAACGCATTTTTAATGCTATGGAATTGTTCAAGTCAGACTTGTTTATCGTATTCTTTTGGAGTGTTAAATCTTTGTTTATTGTGAATTGTGGTATTATGCCAATAGTTTCGCTGAATTTTAAGATGTAAGGGGTCGTGTTTTCGTATGGCCAATTATCAAATTCGTCGATAAACTTAGATTTTACAATAATACTTCCGTCAGAGCTTGTATTAAATACTTGCTCTTGCGCGGTTGATGTTACATTTACTAAAATCACAGCAATTAATAGTGAATATATCTTTTTCATATTTAACTTATTTATATTTGAAGAACTTTACTCCGCTTATTTTCCGTTTATCAAAACTGTATGCAATAGATGTACCAGATGTTCTTTTATTCTGTCCTGTATCCATTACAGTCGGGACATCGCATCCCCACATACCACTATATGATTCTTCACCTGGTACAACTACAACGACATGACCGCTCTTTCCACTGGGATTAATCCAGCCTGCAACAACAAAATATCCTTCATTTGCAAGTTGCTGTGCTTGTGATACAGATATCTGTTCCCAATGTGAGGGGTTGTTTTGCCAATATCTTACCATGTCATTTGCTCTTTTCCCGTCTAAATCGTTTTTTCCAAACAGGCTCTTGAACATGGCGTTTACGCCATAGTTGCATACCGCCATACTCTTGCCGTGTTTTGCAATCATTTCAACCACAGCGTTTTTTGCCGCATCTGTGATTTGGGCTGCTGTCTTTTTGTTACCTTCAGTTTCAGGGTCGGTTGTTTCATCTGGCTTGTTTCCCCCGGAATTGGAGTCGTTGTCGTCATCATCGCCCCAGTCTTGGATGTCGTCGTCATTATCGGAGTAATCATCATCACTGTCTTCGGTACGCCACCAGTCTTCGTCGAGGCCCCAGTCGTAGTCGTCATCATCGTCAGGTGTAACGACTAAATCAGGCAACCATTCTGTATCATCATTGAAGTCATCATATACTACATCTCCATCCCATTCATCATCGTCTGGATAGACATCTATTCCCGGCAAGTCGCCTTCCCACGCGATGTCGTCGTCATCGTCATACCAGTCGTCATTGTACCAGTCATCGTCGTACCAGCTGTCGTCATACCAGTCGTCATCATCCCAACTTCCGGTGTCTTCATAGTCGTCCCAGTCTTCGTCCCAGCACGCACGTGCCCCTGTCGGCACCAGCAAAAGTACCGACAAAAAGAATATCATAAGTTTTTTCATTGTTAATCTTTCGTAATTCAGATGTTTTTCATGTTATTGCCATATAATCGTGGTCGACGCGCTGCCTCCGTTGCCTGTGATGTGCAGGATGTACTGTCCCGGTGTGAGAGCCGCGTTGAGATGCAGTGTGTTCTCGCCCTTGTCGATGCTCATTGTGCCGCAGTCTGCCGCCTTCATTCCGCTTGCGCTGTAGATGCTTGCGCTTACTGTGCATGCTTCGTTGGCCTGCAATGTAACGTTGAACGAGCCGCTGGTAACTGGCATCGGGTCAACTTGCATAATCCTGAACGGCACGTATTGCTGCTTTGTTATAGGCTCGTTCCTGTGCAGAACGGCGAATGCAGGCTTGCGCTTTTCATAGTGTTTCATGTTGATGCAACGCAGGTGGGCGCACAATGTGTTGGCATCTGACAGGCCGAAGGCCACCGACCGTATCACCCATTTGCGGCCTTCCTCATTGTCGCCGGGCTTCGTTATGCGCCATGACGCGCCGCGGCGTTCGGTCGGTGCGAATATCCCACCGTCGTTGTCGCCCAACGTCCATTCGGCGACGAACAGCGTGTCTTGCGGCGTTATTTCGATAGTTATCGGCTCTTCTTTCAATATTTCCTGTCCCGACCAGTCGCATGTGTACACCGTTCCGGTCCATCCGCCTGCCAAGGTGTCAACCGGAAGCTCGGTTATCAGGCTGTCAATATCGGCTATTGTGCGTGGAGCGGTGTCGTCGGCCATCATCATCGGCATTACCATACGTCTCATACGGGCTTGTTTCAGCGAGTCCATCACACCGTGTTTCGCCATGTCCAACGTCCAGCCGTGACCCTCTTTTGCAGCGCGGCTAAGGTGTTTTTCGGCCTTGGCATAGTCCGGCGCACCGTTATAACCGCTCATGTATAAGCCTCCAAGCATGTAGTCGCAAGAGGCGTTGCGCAGCTCCGAGCCTTTAAGGAAATACTGCTCGGCCATGGCATAGTCCTGCTTTATGCCAAGACCTTTATACAACATGTAGCCTGCTCCGTAATATCCGCGGCCGTAACCCTTCTTTGCGGCCATGTTATACCAGTAATACGCTTTTTCATAATTCTGCTTGAAGCCCAATGCCTGCTGGTACATCTGCGCCAAAAGGCACATCGCCTTTGCGTCGCCGCACTCGGCTGCACGCTTCAACAAACGTCCTGCGTAGCGGCAGTTGCGTTCTACGCCTATGCCGTAAAGGTACATCCGGCCAAGCTCGCGCATGCCGTCAATGTCGCCTTGTCGTGCAAGGTTCATGTATATTTTTGCCGCATTCTTAAGGTTTACGTCGGCGTTTACACCGTTTATATAGCGGTATGCCCATTTAAGTTGGGTCTTCGTACTGATGGTGTCGAGTGAAACCTCCTTCTGGGCCATTGCCGGAACAATGGCCGTCACTGCCAGAATTAGTGTAAATATCTTTTTCATTGCTCAGTGTTCTTCATTTAAATAATATGTGTTTACCATTTCATCTTGCCGTTTTTCAGCCGTCCTTGCACCTTCATTTTCTCGATGATGTTGCTCTCTTTCATGGCTTTCGGCTGTGTCTCCTTCAACCGGCGGATGTTGTCTTTTTGCTTCGCTACGTCGTATTTGTCGCGCATGTAGACCACCTTTTCCCTCATCAGGTATTTGAAAATGTCCTTTTTCATGCTTGAAAGCTCGCTTTCGGTGTACTCGCCGCCCTCGCGCAGCAGACTGATGTTATACTCCGTCTTTGCCTCCACGTCAGGAACTGACGTTACTTGGATATACCTGTTGCGCTGTTCGGTGTTCAGCACGCCCATCATTGCCTTGTAAAAAGTTTTGTTTGCGGCGTATTTCATGCGCGAAGCCTTTACCGGGTTCTGCTCCACATACAGCGCGGAGTCAACCGTAAGGTTGTAAGCGTCGTAGGCGTTGCGTATCGCCGCCTCCTGCTCCGGGCTTAGTCTTACAATCTTGCTGATTTCAATGATTTTACGGTCTGAACGCTGTTCGGTTGCGTTCTGTGCTGACACTGATGCGCATAGCATCAGTACGGCTGCACAAATAATAGTTTTAAGCATTGTTAGGTTTGGTTTTAGTTATTAGTTTAAGATATAGTCGTTAACCGGCATTCATTGTTTTTAGGTAAAGTTTGCGGCACAGTTACTCAATGTAACCATACCAATTAGTATCGCCGCACTCTATTTCGAGCGTGTAAGTACCGCCGTCAAGTGATACACCTGTTTGTAAAACGACGCCTGTTCTAGGTATGTCCGTGTATTCGTCAAGCACGGTTTCGCCGCTTCCGTTTGTAATTCTGATGTGCGCATCGTACATCATTATCGGCGAAGCTACCGTCAGATAATAGGTGTCGGTGTCGTAACAGGCAGATGGATTTAGTGTAAGCGAACGCTCCTGTTTCCCTAATTTAACATTGTCATTATTACTGTGACAAGTGTTGTAAAGCCTGATATTGAAAATGTCGGCCATACAAATGTTGCATGAGAATGCAGCGATAAAAAATAATAAAAGGTTCCGTTTCATATCCGTTAATTTTGGTTTCGGCGGCAAAATTATAGCGAACGGATATGAAACGGAAATTTTTGAGTTGACAAAACAGTTGACAAATGGTTTTTCCGGTTTACAAAACGGTTGACAGTCGGGCGTAAGTGCCTTATAATGAGCGGATAAACTCGTCCCACTTTTCGGGCGTTTCTTCCTTGCCGAAGGCTTTAAGATACAGCCTCTTGCGCATTACCGAGATTGCGCTTTTTGTCTTAGAGGTCAAGATTGATATGTCTATTGGCTTGATTTCTATTTTTAGGAGCAAGCAAACTTTATACTCCGAGTCGCTTATTTTGCACAGTTCGGATATGCGTTCCTTGAACTCCGGGTAGTGGCTGTTTACTTCTTTGTCGAGGCTTTGCCAGTCTTCAGTGGAGAGCTTTTTACCGAATTCGCTTGTCGTATTGTCGTTTAATAATGTGAAAATCTTGGTTCGTATGTCTGAATTTTCCAATCCGGCGGCGGCCAGTTCCCTGTTCTTCGTTCTTATTTCGGCCATCATGTTGAGGTTGCTAAGCTGTTCCTCCTTGGCCTTCAGGGCTGCGGCAAGACTCTTGTTTTTGCTTGCCGACGCTGCAAGTTCCTGCTTTAGCGCCTCTATCTTGCTGTTGTTGTCGCTGATGAACTTGCTGCTTTGCTCGTACAACGAGTTGAGATAACGCTTCTCGTTCTCGTATTTCATGCGCTCGGCCAGCCTCTTTTTCTTTGAATATTGCATAAGAGCGAGCACTGCAAGTATTGCGGCGATGACAAGCATTGCCGCCACTGCAATTATGTATCTGCCTGTTGTTATTTCTTCTTTCAGCCTTTCGTTCTCCTCTTCCCTGATGTTATAATTATAAACTGCATCTATTTTTGCAACTGTTTCCGTCTGTGTTATCGCTTGGATGGAGTCAGTATATCTGTCATATTCGTCAAGGAATACGGCGGCCTTTGCCATGTCTTTGTGCTCAAGGTAGTAGTGCCCGAGGCGTTTGCTTGCGCTGTATTTCGCGTAAACGTCGTCCAAAGCGTAGAGCTTGTTGTACAAAACGACGGCAGAGTCTTCTTTGCCTATCTTATTATATATGTCTGCAGCGATGGCATAAATTGGCCGGGCGGTTGTACTGTCTACACCAGCCAATGCTTGCTGGGCGTATTTTTCGGCTATGCGGTATTGTTTTAGATAGTAATAATTGTTGGCAATTTGCCCGATGATGTCAGCTTCATACGATTTGTCGCCATTTTCACGGGCAAGTATTAACGCCTGTTTGAAATACTGCATGGCCTGTTTGTAGTCATTCATCCGTTGCAGACAGTTGGCCATTCCGCATAGGGCGAAAGCCTGACTGGATTTGTTTTCTTTTGCCTTATTATATATTATAAGACTTTGAAAAGGCGTTAAATCCTTTTTCATACAGCCCTTGGTAAAGGAAGATGTAGCCCATCTGAGCCTGCGCCTTATAATATAAGGTGGAGCTGCTGTCGGTCATTTCCTCCACTTTCTGGAAGTAGGGCAGGGCGCGGTCGTAGTCGTCCATGTCGTAATACACACGACCTGCGTAGTAATAAACTTGAGGCAGAAGGCTCTTGTCACCCTCTTCCTCGTAGTAATCTATGAGCCGCAGCATCACTGTGTCTGTCTTGTGCTCGATGTAAGCCTTGTCTTCCGTCTTGACATGCGTCAGCGAATACAGACTCCATTCGGCCTCCGTCGCCCCTGCCATGTGCGGCTTCATGCTGTCGAGAAGCGCCAAGGCGCGCGGTGCGTCGGTGTCGGCAATGCTGTCGATTGCCGCTATTTCCGCCTCGCGGTTCATTCCGTCGCCGCAGCTGAAGAGGCAAGCCATGCACAGCGCGGCGGCTACATGCAATATCGCAGTAGTTCGTTTCATCAGTGCAAATATACTGAAACTCGCCCGATTATGGATGGATTCAGGAAAAATAATGTAAACTATTGGGCTTTCAGTAAGATACGCAGCATTATTCGATATTCCTTAATATGTGCTTTAAAGCCGTTTTTTGAATAGTTAAGCAGAAAAATTGCTACCTATCCGTTGCCCATTCCGGTTGCATTAATCCGTTTGAATAGTCACTTCTGTTCCGTCCGTAAAGAACATAGTTCCATCATTTTGGCTCAGCGAAGATACTTATTTTTTTCGGTAAATGAAAAATATAGGATACGGAAGTCAATGATGCCATCTTTGTCTATTTCTGACGATATTTGACATGCCGATAATAAACTCTGTCTCCATTAACTTTGCAAACAATGGAACAGATTATGAATCAGACAGATGTAAAGGTTTCGTTCTACCTCAAAAAGAGCGAGTCCGATGCCAAGGGAAATTGCCCCGTAATGGCACGGCTCATTATTGGCAGATACTCTGAAACGGCTTTCAGTTTAAAGTTTCGTGTGCCACAGTCATTGTGGTCGTCAGGACGTGCATGTGGGAAAAGTGTTGCGGCCAGAGAAATCAACTGCAAACTTGATGAAATCCGTGCTACGGCTCTTGGTATATATACCGAACTGTCTGCCGTCCGCGAAAATGTAACCGCTGAGGAAGTCAAACATCAGTTGTTGGGTATGGCTTCAGGCCAAGAAACCCTGCTGAGCTATTACAGATATTTCATGCGGAATTTTGAGAAACGTGTAGGTGTTAACCGGACAGAGAAAACATTATATGCCTACCGTAATTCTTACAATCATGTGGTCAGTTTTCTCCAAACTGAATACAAGCTATCAGATTTTCCCTTTACGGCATTGGACCGTTCCTTTATCGAGAAATACGTGTTGTACTTGCGTTCTGAATGTAATCTTTCTCAATCCTCTATCGTCAATCTTTCAGTCATGTTGAAGACTGTTGTGGGTGAGGCGATTGCTGACGGCATAATTGCGGCCAACCCGTTCATCGGCTATGAACTGGCCCGTCCAAAGCCAAAACAGAAATATCTCACTTCCGAAGAATTGCACCGCATCATGGTTACGCCTATGCATAACCGGACTCTTTATCATGTGCGGGATCTGTTTCTCTTTTCATGCTTCACAGGAATCTCATATATTGACATGTGCCTTCTGTCAGATGAAAATCTGTCCCTTGCGGAAGACGGAGTGTGGTGGATAAAGAGTGCCCGAAAAAAAAGCGGGGTGGATTTTGAGATTCCCCTGATGGAACTTCCGCTTCACATCATAGAGAAGTACCGGGATATGGCTCCGGAAGGGAAACTCCTTCCCATGTATTCCAACAGTTCTCTGAATCATTATCTGAAGCAGATTGCTGGACTCTGCGGCATAGAGCGTAAACTGGTCTTTCATGCGGCCCGACATACCTATGCTACGGAAATTACGCTCTCACATGGGGTTCCTCTGGAAACGGTCAGCAAGATGCTGGGACACAGGCAAATCAAGACAACCCAGATTTATGCCAAAGTTACCGATAACAAGATTGATGCAGATACAAGGACCCTGAATAAAAAAATATCCGAACGGTTTTCAGTGGTCATTTAATAACCGGAAAAAATGAAATTATGAAAAAGAATACAGACGACACAGGAATCAAGCGTCGCAGTACATTTGCGATACTGTTTTATATAAACCGCACCAAAGTCCGCAAGGACGGAATGTGCCAGTTGCTTTGCAAGATAAGCATAGATGCCAAGTGGGAACAGATAGGAACGAAAGTATCCGTCAATCCGGCCATCTGGAATCCTGAAAAAGGACGGGCGGACGGCCGCAGTGAGAACGCCATTACCGTCAACCGGGCCATCGATGATTTAACCAAAGAAATCAGGGAGCATTACAGACGGATAAAGAACAGCCTTGGTTTCATCACGGCAGAACAGATAAAGAATGCCGTGATGGGAATCGGCCAGAAACCGCTTACACTCCTGGCTTTATTCCGGGAGCATAATGAGGAATTTAAAAAACGTGTCGGAATAGACAGGATAAAGGAGACTTATGAGTCCTATCTGCGTTCATACAAGCATCTTTCGGCTTTTGTCCAGGAAAAACGTGGCACAGAGGATGTCCTGCTACGTAATCTTGACCGCGTCTTCTACGATGATTTTGAACTGTTTCTCAGGACAGACAGGAATTTAAGCCCGAAAAGCGTGCATGAACATCTTTACAGGTTGAAGAAGATGACCATGCGTGCCGTAAGTCAGGGAACAATACTTCGGGACCCCTACTGCCGCCTGCATCCGGAACTGCCCAAAAGGAAAAGCCGCCACATGAAACTTGAGGATTTGAAGACATTGCTATCAACTCCCGTGAAGAAACCTCAGCTGCAGTTTGTCAGGGACATGTTTATTTTCTCTACTTTTACCGGTCTTGCCTATATAGACTTGAAAAATCTTACTGTCAATAACATTACTCAGTCTGAAGACGGCTCCTGGTGGATCCATATCCACCGCCAGAAAACCGGTACACTTTCTTCCGTCCGTCTGCTTGATATACCATTGAAGATAATCGAAAAGTATAGGAATCAGCGTCAGGGTGACAAAGTGTTTAATCTGTACCAGCGGAATTACCTTATTCTGCTTACAAGAGAATTGGGCAAGGTTTACGGTTTTGATCTGACATTCCATCAGGCAAGACATAATTTCGGGACACATATCACCCTTTCATCTGGAGTGCCTCTTGAAACCGTCAGCAAGATGATGGGACATTGCCGTTTTGACACCACACAGATTTATGCACACGTAACCGACAAGAAGGTGGATGAAGATATGAGACGTCTGAGGAGATCCCAAATAAATAGGAATCTTAATCTTTATGAAGAGGATTTGAGTATCGGAAAACGTACAAAAAATCTGCACGGCTGACTTATAACAAAGAAACGACCTTGTAACGAGGCCGTTTCTTTTGTATTGTTTCATACCCATCGCTGTTCTTCCCTGCATCTTTTATATGCGTCGTCAAGAACTTTTTGTATGTCTGACTCTTTGTAAAGGGCTTTTCCCTGCACAAGATAGTAAGGTATCACACCGAGGGTCCGGTATTCCTGCAAGGTACGTCGGCTTACTTTCAACAGCTTTGAAAGTTCCTCGTCCGTGAGGAAATAATTACCGTGGAATGCGGGCCTTGGAGCCGTCCGTATTGCGTCTATCATGCGCTCCATGTTTTCCAGCCCTTTGAAAATAGTATCAATCCGCTGGTCCTTTCTGTCTATAAGATCGTAACTCATGGTTTTCTTTTTTGTGGGTGATAACTTGATTCCAACAGGCTTTGCACATCTTCCGGCTTGTAGAAGAACTTGTTCTTGATCCGGGTAAAAGGCAACAGCCCTTTCTCTCGATATACTTGAAGCGTTCTCTTGGATATGCGGAGAACCCCGCATACCTCCTGATTGTCCATCCATTTTTTCAGTCCCGCGTCTTTAGCCGGATTGCATATACCGGTGACTTTTTTCTCTATCATGCTGAATCGGACAACCAGTTCGTCAAATGTCCGTTTGTCTATACATATAATTTCCATACTGCCGTTTTGTTAGGATTGAATACCGAGTTCCTTTTTTATTCTCGCCGGCAGCACCTTTCCCTTTTTGTTCAGGAAGTCTTGGACTTCCGAAGCTTTGTAATAGGTACGTCCGTCAATCATGTAGTATGTGACGAGCTTCTTCTGGCGGTAGCGTGCAAGTGTACGCTTGGTAACACCAAGGAGTTCGCACATATCCTGGTTGTCAAGCAGCTTGTCGCCCTCAAGGGCGGCCGTCTGCCTGTTCATGCGGTTCAGTCTGTCATCTATCCTGTCAAACCGTTCCATTATCTGATGGAGCATCATCTGGAATGTCTCCCGGTCTATCTGTATCATAATGAATTCTGTTTTTAGTGTAATAATTCCATTTTTTACACCGTGTTGCGCAACAGGTTTCATTATGATATAGGCCAAAACATAGACCAACGGAACATATCACCACATAAAAGCATGACAAGTCATTGAGTAATAGGAAAATAAAAAATCAGCCCCATAAAAATGAGACTGATGGAAGTATTGCAAATGCAATATGTTGCAATGCCTTATTGCAATGCCTTGCAATAAACCAGACGACAAATCCCGTTTTTGAATGTTTTGGATTTTACGGTTTTCCACTCTCCACGTGGTAAATATTTTGAGACGGATTTGTGGTTCGGACGAGTGGAAGGAAATAGGAAAATAATCATTTCATCTATGAGATGATAAACAGAGAGACCACGCAAAAATTCTATGCTTTCTTCGTCATGTATCTCGGCTTGATAAAGGATGGATGGGTCTGACATGTCTTTCTCGCACATGAGATCCACAAGTGGATAACCCGGATAGAGTCGGCGAGTACATTTGTCGCGCCCGTATGAAAATCCGTCCTTGTTGTCTCTCATCCATTGCAATAATGGGTCGTCCTCTGCCGGAATGGAACCATCTAATGTCATTGCTATTAAAACCTGTAACTTGGCCATACCTTTTTTCCTCTAAATGAAAAGCGTGAAACTCACGCACTATCAGGTAGAGGCTCTGGTAAGCCCATTGTAGAATCATGCATGAGCTCACGCTATAGGATATAGCATAAGCTACACGCAATTGTCTCTACAATTTGAAATTTACCAGATTTCTACCTGAGACGTCTTGCGACTTATGTTGTAACATTCGGCAAAGCTTCAAGCACCGCCGATTTACTTTTCTTATGTTTTTAATCGGAAATCCAACCGTAAGGTTTCCGATTATCTGCAAATATAAGCATTTTATTCCTTATAGGGATGTAAAATGTCTGTTATTTACTATTTAATCCATATTTTTTCATTTTACGGTATAGTGTGGAGGGATCGATGTGTAGCATTGCTGCGGCATGTTTGCGATTTCCACGTGTGATTTTTAAAGCCTGTACTATCGAGTGTTTCTCTTCCGCATCATTCTCAGGGAAAAGATTGATCTCTTCAGTTGTTGCTTCTGGTTTAATGTTTATGTCGGTTATCCCAATGACTGGCTGTTTGGTCATGAGTACCGCCCTTCTTATTCTGTTATGTAGCTCCCGTACGTTTCCCGGCCAACGGTAAGTGAGAAGCAGTTGTTCTGCTTCTGGGCTGAAACCCTCGGTTGGTCTTTTCAGTTCTCCAGAAAACTTCTTCCTAAAATGGTTTGCCAATGGCAGAATGTCCTCGGGACATTCATGTAAGGAAGGCAGGACTATCTCGAACTCGCATAGCCGGTGGTATAGGTCTTCTCTGAATCGTTTTTCTTGTATTGCAAGTTGGAGATCTTCATTGGTGGCGGCTACAATCCTTACATCAGCCCGCTTTTCTCTGTTACCACCTATGGGGATGTATGTGCCTTCTTGCAAAACACGCAGTAGCATGGCTTGGACGTCCAGAGACAGGGTTCCTATTTCATCTAGAAAGAGTGTCCCGCCTTTTGCCATTTCAAAATATCCGTCCTTATTGGTGTCGGCACCGGTAAATGTTCCCTTTATGTGCCCGAAAAAGAGGGAGGGTGCAAGCTCTTTGGGTATGACCCCACAATTCACGGCGACAAACGGCATATCTTTCCGCTCTCCTATATAATGAATACGCTGTGCCACCGATTCTTTCCCGGCACCGTTAGGCCCAAGTATGAGCACAGAAATGTCAAATGGAGCGACTGTACTGACCAGATGTTCGACCTCCTGCATCTTAAGGCTGTTTCTGGGGAGCAAATCCTTATTTTGGTCGCATATCACGGATTTGGGACGGAAAATATCTTTTAGTTGTCTCTGCAATTCATCCATCTGTACCGGTTTGGCCAGATAGTCTTTGGCTCCCAGTTTTATGGCTTGCACAGCACCCGGTACTGAAGCATATCCGGTCATGATAATGAAAGGAATATCCATCCGTTCCTTCCGCATCCATTCGAGCAAAGATATACCGTTTCCTTCTGGTAGGCGTACGTCTGACAGCACAAGGTCGAAACTTTCTTTCTTGAGCAGTTTTCGTGCTCTTGGTTCATCTATTGTTATCTCTGCTTCATAACCGGATTTTTCCAGCCATTTTTTCTGTTGCCCGGCAAGCATGATGTTATCTTCAACTATTAGTATTCTGTATTTCATTCATGTTTTCATTTAATTATATCCGTCCATTTCTGATAATCGGCTTTTTGTCTCAGATATCAGTCTGTCTATTCTTCTGATAATTCTTTCCACATCATTGCGGAATGTTGACTCGTTCGTATTTTCCGCATACTGTCTATCGCTATACGGTTCCAGTTCATGGGCTATTCCCAACTGCTCCCACATCGGGTACATCCTGTGCAGAGTTTCCCATATCCACTTCTGATCGGGCTTCTCTTGACTCAAAGCATCCTGCAAGTCCGCACTGTTCCTGCAGGATTCCTCTATAAGAGTCTCCAAGGTCCAGCGTTCGTCTCCCGTAGTGACATACAGTGCCTCGAAATCTGGAGAATGATTATCATCCATAGTTCTGTCGTGTCCAATAAGTGACGAGAGAAATCCAAGCAGGTCTCTTGTATAGAACGGCTTGTGGATACAACCGGCAAATCCTGCTTCAATATAGAGCTCTGCGTCACCGTCATTACGGGCAGTCATTGCTGCTACAGGGATTGTCTGTGAGTTTCCTATATTGGAGAGGCGTAGCAGATGTAACAAGTCGAAACCTCCCGTACCACGCATCTGTATATCGGTCAATAGTAAATCGTATTCTCCGGTTCTCAATGCCCTGACTACTTCTTGGGCATTGGTGCAAGCTCGGCATGAAATACCATTCCGTTCCATCATTTCAACAGTGTTACGTAACTGTATGGGGTCGTCATCAACTACAATAACTCGTCGTGGAAGTCTGAGAATTCCTACATCTGATTTGGATTCGTCTTTTGCTGGTTCATCAGTATGCTTAAGTGGAATTTCCACCTTGAACTCGCTACCTTTACCGACCTGGCTCGAAACCGATATACTTCCTCCGAATAGGTTCACCAATCCCTTTGTAATAGAAAGTCCCAATCCGAAGCCGTCTGGATCTAAACTGGGGGCTGCCCGTTCAAAAGGCTGAAAAATACGTTGTATGGTGTTCTCGTCCATACCTATCCCAGTATCTCTGACTTGTACATAAAGAGTACTATCTTTATAATTTGCATGAAGTTTGATATGCCCCATACGAGTGAATTTTAAGGCATTCTCCAGAATGTTTACCACTATTTGCCTTATACGGTCTGCATCGCCAAGGGTGGTGATAACGCAATCAATAAAAGTCTTGTCAAACATCAGTCCTCTGTCGTTTGCCTTACGTGTGTATTCTTCAGCGATACTTTCCAGAAAGGATTCAAGATGGAAAGGTATTTCATTCAGGGTCTCCTTTGCATCGTCCAGACGGGAGAGGTCGAGCAGGCTGTTAGCAAGCCGGGTGATATGACGGGATGATTCAAGGATGTTTCCAAGATAAGCATTGCGGCGTTTCCGGTCACGAGTATCCATGGCCAGTTCAGCACTGCCACTGATGGCATTGAGAGGTCCTCGTATGTCATGGGAAAGTGTGATGATTATTTTCTTGCGCATGTCGGAGAGTGTACGGTTTTGTGTTGCCGTATCTTCCAGTTCAGCCTTGTCCCTTTCCCTGCGGTTGAGGTCACGTATGATGATAAGGTGCGAAATGATGAGCAGGATGATGGCCATGCCGATTACTCCTGCCATTAAAAGGAACGACATTTTCTCTGCTTCTGCCATTTTTAACTCTCTTTGTGAGAAGGCAGTCTGTGCCTGTTCGTCAAGGTCGTTTATCAGCTTGTTCAATGTCCTGTTCAATTCCCTGTTGCGCATACGCAGGCTGTCGGCATAAATGTCCATTTCGTTTGCCTGCCTTTGATGTATTGCTATCAGGCTGTCACTGAAATCATGAAGTTCTTTTTGGGATGGCATTACTTGTATTTCTTCTTTTTTTCCGAAGAATCCTGCAATCCCTTTTTTCTTTTGTTCTATGGTACGGATATGTGTTGCACGCCTCGCCACTTCCGGCAACTGGTTTACCAGCACGCTGTCCGCTTCAGTTCGCCGTTCAAACATTTCCATTATGTGTAACAGGTGTGTCTCCTTTTCAGCAAGCAGAGCACGAAGAGTGTCTATCTGTTCCGGGCGTACATATTCATGGCAGTGTCGTTTAAGCGAGTTCAATAAACTGTCGGCTTGAAGTCGGCGGTTACGATAGTACAGATAGTCCGCTTTGTCCCAATTTACCACACCCTCACCCAATGTGGCGAGCCCCGTAATACGGCGATGAGCCGTGTTGATACCACGACGTACAAGGTTTATGTTTGCTGTTTCAGCCTCAATTTCGCGCATCTGCCGCCGTTCATATATCAAAATGGCGGCCATGCTACCAATGACCGCCAAAAGAATGACATAGCCAAATAGAACCTTATGTTTTAGCAGTAATTTCATTTTTCTGAATTAAAGTATTCTTTACAATTAAAATACTCATCTCATATAAGAGCCACATCGGGCATGCGACCAATAATAGTGTAAAGACATCTGACGTAGGTGTTATAATGGCTGCAACAACAAGGATGATGATGAGTGAGTGTTTCCTGTAACGACGCATAAAACGGTCCGTAAGGAAACCGAGTTTTGCAAACAACCACGAAAGAATCGGTATTTCAAAAACAAGCCCCATGGTTAGTGACATCAACATAAGGGTGGAGATATAAGAATCCAGCGTAATGAGATTGTCCACATCTCTACTTACTTGGTAGGTTCCCAAGAAACGAAACGTCAGCGGGAAAATCAGAAAGTAACTAACAAGCACTCCAATACCAAACATCGCATAGCCACCTCCGACTACCCGCATGACGTATCTGCGTTCATTTTCATATAAGGCAGGAGAAACAAATCGAAACAGTTGATACAGTATATACGGAGACGTACACAGAATCCCTGCACAAAGGGCCGTTTTCATATGAATGATGAACTGCTGTGCCAAACCGGTGTTTATCAACCGGACCATAAAGGCTTCTGACTCTCCGCCAACCCAGAATGAAATCTTGTTGAACACACGGTAAGTAATAAAATCCGACTGCTTGGGAGCAAGGATTACATCGAACAGTTGTTCCTTGAAAAAAAATGCTACAACTCCGAATACTACAGAGACTGCGATTATCTTCATAATAGCAACTCTCAATACATCAAGATGATCCCAAAATGACTGTGTAGCCGAACTTGTAGCCATAAGATTATTTTTTTTGTTCTGTTTGATTTATTTCTTCAATATCCTTTTCCATATTGTTCATGCCCTCTTTGAATGAGCGAACTCCTTTTCCAATCCCCTTCATTAGTTCAGGAATCTTCTTCCCTCCAAAGAATAGTAATACAACTAAGGCGATTAGCAGCACCTCTTGCATACCAATACCGCCAATAAACAATGGGGTAATCATAACTATTTACGAATTAAATAATTAATAACAAACCATCCACCAAAGATCTGTATGAGCATCCCCGGAATGCCGATACGGAAATCTTGTGATGCCATATAAAAATCTCCCTTCAACAGCCATTCTCCCAATGTTCCTAATAGCTGATAACCCAATACCACCACGAGCATCAGAAAGACAGATACCTTTTGAAATCTATGTGCCGTATATCCTGCTATTCCTGCAAGCAAGACAGATTTAAGCAGAATAGCCGGTAATGAAGACAGTGCAGGCATTCCGAAAAGTGCGGAATTGAGCAATGGTGAGGCTATCGCAGTCAACAGGCCGACGCGCCAGCCATATTTATAAGCGCCTATTAATGTGAAAAGATAGATAGGCAGCCAGGTCGGACCTCCCATATGAACCGTATGGCAAAGCTGGGGGACAATCATATTCCCCAAGGTGAAAAGCGCAGCTGCCAAATACGTTTTCGCTTGTTTATACCCTAATGAATAGAGTTTAATTACTGCTTCCATAAAATAATAATTTAATCAAGTTCAACCAATTCATATTTCTGACTTCCCATCCCGAGTGATTCGGCATGATCCAGCGTATGCATCCCGTGGCGTGAATCAATACGCTCAATCAGATGGATTTTCCCGTGATCCTCTGATGAACGTACCAAATCGGTACAGGCTCTGTCAAGAGCAACCGGGTCAAGAGAAGCAAGAATTCCGATATCGCCCATCTCGGGATCTGCCGGTGAAGAGTCACAATCACAATCTACCGAGAGGTTGTTAGCTACGCTGATATACAAAATGTTCTCTCCACAATGGTCTGCAACTGCTTTGGCGGCTTCTGCCATGGACTCCAGAAAATCGTCTTGCGCAGGATTACCCCAACTCGTTGTACTGGTTCCTGCGGAGTGGATCAGACGTTTGCCATTGGACGAAGCAATGCCGATGGACATGTTCTTTATAGCTCCACCGAATCCACCCATCGCATGGCCCTTGAAGTGGGATAGGATAATCGTGAAGTCATAGTTGAGATAATTCTTGCCCACAATATCGCGGGTAAGGTGTTTGCCCCCGGTTACCGGAAGCTCCGTTTCGCCTTCCGCATCCATGATGTCAACCGTAGCGATGGCCGTAAACCCATGGTCGGCAGCTGCCTTGAGATGGCTTTCCGTATTGGCACGACCTCCGCCGTAAGCGGTATTACACTCTACGATGGTACCGTTTACTTTTTGCACCAGATCTTTGATCAAAGCCGGTTGCAGGAAGTTGTGGCCTCCCGGTTCACCCGTCGAGAGTTTTACGGCTACCCGGCCTTTGACTTCTCGTCCGAGAGCTTCATAGATTTTCACCAGATTCTCCGAGGAAATCTCTTTGTAGAAATATACCTTCGGAAGGTTCTCCTCTGTCGTAGGTGTTTCCGGCCGGGATGGCTCCTGCTCGTTTTGTGCCTGGGCACAACCTGATGTGGCAAACAAGATTGCAAACATCATGGTTAAAAAACTACTTTTCATATTTGTAACGTATTAAATGTTTCAAAAGCTCAAATTAAATCCGGCCATAACCGTTGCTCCCGGCATGGGATAGCCGGCATTGATTTCATATTTCTGCGCCAGCAGGTTCTCACCACGCGCCCAAATATCTAACCATTTACATGCGCGGAAAGAAGCACGGAGATTCCAAAGTACGAAATTCTCTTTATTCTCATTCTCGCCAACCGAAGTATAGAGTCCTTCAACATATTGTATTCCGGTGGACACATTCCATCGTCTATGTGAGAAATTGGCTCCGGCGTACAGTTTATGCTCGGGAGCGGCAATGACCGGATTTTCCATGTGCAGGAAGCTGTAGTTCCCGTCCACCGACCATTGACGGTTGATGCGGTAAGCCGCCTGTATCTCCACACCGGTATTTTCGATTTCTCCCGAGTTCTGATTCAACATACCGCTGCCGTTGGGATTCGGAAGGGTCTGGATGAGATTCTTCCCGTCAATGTAGAAGAGGTTCACGCCATAGGTCAGCCGCCCCTCCATCAGACGCTGCGAGAACGCCAGCTCGTAGTTCCACATTGACTCCGGCTGCAAATCAGGATTCTGTGGCGGGAACATGTACATCTCGCGCAAAATCGGATAACGGAATCCTTTCGAGGCGGAAGCTTTCAGTTCGATGGCGTGTGGAAGATGGAAGGCCAGCCCGGCTTGCGGTACCCACTCCAATCCGACGTGGGAATGATGATCTGCACGAAGCCCTGCGTTAAATGTTAGCCAGGAACCGATGTCCTGGCGGAAATCAATATATCCGGCCAGTTCGTTCTCGTGTTTATCCACCAGTTCAGAAGTTGTTCCTATATTCTCTCCGCTCACATATTCACTCCAGGCATGTCCTCCATACCGGAACCAATCGAAACCTAATGTGATACGGTTACCCTTAAAAAACTGAGTACTCTGATAAAGTGAAACCCCCATCATGTTATCACGCGAGTTGAAGCGGTCATCCTGCGGACCCTCACCGGCAGAAGGAGTATATCCGTCATTAATCCAGTGATTACCCCAGTTATAGAAAAAGCTGACGGCACCGGAAGTCTTTTCATAACGGTTCTCAACAGCAAATGAAGTCATTCCTCGTGTGATACGTTGGTCACCATCCAGCAGCGGCGCGTCAACCGGACCAGGATAGGAGGCATTGAAATGGGTCACATTCACATCGCCACGCAAATTCCAGTTGTCCGTCATTTCATAGCCCAGTTTTGCATAGCCGCCGTACTGCTCGAAGCCCATGTCTGCACGGTGCCCGTCCGTACGGTTATATGAACCTGAAACGATGCTGGAAAAACGGCCTTTCCGGATGCGGTTGGTCAGCTCCGTTTCGAGTGTATTGTAAGAACCGTATCCGGCACGAAGATTCGTCTTCACCCCATCTTCCTGCATCTTGCGGGTAACAATGTTGACTACACCGCCCATTGCATTGGATCCATAAAGGACTGAAGCTGGACCTCTTAGTACTTCCACCCGTTCGGCAAGGAATGACTGATAGGCATCAGCAATCGGATGACCGAAAATGCCGGCATATTGGGGATGACCGTCAATCATTACCATCAGTCGGGCTGTTCCGCCACTCAATCCACGGAGTGAAATACTTCCTGCCGCACCACCTGACACCCCGTATCCCATGACTCCGCGTGAGGTGACAAACAGGCCCGGAATCTGTTCTGTTAACACAGGAAGCAGCGATGGCTGCAAGGCCTGGTTTATTTTGCTGCGGTTCACTACCGATACGGTTTGGGACAGATGTCGGACATCCGTTTCATTACGGGTACCGGTAACCACCACCTCTCCGATTTCATATACCTTACCTGTATCAAGGGTGTCCCGTTTCTGTTCCTGGGCCATTCCAGTCTGAACAACAAGGACCATCAATGCAATTGATATATAATACCTTCTTATTTTCATTTATAATGTATTATCTGTTTGTTAGTTTTATATTTATTTATAAAATGCTTCTATCTGGTGAAAACAGTCCTCTAGTGTAGCACAATCAAAGCAAAGAATTTCCAACGGACACCATCCGGTAGCAGTCCGGTTGATAATATAAGGGACTACTGTTCCGTACCTTATTTTCACATTGGTCTTTGAAAGTAAGTCAAGGGCAGGCCGACTGACGACATCCGCATACACCTCTTTGACCTTTGCCAAAGCCATCAGTGCCGCAGCGGCCTTACCCACGATCTTATCCACGACTGATGCCCCGAACATAAATCCCGGATCGTCTTCAATTAAATGATAAAGGTCAATGACACCCCGGCCATTGAATGTGCAAACCTCACCATTTGCAACAACCAGGGAATGCCGTCCTTTATGCAGCAAATCAATCAGGTCATTCATCATAACGTATTTTGTTTCATTTTTTCTACATAATCGTCTATGCGATGTAATTCTGACGGAATATCAATACTTTGAGGACAGTGAGGAGTACACTGATTGCAACCAATACAATGACTGGCCTGTCTCAATCTGGGGACACTTCTGTCATATCCGACAAGAAAAGCACGGCGAGTAAACTTTTTCTTTTCATCCATATTCTTTGCTTATAAGAGTCCCTGTTTCAATTTTTCCACATATGTATCTATCCGATGCAGTTCTTTAGGTATATCTATACGTTGAGGGCAATGAGGGCTACACTGATTACATCCAATACAATGACTGGCCTGACGTAGCTGAGGTACACTCCGGTCATAGCCTATCAAATAAGCACGGCGAGCTTCCCTATAATTCTTATCCTGCGAGGATTCCGGTATGTTCCCCTCATTCAGGCACTTGTTGTAGTGCAACAGAATGGCTGGTATATCTAATCCGTAAGGACAGGGCATACAATATTTGCAGTCATTGCATGGAATTGTATCAAACTGCATCATGCGGTCAGCTGCCTGCTGAAGGAAAGTAAATTCTTCTTCATTCAGAGGTTGCAGGGGTGAATAAGTCAAAAGATTATCCTGTAGATGCTCTATTCTTGTCATTCCGCTCAGTACAGTCAGAACTTTCGGAAATGAGCCAGCAAAACGGAAAGCCCACGAGGCAACACTCTTTTCAGGTTCACGTTGTTTAAGAAGAGATACTATATTATTAGGAACATTGGAAAGTCTTCCACCCAACAACGGTTCCATAATCACCATAGGAATGTCCCGTTTGGCTAATTCATTGTACAAATATTCTGCATTGGTATTCCTCGGATTAATCTGCTGTGCATATCTCCAGTCCAAATAGTTCATCTGAATCTGTACAAAATTCCAGTTATATTTATCATGTTCAGCAAGCAGACGGTCAAACACCCGAATGTCCCCATGATAGGAGAACCCAAGGTTACGAATACGTCCGACTTCACGTTCTTCAAGCAGGAAATCCAATACACCATTATTAATATATCGCTCCTCAAATTCTTCCATCCCATTGCCCATGCCAATACCATGTAACAGCAAATAGTCAATATAATCTGTCTGAAGCTGTTTCAAGGAGTTATGATACATTGATATAGAAGCCTCCCTTGACCAAGTGGAAGGTGCAAAGTTAGAAAGTTTAGTTGCTATGAAATAATCCTTTCTGGAATGGCGACTCAAGGCAATTCCCGTAGCACGTTCCGAACCTCCACGGCAGTAGGCTGGAGATGTATCAAAATAGTTTACCCCATGGGCAAGAGCATAGTCCACCATTTCGTTTACCATTTCCTGATCTATTTCTTCGTTTCCTTCACGGGCACTGCGTCCTCCCACTGAAGGCAAACGCATCATACCAAATCCTAAAAGAGACACCTTGTCACCAGTAGTTGAGTTGGTACGATAAGTCATAGTATCCTTATTCGGAGAGATACTTATATTATTGGAAGTGCCCTTATTATTACATGCGGTAAATCCAGAAACAACAAGCCCTGCAGTTCCTGTTATTTTAAGAAAATCTCGACGTGATACTTTATAATTGTTTTTCCGTTCCATAATACAATCCTAAGTTAAGATTAAACATTGCGATGAATGGTATATCCCTCAACATAAATAGCACTGAAAGGACGAGCCGGACAAAGATTCTCACAAGCGCCACAACCTATACACCGTTCAGTGTTAACGACAGGTATTTTCGGGGAGTCTGGATTAGATGCATCTGATGCAACCATTTGTATCGCACCAGTCGGACAATGACGGGCACAGTTCCCACATTCCACCCCATCCGTAAGAGGTACACAATTCTTCTTTATCCATACTGCATGACCTATTTGTGTAGCAGATTTATCAGCGGTTGTAATAGGACGAATTGCACCTGCGGGACATACATCACTGCATTTCGTACATTCCGGACGACAATAACCTCTTTCGTAGCTCATTTCAGGCTGCATCAGTTTCATCATGTCGGTTGAAGGACGCAACACGCCGTTGGGGCAGACTGACACACAAAGCTGGCAGGCTGTACAATGAGTTGCGAAATTACGTGTACTCAAAGCTCCTGGCGGTACAATTGATATTTTACGATCAGGGATTTCCTTATCCTCAATGACTGCAAGGCCGCCATCTACTTTTTTTTCCTGTGCCTTTATCGTAGCAGTCGTAGCAATTAGAGCCGAGGCTGTCAGAAAAGAACGGCGGGCGTCGTCTATCTGTCTTTCATCCACGCCTTTAACAGGTTCAACTTGTGTTTTTTTCTTATGAAACCAACGATAACCGATTGCTCCGTGCTTGCAGGTGCCGATACAATCCATACACACTACACATCGGCTATAATCCACGGAGTGTTCTTTACCGTTTATACATGCAGCCTTGCATTTGCGTGAGCACAGGCCGCAAGCGTTGCATTTATCCTTGTCTATGGTGATACGGAACAATGAAAAACGAGATACAAAACCAAGTATGGTGCCCACAGGACAAATGGTGTTACAATACGTCCGTCCGTTACGCCATGCCAATACGCCCAATATGATCAGGGAAAGCAGGGCAATAAGGAATGTCGGTAAACTTTTTATCCATACAGAAATTTCATAAAAAGCATAACTGTCGGCCCGTTCTGCGAAATAGGCAAAAAGATTATTTGCATACTGATATATCGGAGCTAACAGATTACTTGCAATACGCCCGTATGAGCTGTATGGTGCGAGTAAAGCAACAAAAGAACCGATTCCTGCAATTATCGCAGCCACAAACAGAATCAGTACGCCATAACGTATCCAGGATTTGGCAGGAGAATAGGAAAAGCGGTATTTCTTCTTTTTTATCCGTCCGTTCAACCATGAAATAATATCCTGCATGACCCCAAGAGGACAAATGACAGAACAATAAACACGCCCCAATATCCATGTCAAAAGAACAAGGGCTAACATTACTCCCACATTGAGTGTAAGCACTGCTGGAAGAAATTGAATTTTTGCCATCCATCCCAACCATACATGTATGCTCCCGGTAAAATCAAGGAACAACATGGTGATAGCGGCAAAAAATAGAATGGCAAGTGTCAATCTGATTTTTCGTAACATAGGCATCATCTGTTATTTAATATTTCTTTTCATATCCAATTGAAGAAAGATGTAGCGTATAATTCTGTGGTGAGGTATGGTATCGGTCCGTTATATAGCAGATTGCTTCATCTTTGTAAAGTCCCTCAGAAACAACAATCTTATCCATAACTACCGCAATCATCCGGTCATCAAACGTACACACCTCGCCATCGGCTATTTCCAAAGAATGGTTGTCTGTATGTAACAGTTTTATCAAATCTTCCATTTGTAAGATATTGTTTCTCACCATTACAAAGTTACAGGATTCCGTCAGGCTGTTGATTACCCCAATTCTTATATTCCCCATATCACTGATTATTCATCGTGTAACCTGTATCGTAGCCAGACCACTCCATTTCCCAGTCTCTCCACTCCGGTCAAGTAAAGGGGCACTGGCAGACGCTCATCTCCTCCTAAGCCATCAAAGACAGCAGTCCCGTTTTTCCGGCCGTCTTTTCCGGCGCAACCAGCAGACTGACCTCGTCAATCAGCCCGACTTCCAGAAATCCTCCGTTGATATGTCCTCCACCCAAAATAGCCAGACGCTCGACATGGAACTGTTCATGCAGTATCTCCATGGTTGCAAAATTCAACAACATGAATACCTCTAACATTTTCTATAACATTGTTCTTCAATTGTCAGGCAATATCTTATTACATAAATTTTGTTTTGTCAACCACTCATTGAGCAATCTCGCCAACTCATCATTATTCAAGTCCTGCATAAGAAAATGAGTGTTGCCATAGATACCGATTTTGGGAAGCTCGACCAATGTTGCATTTCCTCCGTGCCGGTTGATTGTTTCCACGAATTTGCGGGCCATCTGCAGGCGTACGCGCCAATTCTCGTCACCGAGGTTTTGGGACGGTGTTTCGGGGATATAGTCTCCGAAATACAGCACGATTGGAATCTCCGTCAGCCGGCGGAACTGTTCCATCGGAACGGGCGTGCCCGCCACTCCTCCGGTCAGTCCGTCAATACGTTCCGGTACTTCGCCCTCCGGGAATACGAAGCCCCCGGGCTCATACGAAACGACAGCTTTCACTTCCTTATTTTGTATAGCTGACATCCAGCCGGGGAAGCCTCCTGCCGAATGGGTGACAAGAATATGATTCCCGATACGTTTTGCCAATGCACTGAGGGCCGGGATATCCTGTTTATGGTCGCTGATGTCAGGAGTCATTTCACGGAAGAATTGTGAAAGCGATGCGGAATCTTTCGGAAATTGTACGCCTTCATTGTAATTAGGCCAGATACCAATGCGCCATATATCGAACCAGAACATTTCATCGGCGACTGGTTTCACCGTTGTTGTCGTGGACGTTCTTCCGGCCCGTCCGCGTCCGGGCAGATCCACGACATAACTGCTCCATCCTCTACGCAGCATCAGCGTGGCAAATCCGTCGCGGTCGTCAGGGGTCATCTGCCAGCAGATGCCCGAACCTCCGTAACCGTGTACATAGACCAGCGGCAGACAATGGGCGTCGGCTGGAATCTGAAAATCGACGAAGGCGTGGTCGGCACGATAACTCTGTCCCGTCTCCTCCTGCTCGGCCCATCCGACAAATTTACTGTTATCATACGTTCCCGGTCGCTGTATGGTTGTGCCTCCAACCGGGAAGTGTCCCTGTTTTACTATTGTTACAGGCTCTTGTGCTCCGGCCATTGCTGTAACCGACAGCAATAATGCCGATAAAACTATTTTCTTCATTTCTTTTCCGTCAATTGGTTCAACACTTTGCGAAGCGGTTCCGAATATGTCTTGCCGAGGTTCATCTCCACGATGTTCAGCAAGGACGAAAGTTGTTCCGGAGTGACGCCAAGATGCATACATATTGCGGCATGGCTCTCGAACATCGGCTCTACGCCACCCACTCCGGCGAGGACCGATACCGTGGCGAGTTCACGTTCCCGACATGTCAGCAGATCACGCTCAAAAAGGTCGGCGAAAAGATGCTCTTTAAGGAACCGCTCGATTGTCGGAGCGAACAGGGCGTATCCTGCTTTCGGTGCATCGGTAGGTACACCTGATATTTCGGCAAGCACATCACAGCCACGTTCATAACGGTTTCTGCTATCTGTAACAATGGATACTTCCCTACCAACTACATCCGTTATGCCGTCAGCCTTTCGCTTCTCCACAACCTGCATGAAAGTCTGGATAGCTCGCAAACTCCGAGGGAATCCGCAATATGCATAGGCGTGAATCAATACTTCGTTGATTTCGTTGATGGTCATGCCCGCCTCCAAAGCTTGGGCAAGAGCAGGTTTCAAGTGTTCTAAATCGCCTTTACCCGTATAGGATGCCACAGTAACGATAGCCAGTTCTCTCGCCGTAAGAACTTTGTTTGCTTCGACATAACGGCATTCTGCTTCGGTTGTGGCCTCACGGTATTGATCATCGCTTACCGGAGAGATCCACACAGCAGCATTGTTTTGTGGATTGGTGGTAATGGCGATGTGAGCAAACCAGCTATTCGGTGCTGCCCCGTGCCAATGTTCTACACCTGGAGCAATCTCCACGATGTCGCCTGGAAATAGGCGGCGGGCAGGCTGTCCTTTCTCCTGATAGTAGCCAATGCCTGCGGTGGCAATCAAAAGTTGTCCGGCTTTGTGTAAGTGCCAACTGTTGCGGCATCCCGGCTCGAAGGTGACGTTTGCCATCGGAAGATTCAATTCTTTTTTTTCGGTCAAAGGAGCAAGCCATACTTCGCCGGTAAAGTTAGGATTCGGGGATAATTTGTCGCCGAGCGGATAAGGTTGCCGGAAAGTTTCTGCATTCTGTGCATATACTGTAACGGATGATATTGCCATCATGATCGCGATAAATAAATTCTTGGTTTTCATATATTTTTATGTTTGATTATTCACCTAAAGTTCTCGTGAAAGCAAGTGTTGAAAGCTGCCATTTCCCTTTTTCCATCACATATACTTCCGTAACGATAAAAGGAAACCGCACAGCGTTTCCTCCAACCACCGAATTCAAATGAATCCGGCTGTAAACCGTTGCTGTCCCTGTAGCAAATTTCACCTGTACATCGTGTATTTCGGCTTTTTTATACCAAATGCCACCCGTACGAATGGTTTCCAATTCTTGCTGTTTGCCCCAATAGCCGCCCATATGAACAAATTGCGAGTTCTCATGAAACAACTCCGCCAACTTTTCTACATTTTTCTCTGACATCCAGGTCCACTTGCAGTTGGACAAATCGACAATTTCCTGTTCTTCGGCAGTAAACGCCTCCCGGTTTTCTTGAGCATTTGATCCGACTGTAAAAGTCAGAAACATAAATACCATGATTACTATTGATTTCATATCTTCTTGATTTTTAATTATTACCACCGCAAAGATAGTTGGGACCAACGAAAGAGACGATACAAAAAAATCGGTAAAAACTGTGATTTTTACCGATTATGACAAATTCAGGGATAAATGAACTATTCCCTGTAATCCGATGGATTTACTCCCAGGTTCTGTTGTACATAGCGACTGAAATAGGCGGGTGATGAAAATCCGAACATATCGGAAATCTGGACAAACGATAACGATTTATTCCGTAACAGACGGGAAATGTCGAGAATCGTATAACGGTTGATCCAATAGTTGGCGCCGTATCCACTGACCTTTTTAGACACTTCCGACAAATATTTCGGTGTTATGCAGAGGCAATCGGCATAATAAGTCACTTCCCGATGTTCGCGATAAGTTCCTGCTTCCAGCATTTTCAGAAACCTGTTCATAATGGAGGCATTCTGTGTTGATATATCACTTTCACCGTACAAACTTGCGTGGAAGTCAAAAAAATCGAGAATAGTGGCTTGCATTGCATTGATTAGTGTTTCCTGATAAAAGTGGTGTCCTGAATTCTGAATGCGCAGTTCCAGCTGCTCGAAATCCCTGCGGCAGACGATTTGCTGTTCCGGCGTGAGGTGCATGACGGGATTAAGGAACAGGGCCAGAGATCCTTTCATGCCGTAATTACTTTGAGGTGTAGACAATTCTATAAACTCAGGGGTAGCATAAATGATCTTGCACCGGAAGTCCTCCGAAGGTTGTACCTTATCAATCATTTTCCGTTTGCGGATAATTGACAGATCACCGGCGTGCAACTCGAATTCCCGTTCGTTGAAACGGTAGCGACATGTTCCGCCTAAGCAAAGCATGTGCGCAAGATACTCCTTCTCCGAATCGATTTTTACTACACCGAGTCGATCAGCTATGATAAGGTCTTTATATTCATTCATATACATTTTAAGTTCATCCGAGTTCAAAAATAAGCATAAAAGTTGAATCGGGCTGCAATCAGAACGGAAAATCTTCCACCTGATGTAGTTTCACGGGATGATGCGGATTGTCCGGAGCCACTCTTCGACACCAGTCGTATTACGTCCTGTTTTTCCAAATCCCTGCAGATGGACGGAACCGGGAGTAAGTTCCACGATCTTGGCGAGTGTCTCCTCCCTATAAGTCGATGAGTAAGTACAGAACGGTACGATAATCTTGTCTGAAAAATCATATTCCGAACTTTCGAGAAACGACCACACGGCCATCGGTGCCGTATGCCACCAGACAGGACAACCCACGAATACTACATCGTAGTCGTCAAGATTATCCACCGTACCGCTCAATTCAGGACGGACACCGTAATCCAACTCCTCTCGGGCGACCTCCGTACATTCGTTGTAATCCGAAGGATATGGATTGGCAGTTTCGATATGGAACAGCGTGCCGCCTGTCATATTCGCAATTGTCTCCGCCAAATGTTGCGTATTGCCGCTCCAACTGAAATAAGCAATAAGGATTTTGCGATTTGCGTTGTACTCGATTGAATCATGCTGATATAACGGAGTATCGGAACCTTCATCTTTCGAACAGGCAGACAATGCGGCCAATATCACTGACAAACAGGTTAAGAAAAATAGCTTATGTTTCATATACATCCATTAAGGGTTATACATTATTCTGTCATTCCGATTTCCCGCAACCAGTTCAGGATACCCTCTCTTGAAGTCGCCGTGTTGTTACGTGAAATGCTGTAACCGTCAACCATCGTGGCATCCGGCACCAATTCCCGGATATCTTCCAATGTCCCCGACCATCCGCTTCCGCCATGCGTAGAGAAAGGAATGAGAGTCTTACCACTACAATCGAATTTATCAAAGAAAGAATACATCGCCATAGGCATCTGATACCACCAAATCGGATAGCCGACAAAGATCACATCGTAATCATCAAAATTGTCTATCTCCGTAGCGAGTGTCGGATGAATATCGTTCTGACGTTCATTGTCCGCCTGGGCTGCCAAATCATCGAAGTTGTCAGGATAAGGCTGTGCTGTCTGTATGCGGATCATATCGCCACCTGTTGCTTCTTGAATTACGGTAGCCACATACTGGACGCTGCCGTAGAGATCTCCGTCCACAATGACCCGGCTTGCCGAGGTCACGGCATCAATACCGTCAGGAAGCGGCTCGGAAAAATAGGCGATGAGAATCTTATGATTTGTTCCCGGAACAACCTCCTCAATGTCCGTGTTGTCTCCATTGTTGTCAGGCCCGTTTTCTGAACATGCAGTTATCAGACCGCTGACAAAGAGCAGCGACATCAATGTTAAAAAACACTTTTTCATATCTATTCTTTTTAATTATTGGCCATTATTCTGCTCATCCAGCTGTCAAAGCTGACCATCCATTCCTCATGGGTATATCCGAAACCGTGCGGCATACCTTCATATTCGTGTTCTTCCACCTCCACACCCGCTTCACGCACAGCATCAGCACACGCCTGGAACTGGCGATAGAACGGGTCTCTCGTACCGTAGGCAAAGAATGTGGGCGGAATCTTAGACGCGCGGAATTCCTCCACATCGGTCGAAGCGACACTCAACCTTCCATAGAAAGCGTAAATCATCCCGATGGTACAGACATCGGCGGATACCCCGTCAAGCGCATCCGGGCGATAGTCGGAAGCGAGGGCGGTACCGTTTACCAGACCATCGAAGTGGAGGGCCTCATCACCGCAGAGAATACCTCCGGCAGAAAAACCCACGGAAGCAATGTCATCAGGATCTATTCCATAGTCTGCGGCGTGCTGACGGACAAAACGGACGGCACGGGCAAGATCGAGGCTGCCTTCTTCCATCGTGTATGGACGTACACGGTAGTTTACTACAAAAGCCTGATAACCATGACGGGCAAACCATTGGGCCACCGGAGTACCTTCCATCCGGTCGCTTCGGAACTGGAAAGCACCGCCCGCGCATACGAGTACGGCACCTTTTATCGTCATACCCTCATCTACCGGGAAATAATTCATATATGGACGGAACGATGGCGGGTCCTGGTAAGCCCCTTGACTGCCTGTGTAGTCCGTGATCTTTGCCATATTGTCTTCCGGCCACAGATAAATGGTAGCGGCCAACGGGTCCTGACCATCATCCCCGCCGACAGGAGGCATGTCATCGTCCGAACCGGCAAGTGTCATAAACCGACGGGACTGGCCGTAAAGCGTACCTTCGGGAGTTGTGGCGTACGCCCGGACATAGTAGGTCGTATTTGCAGAAAGTCCAGTGACATAACAGGCGAACGAACTTGCTTCGCCTGCCCCGACATTGTGGCTGCCGGAAATGGTCGGATTGTCTGTTGTCGCCCAACAGATACCGAACTCGCTTACTGTTTGCACCTCTCCGGAAACTTGTCCTCCGGAGATGGCGTTTTCTGAGGTTATCGCCGTAACTTCAGCTGTTGTGACACGGATCGCATTGTCGGGCATCGGATTTTCCGAGTGCCCGTCACATCCCGTCGCTGTCGTAACGGCAATCAGCGTCAATGCAATGTAAGGAAATATTTTTTTCTTCATAATCAAATCTTGTTACCGAAGTTATCGCTTCATGCTCATACCGGCATCGCTTGACAGTCCAATCTGTGGAATTGTCGCTGCGATTGGCATGGGCGCCACGGGCAGATTAAAGGTAATTGCCGAAAAACTCCGTCAGTTTTTCCACCGCCATGTCCACATACTCCGGTACATAGTAGGTCCTGATATGTGTCGCACCGGGAATCAGGAACAGCTCCTTGTTCTGTGTTCCTGTCGCCTTGCTGTAGCACTGCTCGGTCATGTAGAACGTGTCGGCAATACTTCCGGCAATCATCAGGAGCGGCTGGTTGATAAGATACATTCCTTCGCTGGCATCGAATGCCATCAGGTCCACAAGACTGCTCTTCGTGTAGCGGAATGTCGAGTTGGGATGCACATGGCTCTGGAGATAATATTCATAACCGTCACGGTAAAGGTCGAACGGAAGTTCTGCAGCCTCGTCCGGTGTCATTCCGCTCATGTCTCCCACGTATTCGATCTCACCGCCTTCGGCCTCTTTCTGACGGGCGACACAGGCATCGGCAAGACGTTCCTGCACCTGGCCGATTTGAGAATCAAGGAATCCGTTGCGGCGTACCAGTCCCGAATTGAACATGCTGAGCGTAGCCACAGCCTTGAAGCGCTTGTCGGTCTGGGCAGTTTTCAGCGTATATCCGCCACCTCCGCAGATACCAAGGATACCCACACGCTGCGGATCTACACCAGGATATTGCAACAGGATGTCGGCCGCCCGGCGAATGTCTTCGATACGGTTGGCAGGTTTGTCCGTATTGCGCGGCTCACCTTCACTGGCACCCTGATAGGCAGCATCAAAAGCCAGACAGATATAACCCTGTTCGGCCATGCGTTGGCTGTAAAGACCGGCAACCTGTTCCTTTACGCCACCGTTGGGGTGCGCCACGACAAGAGCGGGAAATTTTTTCGTTCCGTCGTAATCCGCCGGTGTATAGACATTGGCAACGATTTTCAGTCCGTTCAATTCGTAAGTTATGGGATGGATGTTTACTGCTCCTGCTTTGTTTTCCGTAATGGCGCCGGCATAAACCAGCCCCCACGGATTGCCGTTATGGCTTCTGAAAGCCGACATATCGGTCTCTGCGAATGGTTTGTTCTCTTTCATGATCTCCTGTGCGTTAATTGTATTGCATACGGCCATCGCTGCACACAATACGGTTGTTACTATCTTGTTCATCTTTAAATATTTATTGTTTCTTGAATGACATTGCAAAGGTAGTATGGATGCCAACTACCCATTTTACACTATTGTCGGTAAGAAATTCAATTTTTGCGGGAGATGTGTCTCTCCCAAAACCTGACGGCCTCTTTTTCCCAACCTTCGGCACTTGTACCGGTTCCCAACCCGAAACCATGACGCAGGTTGGGGTACAGGTGGAACTCGGCATCGATGCCGAGCGCCTGAAGATTATTCACGCGCTGCTGCATGACGGAAGCGCTGGCAATGGCATCGTTGTCCCCGATTAGGGCGTATGTCGGCGGATCGTCAGCGGTATAGTCGCTGTGGCTGGTATAGCCCATGATGACAGCTGCCGGTCGGGCATGCTCAATTCCGATGAATCCCTGTGTGCCGTATGAGCCGAGGTAGGCTGCCATACGCGCCCCTGCCGAGCCGCCCCAGAGTGAATAGTCCCCGGTCGCCACCTGCAACTCGTCAGCATGACGAATGATGAAGTCAATGGCCTGTGCAAGATCTTCGCAGGCTACCTGGGCACCACCTGTACGGTATTGGATCGAGAAAGCGTTGTAACCCATTTTACTCAATGCGATGGCCAGCGGGAATCCCTCATGGATGGCCCCGACATAGGAAAAGCCACCTCCGGGGCAGACAATGGCAAACGGACGGCCCGGCTCTCCCCGGAAAAAGAACAGTCCCGTATTGTTCTTGCGCGGATCCGCCTGCTTGTCGGAATCGGAGTAGATGTCGTAGAAGAGTCTGTTGCCCGCATGCACATGGTCGATCATCGTGTTGATGGTCTCCACGGCCTCTTCACCCGTCACGTAGTTATGATAGGGCAACAGACGTGCCACGTCGGCAAGCCGCATTCCGTCATCATAAATCCGCTCGGCAGGCAGAATGAACTGCCCGAATCCGTTGAAAGCTTCATGTTCCACAACATCCTTCACTGTATTCGAAACAGTCAAATGCCCGTAAGTATCCATATTTCCGTTTTGTCCGTTAGGGAAGAAAAAAGGCAGCGCATTATAGAGATATTCCGCCACTGGCCGGAACTCATGCCGGGCGCCGTCCTTTTCGTGAAAGGTAAGGTTGGAAAGCCTGAAGACGTCCGTGAGTTGTGACATAGCCTCAATTTGTACCAATGTCTCTCTGTAGGCGGAATCTTCCGTGCCGCTTGCAGCCCAAATGTAGAAACCTGTATCTGCGTATGGGGATTGGCGGACGATGTCGGCAAGATATTCCGCGGTTTCCATCGGACGGTTCATTCCGGCAAACGCACCCAACGACCAGCAGTCGGCGCTGACAGGCATAAAGTATTTGAAATAAGCGAGCGTGTGTTCAAGAGCATACCACGTCGTTACGGCGCCCATCGAGAAACCGCCGATGGCCCGATGCTCACGTGAGGCTTCCAATCCTGCGGCATCCGTACTTTCGGCGTATGTCCGGTAACGGCTCTCGACAAGAGGGATAAGGTCGTTTACGAGTTCCTGCGGCAGTGCTTCGCAATACGGGTCGGCATCCACGTAGTCCGGTGTCGGCTCTCCGTAGTTGTAACTCGGTGAAACGACGATGGTCGGGGCCATATCCCCGTTTCCTGTCATGTGGTCGAGCAGTTTCCGCACCAGTCCGTCTTCGGCTTCGAATGTTGTAGCTGCCGTAGCGTAGTGTCCATGGACAAAATACAGCACATTGTAACGTTGATTGATATTTTCTCCATACCCGTAAGGCAGATAGACATAAGCCGTATTGGTACGTGTCTTTCCTGTCCCTTCGGCATAATCGCGCGTGCTATAGTCGATACGCACCACTTCACCACGGTGTTCAGCCTCCTGTCCGTAAATAACAGGGACAGAGGCTGTCTTGCTTATCAGATCTGTATAGTCCTGGGACGTGTCTGGCTTTTCAGTACTATCCTGATTCGGCGGGAAAGCGGGCCGGTCGCCTTCGATGTCAGAACAGGAGGGCATACACAGGCAACAAAGCAGTAATTTCATCATTATCTTTTTCATTTGCGATAGTCTTTATGAAATTTGTATCGGATCCACATGACTCCATATTCACGCTGCGAAGCGGAGAGCAGTTGCAGACGTTGTCCTTGTGCTGGATATTCGGTTATCCCGCCTGTATACTCGAAGATGGAGGGAACTCCGGAAAGCCCGTCGATACCGGGATAGACTACAAGACTCAATTCGTCGATCAGACCTTCAGCCAGCAACGCTCCGTTAAGAATTCCGCCTCCCTGTACCGAGACGGAGCGGATTCCGAACTCACGTCCGACAGCTTCAAATCCGGCACGAAGATCGGTCGCATCGCTGACAAGGACATAGGATATCTGCCTTTCACGCAGGTGGGCAAGGTATTCCTCTGTCGCATTCCATCCCAGGATGACAAGGATGTTGTCGCCCCTGATGACTGGGGAGGTAAAGTAGATGTCGGCCTCCGGATCGGCGATGATGAACATCCGCTGCGAGCGTCGTTCGCCGACAAATACGGAAGGAGAGTCCGGCTGCACGGTACGTCCGTTCACGCCCCATTTATAAGGGAACACGGCACGGAGTGTATTTTTACCGAACATCCACGCGTCCGTGTTCAGCTCACGGCCAAGGGCTGCATAAACCTCCAATGGTTTCGAGGCCGGTGTACCGTCGAATGGCGGTGTCCATCGGTCGTTGAGCAGCCGTCCGTCGACGGAGCTCATGATATGGCATATTATTCTCGGTTTCATATCTTTTTCTTTAAGGGTGAACCTCCGAATACTTCGCTCATCGGTATCGTCGCAAGGGCATCATCAATAGCCTGTACCTGCCCTGCAGACAGTCGGATATCGGCCGCCCCGATGTTCTCTTTCAGTCGGCACAGATGCCGTGTCCCCGGAATAGGGACGATCCACGGTCTTTTGTTCATCATCCACGCCAGTGCGATTTGCGACGGGGTTGCATGATGCTCTTCCGCCAGGTCTCCGACAAGTGCAAGGAGCGGACGGTTCTGATCGAAACTCTCCCTGCGGAACTGAGGCATCGATGCCCTGTAATCGGTTGCTGGGTCGAATGTCGTATCCGCCGTATAACAATCGGTCAGCAAGCCGTTGGCCAGCGGGGAGAAAGCCACGAAACCAACACCCAGCTCCTCAAGCGTCGGAAACAGGGACTCGTGCCACCGGGCCATCATCGAATAACGGTTCTGTACGGCCGTAACCGGACAGACCCTGTGGGCACGGCGCAGGTACTCCTCCGTGGCTTCAGAAATTCCCCAGTGAAGGATCTTCCCTTCACGGATCAGGTCAGACATAACGTCGGCCACCGTCTCAGGCTCGACATCCGGATCAATGCGGTGCTGGTAGTAGAGGTCGATATAGTCTGTGTGCAGGCGGCGGAGCGAGCCTTCTACAGCCCGGCGGATTGCAGTTGGATGCGAGTCCGTTATGATGGCATGGGGGCCCGCGGCTTCCGGTGAGTCGAAGGTCAGTCCGAATTTCGTGGCGATGACCACCCGGTCCCGAAAGTGTCTCAATGCCTCGCCCAACAGTTCTTCGTTATCATGCGGACGGTCGGGGGTTCCATAGACCTCTGCCGTATCGAAAAATGTATATCCCATGTCAACGGCATCGGCCAGAAGTCCCGTCATCTGCCGTCTGTCTGCGGGAGCTCCATAAGCATGGCTCATGCCCATGCAGCCCAAACCTACCGGGGAAACGCGGAGCCCGCTTAGACCCAATACTTTGTAGTTCATCATATCGTTTTATTTAATCTTTCATTGGGGTGTTGAGATATACACGTTCCTTCTCTTCAAGTGACATGTTGAAGAAACGCTTTTCTTGGTTGAGTGAACGGATTCGGGCCATCTCCTCGTCCGTCAGTTCGAAGTCGAAAATCCGGATATTTTCCCGGATGTAATCGGGATTCGACGCTCCCGGAATAACGGAAAATCCCTCCTGGATATGCCAGCGGAGAATGATTTGTGCAGGTGTTTTGCCGTGCGCTTCGGCAATTGAGCAGATGACCGGATCCCGGAGCAGTGCCCCGTTGCTCATTGCCCCGCCCAGCGGAAACCAGCATTCAACCTGAATACCGTAAGGCTTGACCTTTTCGCGCATGGCCAGTCGCTGTGCATAAGGGTGGCATTCGATCTGAAGCACAGCCGGCTTCACGCGCGATTCGCTCATGATCTTGTTGAACACCTCGTCGCTCGCGTCGAAATTGCTGATTCCTAACGCACGTACCTTGCCCATTGCAACGGCTTTCTCCATATCCCGCCATGCACCCACGAAATCGCCGACAGGCTGATGTACATAGAGCAGGTCTATATAATCCAGCTGCATGCGTTCCAACATCTTATCAATAGCCTCCATGGTCCTGCCTTCGCCGTATTCGGTTGGCCAGAGTTTGCTGGTGATCCAAATTTCCTCACGAGGAATTCCACTCTTCTTGACTGCACGTCCCACACCAGCCTCGTCATTGTATGCATGCGCCGTATCAATATGACGGTAACCGGCTTTCAAGGCCGTGAGACACGATTGTTCGCATACCGAATCGGAGGGCTGGAGAAATGTTCCAAGTCCGAATTGAGGCATCAGGATTCCGTTGTTCAATTGTACCATCGGTACATCGGCGACAGTTTTGTAGATCTCCTGCGCATAAGTGGTGCTGACCATCATCGAAGCAAGCACCATAAGTAGTGTCATGATTCTCTTTCTCATTTTTATCTGTCTATGATTGTTAATTTAATATGCTGTCTTTATCAGACATTGCAAAGGTAGAGAGATCCTCTTGGGTTGACTTTATAAGAATTTCGGTTGGAACTGCACTTATTTCGGTTTTTGCATCCATTTCATAATTAGGCAATTGAGGAGTAATGTCAATTTCCGAAAAAATGGTAAACCAAACCGTGTTTTTTGTTCCTCGAGTTCTGGCAGTGGCCTCTAACTTTGCGCTTGAATCAAGCCGGGATATTCAACAACTATAAAATAACAGGAAATGAGAAAATGTATGTTTTATCTGATGATGGCCGTGGCCGTCATAGCATTCGGGGCTTGTTCTCCCGATGAAAGCAATGAGCCCGGAACACCGGGGATAGAAAACCCAGAGAATCCGGAAGAGCCCGGAGAGGACCCGGATTCTCCAAGCGGGGAGGCCAAGATACTGGTTGCCTATTTCAGCTGGGGCGGCACGACACAGCGTATGGCTCAGGAGATTGTCCGTCAGACAGGAGCCGATCTGTTCCGAATTGAACCGGAGGTGCCTTACCCTACTAATTACACTGAATGTACCGAAGTGGCGCTGGAAGAAAAGAACAGCGATGCCAGACCTGCCATAGCCCAAGAAGTGGAAAACTGGGATAACTATGATACGGTATTCATCGGTTGCCCTGTATGGTGGTGGACCACGCCGATGATTATATGTACTTTTACTGAAAGTTACGATTTCAACGGGAAGACCGTCGTGCCGTTCTGCACGTATGCTTCCACTTATCGTGACGAGACGCTGGCACGTATCGTCGAACTCACTCCGGATGCCGGACATCTGGCCGGGGAGGGGCTGACAAGCGGAAGAATCAATGAGCAGAACATCTCATCATGGCTCAAAGAAATAGGTCTAATCAAATAGTCGGGTAATTATGAACATTCTTAAAATTATTCTTGCGATGGCACCGGTTATAACAGTGTCATGCACTACTACAGCGCATGCTCAAACGAAAAATGGTAATGACATGAAAACAGTAATCGTATATTTTACACATTCCGGCAATACAGAGCTGGCGGCCAAGCAGGTTGCAGAAGTAACAGGAGCCAAAATGATAAGGCTCCTTCCGGAACAGCCTTATTCGTCGGAAGATGTCAATTGGGTAAACAAGCAGTCCCGTTGTACACAGGAACACCTCAATCGGTCGCTCCGCCCGGCAATTAAACCGATTGACATCGATTTTACAAAGGTTGATACGTTATTTGTCGGTTTCCCCATCTGGTGGCATGAAGAACCGGCAGTGATACGCACTTTCCTTGACAATTATGGCGAACAATTGAAGGACAAGGTGATTTTCCCATTCTGTACATCTTACGAAAGCCCGATGTCGGAAGCCGATGCTACCCTGAAAAAAGGTTACCCTTCTTTGAAAATCAGAAAAGGCCTTCGGTTGCCTGCCAAATCAGAAGAAATCAAAAAATGGATCAAACAATGAATACGGTAAAATTAAACAACGGCATCGAAATGCCCCAGATGGGCTACGGTGTCTATCAGGTCTCGCCCGCCGAGTGCGAGCGTTGTGTAAGTGATGCCCTCAGCGTGGGCTATCGCATGATTGATACGGCACAAGCCTATCACAACGAAGAAGGTGTAGGCAATGCTGTGCGCAAAAGCGGTATCGACCGCAAGGAGATTTTCCTCGTGTCGAAAATCTGGATTTCCAACTATGGGTATGAAAAGGCTAAAGCGTCAATCGACGAAAGTCTTCGCCGACTTCAGACGGATTACATTGACCTGATGCTACTGCATCAGCCTTTCTGCGATCGTTACGGTGCATATAGGGCCTTGGAGGATGCCTACAAGGAAGGCAAACTCCATGCTATCGGCGTAAGCAATTTCTACCCGGATCACTTCATCGACATTGCCAGCAATATGGAAATCGTCCCGGCTGTAAATCAGGTCGAGACCCATGTCTTCAACCAACAGGTCGAAGCGCAGCGGATTATGGAGGAGTTCGGTACGCGCATCATGTCATGGGGGCCTTTCGCGGAGGGGCGCAACGGTTTCTTTACGAACCCGATACTGGCCGATATAGGACATAAGTACGGCAAATCGGTGGCACAGGTCGCCTTGCGTTGGCTCATTCAGCGCGGTGTCATCATCATTCCCAAATCTACTCACGTAGAGCGTATGCGGCAGAACATTGACATTTTCGATTTTTCACTTTCGGATGGGGATATGAGGACTATCGCCACGCTCGACACGGGCAAAAGTCTTTTTTTCAACCATCACGATGCGGAAACTGCACGTATGTTTATGGGATGGAGGTAATATTATTATGAGGAAGAGCTAAGGAAATGCACTCGTAGTCGTTCAGCTATCTGTATTGATTGATGGATTTACAATACGCGCTGACTGCCTAATGCCATGAATGTGGCTTGGGGTGGTCAGTGCGTATTTTACATTGTCGCATTAGATTTTTCATTAAATCATAAGACAACGTTAAATTTGAGATAGACCAAAGCGTTCACCCTAAGTATAGCTTTTGTTGGTACACTGGCATTGTCAGACTTCTTGAACTTGTGTCAGGACGCAAGGAAAACAAAACTAAGCAAGCCAAAGTATATACTTCGCAATTTAAGTTTGTGAATGCTCCTGTCATTGATGAATGTCTTTTGACACTTAAACGTAAGGTGGCTGAGATGCAGAAAATCTTGGGAGAAATACACGTTGTAGATGAGGTTATGAATGCGTCACTATAGGATGAATAGTAGGCAAGGCATTAAAGGACGGTGCTTACATTAAATGAAACTTTTATGCTTTATGAGGCAATAGGTGGAGAACAACTCCATCGATTGCGTTGTTATGTTAAAGACCTAATAATAACCATAAGGCAAACGAAAGTCTCTCTGTATGTAAGTCATTTGAGGGTCAAAAGTCAGAATTTTACAAAAGAGAACTTGCAAATAGTAACTTGGTAGTCGTAGTTTTATTATTAAGAGACTTATCATAGTACCCAAAAAGGAGTTTGATAAGGCTTCTTTTATATGTATAACTTACAATTTGTAACTTCTTAGAAAATACAAATTACTTTTTGGTCGGTCCCATTTCAACTAAACTACTTGTAAAAGCTCAATATTACAATAACGATAATCTACAATAAAACAAGGAATGATGAAGAATATCGAATAAATTGTAGTGCTCTCACCATACTTTCAAGATGGCAAAACAGAAATGGAACAACAGAAAACAAATTGGACTAAATAGAAAAGTAAACATCCGGACTGACACATCGAATTAGTTAAGAATTAATAAAATATTAAATGTTTCTCTACCCTTTATTTAGAATGTTCCAGTAAATATTACTACCATATTTCGGATTATAAATACAGTGTAATAATAGGTTGTAAATACATCCTATATTATTTTGGATATATGATCAGCAAGCAGACCGGAAAGACTGTCACGGAATATATTCAGGACAAGCTGATAGGCCGCGCTAAAGAGTTACTGCTCTCTACATCCAAACCTATGAGCGAGATAGCTTACAGTCTCGGATTCCAATATCCACAACACATGAGCCGCATGTTCAAACGTATAGTGGGAATCACCCCGAATGAATTCAGAATTCAGGGTGCTTAAATATCTGTATCATAGAACAATTGGATTTACCTTCATGGTGGAGAGGTTCAGGTACAGCCCGTGATGTTCTATCATACCGTTTCGGAACATTTTCCACAGGATGTTGCAGCCGAGCTGTGCCAGTGTGGAGTTGATGAACAGGTCCTGCTTTTCCAGAGCCTCTGCCAGTGAGCAGCTCGGTCCCGAGTCTTTCTCCTTTACTTTCGCGTATTTCACGTAGCGGGTAATCACTTTCAGTGACTCCATCGTTTCGTACAGCTTGGATTCCGGCTGCCTGATTTTTTTCGGTACGGTTCCGAGGACGACCTGTCCCGTGTCCTGTGTATTCCCGAAGTCCATCCAGTACAGGGGCGTCTCGTAGCTTCTGTATTCCGATACCGGCACGGCTTTCAGTATGTTCCACAGGTCGAGACGGGACTTTATGTTGTCCGTGCAGGTAATCGTTATGTTGGCCAGATTGTCCCGTCTGGCGTCCTTCAGGGCTGCCGGATAGATGTCCGGTACCGCCTTCCAGT
>URUK01000013.1 GCA_900551055.1 uncultured Prevotella sp. | reverse complement strand
GTCACTTGTCTACTTGTTTTCTAAAAGAAATCTCCTCGTCTGCTCGTCACTTGTCTGCTTGTCTACTTGTTTTCTTGCTTGCAATCCAAGCAAGAAAACTTATACAATAGGCGTTTCGCAGTGTAGCGAGGACAACTGGCGCGACAAGCTTAACGGCGAACTGCGCGACGCGACGTACCTGCATGACAACGTGAAGCTGCACGTTGTTTCCGCGAACGACAATGACAAGCAGCAAATAGGACAGATAAACGCCTTCACGGACAGGGGCATCGACCTGCTCATAGTGTCGCCCAACCAGGTCAATTCGGTAACTCCCGCTGTTGACCGGGCTTACGATAAGGGCATACCTGTCATCCTTTTCGACCGCAAGACAGGCTCGGGCAAGTACACGGCGTTCGTCGGAGCGGACAACGAAAAGATAGGACATACCATCGGAGAGCACATCGCCACGCGCCTCGGAGGCAAGGGAACGGTGGCCGAAATACGCGGACTTGAAGGCTCGTCGCCTGCCATCGAGCGCCACAGAGGTTTCGTTGAGGCCATCAAGAAGCATCCAGACATACGCCTCGTGGCCGTAGAAGACGGCACCTGGTTGCAGCAAAGCGGAGTCGAAGCGTTGGACAAGATGCTGGCGAAAGGCATCGTGCCGGATTATGTTTTCGCGCAAAACGACCGCATGGCGCTCGGCGCATGGCAGACGGCGAAGCGTCACGGACTGGATAAAAGCATACGTTTTGTTGGCATCGACGCGCTTCCCGGCAAGGACGGAGGCATCCGGTTGGTGCTTGACGGCGTGCTCGACGCGTCGTACATATACCCTACACGCGGCGACATCGTTATGCAGTTGGCTCTCAACATACTTGAAGGCAGGCCGTATGAGCGCGACAACTACATGAAAGCCGCACTCGTAACGAAGGACAATGCGGAAACAATGCTGATGCAGGCGGAGGAAATGAGCCACATCAGCGGTCAGCTTGAGAAGCTTAACGGACGTGTGGACTTCTTCTTCACGCAATACAGCCACCAGAAGGTTTACTTCATCCTGTGCGCCATAATACTTGTTCTTGTCATCGTGGCGTTCGCCGCTTTCTACCTGATGGTAATGGCAAGGCGGCGCATGGAGCGTGAGGCGGCGGAGGCGAAGATGTCGTTTTTCACTGACATGAGCCACGACCTGCGCACTCCGTTGACGTTGATTGCCGACCCGGTGGAGCGCATTCTCGACGACGAGAACCTTACTTCGCGGCAGAGGCAGATGCTCGGAATAGTGAGAAGGAACGCCGCGCTGTTGCTGAAGCTTGTCGGCGAGATACTTGATTTGCGCAAGATACAGGGCGGAAAGATGGAACTGACGGTGACGGAGTTCAACCTTGCAGCCGCGTTGAGGCTGTGGGTTGACGACTTCAAGCCGCTGGCCGCATCGGGCAAGGTGACCCTTTCGCTCGAAGCCGGCGACGTGCTGACCGTCAGTGCCGATTATTATAAGGTGGAGCGGATATGCTACAACCTCATCAGCAACGCCCTGAAATACAACAAGCCGGGCGGAACGGTAACCGTAAAGCTTGCCGGACGCGACGGAAAGGCCGTCATCACCGTGGCAGATACAGGCATGGGCATGTCAAAGGGCAACGCCCAGAGGGCTTTCGACAAGTTCTTCCGGGCAGGCTCCGGCGGCGGAGGCACAGGCGTAGGACTGGCCATCGTCAAGGCGTTTGCCGAGCTTCACGGCGGCAGTGTGTCAGTGAACAGCACGGAAGGCAAAGGCTCCGAGTTTACGGTTGAACTGCCTTTGAAAGTTGACAAGCATACAAGTGACAAGCAGACAAGTACATTGCCCGGCCCGACCGAAGGGAGGGAGCCTGATGTGCATACGTCAAAGGCGTGGTTGGAAGACACAGGTGACAGCATTAAAGACAACGAGCAAGACATTTCAAGCTCCCTCCCTTCGGGAGGGTTGGGGTGGGTCGTCCGTCCCCTCGTCCTCGTTGTCGACGACAATGCGGAGGTGAGGCAGTATGTTGCGCAGTTGCTTGGCGGCGATTACGACGTGCGTCAGGCCGCCGACGGCAAGGAAGGGCTTGACACGGCGCTGAAAACCGTGCCCGACTTGATAGTGTGCGACGTGATGATGCCCGTCATGGACGGCCTTGAGATGTGCCGTCGCGTGAAGGAAGCCACGGCCACGAGCCACGTGCCTGTAATCCTGCTGACATCCAACGCGCATGAAAGCCAGCGCGCCGAGGGCTACGACTGCGGCGCCGACGCATACATAACAAAGCCCTTCTCAAGCAAGGTGCTGTTCTCTCGCGTGCGCAACCTCCTGGAGAACCGCAAGCGGCTGAAATACGTTTACGCGGCGATGGACGACGAGGACGAGCACGCCGGGACAGACCCCGACCGCCAGTTTATGGACGGTTTCCGCCGCGCCGTGGGCGAACACCTGTCAGACTCGAGCCTTAGTGTAGAGACTATAAGCTCGGAATTAGGGCTTAGCCGCGTGCAGATGTACCGTAAGGTGAAGCAGCTTACCGGCCAGTCGCCCGTGGAGCTAATCCGCGTGACGCGCCTGAAGAAGGCCGAGCGCCTGCTGAAAACCACGCAGATGACCGTCTCCGAAATATCTTACGAGGTAGGTTTCTCGTCACCTTCATACTTCTCAAAGTGCTTCAAGGACTACTTCGGGGTGCAACCCGGCGAGGCGCGCGACACAGTCTGACGTGCAGCCGGCAAGCAGTGGTTTTGCAAAAGAATTGAGAGTTGAGAAGGGAGAATTGATAATTATGATTTGACTTGTCGGCAGACAGCCTCAAAGGTAATCATAATTATCAATTCTCCCTTCTCAACTCTCAATCTAAAAGACGGCAAATCAGGAGGTAAAAGGCCACCTTTTACGCTCCAAAAGGCCGTCTTTTGCAATGTAAAAGGCCACCTTTTGCAAGGCGTTGCGTAAGTGCTTGTCTTTCAGGTATATGCCTGCGCCCTGCAAAGGATGTGTAACGGCTGTGAAAAATCGTTCAAAACGTATCAAATTTGTTGCATGAACGATTTTTTATACCTGTTGAAATGATATTGCAACGGCAAACATTCCGGGGATTATATCTTTGCGGCGAAAGATTTGACAAATATTGTTTACTAACCAAAAAACACAACATTATGGTAAAGCACATTAAAAGAATGCTGCTAAGTGCAGTGTTCCTCGCTTCAGGTGCGTTGGCGTTCGCCCAGCAGGTAGACGTCAGCGGAACCGTGAAAGACGAGGCCGGCGAGCCTGTAATCGGTGCTACCGTGGCCGAGGAGGGCACGAAAAACGCCACGATAACAGACTTTGACGGCAAGTTCAGCCTGAAAGTATCGGGCGACAAGCAGCTTACGGTGACCTACATCGGCTACAAGACCGTAAAGGTGACGGCCGCCCCGCAGCTCGACATCGTAATGAAGGAGGACAACCAGATGATGGAAGAGCTTGTAGTGACGGGCTATACCACGCAGCGCAAGGCCGACCTGACCGGCGCGGTGTCGGTAGTCAACATGGACGACATTGCCGACCTTAACGAGAACAACCCCATGAAAGCCCTTCAGGGACGTGTGCCCGGCATGAACATTACGGCCGACGGCAGTCCCGGCGGACAGGCCACAATCCGCATCCGCGGTGTGGGTACGCTCAACAACAACGACCCTCTGTACATAATCGACGGCGTGCCGACCAAAGCCGGGATGCACGAGCTTAACGGAAACGACATCGAGTCGATACAGGTTCTGAAGGATGCGGCGTCAGCTTCAATATATGGTTCGCGCGCGGCGAACGGTGTCATCATCATAACCACGAAGAAAGGAAAGGCCGGACAGCTGAAAATCGACGTTGACGCGTCGCTGTCGGTGTCGCTTTACGCCAACAAACTCGACGTGCTCAACGCCAAGGAGTACGGTCAGGCCATGTGGCAGGCATACGTGAACGACGGCCAAGACCCCAACACCAACCCTCTGGGCTACCGCTACGACTGGGGTTATGACGCCAACGGATATCCCAAACTGAACGGCATCTCGATGTCGCGCTTCCTCGACTCGGCCAACACCGTGCCATCGGCCGACACCGACTGGGTTGACGAGACGACGCGCACCGGCGTGATACAGAACTACAACGTGTCCGTAAGCAACGGCTCGGAAAAGGGCTCTTCATACTTCTCTTTAGGCTATTACAAGAACCTCGGCATAATAAAGCACTCCGACTTCGACCGCTTCTCGGCGCGCATGAACTCCGAGTACAAGCTAATCGACAACGTGCTGACAATCGGCGAGCACTTCACTCTCAACCGCACGTCGGAAGTGCAGGCACCCGGCGGTTTCCTTGAGAACGCCCTCCAGTTCAATCCCTCGCTCCCCGTGTATGACATCAACGGCGAGTTCGCCGGCCCGGTGGGCGGCTATCCCGACAGGGAAAACCCCGTGGCGCGCCTCGAACGCAACGCCGACAACCGCTATACGTACTGGCGCATGTTCGGTGACGCTTACATAAACCTGAGCCTCTTCAAAGGCTTCAACATACGCTCAACCTTCGGACTTGACTACGCGCAGAAGAAACAGCGCATCTTCACCTACCCTATAACCGAAGGAAACGTTGCCAACGACAACAACGCCGTTGAGGCGAAGCAGGAGCACTGGACAAAGTGGATGTGGAATGCGGTGGCTACATACAACCTCGAAATAGGCAAGCACCGCGGCGACGTGATGGCCGGTATAGAGCTTAACAGGGAGGACGACGAGTGGTTCTCCGGCTACAAGGAGGACTTCACAATACTCAATCCCGACTTCATGTGGCCTGACGCGGGCGTGGGAACAGCCCAGGCTTACGGCTCCGGGGAAGGATATTCGCTCGTGTCGTTCTTCGGAAAGCTCAACTACACGTATGATGACAAGTACCTCTTCTCGCTTACCGTGCGCCATGACGGCTCGTCGCGTTTCGGAAAGAACAACCGCTACGCCACTTTCCCGTCAGTATCTCTTGGATGGCGCATCAGCCGCGAGAAGTTCATGAAAAACCTCACATGGCTTGACGACCTGAAGATACGCGCCTCATGGGGACAAACCGGTAATCAGGAAATATCCAACATAGCGCGCTACACTATTTATGTGCCCAACTATGGAGTAACGGAGTCGGGCGGACAGAGCTACGGAACGTCTTACGACATTGCCGGGACAAACGGCGGAAGCATACTGCAGTCGGGCTTCAAGCGTAACCAGATAGGCAACGACGACATCAAGTGGGAGACCACAACGCAGACAAACATCGGTCTTGACTTCTCTTTGTTCAGGCAGACTCTTTACGGTTCGTTCGACTGGTTCTACAAGAAGACCACTGACATACTCGTGCAGATGGCCGGCATCGCAGCCATGGGTGAGGGCAGCTCGCAGTGGATTAACGCCGGAGAGATGGAAAACACTGGCTTCGAACTCAACCTCGGCTACCGCAACGAGACGGCATTCGGACTGAAATACGACATCGCCGCCAACATTTCTACTTACCGCAACAAGATTACCGCACTGCCTGCCACGGTGGCGGCAAACGGAACTTTCGGCGGAAACGGCGTGAAGAGCGTCATAGGTCATCCCAATGGAGCGCAAGTGGGATATGTTGCCGACGGCATATTCAAGTCGCAGGAAGAGGTTGACAACCACGCAACGCAGGAAGGAGCGGCGCCGGGCCGCATCCGCTGGCGCGACCTTGACGGCAACGGAATAATCAACGAGGCCGACCAGAAGTGGATTTACGACCCCGTGCCCGACTTCAGTTACGGCTTGAACATATACCTCCAATACAAGAATTTCGACCTTACGATGTTCTGGCAGGGCGTGCAGGGTGTCGATGTTATCAGCGACCTGAAGAAGGAAACCGACCTTTGGAGCGGACTCAACATTGGTTTCCTCAACAAGGGAAAGCGCGTGCTCGACGCTTGGACACCGCAGAATCCCAATTCAAGCATACCCGCTTTGTCGCGTGAAGACGTCAACAACGAGAAGCGTGTGTCAACATATTTCGTTGAAGACGGTTCATTCCTCAAGCTGCGCAACCTGCAGATAGGTTACAACGTGCCCAAGGAATTCGCCAATAAGTTGAAGATGGAGCGCCTGCGTTTCTACCTTAGCGCCCAAAACCTGTTGACAATCAAGAGCAAGGACTTCACCGGCGTTGACCCGGAAAACCCGAACTTCGGTTATCCGATACCTCTGAACATCACTTTCGGCATCAATGTAGGCTTCTAAAATATACGTTAACCGTAAAATAAAAAAGCAATGAAAAAGTTATTATATACAACCGCTTTGGGGCTTGCCGTACTCTTCACAGGCTGTACCGACTTCCTGGAAGACCAGCTGCCGCAGGGAACTATCGACAACGAACAGCTGAAAAACCCCGAATATGTGGACAATCTTGTCATCTCGGCTTATGCCGGATGGATTTCGGCGGAGGACATCAACTCGTCCTTCTCGATGTGGAACTATGACGTAAGGTCGGACGATGCCTACAAGGGAGGCAACGGAACGGAGGACGGCGACGTGTTCCACAAGCTCGAAATATCGCAAGGCATCATGACGACGGACTGGAACATCAGCGACATGTGGCAGCGTCTGTACAACTGCATATCGCGTGTCAACACGGCGTTGCAGCAGCTCAACCAGCTTGATGAAAGCTCTTATCCGCTCAAGCAGCAGCGTATCGCCGAGATGAAGTTCCTCCGCGGACACGGACATTTCCTTTTGAAGCAGCTTTACAAGTACATAGTCTTTGCCAATGACGAGAACCTTTCGCCCGAGGAATACAACAACCTGTCCAACAGGACATATTCCAACGACGAGGGATGGCAGCAAATAGCCAACGACTTCCAGTTCGCTTTCGACAACCTTCCTGACACTCAGGCCGACAAGGGGCGTCCTACGAAGGCAGCGGCAGCCGCTTATCTGGCCAAGACTTACCTCTACAAGGCATACCGTCAGGATAATCCCGACAACAACGAGGTGACGAGTATCAACGCGGAAGACCTGGAGAAGGTGGTTACTTACACCGAGAAGTCAATCATGCAGGCAGGAGGCTATGGCTTGGAGCCGGACTTCCACAACAACTTCCGCCCCGAACCGCAGTATGAAAACGGGTGCGAGTCGCTTTGGGCGATGCAGTATTCGATGAACGACGGCACCACAAACGGCAACTGCAACTGGTCGTTCGGACTCATTGTGCCGAACATTCCAGGCGTGACCGACGGCGGATGCGACTTCTACAAACCGAGCCAGAACCTCGTAAACGCGTTCAGAACCGATGCGGAGGGACATCCTTATTTCGACACTTTCAATGACAATGACTACGACGCGGCCACCGAAACCGCCGACCCGCGCCTCTTCCTTACCGTTGGAATGCCTGGTTTCCCGTATGAATTCAACTCGAACTATATCATGGACAGGTCGTCAACGTGGAGCCGAAGCAATGGACTTTACGGCTATTATGTCACGTTGAAGCATAATGTTGACCCCGATGGAGAGTATCTTATAAAAGGTGCGTGGTGGGGAACGCCGATGAACCACATCGTAATTCGCTACGCCGACGTGCTCCTTATGCGTGCAGAGGCGCTGATACAGCTCAACGATGGAAGGATTGACGAGGCCGTAAGTCTTATCAACGAGGTGCGCAACCGTGCAAAGCAAAGCACCGGCATGATTGCCAACTACCCTGCCGAATACGGCTGCACGTTCAACATCCAGCCCTACACAGGCTCTTACAGCCATGACGAAGCCTTGAAGATGCTGAAGATGGAGCGCCGCCTTGAGCTGGCGATGGAGAGCGACAGGTTCTTCGACCTTGTACGTTGGGGCGAGGCAAAGGAAGTCCTTGACAAGTATTATGCCGAGGAAGCGGACAACTGCGCGATATATTCCGGCGCGTCGTTCACAAGGAACAAGAACGAGTATCTGCCCATCCCGTTCGCCCAAATCAGTGCAAGCAACGGCCATTACACGCAGAACTGCGGTGGCTGGTAACATGTTTAACCGACTAAAAAACACAGAACATGAAATACCTTATCAATAAATTAGCGGCCATGTTGTTTGCCGTTGCAGCGGTATTCGCCATTGCCGGATGCGACGACGACAACACGTCAGACCTCCGTTTGGACGGAGACGCATGGCTGACGTCCTTCTCTTTGGACGGATATGAAGGCATAATAGACAACACCGGCAAGACTGTTACGGTGGAAGTGCCCGAGACTTACGACGCACGCGCCATGGAAGTGACTGCAATTACGGCATCCGAAGGCGCAACGACATCGATGAACGTCGGCGACGTTGCCGACTTCTCGCTGCCACAGAGCGTGCAGGTTGTCAACGGCGACGCTTATTTTGAGTACACCGTCAGCGTAAAACATGACGAGGCAAGGATAACTTCGTTCCGGGCTAACGGCTATATCGGCGTAATCAACGAGGCCAACCACACTATTTCGGTGCGTGTTCCAAGCTCGACGGATGTCACCGCCATGACTACGGAAATAACCACTTCAGAAGGCGCTACGGTTACTCCTGCGTCGGGACAGGCCGTTGACTTCACCAACCCTGTTGAGTTCACTGTGACTTACAACACGGCGACGGCTGTTTACACGGTTACCGTTGTCAAGTCTGACGCACCCAGCGCGGTATATGTCGGACTGCCTGCAACAATCGACGGACTCGGCCCTGAAGAGCGCGCCGCCGCCGACTGGATGCTTCTCAACGTTGCAAACTCGCAGTATGTGTCGTTCGAAGACCTGCGCACAGGCAACGTTGACCTTGGCGAATGCAAACTGATGTGGTGGCACATGCACGCCGATTACGGAATTGACAACATGGACAAGTTTGACGCCGCGGCGCCTTCAGCCTTGTCAGCCGTGCCTGCCGTGAAAGAATATTACGACAACGGCGGCAGCCTCTTGCTCTCGCGCTACGCCACATACTACGCCGTCAAGCTCGGTGCAACGGCTGACGGAGCCAACCCGAACAACTGTTGGGGCAACCCCGAGGAGACCAGTGAAATAATAACCGGGCCGTGGAGTTTCTTCGTTGACGGGCATGAAGACCATCCGATATACAGCGGCTTGGTGACCACCATCGACGGCAAGCAGGGCGTTTACACCTGTGATACCGGCTACAGGATAACCAACACCACCTGCCAGTGGCACATCGGCACTGACTGGGGCGGCTATCCTACGCTTGAAGACTGGCGCAACCTGCACGGCGCGACCGACCTCGGATATGGCGGCGACGGTGCGGTGGTTGTATGGGAATATCCGGCCAACGCCGCCGGAGGCCAGATTCTCTGCATCGGCACGGGCACGTATGACTGGTATGCGTACGGCGTTGACACTTCAGCCGACCAGTATCACGGCAACGTGGCGACGCTTACACTCAACGCAATCAATTATCTTACAGCAGACAAGTAAACAGCAAGACGGGTTACGAGTGGACAAACCGACAAGTCACAAGCCGACAAATGAACAGGCGATAAGGAAAACTTCCTTGTCTGCTCGTCACTCGTCAACTCGTTACTAACTAACATCAACAAACGAATTTATGAAGACCATGATATATTCTTTAGCCTTGGCGGCCATGCTTACAGCATTCACCGGCTGCTCTGACGACGACGACCCGGTGCTCACGCAGCGCGACTGGAGCGGTACGACAAACTATTTCTCGCCGACCGACGAGAACAAGGCTGACACTTATTACAAGCCATACGTGGGTTATGTGGGCGACCCCATGCCTTTCTACGACCCCGTGGCACAAGACTTCAAGGTGCTTTACCTGCAGGATTACCGCCCAAATCCGGCCGACACTTACCATCCGATATGGGGCGTCAGCACGAAAGACGCGGCCAGCTACACGTCGCTTGGCGAGGTGATACCTACCGGCACTGCATCCGAACCCGATGCGGCCATCGGCACGGGCAGCACCGTTTACAACGAGGCTGACAAGCTTTACTATACTTTCTACACCGGACACACAGCCAGCCGTGAGGTTGTCATGGTGGCAACGTCGGCCGATTTCAAGACATGGACTAAGGACCGCACGCTCCGTTTGCGTGGCAGCGACTATGGATACAGCACCACCGACTTCCGCGACCCGTTCGTTTTCATGGGCGACGACGGCCAGTACCACATGCTTGTGTCCACGATGCAGGGCACCAAGGGCGTGCTGGCGGAGTTCACCTCGGCCGACCTGAAGGCATGGCAGCACCAAGGCGTGTTCATGACGATGATGTGGGACAGGTTCTACGAGTGCCCCGACGTGTTCAAGATGGGCGACTGGTGGTATCTTGTCTATTCGGAGAAGCATGCGGCGATACGCAAAGTGCAGTATTTCAATGGCCGCACGCTTGACGAACTGAAGGCGACTACGGCCAACGACGCCGGCATCTGGCCTGACGACCACGAGGGCTTCCTCGACTCGCGCGCATTCTATGCAGGCAAGACGGCATCCGACGGCACCAACCGTTACATCTGGGGATGGTGCCCCACACGTGCCGGCGAGGACAATACGGCTGTAGGCGCAAGCCCCAACGAGCCGGAGTGGGCCGGCAACCTGGTTGCACACAGGCTTGTGCAGCATGATGACGGCACGCTGACGCTCGGCCCGGTGGCAGGCATCGACGCTAAATACACCAGGCAGGGCGAGGCCGATGTAATGGAGGAAAGCGAGATAGGAGTGTCTGAAGCCAACGGAACGTACACTCTTACGGGCGACTCTTACATGCTGTTCAGCCGCCTGAACACGCACAACAAGATTTCGTTCACCGTGACCACGGCCTCTGCCGACGACCGTTTTGGCATCTCGCTCTGCCGCGGAACAGACTCCGAGAAGTACTATTCAATAATAGTCAACCCCGAAGGCAACGGCCGCCGCAAAATCAACTTCGAAGAAGAAGGCCCGTCGGGCATCGGCTTCATCGACGGCATTGACGGCTACCTGTTCAACGCTCCGGCAGACAATGTGTACAACGTTACCGTCTATACGGACAACTCCGTGTGCGTAGTCTACATCAATGACAACGTTGCCTACACCAACCGCATATATGGAAACCAGAAGAACTGCTGGTCAATAAACAACTATGGCGGCAGCATCGAGGTAAGCAATGTTGACGTGAAGTATTACTAAGCGCGGCAGGGCGTAATGCGAAAGACGGCCTTTTGGCCTGCAAAAGGCCGTCTTTTACCGCCTGAAAGGCCACCTTTTGCAAGCCAAAAGACGGCATATTGCAAACCGCCTGACCGTCAGGCACTTGCAAAGGAACTGCCATGCGCCCGTAAAAACGGAAAACTTTGAACAAAACTTTACATTAAGCAAAACAATAACAACCTATGAAAAAGATATTTTTACTTGCCCTCTCGTTTGCCGCCTACACAGGTTTCGCGCAGACTGTGCTGTGGGACGGCGATGTGGCCGCCAACGGCCTGTGGGGCGATGGAAGTCCTGAAATAGTGGAAAATCCCGAAAAAGACGGCATAAACACGTCGGACAAGTGCATCAGGTTCACGATGACGAACGACAGCAAAATCATCAAAATAAAATTTGCCGACAACGTTCAGACCAAAATGAATGGCAGCACGCGCGTGTCGCTGATGATAAGGAAGCCGCAGAACGAGAACCTTCAGATTGAGCTTTCAGACCCTTGGGACGGTTCGGCAGGCTACTGGGAGAAAGTGGCCGCATGGTATGGCGGCGGCGGAAAGTGGCAGAAAGTGGTGTTCGACTTTGCCTCGAACAACGCCTTCGACTGCCCCGGAGTCATTGCTATCACCGCCCAGACCGCCAATGTTGACGGCTCGCAGGACGTGTATATCGACAACATCGTTATTGAACCGGCTACGCTCGTCGACGGAAAGGCACTGTCGGGTATTGAGGACGGCTCGCTTTCGGGCGACATAAAGTTGTCGGGCGCATGGATGAAGGGCGACTGCCAGAACGCCAACGGCGACTGGGTGAAATACGAATATGACGACTTCGCCGCCCTCAAGACAAAGCTTTCGCCCTCGGTTACGTCAATCGACATGGCCGGAGCAGTGCTGAAAGACGCTTACAACGCCTTTTTGGACATTAACCCGAACGCCATCGTTTATGCCGGTGAGTATGTTGACGGCGACAATGTCGTAGTAAACGGCAGCGCAGGCAATGTTGTCATCAAGCAGGACGGCACGTTCGGCGTGCCCGAAGGCTTCACGGCGGAGAAAATTACGGTAGAGATGCCGCTCGTTGAGGGCTACAACGCCGTAGTACTTCCGTTCGACGTGACTGCTAATGAGCTTGGTGCCGAGGGGCTTTCTACGTTCGCCGGCATCAGCGGCGACGGTTCGGACAAGACCGTTCTCTTTACCGCCGCGGAGACTGTGGCGGCCAACACTCCGATGCTTGTCAAGGGCGCAGCCGCCAAAGAGAGCCTCGTGTTCACTGGAAAAGAGATAAAGGCCACTACGGGTGCTCCGGTTTCAGGCGAGTTCAAGGGCTTCTATGCTCCGCAGAGTGCCGCCGGACTGTGGCTTGTCGGCGGTGACGGCACCTTCAGCAAAGCAGCCGATGACGCTCGGGTAAAGGCGTTCGGCGCATGCTGGGACGTTCCTGAAGCAACCTCTTTGCAGTTCTCCACCGGCGCAGGCATCGGCGAAGTGGAGGTTGGCGGCAGCCAAACGGTTGACGTTTACACCATAGGCGGAGTGAAAGTGCGCACCGCCAGCGCGGCCAATGCTTTTGACGGACTGCCCGGCGGCGTGTATATCGTCAATAAGAAGAAATACGTAGTAAGGTAAAACAGCATACTGCCATGAAACTGAAAAATATCTTTGCCGCACTGGCAACTGTTCTTGCGCCTGCCGCCTTGTGCCCGGCGCAGCAGTTGGAGGTGCTCCATCTGGCCAACGAACAGAACATCGTGGCCGTTACGGAGGCACAGAAATTCCTACTGCTGCCAGTGCAGGACGACGCGCCCGAAGCCAAGCTGTGCCTCGTTGAGGCCAACATGCCGGCAACGACGACGATGAACGTGCGCCTTGCCCGCGAGCGGGTGGATTATTACGTGCCGCTCGACCTGTCGGCGTTTGTCGGCCGCGATGTCAAGGTTGACGTGCAGGGCATGCCGCAAGGCTCGCTCTGCTGGAAGGAAATGCGCCTCTCCGACACGTTCGACATGGGCAACAAGGAGGCTCACCGTCCGCTATATCACCACACGCCGGCCTACGGATGGATGAACGACCCTAACGGAATGTTCTACAAGGACGGCGTTTATCACCTTTATTTCCAGCACAACCCCTACGGCTCTACATGGGGAAACATGCACTGGGGACACTCAACCAGCACGGACTTGGTGCACTGGGAATATAAGGGCGACGCCATTCTGCCCGACGCCTGGGGCACGGTGTTCAGCGGTTCGGCCGTTGTAGACAAGGACAACACTGCCGGTTTCGGCCGCGATGCCATAGTAGCTTTCTACACGTCGGCCAAGCCTACGCCGTGGGGTGACGTCCAGATGCAGAGCATTGCGTACAGCACCGACGGCGGAAAGACGTTCACCAAGTACGCCGGCAACCCCGTGCTGACCTCTGCGGAGCGCGACTTCCGCGACCCGAAGGTGTTTTGGTACGCTCCAGGAAAGCACTGGGTGATGATTCTCGCGGTAGGTCAGCAGATGCAAATCTTTACCTCCGATAATCTTAAAGAGTGGAAACACGAGAGCGATTTCGGCCTGAAGCATGGCGCGCACGGCGGTGTCTGGGAGTGTCCCGACCTCGTGGAGCTGCCCGTTGAGGGCACAAACGAGAAGCGTTGGGTGCTCATCTGCAACATAAATCCCGGCGGCCCGTTCGGCGGAAGCGCCACGCAGTACTTCGTGGGGACGTTCGACGGCAGGAAGTTCACCAACCAGTTCCCCACCAAGACGAAGTGGATGGACTACGGGAAAGACCACTACGCCACCGTGACTTTCAGCAATGCGCCCGACGGACGCTGCATAGCCCTCGGCTGGATGAGCAATTGGCAGTATGCCGCACAAGTGCCCACGAAGCAGTACCGCTCGGCGAACACTATCGCACGCGACCTCTCCCTGTACCGCGAGAACGGCGACCTGCTGCTCAAGTGTGCGCCTTCAAAGGAGATAGAGGCGGCAAGGCAGGAGAAGAAAAGCGTGCCGCAGTTCCGTGTAGGCGATGCTTACAGCATTGAAAACCTGCTCGACGGCAACGACGGAGCTTACGAAATAGAGATGGAAATACGCAACAACGGTGCCGAAAAGCTTGCTTTCACATTGCAGAACGGCAAGGGTGAGAGTGTCGTTATGTACTATGATGCGGCTACGAGGCAGTTTGTCATGGACAGGAGCAACAGCGGCGAGACATCGTTCAGCCGTGACTTCCCGGCCATGACGGTAGCTCCTGCGTCCGGCGGAGACGATTTCAGGCTGCGTCTGTTCGTCGACCGTTCCAGCATCGAGGCTTTCGTAGACGGCGGAAAGTCGGTAATGACAAACATAGTGTTCCCCTCCGAGCCTTACAACTCGATGAAGTTCGAGTCTGTGCGCGGCTCGTTCACGGTGAAAAAGATGAATGTTTACAGGCTCGCAGCCCCCTCCCGGCCTCCCCGGGGGACGGAGGGCTGACGCCGCTATGCCATGCAATAATCAATTAACAATCAACAATTAAACAATATCTTATGGAAACTTTACACACCTCCCCACGGGGAGGACGGGAGGGGGCTTCCCCTTATATGAAACTTGTGCCCGTGATGCTCTGCTTCTTCGCAATGGGATTTGTCGACCTTGTGGGCATTGCTTCCAACTATGTGAAGGCCGACCTCGGGCTTAGTGACTCCGTAGCTAACGTCTTTCCGTCGATGGTTTTCTTCTGGTTCCTCATCTTCTCCGTGCCCACGGGCATGCTGATGAACCGCATCGGACGCAAGAACACGGTGATGCTGTCGCTCGTCGTGACAATAATATCTCTCCTTTTGCCGCTTTTCGGCAGCAGTTTCGGCGTGATGCTCGCCTCTTTCAGCCTGCTCGGAATAGGCAACGCGCTGATGCAGACATCGCTTAATCCGCTGATTTCAACCATCGTCAAGGGCGGAAACCTTGCCAGTACGCTCACGTTCGGCCAGTTCATAAAGGCTATCGCGTCGTTCCTCGCGCCTTATATTGCCATGTGGGGAGCGACGGCGGCCATGCCTTCGTTCGGCTTCGGATGGAAAGTTCTCTTCCTTGTCTACTTCGTTGTGGGCGTATTGTCGGCCCTCCTGCTCTTCGTTACGCCTATCGAGGAGGAGAAAGCAGCCGGTAAAGCGTCGGGTTTCGGCGACTGTCTGAAGCTTCTCGGCAAGCCTATTGTGCTGCTGTCGTTCCTCGGCATCATGTGTCATGTCGGCATTGACGTGGGCACGAACACAACTGCGCCGAAGCTGTTGATGGAGCGTCTCGGCATGACTCTCAACGAGGCGGCTTTCGCAACGAGCCTTTACTTCATCTTCCGAACGGTGGGCTGCCTCACGGGGTCGTTCTTCCTGCGCGTCATGAACAACCGTACATTCTTCGTGATCAGCGTCACGATGATGGCGTTGAGCATGGTCGGGATGTTCTTCGGCACGTCGCAGGCGGTGCTTTACGCGGCCATCGCCCTTGTGGGTTACGGCAACTCAAACATCTTTTCGCTTGTATATTCGCAGGCGTTGCTGTCTGAACCCGAGAAGCAGAACGAGGTTTCGGGCCTTATGATAATGGGACTTTTCGGCGGAACGGTGTTCCCCCTGCTCATGGGATTTGCCTCCGACGCCATCGGACAGGCAGGAGCCGTAGCCGTTATGGCCGTCGGCGTGGCTTACTTGTTTACTTATATAAAGAATGTGAAACATTAAACAGACAGCCCCCTCCCGGCCTCCCCGAGGGGAGGAGGGTGGCAATGACTATCTGATACATCCTGTCACCTCCCCTCGGGGAGGCCGGGTGGGGGCTTATATATTTATAATCATGAACACAGATATCATCGTAGGACTGGGCGAAGCGTTGTGGGACGTGTTGCCCGAAGGCAAGAAATTGGGCGGCGCACCTGCCAATTTCGCATATCATGCAGGACAGTTCGGCTTCCGTTCGGTGGCCGTCAGCGCGTTGGGAAAGGACAAGTTGGGCGACGAGACGCTGGCCGCCTTGGACGAAAAAGGGCTTGAATACGTCATGCCGCAGACACCTTACCCCACGGGAACGGTGCAGGTTACGCTCGACGACGAGGGCGTGCCGACGTATGACATACGCGAGAACGTGGCGTGGGACAACATCCCCTTCACGCCCGAACTTGAGGACTTGGCGCGCAACTGCCGTGCAGTGTGCTTCGGTTCGCTGGCTCAAAGGAACATAGTTTCGCGCACAACCATCAACAAGTTTCTCGACACCATGCCCTCGGGCGACGGCCGCCTGAAGATTTTTGACATAAACCTGAGGCAGAATTTCTACACCAAGGACATAATAAAAGACTCGCTCAAGCGTTGCAACGTGCTGAAAATCAACGACGAGGAGCTGGTCGTTATAGGCCGCCTCTTCGACTATCCGGGCCTTGACATGAGCAACAAGTGCTGGCTCATCCTCGGCAAGTACAACCTCGACATGCTTGTGCTTACGTGCGGCGTTAACGGCAGTTACGTGTTCACTCCGGGCAACGTGTCGTTCCAGGAGACACCGCGCGTTGACGTGGTTGACACCGTCGGCGCCGGCGACTCGTTCACAGGAACGTTCTGTGCGTCGATACTTAATGGAATGCCGGTGGCCGAAGCCCACAAGCTGGCCGTCCAGGTGTCGGCATACGTGTGTACGCAGAGCGGCGCGATGCCCGTGCTTCCCAAGGAAATAGTTGAAAAGGTAAAAGGGTAAAAAAGTAAAAAGGTAAAACGTTTTGCCAAAGGTAAAATGGTGAAAAGGTAAAAAAGAAAAACGCTTTTGCCAAAGGTAAAAAGACAGGAAAGTAAAAGGGTAATTTCAAAAGACGGCATTTTACACGGTAAAATGCCGTCTTTTACGTTGTAAAAGGTTATCTTTGACAACGCAAAAGGTGGCCTTTTGCAGGCCGTTTTGTAACGTCTTGACAATCAGGATGTTATGAAACGGCGTGAAAACCATGTTGAAACCAAGTCAATTACCTGTCATTATGAAGCATGTAATACTATCAACCATTGTTGCGGCAGCCGCCGTATGCACCCCGGCAAGCGCCGTTGCGGAGCAGAAAAACATACGCATATCGACCGATGCGACCGACCTTGTGCTGCAAGTTGCGCCAAACGGACGGCTCTATCAGGTGTATTTCGGCGAGCGGTTGCGCCACGAGGCCGACCTCGCCAACCTCGAATGGAGCGTACACGCAGGGTCTGACGGCTCGGTGTCAACGCGCGGCTGGGAGGTGTACAGCGGTTCAGGAAACGAAGACTACTTTGAACCGGCCGTCTCTGTGACCCACGCCGACGGCAATCCTTCAACCTATTTATATTACGTTTCGTCGGAAACCAAAGCCGTTAACGGCGGCACGCAGACTGACATACGCCTGCGCGACGACAAGTATCCGCTTGAAGTGACGCTGCACTACGTGGCCTACGCCGCCGAGAACGTTGTGAAGACGTGGAGCGAGATACGCCACGACGAGAGGGGAGAGGTGACGCTCAACCGCTACGCTTCTACCATGCTATACTTCAACGAGCCTGAATATTATCTTACGGAGTTCAGCGGCGACTGGGCGAAGGAGGCGCAGATGTCAACGCAGAAGCTCCTGCCCGGCAAGAAGATACTCGACACCAAGCTGGGCAGCCGTGCCGCAATGCAGATGCAACCCTTCTTCCAGCTCGGCCTTGACGGCCCCGCCCGGGAGTCGTCGGGGCGCGTGGTGACCGGCACTATAGGCTGGACGGGCAACTTCAGCTTCACCTTCGAGGTTGACAACGTTGGCAACCTGCGTGTCATTCCGGCTATAAACCCATATGCGTCGGCTTACAAACTGCGGCGCGGAGAGGTGTTCACAACGCCCGAATTCATATTCACCCTAAGCCAAAACGGTGCCGGACAGGCCAGCCGCAACCTGCATTCGTGGGCGTGCAAGTACCAGCTAAAGGACGGAACGGGCACGCGCCTTACTTTGCTTAACAACTGGGAGAACACCGGTTTCCGCTTCGACCAGGACAAACTGGCCGGACTTATGAAGGAGGCCGGCCACCTTGGCGTTGACATGTTCTTGCTCGACGACGGCTGGTTCGGCAACAAATATCCGCGCGACAACGACCGTCAGGGCCTTGGCGACTGGCAGGCCAACGCGGCGAAGCTGCCCGGCGGAATAGCCGCACTTGTCAAGGCTGCCGGTGAAGCGGGCGTAAAGTTCGGCCTGTGGATAGAGCCTGAGATGATAAGTCCTAAGAGCGAGCTGTTCGAGAAGCATCCCGACTGGGCGATACACCTGCCCAACCGCGACGTGTATTACTATCGCAACCAGCTCGTTCTCGACCTTAGCAACCCCGAAGTGCAGGACTATGTGTTCGGCGTTGTTGACCGCCTGCTTACCGAAAACCCCGGAATTGCCTACTTCAAGTGGGACTGCAACAGCCCCATAACCAACATCTATTCGCCTTACCTGAAGCAGAACCAGGGCCGGATGTACATCGACCATGTGCGCGGAGTGTACAACGTGATGCGCCGTGTGACCGAGAAGTATCCGCAACTGCCCATGATGCTGTGCTCGGGCGGCGGCGCGCGGTGCGACTATGAGGCGCTGAAATACTTTACGGAGTTCTGGCCGAGCGACGACACCGACCCCGTGGAGCGGCTTTACATACAGTGGGGCTTCTCGCAGGTGTTCCCGGCCAAGGCCATGTGTGCTCACGTCACAAACTGGGACAAGTCGTCGTCGGTCAAGTTCCGCACCGACGTTGCCTCGATGTGCAAGCTCGGTTTCGACATCGGCCTGCACCGTCTCACGCCCGACGAGATGGAGTTCTGCCGCCAAGCCGTGGCAAACTGGAAGGAGCTTAGCCCCGTGATAATGGACGGAGAACAGTATCGCTTGGTGTCGCCGTATGACGGCAACCACATGGCCGTGAGCTATGTGTCGCAGGACAGGCGGCGCGCCGTGCTCTTCGCATACGACATCCATCCGCGTTTTCAGGAGAAGCTGATGCGCGTGAGGCTGCAAGGGCTTGACCCGGACAAGACCTACACCGTGAGGGAAACCAACCTTATGCCCGGCGAAAAACCGTCGCTCAAGGCCGAAGGCAAGAGCTTCACCGGCGATTATCTTATGAAAGTAGGACTTGACGTGTTCGGTTTGGCCGACATGAAAAGCCGCGTCGTCGTGCTGGAATGACGCGGATTGGAATCCTTTGTGTAATTTATTGAAAACCAATAAGTTACGAGTACCATTACAAAAGACGGCCTTTCGCAATGCGAAAGGCCGTCTTTCATGCTGTAAAAGGCCGCCTTTTGCAGCGCAAAAGGCGGCCTTTTACAAAGTACCTTTATGCCAACCGTTTATTTCTTTGGCGTTTCCGCTAATGAGAAGTCAAGCTGTTTCTTCTCCACGTTGGCCTTGGCCACTACGATGCGGACGGGGTCTCCCAGCTGGTAACGGTGGTGATGGCGCCGTCCTATGAGGCAGTAGTTGCGCTCGTCGAATTCGTAATAGTCGTCGTCAAGGTCGTGCAGGGGCACCATTCCCTCGCAATGGTTCTCGTCAATCTCGCAGTATATGCCGTAAGACGTTATGCCGCTGATGTGTGCGTCGTATTCGTTGCCGATTTTGTCGGCCATGAATTCCACCATCTTATACTTGATTGAGTCGCGCTCGGCCTGTGCTGCTATCTGCTCCATGTCGCTCGCGTGCTCGCACAACTCTTCGTAATACTCCTTGTTCGCGCTGCGTCCGCCGTTCTGGTAGCGCGTCAGCAGGCGGTGGACCATTGTGTCGGGATAGCGCCGGATGGGGCTTGTGAAGTGGGTGTAATAGTCGAAGGCCAGTCCGTAGTGCCCTATGTTGTGCACGCTGTACTTTGCTTTCATCATGGCGCGGAGGGCAACCATCTCGATAAGGTTCTGTTCGCGGCGGCCCTGGCAGTCGTCCATCAGCTTGTTGAGGCTGCGCGTTATCTCTCCCTTTGTTCCTCCGGTCTTGAGCTTGTAGCCGAACTTTACGGCGAATTCGCGCAGAGTCTCCAGCTTCGTGGGGTCGGGTTGGTCGTGTATTCGGTAAGGCAGCGTCTTGGCTTTCTGTCCTTTTTTCACCTTGCCTACGCTCTCGGCGACATACCGGTTGGCAAGGAGCATGAACTCCTCGATGAGCTTGTTGGCGTCTTTCGACTTCTTGAAGTAGCATCGTATGGGCTTTCCCTTCTCGTCGACGTCGAACCGCATCTCCTCACGGTCGAACTTAACGGAGCCGTTCTTGAACCTTGCGGCGCGCAGCTTCTTGGCTATTCGGTCGAGCGTTATAAGCTCGTCGGCGTACTCTCCGCGGTAACCGCCGGGGCCGGCAGGCGGCGCAGGCTCGCCCGTCCCTTCCTTCACGCCGTTGTCTTCGAGTATTTTCTGCACCTCTTCGTAGGCGAAGCGGCGGTTGCTTTTTATCACGGCATGTACCAACCGCCACGACTTTACCTCGCCTGCGGCGTTGATGTTGAACACGGCACTGTACGTAAGCTTCTCCTCATCGGGGCGGAGCGAGCAGATGAAGTTGCACAGCCGCTCGGGCAGCATCGGTATGGTGCGGTCTACCAGGTAGACGCTTGTTGCTCGTTTCTGCGCCTCCTTGTCGATGATAGAGCCTTCGGTGACGTAGTGCGACACGTCGGCAATGTGTACTCCGACCTCCCACAGGTTGTCGGCCAGGCGGCGGATTGACAGCGCGTCGTCAAAGTCTTTCGCGTCATGCGGGTCTATGGTGAATGTGGTTACGTTGCGGAAGTCCTCGCGCTCCTTGTAGTCCTGCTCGGTGATTTCGGCCGAAATCTTCTCGGCGGCTTCCTCTACGCGCTTCGGGTATTTGTAAGGCAGGCCGTATTGCGCCAGTATGGAGTGCATCTCCACGTCGTTGTCGCCCTGTTCTCCGAGCACGTCAACCACTTCGCCTATGATGTTCTTGTTGTCGCCTTCAGGCCATTTTGTAACTTTCACAACAACTTTCTCGCCCGTCTTGCTGCCCTTGAGCCTGTTCTTCGGCAGTATTATGTTGTTGGCGAAGACGTTGCCGTCGGGCACTAAGTAGGCGAAGTCGCGCTCAACTTTGAGCCGCCCGACGAACTGGTCGCGTGCGCGCTCAAGTATTTCGGTCACCATAGCCTCCTTGATGTGCTTCTGCCGGCGCGCCATGAAGGTTACGCGGACGCGGTCGCCCGTCAGCGCCGACAGCGAGTTGCGCTCCGCAACGAACACCGGCTGGGTGCCGTCGTCGGGCACAAAGCTGTTCTTCCCGTTGGGCTTGCGTATGAACTTGCCCTCCTGCACCTGGCCTTTCAGGTTGAGCTTGTACGAGTTTTCGCCGGTCTTCACAAGGAAGTCGTCCCATGCCATGTCCTCGGTCATGTCTACGGCCAGCATCTTCGCCGGATGCGTGACAAGCCTGAGTTCCTTGAATATCTGTTTGAGGCTGAACTGTTTGCCGGGGTTTCTCATGAAGAGGTTTTGCAACATGTCGGCAAGTTTGTTCTTGGTAAGCCTTTTCTTGTCTTTCTTTTCTTTCATAGTTGTGTGTCTTTTATTTGTGGCCGGAGGACTGTCGCTGGTTCAGGCAGCCTTCGCTTCTTCCGCGAAGATACGAAAATAATTGTATATAAGGGTAGTATGTTATGATTATTTTGCAAAAAATCGGCATGGCACTAACATCCGACGACCCACCCCAACCCTCCCGAAGGGAGGGAGCTTGGTTACCTGTCGCGGTTGTGTTCGGCATATAATTGGCAATGCTATTCAAGCTCCCTCCCTTCGGGAGGGTTGGGGTGGGTTTTAGTTTGCTGTTGGTTGAGTTTCCAAAAGGTGCCCTTTTGGAAGGTAAAAGGCCACCTTTTAGCGTGTAAAAGGCCACCTTTTGCAGCCTGAAAGACGGCCTTTTGCAAGGCTGTTTATAACTTGTTGATAATCAGCTTGTTATGTTTTTTGCAAAAAACGGTGTGCGGATTGCCGGAAAATTCCTATCTTTGCAGTCGAATAATGTAATTTCTGAAAACTTAAACCTAAATAAAACCATTATGGTATACAAACGTATTACGGCGGCAGAGGCTGCCTCACTGATACAGAACGGCCAGAACATAGGCCTTAGCGGCTTCACTCCGGCCGGTACGGCGAAGGCCGTTACGCACGAACTGGCCAAGAAGGCGCAGGCCGAACACGAGGCCGGGCGAGAGTTCAAGGTAGGTCTTTTCACCGGAGCGTCGACCGGCCAGAGCGCTGACGGCGACCTCTCAAACGCGCAGGCCATCAAGTACCGCGCTCCGTACACCACGAACAGCGATTTCCGCCGCCACGTAAACGCGGGCGAAATAGCCTACAACGACATACATCTCAGCCAGATGGCGCAGGAGCTTCGCTACGGTTTCATGGGTCAGGTTGACTGGGCCATACTCGAAGTGTGCGACATCGACGAGGGCGCCGACACGTGCCGCGCCTACCTTACGGCGGCAGGCGGCATCAGCCCCACCGTGGCGCGGCTGGCAAAGCACGTCATACTGGAGCTTAACCATTTCCACAGCCCCGAGGCGAAGTACCTGCACGACGTGTACGAACCGCTCGACCCGCCCATGCGCCAGCCTATCCCCATCACGCATGTGAACGACCGCATAGGCACGCCTTACGTCGAGATAGACGCCAGCAAGATTGTCGGCGTGGTTGAATGCGACATCGCCGACGAGGCGCGCGCATTCAAGGCGGCCGACCCTATAACCGACCAGATAGGGCACAACGTGGCGCAGTTCCTGCTCGCCGACATGAAGCGCGGCGTAATCCCACAGTCGTTCCTGCCGTTGCAGAGCGGCGTGGGCAGCACGGCCAACGCCATACTCGGAGCACTGGGGCATGAGAAGAGCGTGCCCGACTTCAACATCTACACCGAGGTTCTTCAGGACAGCGTCGTTGGAATGATGCTCGAAGGCCGCGTAAAGGACGCTTCGTCGTGCTCGCTGACCGTCTCCAACGACTGCCTCAAGCAGATTTACGACAACATAAGCTACTTCAAGCAGCATCTGACGCTGCGCCCAAGCGAGATATCCAACTCGCCGGAGGTAATCCGCCGGCTCGGCGTAATAGCCATAAACACCGCCATCGAGGTTGACATCTACGGCAACGCCAACTCAACACACATATCGGGCACGAAGATGATGAACGGCATAGGCGGCTCGGGCGACTTCGAGCGTAACGCTTACATCAGCATCTTCACATGTCCGTCGACGGCAAAGGGCGGCCTGATTAGCTCAATCGTACCCTTCGTAAGCCATCAGGACAGCTCCGAACATGACGTAAACGTAATCGTGACGGAGCAGGGAGTGGCCGACCTGCGCGGCAAATCACCGGCGCAGCGCGCCCAGCTTATCATCGAGAACTGCGCCCATCCCGACTACCGTCCGCTGCTGCGCGACTACCTCGCGATGGCCAAGGGCGGGCACACGCGCCACAGCCTGACCGCCGCTTTCGCAATGCACGACACGCTGGCGCGCAAGGGCGACATGCGGTTGACCGACTTCGCGGAATATATAAAATAAGGTGAGAGGGTGAGAAAGTGGGAAGGTGAGAAAACATAATACTTCAGATCAAAACCGAAGTCCTGTTTTCTCACCTTCCCACTTTCTCACCCTCTCGCCTTCATCCCGTTTTTGCTGTTGCTGAAAAACAGGAAATCAATAGGTAAAAATAGGAAAACTTTACACACTCTTTAAGTTTTCTAAGCCTTTATTACGTTACCCGTAAACGGGCGTTCATGGCGTTTTTGTTAATTTTGTGGCGACAAACCATATCAACGGAACGCTTATGATGAAACTTGTACGCACCTTGGCGAAAGTGTTGCTCACGCTGACCTGCAACACGGTGACAGCCGCTGCGCATACAGAAAATGACACATTGCTCATCGACGACAGGACAGAGAAGCGCGACACCGTGCCCGACAGTCTTGCCTTGGCCGCCAAGCCAAGGGTGAACATCTATGACATGCCTTATTCAACCAGGACAAGCTGCCCCGACTGGGGCCGCCTGTGGCTCAATACGGGCGTGCTGTTCGCAGGCGGAGTGGCTACGCTCGGAGTACTGCAGCTGCTGCCCGAGAACGCAACGGCGTGGAACAAGGAGCGCATAACGTCGATACCTTTCTGGAAACGGTGGAGCTACCACGTGAGCCGCGGCCCCGTGTGGGACGGCGACAACTTCATTTTCAACTACATACTGCATCCATACGCCGGCGCCGTTTACTACATGGGAGCTCGCAGCCTGGGCTTCAACAGGCTCGGCTCGTTCCTGTATTGCACGGCGATATCCACCATTTTCTGGGAATACGGGATAGAGGCTTTCATGGAAAAGCCGTCGATACAGGACCTTATACTCACCCCTCTGTCGGGCATCCTGTTGGGGGAGGTGTTCTACAAGCTGAAGCGCAGGATTGTGAGCGACGGCTACCGGCTGTGGGGTTCGCGCGTATGGGGCAACATCGTGGCATTCCTCATCGACCCTGTGAACGAGGTCATAGGCCTGTTTGCCGGCAATCCGTGCCGTGATGCGCTGAAGATGAAGAACCGTGTGGACGTAAGCTGCACGCCGTGGGTTGTGCCGGTAGACGGCGGTTCGTTCGGGCTTACGGTGAGCGTGATGATGTGACGTTTTGCAATATGCCGTCTTTCGCCTTGTGAAAGGCCGCATATTGCACGGTAAAAGGCCACCTTTTGCAAGGCGAAAGGTGGCCTTTTGCAAAGCGGCTTGTTATGGGGCGGCGGAGAGGGGACTGCCGGCTGCGGACTAACCGGGGTTGTAATAAAATTGAAACAATTATCCATTAATCTTTACATTTATGATAAATGTCGAATATTTTACTTAACTTTGCGCCCGTTTCATTCACTTTTCAAGCAGCATGAAGAAGTTATTGGTTACGGGTGCGAGCGGCTTTATAGGCAGCTTTATTGTCGAGGAGGCTCTCAATCGGGGCTTCGAGACGTGGGCGGCGGTGCGCAAGGGCAGTTCGAAAAGGTATCTGCAAGACGGCAGGATACGCTTCGTTGAACTTGACTTCGGCGACCCCGACGGCCTGCGCGACAGGCTTTCCGGCATAGGTTTCGACTATGTCGTGCATGCTGCGGGCGCAACCAAGTGCCTGCACGCTGACGACTTCTTCCGTGTCAACACGCAGGGCACCGTGAACCTGGCTTCTGCCTTGATGGACGTCTGTCCCCGGCTGGAGCGCTTTGTGTTCATAAGCAGCCTCAGTGTGTGCGGCCCTGTAAGGGAAACGGCGCCTTACACCGACATCACCGCTGCCGACACGCCGCGTCCCGACACGGCTTACGGGCTCAGCAAGCTCGAGGCCGAGCGTGCCCTTGGCGCCCTTGAGGGCTTTCCCTTCATAGTGTTGAGGCCGACGGGAGTGTACGGCCCGCGCGAGAAAGACTACTTCATGATGGCCAAGAGCATAAGGAGACATGTTGATTTTGCCGCAGGGCTGCGTCCGCAAGACCTCACTTTCATTTACGTTAAAGACCTTGTCGAGGCCGTATTCCTTGCCCTTGACCGTGGCAACATAGGCTCGCGATACCTCTTGAGCGACGGCAATGTGTATTCGTCGCGTGCGTTCAGCGACCTCATACGCCGCGAACTCGGCAATCCCTGGCTGCTGCGCGTCAAGGCTCCGCTGTGGCTACTGCGTGTGATTACTGCCTTGGGGGAGGCCGCAGGGCGGCTTACAGGGAGCATGACCGCGCTCAACAACGACAAGTACAAGATAATGAAGCAGCGCAACTGGCGGTGCGACATCGGCCCGGCAGCCGCCGAACTCGGTTTCACTCCGCACTACGGACTGGCCGAAGGGGTGCATGAGGCCATCGCATGGTACAGGGAAAACGGCTGGCTTTGAGGATTTTACGGTTATGGGGTCATGCGGTTTTACGGTCATACGGTGTATAAACATCATGCCAATAGCCGTAAAGCCCCATAATTCCGAAACCTCATAACCCAACAACCCCATAACCTCATAACCGTAAAACCTCATAACCGTAAAACCTCACAACCGTAAAACCTCATAACCCAACAACCCCATAACCTCATAACCGTAAAACCTCACAACCGTATAACCGAATAATAACAATGATAAAGTTCGTCAAGCAGCTTTTCACCATAGAAAAGCATCCGCACAAGGGCCTGCTGGCCATGGAGTGGGTGATGGTAGGATACTTGGTGCTTACCCTGCTGATAGTCTTCTTCACATATACAAAGGCCGAAAACCCCAACGAAATGATTTGGGGGCGTGTCCGTGTGGCGGCGATTACAGCCGGCATGTGGGCGGTCTACCGCATGATGCCGTGCCGGTTGACGCTGTTCTTGCGCATAACGGTGCAGCTGGCGTTGCTCGGATGGTGGTATCCTGACACTTACGAAATAAACCGCATGCTGCCCAACCTTGACCATGTGTTCGCCCGGTGGGAGCAGGACTTGTTCGGATGCCAGCCTGCCTTGCTGTTCTGCGAGTCCATGCCGTGGCCTTTTTTCAGCGAGCTTATGAGCATGGGATATGCCGTTTATTATCCCATGATTGTAGTGGTGGTGATATTTTATTTCCTGTACAGGTACAAGGACTACGAGCGTGCGTCGTTTGTGGTGCTTGCATCGTTCTTCGCCTACTATCTCGTTTACATCTTCCTGCCTGTCACAGGGCCTACGTTCTATTACAATGCGGTGGGCTTGGGCAACATTGTCAACGGCGTTTTTCCTGATGTTGGCTATCATTTCAACTACATCCAGGACTGCCTTGCCACGCCGGGATATACCGACGGGGTGTTCTATCAGATGGTAGAGAGCGCCAAGGCGGCCGGCGAGCGTCCTACGGCGGCGTTCCCGTCGAGCCATGTTGGCGTAAGCACTGTGCTCATGTTCCTGGCCTGGCACACCGGCAACCGCCGTTTCTTCTACATCCTGTTGCCGTTTTACGCCCTGCTGTGCCTGTCTACCGTGTACATACAAGCCCATTACGCCATCGACGTTTTGGCAGGATGGGCTACGGGAGTGCCCCTCTATTTCGCGCTGATGTGGGTGGGGAAGAAGGTCTGCCGTTGAAGTCTTTTGGAGAATTTAGAGAATTTAGAGAAGTTAAAGAAGTTATAGCCAAATGCCTTGTTGCTTAACCTGGCACAGGTAATGGCTATAACTTCTTTAACTTCTCTAAATTCTTTAACTCCCTAAAAAGGCATCTTTAACTACAAAAATGAACTATATAAGGCCAAAATCCATTATTTTTGCAGCCATGACAACGCTTAAATCATTCATCGTCTTTGTGCTTGCCATGCTTCTGCCGGCGGTCGCCTGCGCCCAGAAAGGCGAGGAAAAGGACGGCGTGAAGCCTGAAGACAGGGAGGTGGACATGGACAACCCGACCTTCGTGCCTAACATAAAGGTGGGCAAGGTGCTCGTTGACGGCGACAGCATACAGTACGTCGAGCTGAACAACGTGTACGTATATCCGCAGCCAACGTTCAAGAACGCCAAGCGGCGCGCGGCCTACAACCGGCTGGTGTACAACGTGAAGAAGGTGCTGCCGATAGCCAAGGAGGTGAACAAAATCATCATCGAGACTTACGAATACCTACAGACGCTGCCCGACAAGCGTGCGCGCGACGAGCACATGAAGCGCGTCGAGGCCGACATCATGCGCCGATACAAGCCGAGGATGAAGAAACTGTCGTATTCGCAGGGCAAGCTCCTCATCAAGCTTGTCTACCGCGAGTGCGACTCTTCGGCGTATGACTTGATACGGGCGTTCATCAGTCCCGTGCGCGCAGGCTTCTACCAGGCTTTCGCCTGGGCGTTCGGCGCGAGCCTGATGAAGAAGTACGACCCCGAGAAGACCGACCGCCTTACCGAGCGCGTGGTGCTAATGGTGGAGTCGGGGCAGCTCTGACGGCAGCGGCATCGGCACCAGCCACAATACCGTAGGTGGCCTTTCGTTTTGCGAAAGGCCGCCTTTTGCGTTCCAAAAGGCCATCTTTTACATTGTAAAAGGCCGTCTTTTAGCGTGTAAAAGACGGCCTTTTGCAAAGCTTTGAGTGTCAATGCGTTATGCGGTTGGCGTTGTATGGGGTTCTGTTTAGTCGTTCAGGGTCACTTTGAAGTTGTCGTCAACGCTGTAGCTAAGCTCGTAGAACACGATAGAAGTCTTCCCTGCGTTCGACACAGTCTCCTTGCCTTCCTCTACAACGTTGAGCGTCAGCTTGATGGGAGTCTTGTTGTAGGTGTCCATAGAGAAGGCGTCCACCGATTTGAACTTGTATCCTTTCGGTATCAGGGCTTTCGCGTCTTCTATTATTTTGGTGTATTTCGCCGCGTCGATTTTGTCGAGTTCGAGTGCCGGAAAGTCCTTCGGGTCACTGTATTTGTCGCCTTTGGCGAAGCTGGTGTCGTCAAGGTCGGACGCCTTCCATCCCAGGCTGGCTATGAACGACTGCTGCCACGCCTTGCCGTCCTTGTCGATAATGTAGAAGCGTATTGACGTAACCTTGCCCGTCAGCTCGTCGTCGCCGATGCCTTCGCTCCAGTCTACCGATACGACTTTCCACTGGGCCGGGTCGAAGTTGGCCTTTGCCAGCTCCTTGGCCTTGTCAAACACTTCCGGAGAATCGGTCTTCATTCCGCCTAAATTAGACACGACATCGCCGCACGACGTCATAATCAATGCCGCAAGGGCAAGTAAGATAACTCTTGATTTCTTCAACATGATTTTTTGTTTTATTAAGGTTTATAATGTGGTTGACTATTTCCCGTTTATCATGAAAATGTCCTTTTTCGTATCAAATACTTTACAAATATATGCGTTTTACATTTACCCCCCCAGAAATTTAACGTTAAATAAGGGATTTTACAAGAAGTTAAAGCGTTTGAAGGCGGCTTTGCCGTGCCGTTTCAACGCTTCACGTATCGGCGGCTTTGCATTCCGCCGCACTGAACAGTTGTTAATTGGTGGCAGGTAATCAAGCTCCCTTCCTTCAGGAGGGTTGGGGTGAGTATTAAAAAAACTGCGTTTTTCATTTCTCATTGCGCTCGCCTTTCACTATCTTTGTTTCACGAAGATAGGATGCGGCTCGGCAATGAGAAATCAAAAAACTGCGTTTTTCATTTCTCATTGCGCTCGCCTTTTACTATCTTTGCCGCATGATTATGAATAAAAACGACTATCTTGACCGGGCTGTAGGCCTGCTCCGGCGGCTTATAGCCACGCCTTCGGTGAGCCGTGACGAGGCCGCCGCGGCATCAATAATTGAAGACGAGCTGCGCGGTTACGGCTTTATGCCGCGGCGCGAGGGCAACAACGTGTGGGCGGTAAGTCCGCATTATGACGGCGGCAAGCCCACGCTGCTGCTCAATGCGCACGTGGACACCGTGAAGCCCGTGCCCTCATGGACGCGCGACCCCTTCTCGCCCGACATCTCGGAGGGCCGCCTTTACGGCCTTGGCAGCAACGACTGCGGCGGCGGACTTGTGGCTCTCATGCAGGCGTTCCGGCACCTCTCGCAGACGGAGCAGCCGTATAATCTTGTATATCTCGCCTCCGCCGAAGAGGAGGTTTCTGGCCGGAACGGCATCAGCCGTGCATTGGCGATGCTGCCGGAAATCGACATGGCAGTGGTCGGCGAGCCTACAGGCATGCAGCCGGCGGTGGCCGAAAAGGGGCTGATGGTTGTCGACGCGGTGGCTCACGGACGGTCGGGGCACGCTGCGAGGGGCGAGGGCGTCAACGCCATTTACATAGCGCTGGACGACATCGCGTGGCTGCGCTCTTACCGTTTCGACAAGGTAAGTTCTCTGCTCGGCCCTACGCTGATGACCGTAACCGTTGTGAACGCGGGCACGCAACACAACGTCGTGCCCGACGAATGCCGCTTTACGATAGACATAAGGACAAATGAGTTTTATCGGAACGAGGACGTTTTCAACTTCCTTAAAACCAAAATGAAAAGCGAAATCAAGGCTCGCTCGTTCCGACTGTCGTCTTCCGGCGTGCCGATGGACAATCCCGTGGTGCGCCGTTGCACGGAAATGGGGATGGCACCGTTCGGCTCTCCTACGCTGTCAGACCAGGCCCTGATGCCTTTCCCCTCGCTGAAGCTTGGCCCGGGGGAGTCGTCACGCTCGCATTCCGCCGACGAATATGTCTGCATCAGCGAGATAAGCGATGCGATAACGACGTACATCAGGTTGCTCGACGGTGTGAAGTTGTAATGGAAAAAGGAGTTATCGGGAGTTAAAATGGAGTTAGGCGCTATGCGCCGGAGTCAACGGACGCATGTTTGGCAAACATAAACAAGGCATTTGTCCGTTAACTCCTGGCGGATGTAATCCGCCTAACTCCATTTTAACTCCCGATAACTCCTTTAATAATAGTCTCTTACTTTACCTCCCAGATGTCGTTCGTCTCAAGCAGTTCTGCGAAGTTGTGGTACTTCTTCTTTCCCTTCACTTCCTCTATCTGCTCGTGTACGGCGGCTTCGTAGGTAGGAGCTTCCACGTCGCGGATGACACCCAGGGCAACGGGGAAGCCGTGTTCGTTGTCCATCATGGCGAGTTTCAGTTGCAGGGTGTTGTCAAGACAGTGTGCGTCGTGTACAAGGATGTCGTCCAATGTCACGCCGTTCTCGCCTATCTTCACCACCTTCAGGCCGAAGCCTTCCTGCATAAGGCCGTACTCGTTGTTCTCTCCGAACACCAAAGGCTGGCCGTGGTGCACGTAGATTGCGTTCTTTGCGCGCCCCTCCTTTTTGTATATGGCGTCATAACAGCCGTTGTTGAAGATGACGCAGTTCTGCAAAATCTCGCATACCGAAGCGCCTTTGTGGTGGTAGGCGGCCTTGAGTACGTCGACGGTTCCTTCCGCATCGGTGGCTACGGCGCGTGCGAAGAAGTGCCCCCTTGCACCGAAGCACAGCTCGGCGGGCAGGAACGGGTCTTCCACTGTGCCGTAAGGCGACGACTTGCTGACGAACCCTCGCGGCGACGTAGGCGAGTACTGGCCTTTCGTCAGTCCGTAGATGCGGTTGTTGAGCAGCACGATGTTGATGTCGATGTTGCGCCTCATGGCGTGTATGAAGTGGTTTCCGCCTATGGCGAGGCCGTCGCCGTCGCCGCTGATTTGCCATATAGCAAGGTCGGGATTGGCTACTTTCGCACCCGTGGCGATGGCTGCTGCCCGTCCGTGTATTGTCTGCATGGCATACGTATTGACGTAATACGGCAGTCGGCTTGAGCATCCTATGCCTGAAATCACGGCTGTCTGATACGGCGGAACGCCTATTTCCGCCATTGCCTTGTGCAGGGACGCGAGGAAGAAATGGTCTCCGCAACCGGGACACCAGCGCGGTTGTCCCTTCTTATAATCTTGGGCTGTGTACATCTCTAATTAAGAATTAAGAGTTAAGAATTAAGAAAATTACCATTGTTAAATCAAGAATCATGAATTAATAATCAAAAAAATAATCTTCACGGACAAAGCCTTCAGAACTATATTTCATTGAATTTTCCTTGCTTGTTTTGACTATTGATGCTAAAATTGATGTTATTTCGTTCGCTTCGTTGTGTATTGACGAGAACGAAATGCCGCCAATGTAGCCGCTGTCATGTAACAATTCTATCCAATAAAGAGTTTCGTTGGCTTCTTTAAGTGCTATTGAGGCCTTATTTATAAAGTCCGCTCTGCTTTGGGCAAACTTAGCTTCACGCATCAGTGCGCCTATTGCCGTGCCGCTTCTTAGCAATTGTTTTGACAATATGCGTTCGTCTTTGGCGTCGCAAAGATACTGATACGCCTTGACAACGCGTAAGGCAAAAGCGTAGCTGCGCTTATCTATGAGGTTGTCGCCCATAAGCATATTTTCTTAATTCTTAATTCTTAACTCTTAATTATCTTAGTGAACGCCTTTACAAGTTCTTCTACAACGAAGGGCTGTCCCTTAACCTGGTTGAACTGGTAAGGGGCGAAGTTGTCAATCTTCATGCGCAGGTAACCGGCGAACTGGCCGAGGTTCTGCTCGGCTACGACCACCTTCTTATATTTCGTAAGTACGTGGGCGGTGTTCTTCGGCAGCGGATTGATGTAGCTGAAGTGCGCCAAAGCCACCTTGTTGCCTGCGTTGCGTAGTTCCGTCATGGCGGAGTAGAGGTGTCCGAAGGTGCCTCCGAAACCTACGATAAGCAGGTCGGCGTCGTCGGCGTCGCCAAGAACTTCCACGTCGGGCACGGGTATCTTGAATACCTTTAGCGCGCGGAGATGGCACATCTTGTCGTGGTTCTCCGGGTCGGTGGATATCGCTCCGGTGTTGCCGTCTTTCTCCAGACCGCCTAATATGTGCTCGTAGCCCTCCTGTCCTGGCACGGCCCAGTAGCGGACGCCGGTCTCCGGGTCGCGCTGGTACGGCGTGTAGTGTCCTTTCTGTTCAGGAGTTACGTAGTGCGGATGTATCTCCGGCAGCTCGTCGATGCTTGGCAGTTTCCACGCCGCCGAGCCGTTGGCCACGAAGGCGTCGGTAAGCAGCACTACGGGGGTGAGGTGCTCGAGCGCGATTTTAGCTGCGGCGTACACTGCGTCGAAGCAGTTTGTGGGGCTTGTGGCGGCTATTACGGGCATGGGCGACTCTCCGTTGCGGCCGAAGAGGGCCTGCAGCAGGTCGGTCTGCTCGCTCTTTGTGGGCAGGCCGGTTGACGGACCGCCGCGCTGGACGTCGATTACTACGAGGGGAAGCTCGTCGATTACGGCGAGATTCATTGCTTCAGACTTGAGGCAGATGCCGGGACCTGACGTGGAAGTTGCTGCCAGTGCGCCTGCGAACGACGCTCCTATGGCGCTTGCGCAGCCCGAAATCTCGTCCTCGCACTGCACCGTCATCACTCCCAGCGACTTGTGTTTAGCCAGCTCGTGCAGAATGTCGGTGGCAGGAGTGATGGGGTATGAGCCTAAGTAGAGCTTCAGTCCGGCCTTCTCGGCGGCGGCGATGAGTCCGTATGCGGTGGCCTTGTTGCCGGTAATGTCCATGTAGCGGCCTTTCACCTTGTTCTTGGATTCGATGCGGTATGTCGCCGGTACGCTGGCGTGGACGTTGTGCCCGTAGTCGAAACCGGCGTTTACAACCTTGATGTTGGCTTCGGCCACGGCGGGTTTCTTGTCGAATTTCTCGCGCAGGAACGCCTCGACAAACTTTATGTCGCGGTTGAACAGCCAGCACACCACGCCGAGGGCGAACATGTTTCGGCATTTCAGCACGGCCTTGTTGTCCATCCCGCTGTCGGCGAGACAGTCTTTCACCATCTGCGTGATGGGGCAGGCTACCACCCTGTCGCTGTCGATTCCCATTTCCGCGAGGTAGTCCGGTGTCTTGAACTGGGCCTTCTCAAGGTCTTTCGGGCCGAAGCTGTCGGTGTCGATGATGATGGTGGCCTGTGGCTTGGCAAACCTGTACTGTGTCTTCAGGGCTGCGGCGTTCATCGCCACGAGCACGTCGCACTTGTCGCCGGGCGTGTAGGCGCGTCCGCTGGCGATGTGGACCTGAAACCCGGATACGCCTGTCAGCGAGCCTTGCGGCGCGCGGATGTCCGCCGGGTAGTCGGGGAACGTGGATATTCCGTTACCAACCGTGGCCGACACCGTAGAAAAGATGTTGCCGGCCAGCTGCATTCCGTCGCCCGAGTCGCCGGAAAAGCGCACTACGACATCGTCCAATTGCTTTACTTCCAATTCTTCTGCCATAATCAAGTGTTTTTACATTCGCTTGTTTGTGCTTACATTTTGTAACCCTTCACCGCCGCGCAAGGGGTTAAACGGCCTTGCCGCAGCGTATGAATGGCTTGAATGCTATCATTTTGCAAATGTCGGAAAGATTATTGAATTATCAAAATGTTTTGCAGATAAAAAATCTTTTTCATGTCACAAAACAGCGGAATTTTACTTTGCGTGGTTGCAAATGTATATTTATTTACCGTTTATGGTGTCATAAAGAAAGATGTTTAACGTTTCCGTCGCATTCTTTCTGTTAAATGACGGCTGTTGTTTTCTCATTGGCATGACGTGGCTTTGAATGGAAAATGAAAGGCGGAAAGTGAAGAATACGACGGCTGTTTGACGAAAAGTGAGAAATGGAAAGTGAAAAATCCGGCGTCTGTCAGGACATGGGTTGCGGCGGTTTGTCTTGTGTTTTGTAACTTGTTGGTTCCCAGGTACTTACGGGCTGCATTGCAAAAGGTAGCCTTTTGGCTTGTAAAAGGTGGCCTTTTGCAAGCTGAAAGGCCACCTTTTGCAGCGCGTTTTGCCGTCTTTTGGAAACAGACATGAGAGTACTGGGAGTGCAGGAAGGGCCGGGATGGAGGAAAAACGCCGCCCGGACAATGGCTGTTGCCTTTTCGTTCTTCCCTTATGACCTCTGTCATGAAATTGCCTGCGCGCAGGAAAAATATCACTTAAAGTTGTAGTATAAGAAAAAATTTGATTACTTTTGCCAAATAATAAGGTATAAGGTCAATGGAGCAAAAACTAAGGATAATCATCAGCGGTGGAGGTACGGGCGGACATATTTTCCCGGCCGTTTCCATCGCCAACGCCATACGGGCCAAGCATCCCGACGCCGACATACTGTTTGTGGGCGCGCTCGGCCGCATGGAGATGCAGCGCGTGCCGGCTGCCGGCTATAAGATTGTAGGCCTGCCAATCTGCGGCTTCGACCGCAAGAACCTGTTTAAGAACTTCGCCGTGCTGTTGAAGATATGGAAAAGCCAGCGCATGGCGAGGCGGATAATACGCCGGTTCAGGCCGATGGCTGCCGTGGGAGTGGGCGGATACGCCAGCGGCCCCACGCTGAACGAGTGCGCCAAGCACGGCGTGCCGTGCCTCATACAGGAGCAGAACTCGTATGCCGGGGTTACGAACAAGCTGCTTGCCAAGAAGGTTGACTGCATCTGTGTGGCCTACGACGGCATGGAGCGCTTCTTCCCGGCGGAGAAAATCGTGAAGACGGGCAACCCCGTGCGCCAGGCTTTGCTTGACACCAAGATGACGAAGGCGGAGGCGCTTCGCTCGTTCGGGCTGGACGAAACGAAAAAGACCGTGCTCATTGTAGGCGGAAGCCTCGGCGCAAGGACGATGAACGAAAGCGTGATGAGCCATCTTGAGGACATAAAGGCGTCGGGAGTGCAGTTCATCTGGCAGACGGGCAAATACTACAACGCCTCAATCAACGAGCGGCTGGCAGGCCGGACGGACCTGCCCATGCTCAAGGTGACCGACTTCATCAGCGACATGGGCGCCGCTTACCGCGCCGCCGACCTGGTGATAAGCCGCGCCGGAGCCAGCAGCATATCAGAGTTCTGCCTCATAGGCAAGCCCGTGATACTCGTGCCTTCGCCCAATGTGGCCGAAGACCACCAGACGAAAAACGCCCTCGCACTGGTAGAAAAGGACGCCGCCCTTTACGTGAAGGATGCCGACGCGCCCGAAAAGGCCATCGCGATGGCGCTGGAAACGGTGAATGACGACGCGCGGCTGGCCGCCCTCTCGGCCAACATAAAGAAGCTGGCTCTGCCTGACTCGGCCGACATCATAGCCGACAAGGTGGTGGAACTTGCAAGAAAATGACACCCACCCCAGCCCTCCCGAAGGGAGGGTGCCTGATATGCCTTGAGGGCGGGCGTCGCAAACAGGCAGGCGAGAATAGGCTGATAGGCCGGATTTACTGATTATAGAGCAATAAAAATAAAGGTATCCACCCACGTTGGCATCCTGAAAAGCATACCAAGCTCCCTCCCCTCGGGAGGGTTTGGGTGGGTGTTTATTTCATAAACAACAATGGAACTGAACGATATCAAAGCAGTATATTTCATCGGGGCTGGCGGCATTGGCATGAGCGCCATAGCCCGTTACTTCCTTCACAGGGGAGTGGTGGTGGCCGGTTACGACAAGACACCTTCCGCCCTTACCGCACAACTGGAACAGGAGGGAATGCTGATACACTATGAAGAAAACGTGGACGAGATACCCCACGCCTGCCGCAACCGCGAGTCGACGCTCGTAGTGTACACCCCCGCCGTACCCGAAAGCCACAAGGAACTGGCCGCTTTCCGTGCCGACGGCTTCGATGTGGAGAAGCGCGCCCAGGTGCTCGGCATGCTTACGCGCGCCCACAAGGGGCTGTGCGTGGCCGGGACGCACGGCAAGACAACCACGTCGGCCATGTGCGCGCACATCATGCACCAGAGCCATGTTGACTGCAACGCCTTCCTCGGCGGCATAACGAAGAACTACTCGTCGAACTACATACTGAGCAAGGAAAGCGACTACGTGGTAATCGAGGCCGACGAGTTCGACCGCTCGTTCCACTGGCTGCGCCCGTGGATGAGCGTAATCACGTCGACCGATCCCGACCATCTCGACATTTACGGCACGAAAGAGGCTTACCTCGAGAGCTTCGCCCACTATACCGGACTGATACAGCCGGGCGGTGCGCTCATAATGCACGCCGGATTGGAGATGCGCCAGCGTGTGCAGCCCGGAGTGAAGGTGTATGAATATAGCCGCGACGGCGGCGACTTCCATGCCGAGAACATAGTGATAAAGGACGGGGAGATAACGTTCGACTTCGTGTCGCCCGTGGAACGTGTCAACGGTATATGCCTCGGCCAGCCCGTGCCAATCAACATCGAGAACGGCATAGCCGCAATGGCGATGGCCCAGCTCAACGGATGCACTGCGGAAGAGCTTAAATACGGCATGCGGACCTACAAGGGGGTTGACCGCCGTTTCGACTTCAAAATCAAGACGGAACGCATCGTTTTCCTGAGCGACTACGCCCACCATCCCAAGGAAATAAGGCAAAGCGCCATGAGCATACGCGAGCTTTACAAGGACAGGAAAATAACCGCCATATTCCAACCCCACCTGTACAGCCGCACGCGCGACTTCTACAAGGACTTTGCCGAGAGCCTAAGCCTGCTTGACGAGGTGGTGCTCTGCGACATATATCCTGCCCGTGAGGAGCCTATTCCCGGCGTAACCTCGAAGCTGATTTACGACAACCTCGCCCCCGGAGTGAAGAAGACGATGCTGCACAAGGAAGACGTGCCGTCGTTTGTGAGGGACAACGACTTCGAGGTTCTTGTGGTGCTCGGTGCCGGCGACCTTGACAACTACGTTCCGCAAATAGAGAAAATACTCTTGGAAAAATACAGATAAATGAAGTACCGTCTGAAAAAGATGCTTACCTTTGCACTCTGCGCGGCCATTGCCGTGTACGTAGTGATGGCCATGACCTCCTTCAACAACCCGAAGGAGGCCTATCCAGTATGCACAAAGGTGGCTATAAACATTGAGGACGAGAGCACAAACGGCTTCCTTAGCGCTGAAGAGATAAAGCGCATTCTGGAGCGGAGCAGGCTGTATCCGTTCAAGAAACGCATGAAGGACGTAAACCCGCGCGACATCGAGGACAAGCTGAAGGACAGTCCGTTCGTCAAGGAAGCGCAGTGCTACAAGACCAAGGACGGGTGCGTCAACATAAGTATCACGCAGCGGCTGCCCATCGTGCGCGTAAAGAACATTGCCGGAGAGGACTATTACCTTGACGACCACGGCGGCATAATGCCAAACTCCACTTACACGTCAGACCTCATAATTGCCACCGGGAACATAACGCGGTGGTATTCGCGGATGTATCTCGCCAACCTGGCCATAGAGATAATGAAGGACGAGTTCTGGCGCAACCAGATAGTGCAAATCAACATCCTCCCCGACTTGGGCGTGGAACTGGTGCCCCGGGTGGGCGACCACATCGTTTATTTGGGCGCGCTGCCGCAGGCGAAATATGCAAGCAAGCGCAGGGAACTGACGGCCGGCTTCGTGCAGACAAAGCTCGGACGGCTAAAGAAGTTCTACAAATACGGTCTTAGCAAGGCTGGATGGAACAAGTATTCGTACATCAACCTTGAGTTTGACAACCAGATAATATGCAAAAAGAATAAATAGAAGAGAAAACAAAAAAGGGAAACAAAATATACAAGTGTATGGCAGCAAAGGACTTTATCGTGGCGATTGAGCTTGGCTCGTCAAAGGTTACAGGCATAGCAGGAAAGAAAAACCTCGACGGAAGCATATCCGTGCTTGCCGTGGTAAAGGAGGACTCGTCTTCCTTTATACGAAAAGGCATTGTTTACAACATAAACCAGACGGTGCAGTGCATCGCCAATATAGTGAAGAAACTCTCCGTGGCGTTGAAGTCGGAAATATCCAAAGTCTACGTGGGAGTTGGCGGACAGTCAATCCAAAGCGTAAGGAACGTCATAGTGAAAGACCTTCCTGCCGACACGATTGTATCGCAGGAAATGGTCAACGAGCTGATGGACATCAACCGCAACATGTCATACCAGGAGCAGGAAATACTGGATGCGGCCACACAGGAGTACAAAGTTGACAGCCAGTTGCAGCTCGACCCGGTGGGCATACAGTGCAGCCGGCTTGAAGGAAACTTCCTGAACATACTGTGGAGGAAGGCTTTTTACCGCAATCTGAACAAGTGTTTCAGCTCTGCCGACGTGGCGATTGCGGAGATGTATCTTGCTCCGCTGGCGTTGGCCGACAGCGTTCTGACCGACGCTGAGAAGCGTTCGGGATGTGTGTTGGTTGACCTCGGCGCGGGGACTACCACCGTTTCGGTATATTATAAGAACATACTGCGCCATTTGTCGGTAATCCCGCTCGGCGGAAACAACATAACCAAGGACATCGCTTCGTTGCAGATGGACGAGGCTGTGGCCGAGAAGATGAAATTGAGATATGGTTGCGCATACACTGACAACAATGAAATAGACAACACGCTGATGCTCCCCATCGATGAGGAACGCAGTGTGGAGAGCCGCAAGTTCATTGAAATCGTTGAGGGAAGGCTGCTGGAAATCATAGAGAACGTTTGGTATCAGGTACCTTCGGAGTATGCCGACCGTTTGCTCGGAGGCATCATCCTGACCGGCGGCGGGGCGAACATGAAAGACATAGACAAGGCGTTCCGCAACCACACACACATTGAAAAGATACGTATCGCGAAGTTTGTAACGCAGACAATAACGTCTAACAATCCCAGCATAACAGCCCACGACGGCACCATGAACACTGTGCTCGGCATACTGGCGAAGGGAGACATGAACTGCGCCGGCGAGGAAACGCCTGACAATGCAGACCTGTTCAGCGCTGACAAGCAGTCGAAGCCGTCGGCCAAACCTGCCGACCTGCACCAGCCTCCGCGCAGTGCAAGCGAGATGGAGCCGGGCGTTGTGCCAACCGCCGCAGAGAAAGCGGCCATCGAGGAACAGCGCCGCAAGGCTGCCGAAGAGGCTGCAAAGCGCGAAGCCGAAGAGGCCGCACGGCTTGAAGCGGAGCAAGTTGGCGAGAACAAGAGCATGAAGAAGCGTTTTGACAAGTTAAAGTCGTTCCTTAAAGGGCTTGTGGCGGAGGATTGACAATGCGTCTGCCGCAAGGTGTCGGGACAGCGTAAACATGATAATTCACCAAGATTAAACTGATATTTAGATATGAGCGAAAGACGTAGCATAGTCGATTTCGGCGAACCTAAGAAGAAAGATTGTATTATAAAGGTAATCGGCGTTGGCGGTGGCGGCGGCAATGCTGTGAACCACATGTACCGTGAGGGCATTCACGACGTGTCGTTTGTGCTGTGCAACACTGACAACCAGGCGCTCAACGACTCGCCGGTACCGGTGCATTTGCAGCTCGGCAAGGAGGGGCTTGGCGCCGGAAACAAGCCTGAAAAGGCACGCGAAGCCGCCGAGGAGAGCATTGAAGACGTGAAGAAGATGCTTAGCGACGGCACAAAGATGGCCTTCATCACCGCCGGAATGGGCGGCGGAACGGGTACCGGTGCCGCTCCGGTGATAGCCCGTGTGTCAAAGGAATTGGGCATACTCACCGTCGGTATAGTCACCATACCTTTCCGTTTTGAGGGCGAAAAGAAGATTGACCAAGCCCTTGACGGCGTTGAGGAGATGGCGAAACATGTCGACGCGCTGCTCGTAATCAACAACGAACGACTGCGTGAGATATATCCTGAGCTGTCAATCCTCGACGCTTTCGGCAAGGCCGACGACACTTTGAGCGTTGCGGCTAAAAGCATTGCCGAAATAATAACCGTACACGGCATAATGAACCTTGACTTCAACGACGTGAAGACAGTGCTGAAAGACGGCGGAGTGGCCATCATGAGCACCGGTTACGGTGAGGGCGAAGGCCGTGTGAAGAAAGCCATCGACGACGCGCTGAACTCTCCTCTGCTCAACGACAACGACATCTTCAACTCCAAGAAGATACTTTTCAACATATCGTTCAGCGGCGAGAAGAGCAACAGCAAGGGCAGCCTTATGATGGAAGAGATGAACGATGTAAACGACTTCATGGCCCGCTTTGAGACCAAGTTCGAGACTAAATGGGGTATAGCCCTCGACCCATCGCTCGGCGACAAAATCAAGATAACCATCCTTGCGACGGGCTTCGGCATTGAAGATGTGGACGGAATGAACAGCCACATAAAGAAACATACGCAGGAAGAGAACGAGCGCCGCGCCGAGGAAGAGGAGCGCGAGGCCGAGCGCAAGCTGCGCCGCGAGCGCATATACGGCGGCGACGGCAAGGCGTCGAAGTACAAACGCCGTCCCCACATCTTCATTTTCCGGCAGGAAAACCTTGACAATGACGACGTAATATCATCCGTCGAGTCAACGCCTACCTACAAACGCACGCGCCAGGAGCTTGAGGAAATAAAGAACCAGGCAATGGGCAACGTGAAAAGCACCGAGCCGGAAGACGGCGGAAAGGTGCAGGGCACGATAAAGTTTGCATGAGGCAGCCCCCTCCCGTCCTCCCCGTGGGGAGGGGACTTGCGGAATATATAATATAAGGTAATCAGCTCCTCCCCTCGGGGAGGGATGGGAGGGGGCTTTAATTCTACAACTATGGCATTATTCGAACAAGTAAGCAACGACATCAAAGAGGCGATGAAGGCCCGTGACAAGGTGCGTCTTGAAACCTTGCGCAATATCAAAAAAGTGTTTCTCGAGGCAAAGACCGCACCCGGGGCGAACGACAATCTTGACGACGCCGACGCCCTGAAGCTGCTCTCCAAGCTGGCTAAGCAGGGCAAGGAGTCGGCCGCAACATTCACTGCACAGGGCCGCCAAGACCTTGCCGATGCAGAGCTGGCGCAGGTGGCAGTCATCGAGGAATACCTGCCTAAGCCCCTTACGGAGGCAGAAATAGAAGCAGCCGTGAAGGAAATAATAGCCGAAACCGGCGCGCAGGGCATGAAAGACATGGGCCGCGTGATGGGAACGGCTACCAAGCGGATGGCAGGCCGCGCCGACGGCGGTGTGATTTCGGCCATCGTCAAGCGCCTTCTCGCCTGACAATACAAGCCGCGCTTTTAAATTAAGGATTAAGAGTGAAGAGTTAAGAAAATATGCCTTGCCGGATGCGCACAAAACACGTGGCAAGGCATATTTTCTTAACTCTTCACTCTTAATCCTTTACTCTCAATTCAATACACCGCCTTTCGCATTCCAAAAGGCCGTGAATTGCGCGCCGAAAGGCCACCTTTTACCATGTAAAAGGTGGCCTTTTGCAAAGCTCTATGTATCAGGCCTTTCCGTAGGAATGTGAATTTTACGTAGACAAACTGTATATTTCTCGAAAAAAAGATATACTTTTGCAATGTCGGACGGGCGGCTTCCGCCGCTCCGTTTACCGGCATATATTTGAAAACAAGGCGTTACCAGCGCGTTATCTTTCGTCTTTGAACTTCGCACATTCAAATCCAACCGAAGATACGGCACAAGGCAACGCCCACAAGTGCGTATATGTGTACGTGCAGGAGGCTATTGTCGTCCGCGCAGGACGGCAGAGCCTCATCTGCCAGCACAGGTATATACGGCTACGGCGTGGGCTGTCTGGTTTGCATATTCGGTTGTAGAGGGCAGTGCGAAGGCCTAAAGACGTGATGTGCAAGGTCAGAACCCCACGTCTTTATATATGCCGGGTGTGTTCGCTTAAACAGTGTTCGGGCCTTGGGCGGTCGGGCTCCCGTATTGTTGTAACGTTACCGCCATGATACATATCGGCAACAAAATCGAGGAAGAGTTGCGCCGCCAGGAGCGTTCCGTGGCGTGGTTCGCACGCAAGCTCTACTGCAACCGCCAGAATGTCTACGACATCTTCCGGCGCGAGAGCATCGACACGTCCCTGCTGCGCCGCATCTCCGGCATACTCTCGCACGACTTCTTCAAAGACCTTTCGGCCGACATGGACGGCGAGTAGGCCGCCGGTAGCCGCCCGTCTGGCAGTGTAACCTGTTGGTTTACACTTTCTTTACACGCCCGGCGCACCACGCCTTGAACTGCCGCCGGTGACAAACGATATATTACACTTCCGTATATTTTTACCTTATATTACTGCCATTCCGCGCTCGTTAGAAGTTGTTAATTTTGCACTTGTATTTATTTAATTATTGCAAACAACCCTAAACGTAAACTAAATGGCGACAGTCGTACATGCCTTAAACCGGCTGTTTACTTGGCATGGGTGCGTGGTGTATGGCTTATATGTCAGCAAGTAGTTCTGTCATGACGTGTGATTTCAATTTTACACATTAATCATATATGGATAAATCTTTGGATAGATGAAAAAGTTATTGTTCACATTGTCGCTGTTATTGTGGCAGATAAGCTCTTTTGCGCAATACAGCATCGAGGTTGGCTCTGTGGAATATCTCGAGTTGGAGCCGCCTGCGGGTTACGTGAGAAGTGCCAACTGGCATTGCGACGAAGGCTTGAAATTCACCGACAAGTCCGAGGTGGGGGCGATAGTGATGGTTGACCATTATTTCTCAGGTGCCGCCTACGTTACCTGTTCGTATGTCTATGAGTACCTTGGCTCGTATGATGGCAATTACCATGCAGGTACGGGGTCGGCCACTTTCAGGATAACGTGCATCGGCGAGACGGTCAACATCAGCGAAACCAACCTGACATTAGACCCTGGGCAGACACACAAGCTGACGTTCGTGAGAAGCAACAGCCATGGCACACCTACCTGGACATCAAGCAATGAGGATGTTGCCACGGTGGATGATAACGGCAAGGTGACCGCCGTTGCTTCAGGTGTAGCTACTATTACGCTTGACCCCATAGTAGGGCCGCCGTGCTTTTGTTCCGTAAGGGTAAGTCAAATAGACCCTACTGGCGTTACACTTGAGCCTGAAAGCATGTCGCTTTTGGCAGGGGAAAAGGGTCGGTTTACTTGCAAATTCAGTCCTTCCGGCGCGTCTGACGATGTGACATGGTCTTCGTCTGACGAGAATATAGCCAGTGTCAGCTCGACAGGTATGGTCACGGCTGTGGGCGAAGGAACCGCCCGGATAACAGCAACTACGGACGGAGGGCTTACGGCTTCAGGCATGGTTGAGGTTATGCCAAAACCTGAACAGGTGTCTCTTCCGGCATCACAGGATATTGCCATAGGGTATCGTTTTAAGCTAACTCCGGTGCTAACTCCGGAAAACGCGGTGACCACTTATACGTGGGAGACGGACGCCCCGGCCATTGCCACCGTCGATGCGGAAGGCAAAGTGCGCGGTTTGAAGAAGGGCACAGCCACCATTACCGTGTCTACCGCTAACGGTAAGACGGCCTCATGCAAGGTGACCGTAAAAGACGCGCCGGAAGGCATGGACTTTCTTAATGCCGAGCAAAAGGTAGACATACTTCTGAATCTCGCAAAAGACGCATGGGATAACTTGTCAAAATAAAATAATATGAAAGCAAAATTATTATATGGATATTGCATCCTTTTGGCCGTCCTGTCAGTATCAGTCATGTCATGCAGTGACAGCGGCGATGTCGATAACGGGGAGGACACTCCGATTTCGCCCGAAGAAGTCGGCAATATATTGGAAAAAGCCTCTAAGGATTGGGGCGCGTCGCAAGCCGAAATCATTTCTTGCATGCAGGGTTTCCGGCAAGTTTCGGGAACGGCGGCCGACATGTTGCAGTTTAAGTCGGCGGGTAACGGTGTAAGCATTGCATACCGTTTTGCCGGAGACAAGCTGATGGCCACGAGCGTGCTCATACCCGGCGGCACGGGCGGCTTGGACTTCAGCTCGCTTATCGGAGGATATACATATGTCGGAGAGCTGGGTGGCGGCAATGTTTATGCCGACTTTCCGGCCAACACCATGGCATGTACGTGGCAGCCTGTGAAATGGGACGACGGGTACGGAGCCGTGGGCTACGCTCCTATAAAGACCGATGATTACGACTTTATCGCCCCTGTTACGGTGACTACTGACGCTGACGTTGAGGCCGGCATGTTAGAGGCTACGCTGTCGGGGCGCGTGGAAGGAAGCACGGGCGATGTCAAGGTGGGATTCATGTACGGTCTTGACAGCAGCCTGTCTGATGCGGAAAGCGTCATGGCAACCCCTGATGCCGACGGCAGTTTCAACATTACGGTCAACGGGTTGATAGACGATGCCGACTATTATTATTGCGCTTATGCCTTGTTTGACGGCATTTCATACATGGGCGACGTGCAGTCGTTCCACACGGAGCAGCTTACATACACGCTTGGCGGCAAGACTTTCAAGATGATAAAGGTTGAAGGCGGTCCTGACGGTGACTTCAGCATGATGCAGACCGAGTTGCCGCATGACATGGATTTGCAGATAGGTTCTATTTCTTTTGGCCGGCTTGGCCGGTATGAGCGTGGTGTGTCCGTGGGAGAATTAAGGTCGCTTGCCGAGAAGATTTATGAGGAGACGGGGCTTCAGTTTCGGCTTCCTACAGAAGCGGAATGGATGTTTGCGGCCGGCGGAGGCAACAAGAGCAATGATTACAAGTACAGCGGAAGCAACACCATAGGCGATGTCGCGTGGTATAGCGGCAATAGTAAAGGCTCGGGACACAGCATCGCAACCAAAGAGCCTAACGAACTCGGATTTTACGACATGTCTGGAAACTATGCCGAGGTATGCCGCAACGAAGACTCGTCAAATGAGTTCAATGTTGACGGCCACATATATGGAGGCTGCTGGGACGACCCGGCTTCAAGCTGCACCGTTACAAGCTGGAAGACCAGTCCTGTGGCAGGTGACATAGAGGACTCTAGATTTAAGGAGAAGAACGCTTACGACACGAAGTACATCACGGTGCGCCTTGTGTATTCAAGAGACTGACATGCGTGGTTTGCGCACGGTCGGGCAAAATGCGGATGAAGCCTGAAAATGTGTTGGCAAGACAACTTATTAAATAACAAAAACCATTAAAAAAACAAAAGCAATGAAAAAATTAAGTTTTTATTTGATGTCGCTGTGCATGGCAATATCGTGCATGGCATTGTTCTCTGCCTGTGACAGTGATGACGACAACGGGTCAAACGGTGGTGATTACAGTAATTATAAAACATTATTGGTAGGCACGTGGACCATCACGCAAGATGATCCTTCATGGAAGTCGATTGTCACATTTAATGCAAACGGTACTTTCAGAAGTGTCGATTACTATGACATAGACGCAGACCAGACATTCTCCGAAGAGTCGGGCACATATACTGGGGAGTGGAGTTTGGAAGGCAATGTCGTCACCATCACTACCAACAGTACTGATGACGAAAGCGTGATAAGCGGCGAATACCGCATCGTCAAACTTACGGAAACAAGCATGCAGCTGGAAGACAGTGACGGATATAGCATGTATGGTTCAAAATAATGCTTCTTGTGACAAATTTACCAGTTTATAAAAGGTGGCCTTTTGCCTTCCAAAAGGCCACCTTTTGCAGGCTAATATGCCACCTTTTGCAGGCTAAAAGGTGGCATATTGGAAAGTGCTTGAAAATGAGGCGCTTGGCAGGCTCTCACGTCTGGTATGACAATTATTAGTAAAAACAACAGATAAAAGGGAACATGAAAACATTAAGAGCTAAAATTCTGCCTCTATACATATTGGCTTTCGCCTTATGCTTAGGCTTTACCGCATGCAGTGACGATGACGACGACAATAACGGTTCAGGCACAGGCGGAACCGAATTGTTGGGCTACTGGTACGCCCCTAATGGTGGTGGCGGTGGCATTGAGTTCATTCTCCTTTATAATTTCATCAACTATAACACAGTGACTGAATATAGCACGGTGAGCAATTCAACCGAAGGCTGGATAGGAGATTATGCCGCCATACCTGGACATCCTGGCTGGTATCACGCCCCGGGGACAGAAATGAACTACACTTACGTGGTGGCAGACAACAAGGTAATCATCTCAGACGGCACTGTATTGACAATAGTGGACGGCCGACTGCTGGAGGATGGTTCAAGCACTGTGTACTATAAGTGGTGAGCATCGGACGCGAGTGTCGGGTTCAAGGAGTAAATGAGGAGACGGCTTGGACATGTGACAACGTTGGCATTCTGTTGAAAACGAGCAGCGGTGGCAGTGTGGCAGCATCCTGACAGTGAGGCGGCAGCGACTTGGAAGCCGTTGGCAAACTTAAAAGTTGCGCACGACACACATCAAGTGCATATATGAAAATGAAAAGGAATAAGACATTAATAATATCACTTTGTTTCCCGTTGTGCATGGCGTTGTCGTCATGCAGCGGCGATTTCTGGCAGGGCATGGCGGCCGGACTTGGCAGTATAGGCAGTTATCCCACGTATTCCGCAGGCGGAGGAACAGTTGCCACACCGGCAAGTACTGCTGCAACAGGAAGTTTTGGAACGTTCCAAGCTCCTACTTTCAACTTTGACATGTCACCGTCAGCAGTTGCAGTGCCTGCGTATAGCGGCGGTTCTGTAAGTACAAGCTCGTCGTCATCGTCATACAGCGGTTCAAGCGGCTCGTCGTCAAGCGGCAAAACGTGTCCTATGTGTTATGGAATAAAGAAGTGCTGGACATGCAACGGCAAACAAACTTATCACAATCCGCTTACAGGAAAACAAGTGCCTTGTCCTAACTGTACCAACGGCTTGTGCAGCAAATGCGGAGGCACGGGGCGCATCTGACTGCCTGTAGTATGGCAGGCTGTTGCAGCTCTCAATTCAAAACACGGCAAATCGCCTTCCAAAAGGCCGTGAATTGCACGCCGAAAGGCCACCTTTTACCGTGTAAAAGGTGGCCTTTTGCAACGTGTCTGATTATCAGGCGGTTACAAAGAGGTGTCTGCCAAATGTGGCAGGCGTGGCATGACATGGCGCGTTGGCACTGTTTTTGCTGTTTGGATGGTAGAATATTAATTTTTAAAAGATAGGATTATGCTTAACAAGAAGATTGAAGAGGCTCTGAACGAGCAAATCAACGCCGAGATGTGGTCGGCTTATTTGTATCTCTCGATGGCTGCTTATTGCCACTCTGTAGGCCAGCCCGGCATGGCAAACTGGTTTGAGGTGCAGTTCCAGGAGGAGCAGGACCATGCCAAGATTCTGTTCAACTACGTCAACTCGCGTGACGGCCGCGTGACGCTGAAGCCCATCGACGCCGTGCCGACGGAGTGGGACGGAATACTCGACGTGTTCAAGAGCACGCTCAAGCACGAGCAGAAGGTTACCGCGCTCATCAACAAGCTGTACGCACTGACGCACGAGGAGAACGACTTTGCCACGCAGAGCATGCTGAAGTGGTTTATCGACGAGCAGGTAGAGGAGGAAGAGAACGCCAAGACTATCATCGACAACATCAAGATGATAAAGGACAACGGCTACGGCATCTACATGCTCGACAAGGAGCTTGGAGCACGCACGTACACGCAGGCAAGCCCGCTTAGCGGCGCAGGCGAGTAGGGATACCCACCCCACCCCTCCCGAAGGGAGGGGGCTTAATTACTCACGTGTGATTAAAAGTAAATAAAAACGACTGTTCAATTTTTATGTTTGAACAGTCGTTTTTATTTGAATGATGTTTTGAAAATTGCCGAAATCGTATGTCAAAGCATATTAAGCTCCCTCCCTTCGGGAGGGCTGGGGTGGGTGTTTGTTTACATTTCCACCCCTATTTCCTTAAACTTCTCGAAGTCTTTTTCGCTCCGCAGCAGCTTGCTTGTGGGCACGGCGTTGTTGTGGTCGTCAAGGTAGAGGCAGGGCGTGACGGTGAACCGCAGGCTGGCCGTTGACAGGCTGTCGCGCCGCAGGGGCGTTTCTATGCCGGCGATGGTGAGCATCGTGTGGAACACCGATGCGCTGGTGGCTATGCGCTTGCCGCTGTTCGCCCTGAGGGCGGTCTCTATCGGGGCGTATGCCTGCCGGTAGCTGTCCGACATCCATACTACGAGCGGCACGTGAAGCTCGTAGTATGACGGTACGGGCGACGCGTGCAGGAAGAGGCGGCGGCTGTCGTCGAAGATGTTTTCGCCGTGATCTGACGTGTAGAGCAGTGCCGACTGCGCGCCCGTCTTGCCGAGCATCGCCGAGAGCTCGGCTATGAAACTGTCGGTGAAGCGTATCGTGTTGTCATACGCGTTGACAAGCTGTTCGCGGTTCTTGGCCTTCGCTTCGGTGGCGTCGTCGGGCTTGAAGAAGGCCGCCTGGCGCGGATAACGCTCGCGGTAGTTGAAGTGCGAGCCGTACATGTGGAGCACTATGAATTCCTTTTTGCGCCCTTTGGCAAGCGTCTTTGCCACTTCGGGCAGCATGGCTTCGTCGCCGATGGCCGCCGCTTCGGGGTTGCGCTCCTTAATAAATGTCCATTCGTCGGCCTCTTCTCCGAAGAAGTCGATGAACGAGCGGTTGGGTCTTTGGTTGGATATGAACACCGTATGGAAGCCGGCTTCCTTGAAGGCGGTGATTATTCCCTTCTGGGTGTATATGCTGTTGAAGTCTTCCGCCGACACGGCCGACAGCAGCATGGGCACGCTCTTGTGAGTGGTGTTCGACTGGGTTATGGCCTTCGGAAACGCCACAAGTCCCTCCATGCCTGCCATGCGCGGCGTAGTCTCGCGTCCGTAGCCGTACAGGCTGAAGTTGCATGCACGCGCCGTCTCGCCTATTACGAGCACATACACCTCGCGTTCTTCGGCCGCGTGGGTGGCCTTTGCGTTGAAGGTGAAGTGCGCCGAGGTCTCGGCGTAGGCGTTGGTGTCGGCTGTGCGCTCTACGGCCAGCCCTAAGTTGTAGAACACGTTGGCAGGATACAGGTCGAGTTCGGCGCGGTATTCCCTGTCAGTGGCATACGTAACGCCGAGCGACAGCACGCCTGCTGCCGCCGCGATTGCGGCATAACGCCTTTGCTTCAGCAGGAAACTGCGCTCCAGCCGCTGTCTGCTCCGTATGGAAACGACGGCCATTATGAGTACCGGGACGTAGACTATCACCACGCCGAACACCGCCGGAATGAGGTTGTCAAGCAGCTCGAAGGCTTCTCCCGGGTTGGTTGTCACGACGTTGAGGAACATGTCTACGGCGATGATTGAGTGCCCGAAGAGGTATAGCAGCACTAATTGGAAGGCGGCGAAGAACACCAATATGAACAGCCACCACACCATTTTGCCCGGACACCGGTTGAGAGTCATCAGCAGCCACACCGCCGCCGTGGGCAGCACCACGTTCGTAATGTCGGCCATAAGGCTCATCCTTTCGGTGAAGCAGAGCGCAATGTTGGGCAGGGCGAGCACCGCGATGGTTGCAAAAAACAGGCTGCGCGCTGAGGCGCAGCCGTGAAGTATGCTTTTAAGTTGTTTCATCTGATGTTGTTTTTGGGAAGATTGGGAGAACCGGGAGAGCTGGGATGGGGCTAAAACGCCTCGTTGATGTTGAACACGAAGCCCTGCATTCCCCTTTTGCCGAAGCCGTAGTCAAGGCGCACGTTGCCGTTTTTCTTGAACTCCCAGCGGTAGCCTATGCCCCAGTTTGGCAGCAAACGCTCGCCCCGTATGGCGCTGAACTTATGGAATACCGTGCCCAGTCCGCCCCAGATTACCACTCCGTTCCTTTTCCAGATGTGCTGGCGCAGCTCCACCTGTGCCTGCAGTATGTGCTTGTCGCGGTATCTTCCTTTGTAATATCCGCGCATGGTCGACGAGTTGCCGAGCAGAGACATCGTAGCCCACGACGGGTTGCCGAAGTTCAGCGTGCCGCGAAGGTCGCCCCCGATGACGGCTCCTCGCCACAGTTTTCCGTATGTGTTGAAGCGGAAGTCGGTCGTTGTATATGCGTATCCGCTGCTCAGGAACTTCGGGTGGAACAGCTGTTTCAGGTTTATATAGACGCCGCGCGTGGGGCGTGTCATGATGTCGCGTGTGTCGTATGCGAACGAAAAGCCTACGCCAATGTTCCATACGTGCCTGTCTTGTCCGGCCAACAGCTCGGGCCGGTCAATCTCAATGATGTCGGCGAAGTCGTATGTCAGTGACGGGCCGATGAACACGTTGTGCGCCACTTGCCACAGGAAGTCGGCCTTCGCGCCTATTTTCCATCGTTTCATCGTGCCCTCGTTGTCATCGTTGTTGGCCATTTCGTAGCCTATTCCCCAGAAACTTTCCTTGAAATAGTTGGCGGACACTTCGTAGTCAATGCGTCCCTTGTCGTATGGGAAGACGTGAGTGCCGAATATGCCGACGGTGTATGAGCTTTTGGTTGTTATGTCTCCGAATATTGATACGTTTGACGGTTGCGAGATGGAATCTCGCCTGTTCTGCCGGTATAGGCCCATGCCAATGATGCCGAGGCCCAGTCCCGTGTCGCTGCTGAAGTGCGGACCGGGCAGCACGCTGAAGTCGAATTTCTTGTTGCTTTTGTTCTTGTTGGTGTTGTTGAGGTAGTTCAGCACCCAGTTTATCAGTCCTTTTTTCTTTTTAACGGTGTCGGCCGGCGTTCCGTTCTGTACGGTTGCGGTGTCCGGTAGTTCGTAAGTTGGCGCGGCGGCCTCAGCCTTGACGGTGCAAAGCATCAGCAAGGCGGCGAGTAGCAGTCGTGTCATTGTGTGCAGTCTTGTTGTTCTCAATATACTAATCTGATGTTGTCAACCCACAGGGTGTTGCCCGGCGAGCCGATGTATGCTCCGCCGTGGCTCGACGAGAATTGCAGCATGAGGTGTGTCGGGGTCTCGTTCGCCGATGCCCATCCCGTCTCTTTTACCGGTACGCTCTTGCCTTTGCTGTTGCGTGCGTAGTCGGTCGAGCGCAGCCCCATTGTCGCGGCGTTGTAGTGGGGGTTGTTGCGTATGTCTCCGTAGAGTATCTCGTATGTAGCCCCGTTCACCCATCCGTTGGTGCTCTTGCCGTATCTTACCACCATTGTGCCGACGCGCTTGGCGGTGATGTTGCCCTGGGCGTCTTCGGTGCGCTTCTGGAGGTAGAGCATGCACACGGCGTAGTCGCGTCCGGAAACGGTCTTCCCGCTGCTGAAACCGTTTTGCTTAACCCTGTTGGCCGTGCCTGCGGCCTTGAACTGGTAGTCGAACTTCAGGGCTTTCGGCTTCTTGGTGAAGCGTATTCCGTTGTTCATGGCCTTCGGGCCGTCCTTTGTCCCGGTGATAGGTTCTTTCATGTCGCCGAGGAAGAGCGAGCCTGCGGCCAGCACTTTCATGTTCATCAGGCCGAGCACGCGTACCTTCTCGATGTGCGTTTCAAGCTTGGCGCAGTAGCCCGAGCCGTGCCTGTCGCGGTACACGGAGTTGTTGGTCTTGACTACGCCCATCACCTTCGCCATCACGTTCGACGTGCCCCATGGCGAGCCTCCGCCGTTGGTGTAGGGCGTGTTGCCCGTGATTGTGCGGTTGGGGCCTACTTCGTACAGTGTCTTCGTGTCGCCGCCTATTACGCCGGACTCCTTTATTTTCCTGATTGTCCAGCTGTTCATATTCCCGTAAGGCAGGTATTCTTCCTTGTCGGCAGCCGTGGCGTCCGCCGTTGCGAGGCATGTGGCGAGCGCCAACATGATTTTACAACAATGTTTCATTACGGTTATGATAATGGTAAAATACAGGTACAAAGGTATGGAAACTTTTTATATTAAAATAGTTTTTCACTCCTTTTTTTGTGTAAAAAAGTTAAGTCGGACACTTTTACTGACAAAAGTGACAATATTGTCTTTGCCTGACGGTTTTTTAAAAGGCCGTCTTTTAGCCTGCAAAAGACGGCATATTGCAATGCAAAAGGCCACCTTTTAGCGTCTAAAAGGTGGCCTTTTGGAAACCGTCTGTTTGCCGGTGTCCTGGCGGTTGATGTGATGTGAGGCTGCTTTGTGGCGTAAGCCGTTGCCTGTCAGGCGGTTGCCTACGCTTCTTTCTGTCTTGTGCCCATGCGCGCCTCGACAACGTTGATTACATAGTCGCCCAGCTTCTCGCATTCCGATACGATGTCCATGTACATCGTTCCTATGGCGTAGGTGTATTCGTGGGCGTTCACGTCGTTGATGTTCTGGCTGCGCAGCTGGTTGCGGTAGTTGTTTATCTCGTTCTCGATGTTGAACGAGCGGTTGGCGTCGAGCTTGTCCTTGCGGCCCGCGAGCATCACGTTCATCTGCGTGAGGCTGTCGTCCGTCAGCTCGAACATCTGGTGCAGGTGCTCGTACTGGCGCTCGGTGAAGTCCTCCTTGCCCCTCGCCTTGCGGTTTATAGTGCGCGCTATGTTGTAGCAGCTGTCGCCGATGCTCTCTATTTCGGATATTTCGCGCAGCATGGCACGTATCTTGGCCTTGGTCTCGTCGCTAAGGTGCGCGTCGCTGATGCGGTCGAGATACTTGGCTATTTCTATCTCCATGTTGTCGCTGATGCCCTCGTATTTCTCGATGCGGCTGAACAGTTTGTTGAAGTCGGCGTCGTTTTTCGTTCCCAACAGCTCGCGCACGAAGCCGAACATCCTCTGCGTCCTCTCGGCGTACAGCTGTATTTCCTTCTGCGCCTCGAGCACAGACAGCTCCGGAGTCTTCATTATCGTGTCGCCGCCGATGTAGCGCAGGCGGAACTCGTCCTCGCTGTCCTTCGTCTTGGGCTTGATGAGCCAGCACACGGTTTTCTCAATCTGGGGTATGAACCAAACCAATATCGTGGTGTTGCAGATGTTGAACGCCGTGTGGAACGCCGCCAGCACAACTGCCAGGCGTGCCGGGTCGAGCGTGTCGGTCATCGGGTCGTAGTTGACGAAAGAGCACACCGTGTTGACGAAAGGATAAAACACGCACAGCACCCAGATTACTCCGAACACGTTGAACACCAGGTGGGCCAGCGCAGCCCGCCGTGCCTGGGTGTTCGCCCCGAGTGCGGCAAGGTTGGCGGTGGCCGTAGTTCCGATGTTCTCTCCCATCACGAGGGCTATTCCGAGATACAGAGGCAGCACGCCGCTCGAGCATAGCATCATCGTGATGGCCATCAGCGCGGCCGACGACTGCAGGATGCACGTCAGCAGGGTGCCGATGAGCAGGAACACTATTATGGTGGCGTAGCTGCCCGTGTCGAACGTGCTGAAGAAGTGGATTAGCTGCTTGTTGTGCCCAAGGTCCATCTCGTTGCCCGTCTGGCTCAGCAGTGCGAGCGAGAAAAACATGAACGCTATGCCGAAAAGGAAGTCGCCTATGTAGCGGTGGCGGCGCGTATAGATGAGCAGGATGCCGGCGATGAACGCGGGGAACACCGCGTCCATGAAATTAAACGAAAAGCCCAGGCTCATTATCCATGCGGTAAGGGTGGTGCCGATGTTGGCTCCCATGATGACGGATATGGCTTGGGCGAGTGTAAGAAGTCCGGCGTTGACGAACGAGACGGTCATCACCGTTGTGGCCGACGACGACTGCACGGCGGCCGTTACGAACATTCCGGTGAATATACCGGTAAACCTGTTTTTTGTCATTGTGCCTAAGATGTGGCGCAACTGCGAACCGGCCATCTTCTGCAAGGCTTCGCTCATGACCTTCATTCCATAAATGAGGAGGGCCAATGATCCGATAATCTTAAAAAAAATCCAAATCGACATATTTTAATTTAATTTGTTGTCGAACGTTGTGCGGTGTCGGGAAAACGGCGTATCTTTACCAACGTATAACCTAAAACCGCTATGGATATGAAACAAGTAATACAAATCCGTTGCAAAAATAATCAAAAAACTTTAAATGTCCCAATAGGGAGCACTCTTTCTGAGGTTTTCCGTGAATTAAACCTTAAGATGGACTACGGCCCCATCAGCGTGAAAGTAAACAACAAGGTGGAGGGACTTCACTACAGGGTATATCATAACAAGGATGTGGAATATCTTGACATCAGGTCGTCGTCGGGCGTCAGAGCTTATACAAGGACGCTCTTCTTCGTGCTGTGCAAGGCCGTACACGACCTGTGGCCCGGAGCCGACGTGGTGATTGACATCCCCGTGTCCAACGGTTATTACTGCAACATCAACATAGGGCGGCCCGTCACTCACTTTGACGCCGACGCCGTAAGGCGGCGCATGCAGGAGATAATCGACGCGGCCTTGCCCATCTGCCGGCACGAAAGTACTACCGAAGAGGTTATCAGGATGTTCTCCGACATGGGCATGGAGTCGAAGGCCAAGCTGCTCAAGAGCGTCGGACGGCTCTATACAACGTACTATGAAATAGACGGATACAAGGACTATTACTATGGCACCTTGCTCACAAACACGCGCCAGCTCTACCTGTTCGGTCTCGAAAAATACTATGACGGCATGCTGCTGCGCACCCCTTCGCGCGACGACCCGTCGCGTCTGGGCGAGCTGGTAAGGCAGGACAAGATGTTCGACATCTTCCAGGAGCACCACCGTTGGCAACATATCCTCGGCGTGTCAACCGTCGGCGACTTCAACGAGGCTGTGCAGCAGGGCCGCTCCACCGACCTTATCAACGTTTCGGAGGCGCTCCAGGAGAAGAAGATATCCCAGATAGCCGACATGATTTCGACCCGTCGCGGCGTGCGCATGGTGCTTATTTCAGGTCCGTCGTCAAGCGGAAAGACCACCTTCTGCAAGCGTCTTTCAATACAGTTGCTTACCTGCGGCGTGAAGCCAGTGCCTGTTTCGCTCGACGATTACTTTGTGAACCGCGAGGAAACGCCCAAGGACGACAACGGCGAATACGACTACGAGAGCCTTTACGCGCTTGACATCGGACTGCTGAACCGACAGCTCAACGCCCTGTTTGCAGGCGAGGAGGTGGAGCTGCCGCGGTATAACTTCCAGTCGGGGCGCAGCGAAAAGAGCGGCCGCAAGCTACGGCTGGCCGACGACGAGGTGCTTGTTGTAGAGGGAATACACGCCCTCAACCCCGAGCTTACCGCCCAAATACCAGAAGAACAGAAGTTCCGCGTCTACGCATCTGCCCTTACAACCATACTGCTTGACGCCCACAACTACATACCTACGACGGACAACCGGCTGCTGCGCCGCATCATCCGCGACTACAAGTACCGTGGAGTTAGCGCGCAGGAAACCATCCACCGCTGGCCGAGCGTGCGCGCCGGAGAGAACAAGTGGATATTCCCTTATCAGGAGAATGCCGACGTTATGTTCAACACCGCCCTGCTTTTCGAGCTTGCGGTGATAAAAAGCCAGGCCGAGCCGCTGCTCGAACTCGTGCCCGAAAACGCCGACGAGCACGCCGAGGCGTACCGTCTGCTGAAGTTCCTAAAGTACATTTCGCCCATTCCCAACCGCCAGCTGCCGCCCACCTCGCTGCTGCGCGAGTTCCTCGGAGGCAGCTCCTTCAAGTACTGACGCCGGTTTAGAACTTGCTCTTTAATTGAGAATTGAGGGTTGAGAATGGAGAATTATGATTTGCTTTGTTGGCAGACAACCTTTAAGACAAATCATAATTCTCCATTCTCAACCCTCAATTCTCAATTAAACTGACATTGACTGCATACACTGGATGCCGCATCGACGCGCGGTATGACAGTTACCGACCGCCTCATTTGTATTCAAATAAGTACAGGTAATCAAGCTCCTTCCCTTCGGGAGGGTTGGGGTGGGTTTTCGGTTTGGTTGGAATGGCTTGTCGGTTTGGCAGGTGTGGTTTTTCAATATGCCACCTTTTACCATCCAATATGCCGTCTTTTACCATGCAAAAGGGCACCTTTTACACGATGAAAGGTGGCTTTTTGCAAGCCGCTTTGTAACGTGCTGTGTATCAGATTGTTTGCTTTTTGCGGTAGATGCGTGTGAAATCCGGGCATGAGCCATTGTGTTATGGTGGAAAATGGTTATCTTCGCGGAGTTACTTAATATAAAAAAGGTGTGGCTTATGGCTGTTTATCATGCTGGCGATTGGATTTGGGCTGAGGACGAGTTCGCAATGGTTGAGTGCGTCCAGAAGATTTGTTATGAGGAGTTTGACGACGAGGTGGCTTACGGCGAGCGCAAGGTGGGCGACTACAAAGAGACGGTTGTGGCTTATCGCGGCTTCTGCGGACGGCGCGGCGGACTGAAGAAGAACCGGGCGCGGACGGCCTTTGACTGGGCCGACTGGCTGCGGCCGGTGACCGATGAGGAGCTGGCTGTAATAAACAAGGCCATCGACAATGACGTTGAGGCTTACCGGCGGTGGCTTGAACGCAAGGTTGCCGTGAGGGATTATGTGGATGTCTATGTGCCAGTGAAGGAGGGAACGGGGCGTGAGGAGCTGGCTAAGCTGAAGAAGGCGGTAAAGCGTTTGCCGCCGAAGTTCACTTTTGACGAACTCTTGGAACAAGCCAAGGCCGAGGGCTTTGACATGAAGCCGGGTGGGGTCGGGCAACCCGACGACCCGCGGGTAAGCTTCACTTTGCGTTGCAACGTTGGCGAGAGCCGTGGCTGCCGCAGGCTGTTTTGCGGCGTGAAAGACATCGACTGCACCGAGCCTGATGAGGACGAGGCCGCTTTCGACAGGCTGATTACCTTTGAAGGCGTGTTCATCCTGCTCGGACAGACTGTAAAACTTTATGACAGCAAGCACCCTTCGGCTGACAACAAGGCCCTGCTTGAGCGGCTCGGCCATGTGTTCACTGCGCTGCTAAACCACGACTGGAAGGGCTGTCCGATGGCAAAGGACTATTTCAAACACGCCCCGAAATTGCTTACTTTCTCACGTGAGCAGGTGTGGGAGATAATCACCGGTTTTCTTGAACGTAACGCCGAAGAGCTTGGCGCACAGGCTTTCCTCGCTGCAATCAACGGCGGCGACGAGGTGAAACGCATCTGTTTCAGCATTTACGACGCATCGGTCGGTGCGTGACAGGCTGTCTTTGCGTTGCGCTTCTGCCGTGACTCGCGGTTGGAAACATCGCCGGAGGCAACGAAAAAAGCCGTATTTCATCGTGTGAAATACGGCTTTTTTATGTGCTGTTGTCAATGAAGTGTCTGATTGTCCGCTCTTTGTCCTTCGTTCTTCACTCTTATCTCCTCAGCCAGACTTCGGGGTTCAGCTTGTCGGTTCCGCGCCTTAGCTGGAACTGGAGTATGTTTTCCGGGCCGAGAGAGCCTATGGCCTGGCTGGTGCTTACCTTCTGTCCGCGGTGTACGCTGACGTTGCCGAGGTTGCAGTACACGGAGATGTAGTTGCCGTGGCGCACCATTACGATGATGCTTCCGTCGAAGTTGAACACGGCGCTTACCTCGCCGTTGAACACCGCGCGTACCGTAGCGCCGGGCTGTCCCTTGATGTTGATGCCCTTGTTGTCGAGCCTTACGTTGCGCAGTCCGGGCACATTGTACTGTCCGAAGTGGCTCACTATGCTGCACTGTCCCGCAAGAGGCATGGGCAGCCGTCCGCGGTTGCGCTCGAAGCTGCCGCTCAGCTTGCGGTCGTTGCTGTCCATTTCCGATGCGGCCGCGGCTTTCTTGCGCGCCCGCTCCACTTCGCGCTCGCCGCGTTCCTTGTCTACACGTGCCTTGCGTTCTGCCGCAATGCGGTCGGCTTCAGCCTCGCGTGCCTTGCGGTCGGCCTTCTCGCGTGCCGCTTCGTCTTTCTTTGCGGCCTCCCGGGCCTCGGCTTTCAGCTTCTCTTCACGTTCCCGGGCCTCGGCTATGCGGCGCGCGTTCTCGCGCTCGCGGGCTTCGGCCTCTGCCTTCTTGCGTGCCAGTTCGGCGGCTTTCCGTTTGGCTTCGGCCTCTGCCTGTGCCTTGCGTCTTGCCTCGGCTTCGGCTCTTGCCTTGGCTTTGGCTATCTCTTCGGCTACGAGGCGGTCAATCCTGGCGTTCAGCTCGGCGTCTTTCTTGCGCTGTTCGTCTATTATCCGTTGTATTGTTTTCTGCTGGCGTTGCAGCGTGTTCACCATCTTTTTCTGCTCGTCCTGCTTGCCTTGCAGTGCCTCGTGCTCGCGTTTGTCCTTGTCCAAGAGGGTGTTCTTATGCAGTCGCACACGTTCAAGCTCTTTCCGCTTTTCCTCTATCTGCTGCTGCTTCGCCTTCACCATTTCGCCCTGCGACCGCTGGAAGGCGGCGTATTCGCGCACGAAGCGCAAGCGGCGGTACATCTGTGCGAAGTTCTTTGCGCTGAAGATGAACATCAGCTTGTCCTGCACCGTGCGCCGCGCGGCGAGGTAACGCATTGATTTCACATACTTCGCCTTGCGCTCGTCGAGCTGTTTCTCAAGCGTGGCGAGCTGGCTTTCAAGCATCTTTATGTTGCCGTCGATGTGTGTTATCTCGTTTTGTATGGTGTCGATTGACTTCTTGTGGCGGTCAATCTCCGTGCCGATGGCAACCAGGTCGCCGAGGCGCTTCTTCACGTCGGCCTTGTTTGCGCGCAGCAGTCGCTCCTGCTCCTTTATCTTGCGCTGCACTCCGGCACGCTGGTTGCGCAGCCCCTTGATGGAGTTGCTTTGGTATTTGGCGGTTTTCTTTTTCTTTGTCGAGGTGCTTTTCTTTGTCACACGGGTTGTCTTGGCCTTCTTCCGCGTTGTCTGTTTCTTGTTTTGTGCGGAGAAGGGGAAGGCTATCGCGAGTGCGAAAAACAAAATGAGAAGTCGTTTCATTTACATTTTCAAAAGTCGGTTCATGACATCCTGCACGCTGACCTGCTTGTATTTGCCTGATATTGAGGTGAATGTGTCCCAGTCGCCGTCCGTGTCGATGTCGTTGATTGATATGTTCACGCTCATCGGGTTGCCGCCTTTCACCGCGTCGCTCTTCATAAGCAGCGTGATGTCCGTTGGGAACTGCTTGCGCCCTACGGCTTTGAACGAGCCGTAGTTGCAGGTCACGGTGGTCTTGCCCGTTGACGTTCCGCTGTATGTTACGTCAACGGAGCGAAGCCTGCCTGTAGCCTTGTCGGCGTTCCAACGGTAGTCCATGCTGCCGCGTTGCAGCGAGATGACGGCCTTGGCAGCGGCCTCGCTGAACGTGACTGAGAACTTTTTAAGCGTTGAATCGGTTATTTTCTGCTCGCCGGGAACGAAAAGCTGGTTCCAAAAGAGAGCTTGCAGGGCGTAGAAGTCAAGTCCGTTTTTCCGTAAGAAGTCAACGTCGGAGTAGCTGGCCTTGACATATTCCTTGTTCATACGGTCCATAAGGAGGACATAGTCCTTGGTAAATTCAAGCCTGCCTACCTCCATCAGGCCGAGCGGCGTAAGCTGGATGCGTATCACTTCGTCCTTTTTCATCCGCAAAGAGCCGCTTACCGACAGGTCTTTACGTCCGGTGTTGATGGTGAACTTGATTTTTGAAGCGATGCTTTGGGTGTAGACTTCATTGTCATAAACCATGCGCATGAAGTCCATTTTCTCGTTCTCTGTCGGAACGATAGTGCTTGCCGTGCCGCCGTCGTGCCGCTTTGTGTCGACCAAAGCCTTCTTTGTGCCGCATGAAACCATGACGGCCGACATTGCAATAAGCATTATCCAGTATGGCAGTCTGCCTTTATTCTTCCACATATTTCTTTAGTTTTATTTTTTGTCTGATGGCCTTGTCGTTATCCGAACCGGCTTCCAAAGCCTGCTGCCAGAACTTTATTGCGCCCTCGATGTCGCCGTTCACGGCGTGGATGTCGCCCGCATGTTCTGTTATTACCGCGCTTTTCGTCGTGTCGTTGTCCACCGCCATGTTGATGTATTGCATGGCTTCGGCGTATTTCTTGCGCTTGAACAGTATCCATGCGTAGGTGTCAAGGAAGGTGGGATTGTCCGGTTCGGCCTGCACCGTGCGATAACTCATCTGCTCGGCCTTGGCCAGTTCGCGGTTCTCTTCAGACAGGTAGTAGGCGTAGTTGTTAAGGCATCCGTAGTTGTCGTCCTTCCATTGCAGGCAAGAGTCATAAGCTGCGTAAGCCTCTTCGTCAAGTTGCTTGTCGTGGAGGATGTCTCCCATGATGGCGTAAAAGTCTGAAACGAGGTCTTTGTTGCTCTGTTGGTTAATCTGGCTTACGCCCCGTCGCAGCGCTTCGAGCGCGCTGTCATCGTCGTCTTTCTGTACGTAGGCCAGTCCGAGGAAGTAATAAAACGCCATTTCTTCGGGGTTATAGTCGATTGCCTGGCGTGAAAGCTCGGCCACGCGGTCGAAGTCTTGCTCGTTCCATTCAGCCTGGATAAGCTGCAGCCGGGCGCCGACGTTGTCGGGAGAGATGGCGAGCACCGTTTCAAGAACTTTCGAGATGGAGTCTTGCGGCATGTTTTTCAGCGTCATGTATGCGGCGTAAAGCTCCGCCATGTCTGACGTTTCCTGCGGCTCGGCAAGTATTTTCCTGAACAGGTTGAGCACCTTCGTGCTGTCGCCTCCCTGCTGTTCGCTTTCCGAAACGGCCTGCCTTATCAGCACAATCTTGCTGTCCTTGGGCGTTTTCGGGTTTAACAGCAGCGCCTCTTGCAGCGAGTCGGCCTTCAGGCCAAGCCCGGTGGTCCTGTAATAGTCAATCAGCGACATCCGTGCGTCGGTGTTTCCCGGCTCGGCTTTCAGCACTTCTTCGTACTGTTTGTATGCTTCGTCGGCCTTTCCGTTCTGCAACAGCCAGTTGCCCATCATCACACGGTAGTTCATGTCGTTGGGATATTTGGCCGCCATCGACTTCAGTTCGTTAAACTCTTCCTGCTTCTTGCCTTGCAGGGAGTAAACCCTCATCTTGGCGAGGGTGAGGTCTTCGTTCGCGCCTTCAAGCGTTTCCATACGCTGGAGCACGTCGAGCATCTTGTCGTAGTCCTTCTGCCGCCCGTAGAGTTGAGCCAGGATGTCGAGCACGTCGGAGCGTTCAGGACTGTTTTTTGCCAGCTTCTCGTATGCCTTTGTGGCTTCTTCGAGGTTGTTCATGCTGAAATATCCGGCTCCAAGGCGTTCCAGATAGGCGTTGTTGCCCGGGCTGAGCTCTGACGCTTTCTTTACATCGGCCACTGCGGTGGAGTCGTTTTTCAGTATTCCGTCATAGAAAGAGAGCATGAAGTAAGCTTCTGCGGCGTTTGGATTGATTTCGAGACAGTGTCTTAGCAGGTCGTAGGCGGCGTCGAAGTTGCCGCTTGACTGCTGCTTTATTGCCTCGAAATAATAGATTTTGAAGCGCAGGCTGTCGTTGTGGCTGATGGCAGGCAGGTTGCCGGCGGTGGTTTCCGCCTGTGCCACGGCCTCTTCTACATGCCGTGTTCCGCCGCAACTTGCGGCGAGCAATGCCGCCGACAGGCAAATCAGCAGGTGCAAAATGTTCCTTGTCATGTATGTTCCTTTGTAAAGGGCAGTTGCTTATTTCACTCCGGTATGTCCGTAACCGCCGGCTCCGCGCTCCGTGTCGTCAAGGCGGTCGGCCTCTTCGAACACCGCTGTTTCGTGCCGCGCGATAACCATCTGGGCTATGCGCTCGCCGTCGTTCACGGTGAACTCCTCGCCCGAAAGGTTCACCAGGAGCACCATTACCTCGCCGCGGTAGTCGGAGTCTATTGTTCCCGGCGAGTTGAGCACGGTCAGGCCGTGCTTCAGTGCGAGGCCGCTGCGCGGACGGACCTGCGCCTCATAGCCCTCGGGCAGTGCCATGTAAAGCCCCGTGGGGATGAGCTTCCGCTCCATCGGGCGCAGCGTTACGGGCGCGTCGATGTTGGCTCTGAGGTCCATGCCGGCGCTTTGCGGCGTGGCGTATGCAGGCAAGGGCTGGTGTCCCTTGTTGATGATTTTCACTTTAACCATGGTGCTTGTTATATTATTATTAAGGTGCAAAAGTAACGAATAATATTCACATAAAGGCTGTTTTGCCATTAAAAAGAAAGAATTTAGCCATTTTTAGATTACTTTTGCGGCGTAAATCAATTCACAATTCATAATCCATAATTCATAATTGGGCTGCGCGTTTCATGGCGCATTGTGCCCTTTCATCCTAATTTGGGTTATGGATTGAGAATTGATGCGCGACTTAATTGTGGATTATTCATTGTGAATTATGAATTGAAAACATGATGATTTGGGAAAAACTTATATCCGACAAGCGGCTCGGACAGGAGCACCGGCACACGATGCGCCACGACGACCGCTCCGAGTTCAAACGCGATTATGACCGGCTTATCTTCTCCGCGCCTTTCCGTAGGATGCAGAACAAGACCCAGGTGTTCCCCTTGCCGGGCAGCATATTCGTTCACAACCGCCTTACCCACAGTCTTGAGGTTGCCAGCGTGGGCATGTCGTTGGGCAGCGACGTTGCCCATGCCATTATGAAGACGCGCCCGGAGCTGACCCGGACGCTGTTTCCGCAGATAGGAACAGTGGTGAGCACGGCCTGTCTGGCTCACGACATGGGCAATCCTCCGTTCGGACATTCGGGCGAAAAGGCCATACAGACGTTCTTCACCGAGGGCGCCGGCAAGGCGTTGAAAGACAAGGTAAGCCCAGGCTTCTGGGCGGACATCACCCACTTTGAGGGCAACGCCAACGCGTTCCGCCTGCTTGCGCACCGCTTCAAGGGTCGGCGTGACGGCGGCTTCGTGATGACCTACACCACGCTTGCATCCATAGTGAAGTATCCTTTCGCGTCAACCATTGCCGAACGGGGGCACGGAAAGTTCGGATTTTTCATGTCGGAGAGCGGTATTTACGAACGGATTGCCGATGAATTGGGCATAATCCGCAAGTCGGCCGACGGCATGCCGATAGAATATGCACGCCATCCGCTCGTGTATCTGGTCGAGGCCGCCGACGACATCTGTTACGAAATAATGGACATCGAGGACGCCCACAAGCTGAAGATAGTGACTTACGATGAGACTGAACGCCTTTTCCTTGGTTTCTTCGATGAAAAGGCGCAAAACAGCATAAGGCAAAGGATAAAGGACGAGGGCATCACCGACGAGAACGAGCGCGTGGTTTACATGCGCGCCTGTGCAATAGGCGCGCTCGAAAGGGCGTGCGTCGACGCCTTCATCCGCCATGAGGAAGACATCATGAACGGCACGATGAGGGGATGCCTGGTCGAAAACATCGAGCCGAGGCTTGCCGAAGCATACCGGAAATGCGCCATTTTATCGAAGGAGAAAATTTACAAAAGCAAGCCCGTGCTTGACGTGGAACTTAGCGGTTACAAGATTATGGCTACGCTGATGGAGGCCATGGTCGACGCTGTGTCAAATCCGTCGCGCTTCTACTCGCGCCAGCTTATCAGCCGCGTGAGCAGCCAGTACGACATCAACGCCGACGACCTGGAGACGCGCCTCATGGCAGTCATCGACTATATCAGCGGCATGACCGACGTGTATGCACTCGACGTGTACCAGAAAATCAACGGCATCAGCCTGCCGATAGTGTGACCCTGCGGCGCAAGTCGTGGCGGAACGATATTTTATGGATGGTTCGTTCGCGATTCAAGGATATGTTTTGATTTTATCAAACGAGACACCATGTAGCCTGGATTGAGAACTTGAAATAGTCCGATAGAATTGCGGATGAATTCAATTGACGGTAAATTGCAATGTAAAAGGCCGTGTTTTGCATCGCAAAACACGGCCTTTTGCCGTCTAATATGTGGCCTTTTTCAACGGCGTTGATTATCAGTGAGTTACAAATCCGCCACGGACGTCTCTGCCTGCGATGTCATTTATTGGCTTCGCCACGTGTGCATGTCGCCGTTATAGCCCAGCTGCCGGTGCCGTTTGGCAGGCGTGCGTAGCTGCCGTTTTCCTCGTGACGTTCGTCAACGCCTATGTTGACGTCGCGCTCAAACTTGTCAAGTACTGTACCGTCAGGCATGATTAGCGTCAGCGCAACTTCCTTTTTGTTGGATATTCCGGCCTGCAACTCGCCTGTGAGTGTTGCTATGACAAGGTATTCCCCGGCGCCTATCGTTGTTCCGTCGGGCACTACAAAGATGTCCTCGTCCAAGCCGTCTTCGTCTGTCTTTACAATTGTCATTCCGCTGATGTCAGCGTTTTCTGTGCCCGTGTTGTACAGTTCTATCCAGTCATCGTCAGGATCTTGCTGTCCGCACACCTCGTTTAGAACCACGGAAGGTGCTGTGACGGGCTCTCCGCCGGTGTTCGATGCGCCTCGGGTGCACTTGCCGGCCACCTCCCACTTGCCTGTTCCGTCGGGTATGCGGGCGTAGCTGCCGCCTTCGTCGTGGGTCACGTCCTTGCCCACGTCGCTGTCACGGTCAAACTTGTCAAGCACGTTGCCGTTCTTGTCGATGAGCGTAAACCCTACTTCCTTCGAGTTTGATACCCCGGCTTGCAGTTCTCCTGTAAGTGTGGCGATTACCAAAAATTCGCCGGCCTTAAGCTCCTTGCTTGTCGGGAACGAGTATATCGTCTCGTCCTTGCCGTCTTCGTCGGTCTTAATTATCACCGCTCCGCCTAAGTCTACGTCCTCGTTACCCATGTTGTACAGCTCTATCCAGTCGTCGTCGGGGTCCTGCTTGCCGCAGATTTCGTTGAATACAACGCTCGATTCCGTCGTTGTACCGTCGCCGTCGCCGCCCCATCCGGGCAGGTCGTCTTCGCTGTCGGTCTTGCAGCCGGTGACGGCCAGCGAGCCGATTAGCAATGAAATGATAAGATACTTTGGTCTCATTTTCTTAATATTTGTTTAATGCTTGTTCTTTCCGGGCGTCGGGCTGTAATGCCGTTGCCCGTTGTCTTCCTGTTCCCTTGCCGCTTAGAACGACAGCATCAGCCGTGTCTGGATGATACTGAAGTCAAGTCCGTCGGGGCGTACTTCCCTAAGGCTCTTCCCGTCAGATGTTATGTGCCCCTTCGAGTCGGCGTATTTGTCGTTGTCCATGAACACGTAATTCAGGCCGAGCATTATGTTGGAGGTGGGATACCAGTTGAGCGATACGGAGTAAGAGTTTGCCTTTCCGCCGGTGATTACGGCGCGTGCGTCGTGGAAGTCGTTAAGGTTTACTGTGCTGTAGTGGGCCGTCAGCTCAAGGTTTCCGCCCTTTCGGTTGACCTTCATCGGGCCGAATTCGGCTTCTGACGGTTCGTATTGGCGTGCCTGGCCGAGTATCATGTAAGACAGCTTGGCGTACCATCCGTTGAAAGTGGCGTTTTTCAGGTGGTACTTCTGCGTGCCGTTAAGGCCGTAGCGGTTGACGCTCGTGAAGAGATACTCTCCTAAGGCCAGCCATTTCTTGTGTCTTACGGCCAGCTCGTAGCCAAGGGTGTAGTAATGGTTGACGTTCTCCACCTCCGCGTCAACGAAGCGGCGGTAGTCTACTTCGCTCTCTGGCAGTCCGCGGAACTCCACCGTCCGGTTCTCCGTACCGTTGGCATCGGGGGTGCGGAAAGTGGCATATCCGCCGACGTGGACGGTCGTTTCGTCGTTGCATACGGGCGATACGGCCACACGTCCGGTGAAAGCGTAGCCGTCGCTTCCGCGGTTGCGCTCCTTCTGTATGAGGTCGACTTGTGAGCCGAATACACCGCCTGAAGCCCACCAGTGGCGTCCCCAGCCGGTCAGCGACACGCCGAGATGGCGTCCTGAGGCGAATATGTCAACGGGCATGGGGCGCTCGATGCTTTGCAGGTAGCGCGAGCTTGTTGTGCTCTCGAAGCTCATGGGCTCCTTGAACTGTCCTGCCTTTATTTTAAGGTGGTCTGAAAATTTGTAGCCGATGTACATGTCTTTAACGTCGAGTTCATTGTGGGCGAAGTCGAGGTCGAACTCGGCAAACCACTTGTCATACAGCGTAGCCTTTATGGCGAAGCGCGCGCGGCGCAGCGTCACGCCGTTGCTGAAGCGGAACTTGCCGTCGTCTTCTTCAAGGTCTTTGTTCGTTTTCGACTGCAGGCCGTCAACGCTCTTGGTGGGGATGTAGCCGGCCGCGTCAAGATAGATGCGGTTGTCGAGCCACCAGTGGAACTTGCCGTTGGCGGTCTTGAAGTGCAGTTTCCCATTTTCTACGAAGCTCTTTACGGCGGCTTCCTTCTTTTCTTCGGAGTCTCCGTTGAGCATCTGTGCGTGCAACGTGCCTTGCGGAATTGCCGTAACGGCCGCCGTCAGGCACAACGCTAACATGTAATGTTTCATAATCGGTAATTTATGTTTGTGTGGAATTTTGAGTTTTTTACTGATTTTTGTGCAAAATACGGCATTGTTTGTTGCGCGGATGTTGCGCGGATGTTTCGAAACAATTACTTGCGACACATGCAACGGCATTGAAAAACAAATGAAAAAACAGTGTAACGGTACCGGGATAATTTTGCGGTTGCAACAAAAAACATATTGATTATGAAGAAAAACTACATCGTTTTATGCAAGTGTGCGGCCGTGGCCGCGATGATGGCCGTATCGTCAGACGTGCTGGCGCAGGGCGAGGTGACGATATTCCATGAGGATTTCGGCACCGCTTCAAGTGAGAAGGACGAGCCGCTTGGGGAACACGTTTGGGGAAATAACCCGGCAAGCGTGTTCGCCTGGACTGCCGACGAAGCAACAGGGAGCAGCATCAACGTGCGTACAAACAACCCGTCAGACTATGATGGAGCATCCGCGGACGGCAACCTTTACTTCAAGGGAAATGCTACTTTCACCATATCTGGCATTGACACCAGGGATTACAAGGACGTCAAGCTCTCCTTCGGAGCGTTCGGGAAGAACGCGGCGGATGAGTATGACGCCTCGAAAGGCGAGACATTGGTGGCTGATGTCGACTGCATGAAGCTTACATGTACGGCCGGTGGCGGGACAACAGAGCTTGCTGACTTCAGCAAACTTGAACTTAACCGCGGCAGCAAGGAATGGACTCTTGTAAGTGGAGTTGCCGGTGTGCCTGCGGCTGATGGCGTTTCGCTGACATTCACAAGTGCGGTGCCCAACGAGGACGGCGGCATACGTATTGACGACGTGAAGCTGACTGGTGTGAAAATATCGGCTGGAATAGGCAATGTCAACACCGGTGCGGAAGCAATCTTTTACGACGGGAACTCGTTGAGCTACCGTGCGGCCAACGGCGTTGCCGCTGTTTACAGTGTGTCGGGCAGCCGAGTACTCACTGTTAAGGCGGGCGACACCGTACAGCTAAACCTGCCTGGCGGCATATATGTAGCCAAGGCAGGCCGTGCCTCGCTGAAATTCGTTGTAAGATAAGGTAACATTTGACAAGCTTTTCACCGCCACGTGGCACGGCGTCGCCTGCAGCGTGGCGGTGTTTTTGTTGCCTCTGCATATAATATTGATGTGAGTTTGCGTCCGGAATGCTATTGTGCTTATAATAAGCAGGTTACGGATAGCCATGCAAAAGGCGGTTCATCCGCAGTTTTGTTGGATGTTTTTTATTCTATTTTCAGTAAATAATCGTTTTCAAGTGAGGCACTCGGTAATCGT
>URUK01000012.1 GCA_900551055.1 uncultured Prevotella sp. | reverse complement strand
CCTTTGCTTCTGATTTTTCCTAATACTGCCATTATTACAATTATTTATTTTTTAATTTATTCAAACAGGAATTATCATATTGCAATTTAGCGCACAAAATTACAAAAAAGAAAATAAAAACAATGATTTTTCCGATAAAAAGTTGTTCCTATCTCTTGTTTAATCAGTTTAAGGACACTTTCAATGCGTTTTCCTTGCAGTCGGTGTAGTGGGCAGCCTCTTTTTCGCCTTGACCGTATCCGGAGCTGTCAAGATGCTGTCGCCTTCGTTTTCAACCACGCCTCCTTTCACAAAAGCACCCTTTGAATTTGTAATAGTATAGCGCGTCATGCGTTCGTCACTCCGGAAATAAGTGCCTTCCATCTCCCTTTCCGGGGTAACAAGTTTCGAATATTTATTACTGTAAAGTTCGTGTTTGTTTTGATCCCAAAACAACTCTTCACTTGAAAAGCGTAGCCCCTCAATGTTTTTCACACGGACACGGCCACGCAGTTCCCATAACTTTTCCTGGTCAAAATAATAAGCCGTGTCACATTGTATATAAGCCTCAACGTGGAATTTCGGGTCAAACTGTTCTAGAAACAGTCCCTTCTCGAATATCCACCGTGAAGGTTTCTTCGCCTGATTTGCCTCCCAGCATTCCGACACTATGCGGTATTTCATCATGCCCGAATCAGACACAAGCATGTTTACGCCATAGGTCACCATTGTCGATACGGAGTCTCTTGGGTTAACTGCCGGCGCGATGTGTTCCTTCCTTTCCTGACAACCGAGGAAGGCAAACAAAACAACGAGTATGAAGGGAATTAACTTCAAGTTGCCAAAAGTTTTTTATCCTGTTTCAATCAACTTTCCACTTCATAAACCACCGCTCATTAAACGTTATTCCGATATTGATGCGGAAAGTATTTTCCGTCAGCAGACCTTTAGCCGACGAATGAACCCATTGTCCGGAAATATTAAGTACGGAACGGTTGTTATAAGCGTTTATTATCGGTATTCCGAAACCTATGCTGGCACTGATTTCGTCAGGACCGTCAATTCCGTTGACCTTATAATATGAAGACGCGTAGGACACGCCAGCGCGGAAACGTACTCGGTCAAAAAACCTTCGGCTCTCCCAATTGTTGCAGAATTCTCCACCAAAGGTCACCTTGTATCGGTCGGAATAATAGTTGTCCGTAAGTTCGTATGAAGGTGTTTCGTTCACAACCCTGTATACCGGGAACTCCAGGCTGCCCCACTTCTGATATGAAAAGTCGGCTCCAAGTTTCAGCTTGTCAGCATGGTTCCACGAAAGCCCCGCACCAAACGTAGTTGGTATCTCAAGCCCGTTATTCACGGTAAACGATGCTGTGTCTGCAACTGCCGTCATCGAGTTGTTCGATATTACCATGCATTGCGGGTCGGCGTTAAGCTTATGCCCGAGCCCATAGGTAAGGCCGAGCGTAAGCGCATTTTTTTTGTCTATGGCGAGCGAATACTGCAAGCCGAAATCAAGTTTGTAGTTGCTTACCGTAGCTGTATAATATTTTGACAAGGTGTTTATGTAGCGATCGGTATAGCTGTTGATGACCGAGCGCTCAATGTCTCCCCATAAATAAGAGATGTTTGCTCCGACAGACAGGCCCTTGACAAATTCCCATCCGGCACCGATGTAAAACTGGTGCAAGCCACCGTTACCTGCATACGTATTGATATATCCGGAGTTTCTGTCGCTGTTCAGGTATCCGGCCATTGAATAGTTATAGCCGACATTTGTCATAGGAATTATTCCGAAGCTTACGCCGACATGCTTGAAAGCGCGGAACGCCGCTACAGCATATTCAAAATCGGCGTTCTTTGCATTCCTCTTCTGTCCGTTCTCCTCGAAATTCGTAATCTGTCCCGACATGCCAACATCGAATATGAACGTCAGCGAATCCACTGCCGAATATGATGCCGGGTTGATGTAATTCACCTGATTGTGTTCCCTGAATCCAAGCCCCAAGCCGTTCATGCCCCTGTTGAAACCGCTTGACTGCTCGTTCAACAAGCCAAGTCCGTACTGGCTGTAAGGTGAGTTTGTGCCGCTTTGGGCTGCCGTTGGAAGGATGCAAACCGTCGCCAGCGCAACAATACTTAATGCTCTTTTATAAAAATTCATTTCCTATTCAAAATATTCTGTTAAGCCCGTGCGGACGACAAAATCGACTGCAAAGATGGGCATTTTTTCTGAAAAATCCAAATCGGCACAGCTGCTTGCAGTTAAATAAACCAAAAGTTAAAGATATTTTTCATATATCTCTATACCAATAGCGGTTTAGCGCAGGCACGTTAAATAGCCCCATGCCAGATACCGCCCTCCTGCTTCAGCAGAACCGCCAAACATGCGTCACCATGCGATTGACGGTCTTTTAGCGTCTAAAAGACGGCCTTTCAGGCTCCAAAAGGTGGCCTTTTACTGTCCGAAACACGGCCTTTTAAAACGCCAACGGCAAGTATCTGGCTGCCAGTCAGTTATGAGCCGCATTACAAACAGCTGTACATTTTCTACTCACAGCGCGTCACATAGTCCGTAAAGCACATGAGCCCAGCTTTTGTTTACAGCCTGCAAAATTATTGAAAAATTTTGGAATAATAGTGCGCAAAATGAGAAATATGAAGTATTTTTGCACCGTGAAACGCGTTATACATATCTTTGCGTCGGCCATCATTTGCCTTATCTCGCTGACATGCAGCGAGATACACGCTTCCACTCCTGACGCGAAGCCAAACACGGACTGCGATTCGATAAAGATCAGCCTGCTTACTTGTGCTCCCGGAAACGAGGTTTACAGCCTTTACGGGCATACGGCCATACGCTATACCGATTATAATAAAGGTATAGATGTTGCAGTAAACTATGGAGTTTTTTCGTTCAGCCAGCCTTTTTTTGTCCTGCGGTTTATTTTCGGACGGACTGATTACGAAATGGGAATAGTGCCTTTCGACTATTTCCGCATGGAATACGAAAAGGAAGGACGCCCGGTCTACCAGCAGGAACTTAACTTGTCAGCAAAAGAAAAAGCCGCAATACGCGACGCAATTGACAACAACTACCTGCCTCACAACAGGGTCTACCGCTACAATTACTTCTATGACAACTGTACGACGAGGGCAAGGGACATCCTGATTGACAACATCGAGGGGCGTGTGAGTTTCCCCGGAACCGGACAGAAGTACCCTTCATACCGCGAACTCATACACTCATTCAACGAAGACTCGCCGTGGGCACGCTTCGGCAACGACCTGCTGCTCGGTGTAAAAGCCGACAGCAAGACAACCCTTTCAGAGCGGCAGTTCCTGCCATTCTTCTTGAAAGAGGATTTTGACAAAGCCCGTATAACATGTAAAGACGGCAGCACAAAACCGTTGGTGAAGCGGTCTGCCTGCATAACTGACTACCCGGCGTTACGACAAGGTAGCAGTTTCCCACTGCGCCCAAGCACATGCGCCTGGATAATATTCGCCGTTGTGGCAGCAATGACAGTGCTCGAAATCACCACAAGGAAAAGATTTTGGGTACTCGACACCGTACTAATGGTTCTTGACGGATGCGCGGGAATAATTATCTTCATGATGTTCTTCTCGGAACTTCCCGCTACTAATACCAACCTTCAAGTATTGCTGCTCAATCCGCTGCCGCTGTTCTTCGCATACAGCGTGACAAAAAAAGCGGCAAAAGGCAAGCCGTCACGCTTCTGGCCATGGAGTGCCGCCGTGCTGGCGATGTTCTTCCTTTGCGGATTTTTTCAGCAATATGCAGAAGGAATGTATATTTTGGCATCATCTTTGCTGCTAAGATGTGTGTGGAACACAGTCAGGCAAGCCAAACACCTGTAAAATAAACAAATGATAAACAAATATATAACAGCAGCCATACTTGCCGCCATCACCGGCGGAGTCGCCGGGGCGCAAGTGTCACGACCTGTGCCAAGGCTCGTAGTAGGCATCACCATAGACCAGCTCCGCACCGACTACATCGAGGCGTTCATGCCGTCGTATGGGGAAAACGGCTTCAGGAAACTGCTCAAGGAAGGAGCGGTGTACAATAACGCACAATACACTTTCGCCCCTGTTGACCGTGCCTCGTCAATCGCGTCAATCGCAACTGGGACCTCGCCGTCAAACAACGGCATCACCGGTTTCAGGTGGCTTGACAAGAATTCGCTTGTTCAGGTGAATTGCGTTGACGACAACGACTATGAAGGCATCTTCACCAAAGAGCGCACTTCGCCCAAGAACATTGCGACGACGACAATAAACGACGAACTGAAAATCGCCACCGAAGGCACGGCTATCGTATACAGCATCGCAATGAACCGCGATGCGGCAGTAATAGGTGGAGGCCATGCCGCCGACGGCGCAATATGGTTCAATGAGGACAGCAAGTGCTGGTGCTCGTCAAAATACTACTTTAAGAAAGCTCCTCAATGGCTTGAAGGCTACAATCTTATATACACTGACGCACTGACAGCCGACAACATCAATGCGAACATTACGAACATAGCCCTCCAGTGCATTGCGTCAAACGGAATGGGTAACGACAATGTGCCTGACATGTTGTCGCTGGTGTATGACGCGAAGGTACCCATCGAGAAGGATGTCCTGAACAAGCAACTGCTACAATACAAATACATCCAACTGGACAAGGAGCTTGACAAGCTTGTGACGCAAATCGAAAGCAAGGTCGGCAAGCACAATGTGCTCTTCGTTGTGACAAGCACTGGCTACTGCAACGAGCAGGACATAGACTATTCCAAATACCGCATTCCTAACGGAACATTCTACGTTAACCGCACCGCCAACCTGTTGAACATGTACCTCGGTGCGATTTACGGACAAGACAAGTACGTGGAAAGCTGCTTCTACAACCAGCTTTACCTTGACATACAGCTGATTGAGCAAAAGCGCATAAATACAAGCGAGCTGCTAAGCCGTGCACAGACATTCCTTATGCAGTTGTCGGGAGTAAGCAATGTGTTCACAAGCAAGAACCTGCTTTTATCCGGTGACAGCAACAGTTCACGGCTACGTAACTGGTTTTACCCCAACAACTGCGGCGACCTTATTGTAGAAGTGTCACCCGGATGGAAGCTGCTGAACGAGGAGAAATTCCAACAATACACATCGAAAGAAAGTACGATGCCGTTTCCACTCATATTTTACGGTACTGGAATAACGGCAAAAACAGTCACAACTCCCATAACAATAGACCGCATTGCACCGACAATCGCGAAATCAATACGCATCAGGGCGCCAAATGCATGTTCGGTCACACCTCTCTATTGACACCATACAACAAAGAAAGCAAATAACAATTACAATGCGGCAGAAACCGGTTGAAACCGACAATTCCGCACGAAATAATAAACAACAAGACGAAATATCATCAAGAAATGGGTTTAAATACATTTTTGAAGTCACTCTTCGGTGACAAATCCACAAGGGACATGAAACTTATACAGCCTGTAGTTGAAAAAATAAAGGCTGCTTATCCCGAAATAAAGGCTCTTGACAACGACGCATTAAGAGCACGTACAAAAGAGATACAAAAATACGTTCAAGACTCGGCCAGCGAACAAAAGAAGGAAATAGAAGCACTTAGGGCGAAAATAGAAGACACCCCTATCGACGAGCGAGAAGCTATCTTCAACCAGATAGACAAGCTGGAGAAAGAAGTGTTGGACATATATGAGAAATCGCTTAACGAAGTATTGCCCGTAGCTTTCAGCATAATGAAGGACACGGCACGCCGTTTTGCCGAAAATGACGAAATCGTTGTGACCGCTAACGACTTCGACCGGGAGCTCGCAACTACAAAAGACTTTGTCCGCATTGACGGTGATAAGGCCATATATAGCAACCACTGGATGGCCGGTGGCAACGACATGAAATGGGACATGGTGCATTATGACGTCCAGCTTTTCGGCGGAGTGGTGCTGCATCAAGGCAAGATAGCCGAGATGGCGACTGGTGAAGGTAAGACCCTTGTTGCCACGCTGCCTGTTTTCCTCAATGCACTTACAGGCAACGGAGTACACGTTGTTACCGTCAACGACTACCTCGCAAAACGTGACTCGGAGTGGATGGGACCGCTTTATGAATTCAACGGCCTGTCAGTTGACTGCATTGACAAGCACAGACCGAATACTCCACAAAGGCGGAAAGCTTACCAAGCAGACATCACTTTCGGAACAAATAATGAGTTTGGATTCGACTATCTGCGTGACAACATGGCCATATCGCCGGCTGACCTTGTACAACGCAAGCACAATTACGCAATTGTCGACGAGGTTGACTCTGTGCTGATTGACGACGCCCGTACACCTCTTATCATTTCAGGTCCAGTCCCTAACGGTGACGACCAGATGTTTGAAGAATACCAGCCATTGGTTGAACGCCTTGTTGACGTGCAACGCAAGCTGGCTACGCAATACCTTGCCGAAGCTAAACAGAAAATAACCGAAGGCCGCGAAAAGAACGACCAAAAGCTTCAGGACGAAGGTTTCTTGAGCCTGTACCGTTCCCACAAGGCACTGCCTAAAAACAAGCCGCTCATCAAATACCTTTCTGAAGAAGGTATAAAGGCCGGCATGCTCAAGACGGAAGAATATTACATGGAGAACAACAACCGCAAAATGCCTGAGGCGGTAGAACCTTTGTATTTTGTAGTTGACGAAAAACTGAATTCCGTCGACCTTACCGACAAGGGCACAGACTGGCTCGCCAAGCAGGTAAACGACAAAGACCTATTCGTCCTCCCCGACATAACCACGCAGTTGTCCGCACTCGAAAACGAGAAAGACCTTGACGACCAGCAACGCCTTGACAAGAAAGACCAGCTGCTAAATCACTACGCCGTACAAAGCGAACGCGTACATACCTTACAGCAACTACTCAAGGCTTACACCATGTTCAACAAAGACGACGAGTATGTTGTGATGGACGGAGAGGTGAAAATCGTCGATGAACAGACTGGGCGTATAATGGAAGGCCGCCAATGGAGCGACGGCTTGCATCAGGCAATTGAGGCAAAGGAACATGTCAAAGTGAAAGAAGCCACCCAGACGTTTGCCACAATCACCCTGCAAAACTACTTCCGCATGTATCACAAGCTGGCCGGCATGACGGGTACGGCAATAACAGAAGCTGGCGAGTTCTGGGACATTTACAAACTTGATGTCGTCGAAATACCAACAAACAAGCCCGTTGTCCGTAACGATATGGACGACCGTGTGTACAAGACCGCACGCGAGAAATACAATGCGGTAATAGACGAAATAACCGAAATGCGCAACTCCGGACGTCCTTGCCTTGTTGGTACGACATCCGTAGAAATATCTGAATTGTTGAGCAAGATGCTCCAGATGCGTCACATTCCGCACAATGTGCTTAATGCAAAGCTACACCAAAAGGAGGCGAACATCGTTGCTGAAGCCGGTCAAAGCACACCGGGCACGGTGACTATAACCGACTCCGACGGAACAACACATACCGAAGAACGTATGCTTGGAGCCGTCACCATAGCCACAAACATGGCTGGTCGTGGTACCGACATCAAGCTTTCGCCCGAAGTGAAGGCTGCCGGCGGTCTTGCCATTATCGGTACAGAACGCCATGAAAGCCGCCGTGTAGACCGCCAGCTGCGTGGACGTGCCGGCCGACAAGGCGACCCGGGAAGCTCCGTATTCTACATAAGCCTTGAAGACAAGCTGATGCGACTGTTCGCAAGCGAGCGTATCGCCCGTGTGATGGACCGTCTCGGGTTCAAGGAAGGCGATAGAATAGAAAGTTCGCTGATAACCAAGAACATAGAGCGTGCACAGAAGAAGGTAGAGGAAAATAACTTCGGTATACGCAAGCGCCTGCTTGAATACGACGACGTTATGAACAAACAGCGCACCGTAGTGTACGAAAAACGCCGCCATGCACTTATGGGTGAGCGCATCGGCATGGACATTACGAACATTATTTGGGACCGCGTAGTTGAAATAATCGACAAAAACGACTATGAAGGCTGCAAGGACGAGTTCCTAAAAGTTCTGGCTATGGAATGCCCGTTCACGTCAGAAGAATTTGCCAACGAAAACCATGACGACCTTGCCGAAAAGGCTTTCCAGATGGCAATGACCGACTTCAAGCGTAAGACCGACCGCATACAGGCCATTGGCTGGCCGGTCATTAAAGACGTGTTCGAGAACCAAGGCGACCGCTACGAGCGCATAATGGTGCCCATAACCGACGGAAAACGCGTCTACAACATACCATGCAACCTGAAAGAAGCCTATGACACGGAATGCAAGAGTGTGGTAAAACAGTTTGAAAAAACCATACTTCTGCATGTAATCGACGACTGCTGGAAGGAGAATCTGCGCGCACTCGACGAGCTGAAACACAGTGTACAAAACGCATCCTACGAGCAAAAAGACCCTCTGGTTATATTCAAGTTGGAGAGCGTGAAACTGTTTGACGACATGGTGAACCAGATGAACAACCGTATCGTAAGCGTGTTGATGAGAGCGCAGATACCCGAGATACAGCGTGAGGAGGTACGCGAGGCCGCACCCGAACAACGCAGCCAAAGGTACACCGAACAGAAAGATGACCTGACGAATCCGGCACAGCGCGCTGCCGCAAACCAGGACACTCGCCAGAACGCCGAAGCAAGAAGGCAACCGATACACAAAGAAAAACTGCCCGGACGTAACGATCCGTGCCCATGCGGCAGTGGAAAGAAGTTTAAGAACTGCCACGGCAGAGGACTTGTGTAAACCAATTAATAGTTAAAAACTGAAAGTCTGCGTTAAGCTAATTAAGAGTTAAGAAAATATGCGGTTGGTGTTATAATTATCAGGGCATATTTCTTAACTCTTAATTCTTAACTATTAATCAAATCCTGTCACTTTAATCAATTTGTAAAACATGCAAATAAACATCTCAAACCTTATAAAACGGTTCGGCGACAAGACTGCAATCAACATACCGAGCTTCACAATCAATAACGGCGACATTGTAGGTTTGGTAGGCAACAACGGCGCAGGCAAGACCACGTTGTTCCGCCTGCTGCTCGACCTGATTAAAGCCGATGAAGGGCATATAACCATGTCCCATGATGCGGAAGACGGCACATTGGCGGAAACCGACCCGGCGAAATCAGAGGATTGGAAATCCTTTACCGGCGCATATATAGACGACGGATTCCTGATAGACTTCCTCACGCCGGAAGAGTATTTCCAGTTCATCGGGAAAGTGAACGGGCTGTCAGAACAAGAAACAGCTTCGAGAATTGACAAATTCCAACATTTCATGAACGGGGAAATACTCGGATTGAAAAAACTAATACGCAATTTCTCCGCCGGAAACAAGCAGAAGATTGGCATAATGTCAGCCCTGCTTAATACCCCTCGCCTGCTGATACTCGACGAACCGTTCAACTTCCTCGATCCGTCAAGCCAGAACATACTGAAAAACATACTGAAAGAATACAACGCCAAGACGGGCGCAACCGTCCTTATAAGCAGCCACAACCTGACACATACGGTTGACATATCGAACAGGATTGCCCTTCTCGAAAAAGGGGAAATCATAAAAGACCTGCCAAACTCGAACAACAGCGCGGAGAAAGAACTTGAAGACTACTTCAACATATAGTACGGCACACGGCGCATTAGAAGTCTCCGCCTTACTCGTCAAGCTGCCACATTAAGCCCCTGTCAAGCATGCATTCGTAACTATCTGTGGCACAACATTTTACAAAACGCGGCAAATCAGTTTCCGATTTGCCGCGTTTTACGTTGCAAAAGACCGTCTTTTGCAACGTAAAACATAACCTTTCACAAACCACTCCACATATCAGCCGACATGACAATACATACACGGCATCATCATATGTAGGTATTTTGCACGAAAGATGCAAGAAAGTCCTTATTTTTTGCTACTTTTGCATGACTTAAAAACACGTATAGAATGAGACTGTCCGAACTTAAAACCGGAGAAAAGGGCGTCATCGTGAAAGTGCTTGGGCACGGAGGCTTCCGCAAACGCATCGTAGAGATGGGCTTCATACGCGGCAAGATGGTTACCGTACTGCTCAACGCGCCACTGCAAGACCCCGTAAAATACAAAATAATGGGATACGAAATATCATTGCGCCACTCGGAAGCCGCGATGATAGAAATAATCTCCGCCGATGAAGCGCGCAAGCTGGAGGAGGAAGAAGCACATAAATTAGGACTTGACGACATATCGGAAAACGCTCCTAACGACGACGGATGCCTTACCGACGAGCAGCTGCACAACGCCGCGATAAAGAAGAGCCGCACAATAAACGTCGCTCTCGTGGGCAACCCGAACTGCGGCAAGACATCGCTCTTCAACTTTGCCTCTGGCGCGCACGAACGAGTTGGCAACTACTCAGGGGTGACCGTTGACGCCAAGGAGGGACGAGCCGAGTTCGACGGTTACCAGTTCAACCTTGTCGACCTGCCCGGAACTTACTCGCTTTCAGCCTACAGCCCCGAGGAACTTTACGTGCGCAAGCAAATAATCGAGAACACACCAGATGTCATAATAAACGTCATAGACGCAAGCAACATCGAACGCAACCTGTATCTGACAACGCAGCTTGTCGATATGAACATCAAGATTGTGGGAGCGTTAAACATGTTCGACGAGTTCGAACAGCGCGGCGACAAGCTGGATTACGACAAGCTCGGCGAACTGTTCGGCTTTCCGCTGATACCTACGGTGTTCAAGACCGGGCGCGGAGTGGAGGAGCTTTTCCGCACGGTTATCGACATTTACGAAGGCCGTCCGGTGCCCGGCAAGAGTGTAGTCCGCCACATACACCTGAACCACGGCAAATACATAGAGCAGGCAATAGACACAGTAAAGGCCGAAATTCAGAAGAACGAACAAATCAGGTACAAATACTCCACGCGCTTCCTGTCAATCAAGCTGCTTGAAAAGGACGCGAAAGTGGAAGACATTGCACGGTCGCTGCCTAACGGCGGAGACATCATAGCCGCACGCGACAAGGCCGCCGACTACATAATGAAAGAGACAAAGGAAGACAGCGAGACGGCGATAATGAATGCAAAATACGGTATCATACACGGCGCGCTGCACGAGGCCGGATGCGAGGAAGGCACAAAGACCGACACCTACCAGACCACACACATTATCGACTCGGTAATAACAAACAGGTATGTGGGCTTCCCTCTGTTCTTCCTCTTCCTCTACATAATGTTTGAAGTGACGTTCACGCTCGGACAGTACCCTATGGACTGGATTGAGGCCGGTGTTGCCGCGCTCGGCGACTTTACAAAGTCAGCCCTGCCGGACGGGCCGCTGAAGGCCATGCTTGCTGACGGCATCATAGCCGGAGTAGGCTCTGTCATCGTATTCCTGCCTCAAATCCTAATCCTCTACGCATTCATTTCGTTCATGGAAGACTCCGGCTACATGGCTCGCGCAGCTTTCATCATGGACAAGCTGATGCACAAAATGGGACTTCACGGCAAGTCGTTCATACCGTTAATCATGGGCTTCGGCTGCAACGTTCCGGCCGTAATGGCGACACGCACCATAGAAAGCCGCCGCAGCCGCCTCGTCACCATACTCGTGTTGCCGCTGATGAGCTGTAGCGCGAGGCTGCCAATATACATAATGATTACCGGCACGTTCTTCGCTGCCAAGTATCAGTCGCTCGTCATGCTTTCGCTTTATGCCATCGGAATAATCCTAGCCGTGCTGATGAGCAGGCTGTTCAGCAGCCGCATTCTCAAGGGCGACGACACGCCGTTCGTAATGGAACTGCCCCCCTACCGCTTCCCCACGGCCAAAGCCATGGGGCGCCACACTTGGGAAAAGGGCAAGCAATACCTGAAAAAGATGGGCGGCATAATCCTCGTTGCAAGCGTCATCGTATGGGCACTGGGCTACTTTCCACACGACGACAGCCTTAGCCAGCAGGAGCAACAGGAACAAAGCTACATAGGGAGGATAGGCAAAGCAATTGAGCCGGCCTTCCGCGCACAGGGCTTCGACTGGAAACTCGATGTCAGCTTGATAGCAGGCGTTGGCGCGAAAGAAATTGTCGCATCAACAATGGGAGTGCTCTACGCCGATGATGAGACTGTGGCCGACGATACGACAGACAGCCCGGAAAAATACAGTGTGTTGCGGCAGAAGATGCAGGCTGACGGCATAACACCGCTGACAGCATTCTCTTATCTGCTTTTCGTGCTAATTTATTTCCCCTGCATAGCCACAATCGCCGCCATAAAAGGAGAAACGGGAAGCTGGCGGTGGGCAGTATTCGCCGCATTGTACACCACCGTGCTGGCATGGATTGTTTCCGCAGCGGTATATCAAGTTGGCTCTCTGTTCATATAGACAGATGCCAGCCACTTACATATATGTTTACGGATGTACACCATCCGCCTTGGCGTGACATAATGAAACAGGGGCAAGCGGCATACGTTTGCCCCTTGCACATTTTACGATAAAAATCAAGCCTGATGTTCTCTAATTCAAAAGAAAACTGTAATTTTGCATCCAAAAGACTAAAAACAAGGACGTTATGATAAAAATTACATTTCCCGACGGCTCTGTACGCGAGTACGAACAGGGCGTGACGGGACTTCAGATTGCCGAGAGCATATCGCCCGCACTGGCGCGCAACGTGCTGGCCTGCGGCGTAAACGGCGAGACGGTTGAGCTTAACCGCCCCATCAACGAGGACGCAAAGATAGAACTTTACAAGTGGGAAGACGAGGAAGGCAAGCACGCTTTCTGGCATACTTCTGCCCACCTTTTGGCCGAGGCGCTGCAAGAACTTTACCCCGGCATCCAGTTCGGTTTCGGCCCCGCTGTGGAGAACGGCTTTTTCTACGACGTAATGCCGAAGGAAGGCGACGTCATCAAGGAAAGCGACTTCCCGAAAATAGAACAAAAGATGAAGGAGCTGGCCTCGAAAGACGAACCTGTTGTACGCAAAGAAATATCAAAAGCCGACGCTTTGGCTGAGTTCAAGGCCGACGGCCAGGAATACAAATGCGAACACATCGAACAGGATTTGGCTGACGGAGAAATCACGACATATACCCAAGGCAACTTCACCGACCTTTGCAAAGGCCCTCACATCATGAGTACCGGCGCAATAAAGGCTATCAAAATAACCAGCGTTGCAGGTGCATTCTGGCGCGGCGACGCAAAGCGCGAGCAGATGACACGCATCTACGGCATCTCGTTCCCCAAGAAAAAGATGCTCGACGAGTATCTTGTAATGCTCGAGGAAGCCAAGAAACGCGACCACCGCAAGATTGGCAAGGAGATGGAACTGTTCATGTTCTCCGAACGTGTCGGCAAAGGACTCCCCATCTGGTTGCCAGCCGGAACAGAGTTGCGCCTTCGCCTTCAGGACATGTTGCGCCGCATACAGAAACGTTACGGATATAAAGAGGTCATCACTCCGCACATCGGCAGCAAGAACCTTTACGTAACTTCAGGTCACTATGCACATTACGGTAAGGACTCCTTCCAGCCCATCCACACTCCAGAAGAGGACGAGGAGTATATGCTGAAGCCAATGAACTGTCCACACCACTGCGAGGTATTTGCATGGAAACCTCGCTCATACCGCGACCTTCCGTTGCGCATCGCAGAGTTCGGAACGGTCTACCGCTACGAGAAGAGCGGCGAGTTGCACGGTCTTACACGTGTCCGCTCGTTCACACAAGACGACGCCCACATCTTCTGCCGTCCAGACCAGGTGAAAGCCGAGTTCCTTAATGTGATGGACATAATACATACAGTGTTCTCAATCTTCGACTTTAAGGACTTCGAGGCGCAGATTTCACTCCGCGACCCGAACGACCGCGAGAAGTACATCGGCTCTGACGAAGTTTGGGCGGAGTCCGAGCAGGCCATCATCGACGCATGCAAGGAAAAAGGCCTGAACGCCAAGATTGAATATGGCGAGGCCGCATTCTACGGCCCCAAACTCGACTTCATGGTGAAAGACGCTATCGGACGCCGCTGGCAGCTGGGCACAATACAGGTGGATTACAACTTGCCGGAGCGTTTTAAGTTGGAATATACGGCAGAAGACAACACCAAGAAGACCCCTGTTATGATTCACCGCGCACCTTTCGGTTCGTTGGAACGTTTCACGGCAGTGCTTATCGAGCATACTTCAGGCCATTTCCCACTGTGGCTTACGCCTGACCAGGTTGCCATACTGCCAATAAGCGAGAAATACAACGATTATGCAAGGCAGCTTGCCAAGTATTTTGACACCGTAGGAGTACGCGCAATCATTGACGACCGCAACGAGAAAATAGGCCGCAAAATACGCGACAACGAGATTAAGCGCATACCTTATATGGTAGTTGTAGGCGAAAAAGAACAGGCAGACGGGTCTGTCGCCGTAAGGAAACAAGGCCAAGGCGACCAAGGTTCCATGAGCAAAGAAGACTTTGCAAAGAAAGTAAACGACGAAGTAGCCGAGCAACTTAAGGCCATAGACTGATAAATAATCATATAAAAAAATCTCCCAACAGCAATTGCCGTTGGGAGATTTTTTATGTTTTATCGATTTTTTCCTGCAATTTGTCGATATGATATTAGAAAATATCGTATCTTTGGGGCGTTAACCATTTTATTTTTAACTTAAATCTATTTTTTATGAGAAATGTTTATTACGCAATGTTGTCCTTGTTTAGGAAAAATGTTTTGACTTTTGCATGCATCATGATTATTCCAGCCTTAACCTCTTTTGCGAATGCCGATGTAGTGTATCCTGCTGAATCTTACACCCTGTCTGACGACGGGCTTACTTTGGAAATGTGGAAAGGTTCTGAAACAGACATCGACATGAATGTGGATGAAAATTTGGCTAAAGTCAAGGAAATTGGAAATTATGCTTTTGAGGGTAAAAACCTGTCTTCTATTGTTATAGGAACGAAAGTTGAAAAGTTGGGAAACGGAGCGTTCTTTGACTGTGCAGAATTGAAGACCGTTACATTTTCCGGTGATGTCAAGACAATAGGGATGGCTTGCTTTTCCGGCTGTATTATGCTTGACAATATAGTGATACCGAAGACTGTTACGGAAATAGGTAATTCCGTTTTTTACAATTGCACTTCATTGACGAAAATCGAAATACCGGCAAACGTCACCGCTTTGTCTGACGGCCTTTTTAACGGTTGCACAAGTTTGTCAGAGGTTTTGTTAAGTGACGGTGTCAAAACTATTGGTGAAGAAACGTTTAAGCTGTGCCAATCCCTGAAACAATTGTCGTTGCCTGCCGGTTTGCTGGAAATCGGCACGAATGCGTTTACCGAATGCTCGTCATTGGAAACAATTGACTTTAATGCAGCTTTGCAGACTATCAGCACGAGTGCTTTCAGTGATAGCGGTTTGAAAAACGTAGATTTATCGAAGGCAACAACATTGACATCCGTTGGAGATAACGCTTTTCTTGACTGTACTTCCCTGCAATCTTTAACATTGCCGCCGGGCAATGTGTCATTCAAAACAAGTGTTTTTTCAGGATGCACGGCATTGACGGAAGTTGCAATACCCGACACTTATACAGAAATAGGTGTCAAGATGTTTTACGGCTGTACTTCACTTAGTAAAGTTGTCATTGGAAAAAATGTTGAAACGATAGGCTATTCTGCATTTTTTGAATGCACTTCGCTGAAAGATGTAATGTGGAATGAAAATCTGAAAACAATAAAATGGAGTGCATTTTACGGCTGTACAGCCTTAAAAGAGCTTGTGCTACCTGAAAGTCTGGAATATATGGACGACTGGGTATTTCAGGACTGCAGCAATATAGAAAAGGTTTCGATGGGCAGCAATGTAACATATATAGGCCAAGAATGCTTCTCTGGCCTGCCCGAACTGAAGCGGATGGAGATAATGGCCATAGTTCCTCCTGAATTGGGAAGCTATACATTTCATAATACAAGCGTAGAGTCTTGCGAACTTGTTGTTCCTGACGGAAGCGTGGAAGATTACAAATCCGCCGAACAGTGGAAAGATTTTATGCTGATAACAGCCACATCAATGCCATCGATTGCCGTCAATTCTGAACCAGTAGTATCGGTAAAAGGCAACAGATTGTGTGTTGAAAACATACATAACGGTTGCACTATCTCCATTTATTCTGCAAGCGGCCAAAAGCTGTATTCCACACAGATAGCAAACGGCACGGTGGAGAAAGAACTTCCATCTGGCGTGTATATTGTCAATATCAGCGGCAAACCTGCTAAGATATTGATACGTTGACATACACAAAAGGGCACCTTTCGCCTTGCATTTGATGGCCTTTCGCGTTGCGAAAGGCCATCTTTTGTATTGCAAAAGACCGTGTGTTGAAAAACGGCAGCAAACCGTCCGCCTGCATTTCAGAAACAGTTAAATGGGTTGCTGTCCAATGCAAAGGATTTACACGAAGTTAAAAAGCAACGATTGCACCGGTCTCACCTCGTAGACCTGAAACTTTCCATATTCACATACCTCCGCTTCATAAAACGACGGTATATGTTGGCAATCCAAAAGTTGTGTGTAGAAATGAAAGCAATGCCAAAAAACAGCAGTACAAGATAAGCCGTACTTTCACTACACAAAGTCCTTAACGAGGATATTACGACAACGGGCAGGAACATGGCCACAATAAGGGCTACAATCTGAAAATAATTGTTTTCAACGTTACCCTTGCTTATAAACTTGGTATTAAGCGGCATCGTTTGCCTGTTGTACACAGCCATCTGCATGAAAAGGCAATACACCGGGCCTGCCGTAAAGCACATCATGGAGAACAACGCCAGCAAACTGTGCTTACCTGTAAACACGGTGGGAAGCATCAGCAAGAAGGGCAGCACGAGCATGGAACTGTAAAAGAAATATTTAGCCCTTAGCAATTGCATTATGTTCTCCTTGTGTACGGCCAAGAAATCGATATAATTGCCCTCGGCACACATTATTTTCATAAGGGTGTTAGCTCCAAAAAGCATGAACACATAAGCAACCCAGAATATCTTGGAAAAATCGTCCTGATAAAGATCCGTAAAGGAAACGATAAGGCTGAGAAAAATCGTGAACAGTGTGCTGAACACAAACGACTTGCGCATGTTTTTATTACGGATAAGGCTTTTAATCTCCAGTTTCAGATATTCGCCGGTCTGGCCGAACCTGTCGAACATACGGAATTCAGACACATGTTTCATCTTGGGTGCCTCGACATTGGCATTCTCCAAATAAGTAAAATGATACTGCATCCGCTTGTTCGCCTCAATAAAGGCAAACAAGACAAGCAACAAGCTTATATAATGCAATGGATGCCAAAAAGCAAAGCCTCGCCCCAGCGACGAATATATGTCAAACAAAGTGTCTATGCTGTCGAGATAAAGCGGAGAGAACATCGCAGCATACACGACAATGGGCAACACCCACCATTTCAGGCTCTGGTTTATCAATGTCCTGACGAGCATGTACCATTGACTGTTGATGGTTACAAGCAACTGGAACGACACTATTATACCTATCGACGCAAAAAAGCCGTCACAGAACATCGTTGTCATCAAGACATATGGAATTGTGACAGATGTCCAAATAAGATTGTTCGGAGAGACTGCACTTGACAGCACAAACATCTCTACGCACGTGTATTTAGAGATGGGAAGCAGCGAATAAGGTTTTATCAGTTGCACCGGTGTCTGCTGACTTATGAACCGGAACAAGAAATCGACTGCAAGAAAAAACGGCAAAAGCCCGAAAAGGAACTCATACGGTGTCTGCGAACTTGACGTATTGGCGATAAGCGCCAGCATGATGGCTATGAAAACAAGATATAACACGACAAAAGAGCCGCCAATATACAACAGGACTTTGGCTACTTTGTTTTGCTCGTATGCCACACTCCTTTTCTCTGCCAGTTTAAGATGACGACGAAGCGCCCGGAACAAATGCAGTTTATTCATTTATGTTTGGTTTGATTTTTGCTCGTGTGTCCAATGATTACGACACAACAAACTACCGCTATAGAACGATACATTTACCGCAAATCGACTATCTCTGCGTTTGGATAATCTTTTGAGTTGAACCTGAATGTCGCATCACTAAGCGGCTTCGACTTGAAATTTGACACAGTAATGGTTGTCCAGCCGTTGCTTTGCCGCATTTTTATAACCTTCGGCTGATAATTCTTGCCTATCGTTATATACATTTCCTTGATAGAACGTTTCTGATTGGTGGCATAAAGATGTACCTGCCATCCTCCCGACACGTTTTTCAGCCCAAGCTTGAAACCGCTTTTATATATGTTGATGAACTTGTAAGGATTCATCGATTGCTGTTGCGCCTCTGTCGGCGTGCTGATATTAACCTCCTGGCAGCTTTTCATGTACGTCCACTGCGTCTTGCCGTCATACCAGACAATGGCCTGTGGCGTGCGCGCGTTGAACTTATTACCTTTCACGGCTATCGTTCCCGATGAGTTTCCATATTTTCCACTTACACTGAAACTTGCACTTGCGCCATTCTTGTTTCCGACAACAGCAGCTGTCTTGTCAAGTATCTTGCGCGCCTGTGCCGAGTTCTGGGAATATACGCTCAAGACAACGAACAATGCCAATAGTGCGAACAACAATCTTTTCATCTTACTTGCATTTACAGAAAGTTCTATTTTTATAAAATGTAAACCTTTATTGTTCCTGAAGCAGAACATCATTACTTTTTCAATTGTGACAATAGCGATTCAAGGCTGTTCTCATCCTGTATCAGCACTTCACGAGGTTTCCCTCCTTGAGCCGCCCCGACAATCCCGGCCTTTTCCATCTGGTCCATCAAGCGCCCTGCCCTATTATAACCTATCGAGAAACGGCGCTGTATCATGCTGGTAGAACCTTGCTGGTTTATGACTATCACACGGGCGGCCTCCTCAAACAACGGGTCAATATTATTAACCTCAAGTCCGCCGCTGCCAGACTCACCGCCTTCATCAGAAGCCGGTTCAGGCAATTCCATCGGTTCAAGCGGTCCTGGCTGCTCTGCCACATATTGGTTGATGCGTTCTATCTCCGGAGTATCAATGAAAGCACACTGCACCCTGACAGGTTCATTGCCGTTAAGGAACAGCAAGTCTCCACGCCCTATCAGCTGGTTGGCTCCCGGACGGTCGAGGATAGTGCGCGAATCTATCATCTGGCTGACCCTGAACGCCATACGACCGGGGAAATTGGCCTTGATGTTTCCTGTTATGATGGATGTCGTAGGTCTTTGGGTCGCTATAACCATATGTATTCCGACTGCACGTGCCAACTGGGCGATGCGCGCTATCGGCAGCTCTATCTCCTTTCCGGCAGTCATTATAAGGTCGCCGAACTCGTCGATTACCACCACGACATAAGGCATATATTCATGGCCGTCAGTCAGTTTCAGTTGGTGGTTTACATATTTTTTGTTATATTCCTTTATATTTCTTGCCCCTGCAAGTTTCAACATATCATACCTTGTGTCCATCAACTTGCATAGGCTGTTCAATGTACGGATAACCTTTTTAACGTCGGTTATTATTGGTTCCTCGTTGTCATCCGGCACTTTGGCCATAAAATGTTTGGCTATCGGCGCATAGACACTGAACTCAACTTTCTTCGGGTCAATCAATACGAACTTCAGTTCGTTGGGATGCTTCTTGTACAGCAATGATGTTATAATGGCGTTCAGACCGACAGACTTACCCTGCCCTGTAGCTCCAGCCACAAGCAAATGTGGCAGTTTGGCCAAGTCTACCATAAAAATCTCATTGGTAATAGTTTTGCCTATAGCTATTGGCAAATCCATTGTTGTTTCCTGGAAACGCTTTGAATTGAGTATGCTTTCCATCGAAACAATATTTTGCTTATTGTTCGGAACTTCTATTCCGATAGTCCCTTTGCCGGGAATTGGCGCAATGATACGTATGCCTAAGGCTGCAAGGCTTAAAGCTATGTCGTCTTCCAGATTTCTGATTTTTGAAATCTTGACACCTTCGGCAGGAGTTATTTCATACAGAGTTATGGTTGGTCCTACCGTAGCCATTATAGTCTTGATTTGCACGCCAAAACTGTTCAGGACATCGACTATTCTGTTTTTATTAGCCGTCTGCTCCTTCATGTCAATATAAGGCTTGCCGTCATTATCGTATTTTTTCAGCAAATCAAGAGTCGGATACTTATACTTTGTCCACGGTTCACGAGGGTCTATTGGTACTGACAAGTCTTTCACTCCCGACACGTCATGAGAATCAGCCTTTGCTTCACCACCGGGTTTATTGATGATTATGTCCTGTTCATTCCCCACTTTTTCTTTTTCGGAAGGTTCTTTGACGTCTGGCTTATCCCCTGTTGTATCTTCATCATCAAAAACGACAGTTTGTGTTTCCGGGTCATCGAATGTTGTCGGGTCATCCAATGTCTGCACACCATGACCTTCTTCAATGCCGTTACCAGATACATTTGTTACACCGAAAGTCACCTTTCTTGTCAACGCGCCTATCGGATTTAAGACTTTCCTTACAACGTTTATGGTTTCCTTGCTCAGATATGTAAGGAAAGCTATTGCCGTAAAAAGCAGCACCGCCATCAATCCGTACACGCCAATAACATTCTCAAGCCATTGGCTACAATACAATCCGTGGTCTCCACCCGGATTATAGATATTGCTTCCCATTATCGGTGTCAAAATCTTGGCCGACATAATGGAAAACCATATCATCACAATCATCAGGCAAATAAACCATTTCAATAGATTTATCTTATACGCCTTGACAAGCCTCAATCCGGCCATTCCTATGAATACAGGTACAATAAAGGCGGACAGCCCGAAGCATCTTGATATGAAAAAATAAGAGACAAATGCCCCCAAAGAGCCACAACTGTTCTTAAATTCCCTGTTCTTGTTTAGTATTTCCTGTGATGTATGGTCTAATATTAAACTTTGGTCATACTGTCCTGTAGAAAAATATGATATGAATGCTATTATCATATAAATCGACAGCAATATAAGGATGAGGCCTAAAATGGAATTCAGAATATCGTTTTGGAATATAATCTTCAACCCGACAATTTCGCTGAAAGATTTATTTAAACGTGTATTTTTTTTCTTGCCCATTAGCGTATTTGATGTTTTATCTGCAAAAGTAATCGAAAAAAGTCATAACTAACCATAAAACTCGCCTTTTTTTTATATTTTTGCACGCCCCCAAAAGCCGTACAGGCACAATTTCGGTTTGCACATTATGGAGAAAATTATTTATAATAGATTTGACAAACATGATATACAAGGACTGCCAAGAGCCGTTTTCGATGGCAGGATAATAGTAATCAACACATCCGCCGAAGCCGAGAAAGCCGTCAGTTATTTGCTTTCCCAAAACATTCTCGGCATTGATACCGAAACAAGGCCGTCATTCAAAAAAGGCAGAACCCACGAGGTGTCCCTTTTACAGGTGTCGACACATGACACATGCTTCCTTTTCAGACTCAACCTTACAGGGCTGACACCTGCCATAATACGGTTGTTAGAAGACGAGACCGTCACAAAAGTAGGGCTGTCGCTGCACGATGACATCAACTCACTTCACAAGCGCGCCGACTTTGTTCCCGGCAAATTCATTGATTTGCAAAAACATGTTGGCGAACTTGGAGTTGAAGACCTAAGCCTGCAAAAGCTCTACGCAAACTTTTTCAGGCAGAAAATAAGCAAGTCTGTACGGCTGAGCAACTGGGAAAACGACGTGCTTAGCGACAGCCAGAAACTGTATGCCGCCACTGACGCATGGGCCTGCATAAACATTTACGAGGAACTTATGCGACTTGAAAAAACAGGAGATTACCAACTTGTAAAAATCGAAGAACATGGAAATTGACACAACATACAAAAACATATACTTGAAAAAAGGCAAGGAAGACAGCCTTAAACGTTTTCACCCTTGGATTTTTTCCGGTGCCATAAGCCGTTTGGACGAAGGGATAAACGAAGGTGACACAGTACGCATCCTAACAGCTGAAGGAGGTTTTGCCGGGCTGGGACATTTCCAGATAGGAAGCATCGCCGTTCGTATACTATCCTTTGAAGACATCAAGATTGACGGACATTTCTGGCGCAAACGGCTTTTGTCCGCATTGCAGATGCGCCAAGCATTAGGCATAGCCGACAACCCGGAAAACAACACGTTCCGACTGGTACACGGAGAAGGCGACAACCTCCCCGGCTTAGTTGTTGACTGTTATGGGAAAACCGCCGTTATGCAAGCCCACAGTGTTGGCATGCACGTCTGCCGGCATGAAATTGCAAACGCCATTGCAGACGTGATGGGCGACAGAATCGAAAACATTTATTATAAGAGTGAGACAACTTTGCCATACAAGGCCGGATTAGAGCAGGAAAACGGCTTCATCTATGGAGGCTGCGACGACAACATTGCCGTAGAAAACGGGCTGAAATTCCATGTAGATTGGCTTAAAGGACAAAAGACAGGCTTCTTCGTAGACCAGCGTGAAAACCGCCTCTTGCTTGAACGCTACTCCCGTAACAAATGCGTTCTCAACATGTTCTGCTATACCGGGGGATTCTCTTTCTATGCCATGCGCGGCGGTGCCAAGCTCGTACATTCAGTAGACAGCAGTGCAAAGGCCATCGAACTGACACAGGCCAACGTAGCCCTTAACTTCCCGGAAGACAACCGTCACGAGGCATTTTGCGAAGACGCATTCAAATATCTTGATGCAGCCGACGGGAAATACGACCTTATCATATTAGACCCTCCGGCTTTCGCCAAGCACCGCGCCGCCCTGCATAACGCGCTGAAAGGATACACCCGCCTGAACATGAAAGCTTTGGAACGTATCCAAAGCGGCGGAATACTGTTCACGTTCAGCTGCAGCCAGGTTGTGACGAAAGACAATTTCCGCAATGCCGTATTCACTGCGGCAGCACTGGCAAAGAGAAACGTCAGGATATTGCATCAGCTCCACCAGCCTGCAGACCATCCCATAAACATATATCATCCTGAAGGAGAATACCTTAAAGGTTTGGTGTTATATGTTGAATAAGCCGTTTTTACAAAAGGTTTCCAAGTTCATCTCGTTGCATAAGCTTATGCAACGAGATAAGAAATATCTTGTAGCACTGTCTGGCGGAGCTGACAGCGTAACTTTGGCACTGACACTTAAAGAACTCGGATACACTATAGAAGCGGCCCACTGCAACTTCCATCTGCGCGGTGATGAATCAAACCGCGATGAAAAGTTTTGCAAAAAATTCTGCAATGACAACGGCATTGCACTTCACATTACACATTTTGACACCAAAGGCTTTGCACTCCTGCGGAAGATTAGCATAGAAATGGCCGCGCGGCATTTGCGTTACGCATACTTCAACCAACTGGCAAACGACATAAATGCGTCAGCCATATGTGTGGCTCATCACCAAGACGACTCAGTAGAGACTGTACTGCTCAACCTTATCCGGGGCACAGGTCTGCACGGTCTTACCGGCATAAAGCCCAAAAACGGCAACATTGTACGGCCGCTGTTATGCGTAACCAGGCACGAGATTGAGACTGCACTAACCGAAGCCGGACAGGAATACGTAACTGACAGCACCAATCTCATAGACGATGTTGTCAGAAACAAGATACGCCTTGACATCCTGCCGCTGATGAAAGAAATCAATCCTTCCGTAAGCCACAGCATCGCAGGCACGGCTGAACGCGTGGCCGAAGCAGCCACTGCACTTGACACTATTGCTGAAAACACCGCCCAGACAGCCCTGACCCGAAATGGAGGCTCTACACGCATCAGCATACAGGCAATTGTCCAAGAACCGGCATCAGGCTACATCCTGTTCAGGTTGCTGAAGGATTATGATTTCACACCAGCGCAAATCGAGCAAATTCGCTCGTCTATGACATCTGAACCCGGACGCATTTATTTTTCTCAAACCCACAAGTTGCTTATAGACCGAAGCTGCCTCATAATAGAGCCCAAAGAAGACATCGGGCAGCGGCCTGTCATCATTCCTGAATGCGGCCTGTATGTAATAAACAACAGAATGAAAATAAGGGTTGAAAAAGTGAACCGAGACAACGGTTTCGCCATTCCGACCGCCGACAAATGCTGCTGCATGGCCGATGCGGCAAATGTCGTATTCCCACTGACCGTAAGACTTGTAGCACCGGGCGACCGTTTCAAACCTTTCGGCATGAACGGTTCCAAACTCGTAAGCGACTACCTTACGGACATAAAACTAAACCTCTTCGACAAGCAACGCCAACTGATAATGACCGATGCCGAAGGCCATACGGTATGGCTTGTAGGCTTGCGCCCTGACGACCGGACACGTATAACCGGACATACGGCTGAAGCCATAAAAATAACTTACATGACAAATGGGTCTGAGCACAACAAAACTGACAACAAGCAGGGCGGCTAATTGCATTGTCTCTCATAAGACTTTGACACCCAACACTTTACAAAAGGCGGTCTTTCGCAATGCGAAAGACCGCCTTTTAGCTTGCGATTTACGGCATTTTACAACGTCATTTGCCGCCAAACGCAAATCAGCAACAAAAATTCCTAACGTTGCCAGGACCTCAACGTCACTATAGCCCACACCTGCAGACAGGTTCATCGACGTGTCAATCCACGCAGTCCGCCCCAGCCTTATACACAAGACCAACCGGCTGCAAACATTAATTAAATGAAAATAACGGCACAAAGAAATAAAATGTCAATTAAAATGAGTAAATTTGCACCCCAATATAATGATTTGAAACAACAAAACAAGCAAACAAAGGTGAAAGGATTGGCTGGATGGAGCACGACATGCAAGCATGGCGGCCGGTCCGGATGCACATATATGCGAACAAAACTTATGAACAAAGAAGTCAACAATGCTTTTTCAATGATAGCCGATTACGAAGGCGACATAACAAAACTGTTTGAAGGAGACAAAGACGGCGAGCTGCCCATACTCGCCACACGAAACCTCATATTGTTTCCCGGAGTGGTATCGCCAGTACTTATAGGGCGCACTTCAAGCCTGAACCTTATCAGCTATCTGAAAGAATCACCAGACAAAGCATTCGCTGTATTCTGCCAAAAAACAGCAGAAGAAGACAATCCGTTAAAAAAAGAGCAACTCTATGAATACGGAGTGTATGCCAAAATAATACGTGTGCTCGAGATGCCGGGACAAACAGGCAACGTTACCGTAATCCTGCAAGGCTTGGGACGCTGCAAGCTTACTTCCATCAGCAACACCGTACCATTTCTGAGGGGCACGGTGGAAATGGCGTCTGAAAAAATACCGGACGAGAAGGACAAAGAGTTCATGGCCGCAATCGAGGACCTGCGTAACGTCACAATAGAATATGTCAAGAAAAACGACGAAATCCCCGACGAGGCTCAGTTCGCCCTTCAAAACATCAGCAACGCCGTCATACTGCTCAACTTCATATGTACAAGCCTGCCTTTCGACACTGATGAAAAAATCAAGTTGCTGAAGACAAACTCGCTAAAGGACAGACTGTTCAAGCTGCTCAAGATATTGCACCGCGAAATGCAGTTGCTCGAACTGAAGCACGACATACGCACCAAGACACGCGAAGACATCGACGAACAGCAGCGCGAATACTTCCTGCAACAGCAAATCAAGAACATAAAGGAAGAGCTTGGCAACGGCGAAAGCTATCCCGAGCGCAAGGAACTGCTGGAAGAAGCAAAGAAAAAGAAGTGGCCTGACGAGATAGAAGCCACATTCAACAAGGAGCTGGAAAAGCTTGACATCCTCAACCCGCAAAGTCCGGAATTCAGTGTACAGCTGAATTACCTGCAAACCCTCGTCAACCTGCCGTGGGAGAGCTACACACAGGACGACCTGAACCTGAAACGTGCCGAAAAAGTGCTTGACAAAGACCACTACGGCATGAAAAAGGTGAAGGAGCGCATACTCGAATACATGGCGGTATTAAGCCTCAGAAAAGACCTGAAATCGCCTATCATATGCCTGTACGGTCCTCCCGGAGTAGGCAAAACAAGCCTGGGCAAGAGCATTGCCAGCGCGATGAAACGCAAATATGTACGCATATCACTTGGCGGCGTACACGACGAAGCGGAAATACGCGGACACCGCCGCACGTACATAGGAGCTATGCCCGGTCGCATAATAAAAAGCATACAGAAAGCCGGCTCGTCAAACCCCGTGTTCATTCTCGACGAGATTGACAAGGTGACCCAAAACACAATAAACGGCGACCCGGCATCCGCCCTGCTTGAAGTGCTTGACCCGGAACAGAACATCGCATTCCACGACAATTACCTTGACGTGGACTACAACCTGTCCAAAGTACTCTTCATTGCCACGGCAAACGACCTCAACACCATACCACGCCCACTGCTCGACCGTATGGAACTGATAGAGGTCAGCGGATACATCACCGAAGAAAAGGTTGAAATAGCAAAACGCCACCTCATTCCCAAGGAAAAGGAAAACACCGGACTGGCCGACGAGAAGAAACTTGTGTTCACCAAGCAGGCCATTGAGAAGGTTATAGAACAATACACTCGTGAAAGCGGAGTAAGACAACTGGAGAAACAAATAAACAAGGCTCTGCGCAAATTGGCTTTCCTGAAAGCGAAAGACGGCGTTTTGCCTTACAACAAAATAACTCCAGACGAGCTTTGCTCTCTTTTGGGCAACCCTCCGTTCTACCGTGACATATACCAAGGCAACGAATATGCCGGTGTTGTGACAGGGCTTGCATGGACAAGCGTAGGAGGAGAGATTCTGTTTATCGAAACAAGTCTGAGCAAAGGGAAAGGCGCAAAACTGACGCTTACGGGCAATCTTGGCGATGTTATGAAAGAATCAGCCATACTTGCGCTTGAATATGTCAAGGCTCATGCCGACATACTGAAAATAGACTACCGCATCTTCGACCACTGGAACATCCACATCCATGTGCCGGAAGGCGCTACGCCGAAAGACGGTCCGTCGGCAGGCATTACCATTGCCACGTCCATTGCGTCAGCACTGACACAGCGCAAGGTTCGCGCAAAGACAGCCATGACAGGCGAAATAACCCTAAGAGGCAAGGTGCTGCCTGTTGGCGGAATTAAGGAAAAAATCCTTGCAGCCAAACGCGCCGGCATCACTGAAATCGTGATGTGCAAAGACAACAGGAAAGACATCGAGGAAATATCAGAGGAATACATCCGCGGCGTAAACTTCCATTATGTCGAGAACATACAGGAGGTATGGAACTTTGCCCTCACTGACGAGAAAGTAAAAAATCCCGTAACGTTCAGCATCGAAGATTGAGGAATGTTTTTCGAAATACAACATACTGACAACGCCAGCGACGCACGCACAGGCCTCATTACTACGGGGCACGGCCAGATTCGGACTCCTATATTCATGCCTGTAGGAACGTGCGGCAGCGTGAAAGGCGTACACTTCAGCGAGCTGCGCGAAGAGGTGAAAGCCCAAATAATCCTGGGCAACACCTATCATCTATACCTGCGCCCCGGACTTGACGTACTCAAGGCGGCTGGCGGACTCCACAAATTCAACACATGGGACAGGCCAATCCTTACAGACAGCGGCGGCTTTCAGGTTTTCTCGCTGACCGGCATAAGAAAGCTCAAAGAGGAAGGCTGCGAGTTCCGCTCTCACATTGACGGTTCAAAGCATTTCTTCACCCCGGAAAACGTCATTGACACTGAAAGGATTATCGGAGCCGACATCATGATGGCTTTCGACGAGTGCCCTCCAGGTCAAAGTGATTACCAATATGCAAAAAAGAGCCTGATGTTGACACAACGCTGGCTCGACCGCTGCATCAAACGGTTCAACGAAACGGAACCTCTCTATGGGTACAATCAGGTATTGTTCCCAATTGTCCAAGGCTGTACATTCAAGGACCTGCGACGCGACGCGGCCAAGTTCGTCGCCGACAAAGGCGCTGAAGGCAACGCTATCGGCGGCTTGGCGGTAGGCGAACCGACCGAAGTGATGTATGAGATGATTGAGGTAGTCAATGAGATACTGCCTAAGGAAAAGCCCAGATACCTGATGGGAGTCGGCACACCACAAAACATTCTTGAAGCGATAGAGCGTGGTGTGGACATGTTCGACTGCGTTATGCCGACAAGAAACGGACGCAACGCCATGCTGTTCACATATAACGGTACAATAAACATGCGCAACAAGAAGTGGGAAAAGGACTTCTCTCCCATCGATCCGGATGGTTGCGACGTTGACAAGACATATTCAAAAGCCTATCTTCACCATCTTTTCAAGGCGCAAGAACTTCTGGCCATGCAAATAGCCAGCATACATAACCTTGCATTTTACCTGCGCCTTGTCAACGATGCACGCAGCCACATAGAGGCAGGAGACTTCGTAAGGTGGAAATCTACCATCATCGACCAGCTTGGGAAACGGATTTAACGAAATGGCATGAAAACGAAAAATATCAGGAAATTCAGAAAGGCATTAAAGCTAATGAGGTGGACGAAAGGTCATCTCAAATGGCTTTTCATGGCATTCGCATGGATTGGCAACAAGCTGAAATACCTTAATCCCTCAAGATATTTGAAGATTCTGGACTGGTATATAATCAAGAAATTCATCGGCACATACTTCTACTCCATCGCGCTGATTATATCGATTTCAATCGTTTTCGACATAAACGAGAACCTTGCAAAGTTCACTCAATACCATGCTCCATTAAGGGCTATTGTGGTTGATTATTACATGAACTTCGTTCCTTACTTTGCAAACCTGTTCAGCCCACTGTTTGTCTTCATCGCTGTGATATTCTTCACATCGAAACTTGCCGGGAACTCGGAAATAATATCGATGCTTGCGGCTGGCGTAAGTTTCAAGAGATTGATGCGCCCTTACATGATATCGGCTGCACTAATATCAATAATGACCTTTTTCCTTGGTGCCTATGTAATACCAAAAGGCACTATAATAAGGCAGAACTTCGAAACAATCTATAAGAATAAGAAAAAGAACACATCGGCAGAGAATGTCCAGCTGCAAGTAGGCAAAGGGGTTATTGCATACATACAGCACTATGACAACAACATGAAAAAAGGCTATGGCTTCTGCCTTGACAAGTTTGAGGACAAAAAGCTGATAAGCCACATGACTGCATCTGAAATCCAGTACGACACTATTTCGGACTCGAAGTATCATTGGAAGGCGCGCAACTGGCGCATAAGGCAGCTTAAAGGTATGCGTGAGACAATCACAAGCGGTTCGGTAAAAGACACAACAATAATGATGGAACCTACCGACCTTGTATTCTCCAAAGGCCAGCAAGAAACTTTTACAAGTCCACAACTCCGTGACTATATCAGCAAACAGATTGACCGAGGGTCGGGCAATGTAGTACAGTACGAAGTTGAATTCCACAAGCGCATAGCAACCTCCTTCGCTTCATTCATATTGACAACCATAGGTCTTTCATTGTCATCAAGGAAACGGAAGGGCGGAATGGGATTGTATCTTGGCATCGGATTGGCGTTAAGTTTCACTTATATCATGCTACAGACCGTATCTTCCACATTTGCAATCAACGCCAACACCCCACCTATGCTGGCCGCATGGATACCTAATATAATTTTCACGGTAGTGGCATATTTCTGCTACCGTAAGGCACCAAACTAATATCAACATGGATTTTTACGATTTAGATTTAAGCGACAACACTCTCGACGCAATAGACGATATGGGTTGGACGACATGTACTCCCATCCAAGAGAAATGTATACCCGAGATAATTGCAGGAAAAGACGTGCTCGGAATAGCACAGACGGGAACAGGAAAAACCGCCGCTTACTTGCTGCCCATACTTAGCATGCTTGACGAAGAGGACTTTCTGGAAGAGTCAATAAACTGTGTCATCATGAGTCCTACACGCGAATTGGCACAACAGATAGACCAAGCTATGCAAGGTTTTTCATATTATATGCCGTCGGTCAGCAGCGTAGCGGTTTACGGAGGCAACGACGGCAGCCGTTATGACCAGGAATACAAGAGTATGAAGATGGGAACGGATGTCATCATCGCGACTCCCGGTCGCCTTATAAGCCATATCAATATGGGCAATGTTGATTTTAGCAAAGTGTCATTCTTTGTTCTTGACGAGGCCGACCGCATGCTCGACATGGGATTTCATGAAGACATCCTGTCAATAGCAAAACTACTGCCAGAAAGTTGTCAGACGATAATGTTCTCGGCTACAATGCCTCCCAAGATAGAAGAACTTGCCAAAACTATATTAAAAAATCCTGCCATAATAAAACTTGCAGTAAGCAAACCTGCCGAAAAGATAAAGCAGCTTGCCTGCATCTGCCACGAAAACCAGAAAAACGGAGTATTAAGACACATATTCCAGACATACGGGCAAAAGCGTGTAATAATATTCTCAAGCTCAAAACAAAAAGTCAAGGAAATAAACAAGGCGCTCAAATCGATAAAAGTAAATAGCGGAGAAATGCACTCCGACCTGATGCAAAGCCAAAGGGACGAAGTGATGTATCTCTTCAAGAGCGGACAAATCGACGTGCTCGTAGCGACCGATATTGTTGCACGAGGCATCGACATTGACGATATTTCCATGGTAATAAACTATGACGTGCCACACGATTGCGAAGATTATGTCCACCGCATAGGCAGAACCGCACGCGCCGACCATGACGGAATAGCCATAACACTTGTCCGTGGCAAGGAAATACGCAACTTCATGGAAATAGAAACGTTCCTCGGACACGAAGTGGAAAAAATCCCATTACCAAAGGAACTGGGCAAAGCCCCCGAATACAAGATTTCTGAATCAAGAAGCGGACATCATAACGAAAAAAGAGGAAAAGGTCGGTTTAAGAAAAAAGGCAAGTTCAATAAAAAGTGGAACAAGCCTAAAGAACAGCGTAAGTAAGCACTTTCCCGTCAAAGATACGATAATATACGTCCGACGTTTCGCCGCGTTGGACGTTTTCCGTTTTTATTATTCCATGAGTATCATCGCCTCCAATTGACAGCACACGCATATCTTTCAAGGCAAGATGCTCTTCCGAATACAGTTTGTACAACGTCTCTTTAGCGCACCAATGAAGCAAAAGCTCCGTCAATGTATCCGCATTTTCGTCCGGGCGCAACATTTTTCCAGCAACATTCGTCACTCTGCCGTCAAGGCATTCCACGTCAACAGCGACAACTCTCTCCCGTGAAATGACAACAGCCGCACATCCCTTGGTATGGCTTATGCTGATATTCATTCCATTGGAAAGATATGGCTTCCCTGATTTCTCATGAAGCAACCCGACGTCGTCGCCAACCATTACATCAATCAACGACCGCACCGCAAGCGCTTCCCTGCGGCGCCCTACTGCTCTGTAACTATCTATAATGGCCTGCCTGTACAATGATGTAGAACTTCCCTGTAAAAGAAATTCATCCACACTTTCCGTTATATTCCACAAACCAAGCCTAACGCCTTTGGCTACTTCCTCTACTGACATCAACGGCATATCCGCGTACTTCTCATATTAAAGGCACCGTCTTCAGAACGGTGCCTTGTCTATACTGCCCTGCTGTTCCACAGGCTGCGTGCCCTGGCCTTTCTCCATATTGGATGAAGGCTTTGGCGACAACAGTTCCATGCTGTCTGCATAAACCTCGGTTACATAATGGCGGATGCCTTTCTGGTCATCATACGTGCGGTAATGTATCCGTCCTTCTACATAAAGCTTGTCACCCTTGTGTACATACCTTTCAACAATTTTGGCCAAGCCCCGGTACAACACTATGTTGTGCCAGTCTGTACGGTCAGGCACTTGTGTTCCGTTCGGAAGGGTATATCCGCGCTCCGTCGTCGCAAGTGTAAAAGTTGCTACCGCCTGGTCGTGGTCATAGTACCTGACTACCGGCTCCTTACCGACATTGCCTATAAGCATCACCTTATTCATCTTTCACGAATGACGAATTAATATTATGCCGACCACTGTTGTCATATTACAAATCTACAGGCTTGTCAGCCTCCGCCTACTTCCACATTCCCAGATACTTGAAATGGAAGTTCTTTCCCTTTGCCGAAGGGAACTGGCTGCGGCTGTCGACACGTCCGCGCAAATGTTCCACCATGCGGTTATAGCAGTCAAGCCCTGACATGGCCTTGCAATTCACTACAAAATGCGTATCGCGATATTCATGCTTGCCCGTAACCGGCACAAGCACTACCCTCTTGAAATCAAGAGTGCCTTCATACCAGCCCGGCCTTTCCTCTGTCAACTTGGCCAAAGCCGGTGCAACGTCATCACGCTGGTCGCCGGGATGAAGGTTCGAGCGCAACGCTTTCTTTTGCTTGAAGTCAAGCATCGTGGCCGCCTCTGTCTTTATTATAATGAAATACACTCGCGGACGTATCTTGTAACGCTTAGGATAATACACATTGCTTGCGGCATAATCCCTCACGTCACGTTCCAAATCAGGGTTCATCCCGATTTCAGAAATAGAATACAGGAAGGCTATGGCATCATCGACATTAGTGACCAAGGTCTCTTTGTCGAAATATCTCAAATATAAGTTCATGATTGTATTTTTCGTTTCTGAAGAAGAGCGGCAAACGGGACTCGGACCCGCGACCTCGACCTTGGCAAGGTCGCGCTCTACCAACTGAGCTATTGCCGCCTATAAAACAATAAAACTGATGTGTGAAGAGGAGGAGACTCGAACTCCCACGAAACAATTTTCACTACCCCCTCAAAGTAGCGCGTCTACCAATTCCGCCACCTCTCCAACATAAAAATATATTCTGAATAAATCGTGCCCAAAACAGGACTCGAACCTGCACGCCGTGAGGCACACGCACCTGAAACGTGCGCGTCTACCAATTCCGCCACTTGGGCTTTTACGGGAAGAACCCGACACTTGGTTTATTCAGAATATTGAGCGGCAAACGGGACTCGGACCCGCGACCTCGACCTTGGCAAGGTCGCGCTCTACCAACTGAGCTATTGCCGCCTGTTCCTTTTCAAAGGAGCATTTCTCTAAATGCGGTGCAAAGATACAGCTTTTTATTAAACCTGCAAAACTTTTGCACTTTTTTTTTCATTTACCTTCATTTTTTGCTCAAATCATGAAAGAAAAGAAGAAAAAACAGCCCGGATTTTCCGGCTTTTCCTTTCTTTGGACTGCAATCAGTCCATGCGGCTGCGATAGTCTTCATAACCGAACACACGCAACATTTCCAGTGTGCCGTCCTCATGGGCCAATGCGACTGCAGGATGCGTTATGCCGTTAAACATGTTGGTTTTCACCGTTGTGTAATGCAACATATCCTCAAATATCACGCTATCGCCTACATCAAGGCCGTTTGGGAATCTCCAATAGCCCATAAAGTCGCCTGAGAGGCAGCTGTTTCCGCCAAGGCGGTAGACATTGCCTGAACGTATGTCGCCATCACCGGCGTCTTCCAGCGTTTCCGCTCCGCGCACCGCAGGCATATAAGGCATCTCAAGACAGTCAGGCATGTGACATGTAAAACTTACGTTCAGTATGGCTGTCTTTATACCGTGGTCTTCCACAATATCCACAACTTGGCTGACCAGCGGCCCAGTCTGCCATGCAAACGCGCTGCCGGGTTCAAGTATTACAGCCAGATGCGGGTATCTCGCACGGAAATCCTTTAGCGTTTTTATCAGCAACGGCACATCATAGTCGCGGCGCGTAACAAGGTGTCCGCCGCCAAAATTTATCCATTTTATCTGTCCGAACCAAGATGAGAACTTGTCCTCTATATGCGCCAATGTCCTTACAAAGACATCCGCACCGCTCTCGCAGTGGCAATGGCAGTGGAAGCCTTCCACGTCATCGGGCAGACGGTCCGGCAGTTTGTCGGCCGTGACGCCGAAACGTGTGCCCGGCGCACACGGGTTGTAAAGTGCCGTTCCAACCTCTGAATACTCTGGATTTATGCGCAGTCCAATGCTCAATCCGTCGTTTGCACGCCTGGCCCTCACGTGCAGCCGGCCGTACTGCGACAGCGAATTGAACGTAAGATGGCTTGAACAGCGAGCTATCTCGTCTATCTCGTAATCTGTATAAGCCGGTGAGAAAGTGTGCGCCTTGCCGCCAAACTCCTCGCAGGCAAGGCGCGCCTCATACAACGAACTGGCTGTAGTGGCACGGATATATTCGCGGAATATGGGGAATGTCCTCCATAACGCATACGCCTTGAAGGCCAAAATAAATTCCACCCCTGCCCTTTCGGCCACGCTTTTTATCAGCGAAAGGTTGCTCCGCAGGCGTTTTTCCTCAAGCACGTAGCACGGTTGCTTCAACTCTTCAAATGTTTCCAGATTAACTCTCATTGTATTTCCATGATGTAGTTTCAAGTGCAAACTTACATATTTTTTACCATTATGCAGCACATTCAAGGAAAGATTTTCTCACCTCCTACGAGAAGGCGCAAGGTGTATCGGTTGCGGTGCGTTTGCAAAAGGCCACCTTTCATGCTGCAAAAGGCCTTGAGTTGCACAGTAAAAGGCCGCCTTTCGCAATGCAAAAGACGGCCTTTTAAAAACCGCTACGACAAGACTGCCCACATAATGGATTATAAAGGGGAAGCTGACATACGCCCTGCCCTTTCATCAGGCATAAGCGTCCATCAACTTGCTTATGTATTTCTCAATGGTCTCGTCTCTCATGTTTTTCAGCTTTCTCTTGTCAACAGCCTTGGCGACGACAAAATACAACATGGTGAGCAACACTCCGGCAAACACACCTGACAGCAATATCTTAAGGCCGTCGCCGAACCCCGACAGAATAATTACGGGCATAACAAGCAGTATGCCAGGCACAAGAAGGTTCTTGCTGCGTTCCTCCATACGGTCAAGAATGCGCTGTTTGTCGTATATGTAATCCTTCACGTCGGCCTCGGTCGTACCATAATCTTCAGGCAGCGGAAAGCCGTCGTCGCCCTTATGGTCTTCAATTATGTTATACACTATGTTTTCCCAATCTGACTGCAACTTTGTTTCCATAATAAAAAATTTCTCCAAAGGTATGACAACTATGCCGAAACACAAAATAAATTTTGGAGGAAATGAAAATAATTACTACTTTTGTGCCATATTTTGTTATATATTTAAATCGTAGCGATATGAATTTACCTGATTTTATGTCATATTCAAATAAATTCACGGCAGGTGACTTTATTGAGAAAATATCAAGGATAGCCAAGAGGGCTGGCGCAAAACTGGTGTATGCCGCGTTCATACTTTATTATACTTTGCAGAGCGACAAGGTGTCGGTCAAGGACAAGGCCATAATAATTGGAGCTTTGGGGTATTTGATAAGTCCGTTGGATGTCATACCCGACGCAATTCCCATTGCAGGACTCGGCGACGATTTGGCCGTGCTGGTATATGTATTAAATAAGGTATGGGGCAATGTTTCCGACGAAATCAAGGAAAAGGCCAAGTCAAAACTTGAAAAATGGTTTGACGAAGACGAGATTGCAGAAATAAACACATTGTTCGACAAGGACAAACAATAAACGGCCGGATGTTATGGTGATAGATTTTGACAGAATCAAGGAAGATTGCATAGCCGGCTTCAAGGGCGGACACGGCGAGCTGATTACGCGCAACTACGTGGACGGTAAGTGCAAAATCATGATGAGCCGCCTGCGCCCCGGAGCCTCAAGCGGCCTGCACCGGCACGAGGGCAACTGCGAGATTGTCTACATTATAAGCGGTACAGCTACTTTTTATTATGACGGTGAAGCGGAGACCGTAGCCGAAGGCCAGGTACACTATTGCCCCGAAGGACATTCGCACTACATGGAGAACAATACGGATAAGGATTTGTGCTACCTGGCAATAGTACCTGAACACCACATTTGAATTGCCCGCAATACGGCCTTGACCGTAAGACCTTAAAACCGAGTACGGCATATCATGCGCAATGTGACTTAATTGATGCATGGAATGCCGTATTTGAGATAAAAAAGGTTGTAATGTTTTGTTTTGTCTGCGACATGCGCTATCTTTGCAGGTCGATATGGCAACAAGGAAAATTGACAATTATAACAGCCGGCCTGATTATATAAATCTCGTCGTAACAGAGGAGAATACTCTGCTCGAGTTTCTTCTTGCAAATGTGAAGCATTGTAGCCGTACTAAAATAAAGGCCACATTGCGCGGTCGGGGAATAAAGGTTGACGGAAAGATGGTCACGCAGTTCGACTTTCCGTTAAAGCCCGGCATGAAGGTTGCAGTGAGCAAGAAAAAGCGTGACGACTTGCAGCTGAAGAGCCGCTATGTGAAACTTGTGTATGAGGACAGGTATCTCGCAGTAGTCGAAAAGAACATCGGCATACTTTCAATGGCGGCAGGACACAGCTCGCTTAACGTCAAGTCGGTGCTTGACGATTATTTCCGCAAAAGCCACCAACATTGTACGGCGCATGTAGTGCACAGGCTTGACCGTGACACGAGCGGACTGATGGTCTATGCCAAGGACATGGAAACCGAACAGATATTGGAGCACAATTGGCATGACATCGTTTACGACCGCCGTTATGTCGCGGTTGTCAGCGGCGAGATGGAAGACGAAGGCGGTACAATAGCCAACTGGCTTAAGGACAACAAGGCTTATGTGACATATTCGTCTCCGGTTGACAACGGCGGGAAATATGCGGTGACGCATTTCCACACGCTTGCACGCACAACAGATTACAGCCTTGTGGAATACAGTCTGGAAACCGGTCGTAAGAACCAGATACGTGTACATTCGGCAGACATGGGGCACCCTGTCTGCGGAGATACGAAGTACGGCAACGGCGACGACCCACTTCACCGGCTTTGCCTGCATGCCTACATGCTGTGTTTCATCCATCCGGTTACGGGCGAACGCATGGAGTTCGAGACCCCTATACCGTCGATGTTCAAAAGCTTGTTTTAAGTAAACGGACAGATTGTTTTCAACATGGGAAGTTTTGCATATTACGTTTTTATAATAATAGCGGCCATAGTCGCAATAATCGTTTTCAAGAAAGTTGCAGGATGCCTTATGAAGTCGTTGTTCTTCGCCGTGATTATAGCGGTCCTTGCAGCCTTGTATTTCTTGTATTTCAAATAGGAGCCATGGCCTTTTGCCACGGTCCTGCAAATGTCAACATAATCCGGGATATACGATGGACGGTGTATTTGCCTTATACAGAAACCCTTACGCGAGCGAATATACTTATGTTCGGCAGACTGGCGGCGAACCGTTGGCATTGCATTCTTATGAAGAGCTTGCCGGCAGATCAGGCTTCGTGTTCGCGCCCTTCCGCATATCCGCGGAGTGTCCGTTACTGCTGATTAGTCCCGATATTGTGGAGCGCCGAAGGGTTGACACGGAAGTGGACTTTGACGTAAGCCTTTTTCATGAACGTGACACTGCCGGTGAACGCAGCAGATACGGAGAAGTATTTGCGCGTTTCCATGAGAAGCTTGGCAAGGGGGATTTTTCCAAGATTGTGCTGTCGCGCTGTTCTGAAGAGGAGGCGGCAGAACCGCTTGACTGCAAAAAGCTTTTCATGCGCGCTTGCGTCCTTTATCCGCGTATGTTCATAGCCTTGGTGTCGACGCCGCAGTGCGGCACGTGGCTCATGGCCACTCCCGAGATATTGCTGGAAGGCGGCGCGGACGGATGGCACACCATGTCGTTGGCAGGGACTATGCCCATTGACAGCAATGCCGACACCGATGCCGACCTGGAAGAAAGGAAGCTCAATGGCATCATCAAGGAATGGAACGGGAAAAACGTCCGTGAGCAAAAGTACGTCTCTTCGTATATAAAGGAGTGCCTGGCTCACTTTTCCAATACCGTCGACGAGCACGGCCCTTACACCGTGAGGGCGGGATTGGTGAAACATCTGCGCAGCGACTTTTACTTCAACATGCAAGACGGCTACATCGGCAAGCTGATAGGCAGTCTGCACCCTACACCTGCCGTATGCGGAATGCCCAAGGCTGATACATACGGCTTTATCTGTGGGAATGAAGCCTACGAACGGAAGTATTACAGCGGCTTTACCGGGCCGCTGTGTTTTGACGGGAGCACACATCTTTATGTAATATTGCGGTGTATGCAGATTGACGGTTGCAAGTATCGGCTTTATGCCGGTGGCGGCCTTCTTTCCGACAGTGACGAAGACGAAGAATGGCTTGAGACAGAGGCTAAAATGGAGACGATGAGAAAATGTTTGTCAATAAAGAGAATGTCAACATATTGACATCATTGCTTGTAGAGCATGGTGTAAGGCGCGCCGTTGTATGCCCCGGCTCAAGGAATGCGCCCATAGTCCATAACCTGAACGAGTGCGGCAAGATAGAGTGTTATCCTGTCACCGACGAGCGCAGCGCCGGATTTTATGCTTTGGGCATGTCGCTGGCTGACGATGCGCCTGTCGTGGTGTGTGTTACGTCAGGAACAGCCTTGTTGAACCTTGCGCCGGCCGTGGCGGAAGCGTCCTATCAGCATCACGGCCTTATCGTAATATCCGCCGACCGCCCTTCGGCATGGATAGGCCAGCTTGACGGGCAGACATTGCACCAGCAGGATGCGTTGGGTTGCTTTGTGTGCAAGAGCGTCTGCCTGCCTGAATGCCATGACGACGTTGAACGCTGGCATTGCAACCGCCTTGTCAACGAGGCTTTGATTGCCGCCGGTGCAAACGGACGCATGTCAGTGCATATCAATGTGCCGATAAGCGAACCCTTGTTTGAGTTTGACGTCAAGGCACTGCCCATGGAACGTAAGATTAACGTAGTTGAGCCTGCATTGGACGTGGCGGCTTTCGAGCGTTGCGTGCTGTCGCCGATGTCTGAGGCCAGGCGCCCTATGCTTGTTGTGGGGCAGATAAACCGCAATGTGGAACGTATCGGCAAGGAGCTTGACTTCATCAGCAGGCATATTGCAGTCTTATCTGAACCGTTGTCGGGTGGAACGCAGACGCTGGCAGACTTGGCCCTTGCCGGTATGGACGACACTACTGATTACCGTCCCGACTTCTTGCTTTATGTCGGGGATACGATTGTAAGCAAGAGGATAAAGCGTTTCATTAGAGAGGCCGGTGCCAGTGAGCTGTGGTGCATCGCAGAAGACGGCGAGGTGCATGATACCTTTATGTGCCAGACGGGTGTCGTCAAGGGAAGTCCTGTGGAAGGGATTTCGGCTTTGTCGGCTTTCCTGAAGAACAATGGTGTAGCCGATACCGGGTTTGCAGACTTGTGGCGGAAGCGCATTGACCATGCTGCAAGCCGGGTATGGAGCTATGAGCCTGCGTTTTCACAGATGGCGGCCGTGAGGGAATTTGAAATGTCGCTTGCCGACATGGATTATCCCTACCAGGTACATTACGCCAACAGCAACGCCATCAGGCTGGCCTGCATATATGCGTCGCGCCATGTGTGGTGCAACCGCGGTGTCAACGGCATAGAGGGCAGCCTTTCCACTGCCGCAGGCTTCTCCGCCGCAACAGGCGGCGTGGTGTTCTGCGTGATTGGCGACTTGAGTTTCTTCTACGACCAGAACGCTCTTTGGAACACCAACCTGAAGGGCAACCTGCGCATCATATTGCTGAACAACAGTTGCGGCGGCATATTTTACAGTTTGCCGGGACTGCGTGAGAGTGCCGCGTTCAGCCGGCTTGTAGCCGCCGGCCACCATACCGACGCAAAGGGGATATGCGCCCAGAACGATGTGGGCTACATGTCGGCCCGTAGCATGGATGAGCTAAGGCTGGGCCTTGCCACGCTGCTCACGGCCGACGCTTCGCGCCCTATGCTGTTGGAAGTTTTCACCGACGCGGAGGATGATAAACGTGCGATAAGTAATTTCATTAAACATATAAAGGGATGAAAAACAGGACATGGACACCCATCGAGGGGTTTGACTTCAAGGAGATATTGTTTGAAGAGTTCGAGGGCATAGCCAAAATCACCATCAACCGTCCGCGTTACCGCAACGCCTTCACGCCGAGGACTACGTGGGAGATGAGCCAGGCGTTTGCATATTGCCGCGAGGCGCAGCGCATAGGCGTCGTAATCCTTACGGGGGCAGGCGACAAGGCCTTCTGCTCGGGCGGCGACATGCATGTGAAGGGGCGCGGAGGATATGTAGGCGAGGACGGCGTGCCGCGCCTCAATGTCCTCGACGTGCAGAAGCAGATACGCTCGCTGCCCAAGCCCGTCATAGCGATGGTCAACGGATACGCCATAGGCGGAGGCCATGTGCTCCATGTAGTCTGCGACTTGACAATAGCAAGCGAAAACGCCATATTCGGCCAGACTGGGCCCAAGGTCGGCTCGTTCGACGCCGGCTTCGGGGCTTCCTACCTTGCACGCATAGTTGGGCAGAAGAAAGCCCGTGAGATATGGTTCATGTGCCGGCAGTATTCGGCCCGTGAGGCCGAGCGCATGGGGCTTGTCAACTGCGTAGTGCCGTTCGACGAGCTTGAGGATACATGCGTCGAGTGGGCGCAGACGATGATGGAGCGCAGCCCGTTGGCCTTGCGCATGATAAAGGCCGGACTCAACGCCGAGCTTGACGGGCAGGCCGGCATACAGGAGCTTGCCGGCGACGCCACCATGCTCTACTACTTTCTGGACGAAGCGCAGGAGGGCGGCAGGGCCTTCCTTGAAAAGCGCAAGCCCGATTTCAAGAAATACCCCAAACTGCCTTGACAGGCGCAACATGGCATTAGATATGTTCAAGATAAACATAATACCGAGGACGTTCCACTTCAAGCAGCCGGCCGGGACATCGCGAGGCGTGTACACCACAAGGCGGTCATGGCTTCTTGAACTTACCGACACTACACGGCCGGGGCTTAAAGGCGTGGGCGAATGCGCGCCCCTGCCCGACTTGAGCCGTGATTACAGCAGTGATTATGCCGGGAAGCTGCGCAGCTTCTGCGACAGGTTCGAGGCCGAAGGCGAAATAGATTATGAGCGGATGAGGGAATATCCCTCGATGCTTTTCGGCCTGGAAACGGCCTTGGCCCATCTCAACGCCGGGACAACCGCCTTCTTCGACACCCCGTTCAGCCGCGGCGAGGAGGGCATACCCATAAACGGCCTCGTATGGATGGGTTCATACGGGGAGATGCTCGCCCGGATGGAGGATAAAATAAGCCAGGGCTTCCACTGCGTGAAGCTGAAAGTCGGGGCGATAGACTTCGAGAAAGAACTTGACTTGGTGAAGCGCATACGCGACCGCTTCACGCCATCGGAAATAGAGCTGCGCCTCGACGCCAACGGCGGCTTCACCCCCGACGATGCCCTTTACAAGCTCGAACTGCTGTCGCAGTATTCCGTGCATTCAATCGAGCAGCCCATAAAGCCCCGGCAGTGGAGCTACATGGCGCAGCTGTGCCGCGAGTCGCCCCTGCCCGTTGCGCTCGACGAGGAGCTTATCGGAATAACCGACCCCTCGATGATGGCCTACATGCTCAACGTAGTCAGGCCGGCGTACATCGTGCTCAAGCCCTCGCTGCACGGAGGCATGTACGGCACAAGGAAGTGGATTGAGGCCGCGGCCGGCAACAACGTCGGGACATGGATTACCAGCGCGCTTGAAAGCAACGTGGGCCTTAACGCCATAGCGCAGCTCGCCGCCAGCGTCTACGGCCCCGGCATAACCATGCCGCAAGGCCTCGGCACAGGGCAGCTCTTCACCGACAACATCGCCATGCCGATAGAAATCCGGGGCGAAAAGATATATTGTAACGTGAAGCCTTGAAATGGATTTGCAGGATTTCCTTAACGACTGGCACAACGGTTCGCCAACCGTGCCAGTGCATACAAGCGGGTCTACCGGCGCTCCCAAGCCGCTGCGCGTAGAGAAGCGCAGGATGGAGGCCAGCGCGCGCCTTACGTGCGACTTTCTCGGCCTTGCGCCCGGCGACACAGCCCTGCTGTGCATGCCCCTCGACTATATCGCAGGCAAGATGATGGTGGTGCGTTCGCTCGTCAGGGGGCTGCGCCTCGTCAGCGTAAAGCCCTCGAGCCGCCCGCTCGCCGGGCTGCCGGAAGCGCCGGTGTTCGCCGCCATGGTGCCCATGCAGGTGGCATGCAGCCTGCACTGCGCCGAAGAGCGCAGGCTGCTTATGGGCATAAGGCACCTCATCATCGGCGGCGGAGCCGTTGACAAGGCCTTGGAAAAGGAGCTTCGCAGTTTCCCCAATGCCGTGTGGAGCACATACGGAATGACAGAGACCCTCTCGCACATAGCCCTGCGCAGGCTTAGCGGCGCCGACGCCGACAGCTGGTACACACCGTTTACGGGTGTCGGCGTGAGCCTCGGCGCCGACGGCTGCCTGGTTGTCGACGCGCCCTTGGTGTGCGACGGGACGCTGCACACCAACGACCTTGCCGAGCTTCACCCCGACGGCCGCCGCTTCCGCATACTCGGACGCAAGGACAACGTGATAAACAGCGGAGGCGTGAAAATCAGGATGGAGGACGTCGAGCGCCTGTTGAGTCCGCACCTGCGCGCACCGTTCGTCATAACGAAGCGGCGCGACGCACGCCTTGGCGAAGCCGTGGCGATGGTGTTCGAGGGAAAAGAGTCCGACGTCCGCGGCATAAGGGCCGTCTGCGAAAAAGTTTTGCCCGGATACTGGCGGCCGAGAACGTTCGTCGCCGCAGACAAAGTGCCGCTGACCGGAACCGGCAAGCCGGCAAGGGCCGAAGCGCGAAGGATGGCGGAAACGTCAACAGGGAATACAATTTGACTTGGCCGTGTTGGTGCGTCCGCTGGCAAACCCGGAGTTCACATACACCTGCTCGCTCCCGCCGCTTGTCTTAACCGTGTGCTCGCCGTCGGCGTCATACCAGTAATTCGTCACGAAACCGTCGGCGTCGGTCGGCAGGAAATATGCTATAGCTTTTCAAGCTGTTTCAGCTCTTTTTCGCATCTGCTGTCACCTCTTTCTTTTCCTCTTTTCAGAAAAAACATTGCCATGTATTTTGTATCAGCGTCCAAAGAGTCCAAACCGTTGTAAACATCGCGCAAGGCACAATATACATCAAAATTAGCCGGGACATACTCATAAATTGTAGCCATTATGAATGAATAATAAAAATAGCTACCTTTGGAAAGACGTTTGTCCGTCCGCATGGAATCAACTAAGATTTTATATGCGGCAGTGTCGCCTTTTTCATTGACGGCTTTTTTCTCTTTATATAAATTCGCATCTACGGCATATCTGCAATAGTCCCTTGGTCTCAGATTGTACCAGTTCCATAGCAATCCAAACAGGAAACTGGTGACGATAATAACTGCTAAATATTTATTTTTCATTGCCATTTCTTTCAATATGATACATGTTCAGACAGGCTATCCGCAACACAATTTTTATAAAAGTCTGCTCCTTTCTTTTTTAATTCATGCAATATATCATTACATTCAGGAAATCCCAAGAGCCCCCGCGAATCATAAAATCCACCAATATGTCATAAAGCGTTTGCTTTGTATAAAAGCTCGCATTTTCATTATCCAGCAAATACTCCAAATTAGAACTTGTTGATATAAATCCATTCTGCTTTTTCCATTTATTAGCAAAAATTATGTTGTACAACATTTTTTCTTTATATGAAAATTCATATTTTGCGTAAATAAAAAATGTCAAATCCATAAAATCGTCATTTTTACCATACGCCAATACTTTTTCTTGTTGCTTTTTCAATTTCTCAAAACTGCCGTCGTTTTGCACCCCATAAACGTTGGCATTGTCCTCTAATACGTTGCCAACAACCATATTTGCCAAATGTCCCAATGCAAATGACAGAATGGAAATAAACAATATATATTTTTTCTTCATTTTTGTTGAGTTTAATTGGTGTGCCGATTCGGTATTAAGAATGTCAAAAAGGTTGTGGAAATAGAATATTTAAATGTCTTTATGGTTGCAATCATATACATCCATACCACCTGATAAGTGCAAATTTAATGAAAATTTTCTGTATTTTTTATGAATACGGAAAATATTTTGATTTTACATGAAAACAGGTTGTCTATGCTGGTAAACCTGTTGAGGGGCTGTTGTTAACAAAGCGCGAGATAAAAGGTCATGGTTATGAATCGTACAGTTTATTCCAAACGACATGTCGTATAACCGATTGGTCGGGCGGCAGGCTGAAGCCGGGATATGCCTGATGTTGTTTCTATTGGCTATGTACCTTGTGTAAAAGTGCGTCTGACAGCTTTATCAACAGGCATCAACCATTCTTTGCTATTCTTTTGAAAATCAGCAAGTTACCAAAAGATGACATTTTGCCGTATGAAAGATGGCCTTTTGCGTTGTAAAAGGTGGCCCTCTACAACGCAAAAGGTGACGTTCTGTAAATCATTGGTCGGGGAGGGAAAAGGTGAAAAAGTTAAAAGGTGAAAAAGTTAAAAGGTAAAAAAGTAAAAGAGTAAAAAGGTGAAAGCAGGAACGACTTATGCGGAGCAATTGTATATCTTTCTTTTTTACCTTTTCACCCTTTCACTTTTTCACTCTTTTACCTTTTTACTTTTTCACCCTTTCACCTTATTAAACGCTTGCGAGATACTGCCTGAAGTCGTCGTACCTGTTGGTCATCGGCACGGATTGCTTTCTGCCGTGCATGAAGGCGGCCAGGCGCGGCGGAACGCTGACGGGCGCCCCTATGACAGGCTCTATGGTTTCCTTGAACTTTGCCGGATGCGCGGTTTCGAGGAACAGGCCGGCTTCGCCGGGTTGCAGGCTTCCGGCCAGCGCTCGCCAGGCGCACGCGCCGTGGGGGTCGAGCAGGTATCCGTCAGCCTTGTAGCACCGGGCGACGGCCTGGCGTATCTGCCCGTCGGAAAAGGCGGCTCCGCTTATGTCGGAGGTAATGGCCGCGTGTGAGTTGCGGTACAGCTCGAGTATGCGTGCGAAGTTGCTGGGCGCGCCCACGTCCATGGCGTTGGCTATGGTCTGCATGCTGGGGCGCGGCGTGTATGTGCCGGTTTTGAGGTATTCGTAGAACACGTCGTTGGCGTTGTTGGCGGCAATGAAGCGTTTTACGGGCAGGCCCATGCGGCGGGCGAACAGTCCAGCGGTGAGGTTGCCGAAGTTTCCGCTCGGCACGCTTACAACGATGCCGCTGCCGCAGCCCTGCTCTTTCAGCCTTGCGTATGCGTTGAAGTAGTAGAAGGCTTGGGGGAGGAAGCGCGCCACGTTGATTGAGTTGGCCGACGTGAGGCATGCCTGCCTGTTAAGCTCCGCGTCGGCGAAGGCGTCTTTCACAAGTGCCTGGCAGTCGTCGAACGTGCCGTCAACCTCGATGGCTGTGACGTTGCGCCCGAGTGTGGCGAACTGGCTCTCCTGTATGGGGCTGACCTTGCCCTTGGGGTAGAGCACGTGCACGTGTATGCCGTCAACGCCGAGGAAGCCGTTGGCCACGGCGGAGCCTGTGTCGCCGCTTGTGGCCACGAGTACGTTTATGCCGCCTGCGCCCATGCTTGCCGGGCGGCCTGTCCTTATGAAGTATGAAAGGACGCGCGCCATGAAGCGTGCGCCTACGTCCTTGAAGGCCAGCGTAGGGCCGTGGAACAGCTCAAGCGCCCGGATGCCGGGGCTTACGTTGACTACGGGGCAGTCGAACGACAGCGTGTCATACACTATGCCACGCAGCTCTTCTTCATCGATGTCTTCGCCGAAAAACCGTTTTGCCACTTCAAGGGATATTTCACGGAACGACAGGTTCTCGATGTTCCTGAAGAAACTTTCGGGCAGGCGCTCTATCCTTTCGGGCATGTAGAGGCCGCGGTCGGGCGCGAGCCCGTGTATTACCGCCTCGGCCAATGTCGCCTCGGGGGCGGTATGGTTTGTGCTGTAGTATTTCATTGTTGTAATGGGGTTATGGGAGTTATGGGAGTAATGGGAGCAATGGGTGTTAGGGAGTAGAGGATGTCAGTCTCTCAGGAATGTCTGCATGAACTCGCCGAGCTTCAGCAACCCATAGCTTCCGCCGGCGCAGCTGTATTCGTCAAAGCAGTTGACCGTGTCGGCCTCCATCCCGTTGTGCCATATCGCGAAGGGCACGGGCTCGTCCACGTGGGTGCGCAGCTCCACCGGCGTGGGGTGGTCGGGCAAGAGGGCTATGCTCACAGGGTCGTCGCGCCATGTCCTTACTTCCTCGTATATGGGCCCCACCACGCGCCGGTCGAGGTTCTCGATCGTCTCGAGCTTCAGGCCGAGGTCGCCGTCGTGTCCGGCCTCGTCGCTTGCCTCGATGTGCAGGAACACAAAGTCGCAGCGCCGCAACGCGTCGAGCGCGGCCTGCACCTTGCCTTCGTAATTGGTGTCGGCAAGCCCCGTGGCGCCTTCCACCTTTATTATGTCCAGCCCGGCGTAATGGCCTATGCCGCGTATAAGGTCGACGGCGGAGATTACCGCCCCCCGCCTTATCTGCGGATATATGTCGCACAGTTTCCGCATGCCGGGCCTGTAGCCGCCGCCCCACGGCCATATACTGAGCGTGCCGCCGGAGGCATGTAAAGAAGCATGTCCGTTAAGTATTTCCTGCGATTGCAGTATAAGTCCGTTTATCAGGCCGGCGGTTTCCTGCCCTGTCATGCGGTCGCCGTCGCGCCTGTGCTCCCATCCGGGTTCGGGCTTGGCCAGCAGTGGGCGCCAGCAGGCGTCGGGATGGTCGTGCGGCGGTGCGCACACAACATGCTTGTTGCCGCGCCGTATGACGAGGAGGTTGCGGTATTGCACGCCCGTTACGAACCTGATGTCGTCGCTGCCCAAGCAGTCGTTAAGGCGTTTTATGAGCGCGTCGCTGTCTTCCGTCGTCAGGTGTCCGCCGTGGTGGTTCTTTATCCTGCCGTCGGCCAGGGTCACGATGTTGCAGCGCAGGGCAAGGTCTCCGGGGCGCATCTCGTAGCCGATGCTCGCCGCCTCAAGAGGCCCGCGGCCTTCGTAGACTTTGTCGAGGTCGTAGCCGAGTATGGCGGTGTTGGCCACTTCGCTTCCGGGAAGGTAGCCTTCGGGTATGGTTATGAGGCGGCCCGTGCGCCCCTCGCGCGCCAGCATGTCCATATACGGCTTGCGGGCGTACTGCAAGGGCGTTTTGCCGCCAAGCCGCCCTATCGGGTGGTCGGCCATGCCGTCGCCGAGTATTATGATGTGTTTCATTTGCGTTGTTGGATATTTGGCATACGGAAATCAGATGTTGGCGATGCTCATGATGTTGGCGAACACTCCGGCCGCCGTCACGCTCGCCCCGGCTCCGTAGCCTTGTATGAGCATGGGGTACTCCTTGTAGCGTTCGGTTGTCAGCATGACGATGTTGTTGGAGCCTTCAAGGTTGTAGAAGGGATGCCCCTTCCCGACTTCTTGCAGGGAGACGCAGGCGTGCCCCATCTCCATCTTAGCCACGAACCGCCAGCGTTTGCCCTCGGCTTCGAGCCTCTTGCGGCGTTGCTCGAATCCGGCGTCAAGCCGCGGCAGCCCGTTCCAGAAATCGTCCAGCGTGCCGCCGAACAGGTCGTCGGGGATGAACAGGTGTTTTTCCACGTCGCCTATCTCCACCTTATACCCGGCCTCGCGCGTCAGTATCACGAGCTTGCGTATCACGTCGGTGCCGCTCAGGTCGATGCGCGGGTCGGGTTCGCTGTAGCCTTGCTCCTTGGCGCGCCTCACGGTCTCGGAGAATGGCACGTCGGCTGAAATCTCGTTGAATATGAAGTTGAGCGTGCCGCTCAGCACCGCTTCAATCTTCAGTATGCGGTCGCCGGAGTTGCATAGGTCGTTTATCGTTCCGATGATGGGCAGGCCGGCGCCGACGTTGGTCTCGAAACGGAACTTCACGCCACGCGCCAGAGCCGTTCTTTTCAGCCTGACGTAGCTGCCGTAGTCAGACGACGCCGCAATCTTGTTGGCCGCAATGACGGATATGTTGTGCTCGAGGAACTCTTGGTACAACGCGGCCACGTCCTTGCTTGCCGTGCAATCGACGAAGACGCTGTTAAATATGTTCATGCCGATGATTTCGTCACGCAGGCGTGCGGTGTTGCTTTCCGCCGAGTCCATCAGCTGTCCGTGGAAGTTGTCAAGGTCGATGCCGTCACGGTTGAATATGGCGTGCGTGCTGCTGGCTATGCCCACCACGTTGAGCTTCAGCCTGCGGTTCTGCTTCAGCTCCTCATATTGCAGCTTGATTTGCTCGATTAGCTTGTTGCCCACCGTGCCTACACCGCAGATGAAAAGGTTGAGCACGTTGTATTCAGACAGGAAGAACGAGTCGTGCAGCACGTTGAGCGACTTGCGCAGGCTCTTGCCGTTGACAACGAACGATATGTTTGTCTCCGACGCTCCCTGGGCACAAGCTATCACACTGATGCCGCTGCGTCCGAGCGTGCCGAACAGCTTGCCGGCAATGCCCGGGGTGTGCTTCATGTTCTCGCCGACTATGGCGATTGTGGCAAGTCCGCTCTCGGCGTGCATCGGGAACATCGCGCCGGTCTCAATCTCCTTGGCGAACTCCGCGTCGAGCACCTTTACCGCCTCTGCCGCGTCGGAATCCTTTACGGCAATAGACGTTGAGTTCTCCGAGGAAGCCTGACTTACAAGGAACACGGAGATGCCGTTTACGGCAAGGGCGGTGAAGATGCGGCGGTTCACGCCGATGACACCCACCATCGAGAGGCCGGTCACCGTTATGAGGGTTGTACCGCTGATGCTCGATATGCCCTTTATGGCCTTACGGTCGTTGCCGGCCTTCTCCTTTATTATAGTGCCCGGGCTGTCGGGATTGAAAGTGTTTTTCACCTTGATGGGTATGTTCTTCACACATACCGGGTATATTGTAGGGGGATAGATAACTTTCGCGCCGAAGTTGCACAGCTCCATCGCCTCCTTGTAGCTTAGCTCGTTGATGGTGTATGCGGTGCGTATCACTTTCGGGTCGGCGGTCATGAAGCCGTCGACGTCAGTCCATATCTCAAGCACGTCGGCGTTGAGCGCCGCCGCTATTATGGCCGCCGTGTAGTCGCTTCCGCCCCGTCCGAGGTTGGTTGTCTCGCCGGTGTGCTCGTCACGGCTGATGAACCCCGGCACGACTGATATCTTGGGCAGCTCCTCGAAGGTGCTGCATACCAGCCTGTTGGTAAGTTCGCTGTCAAGCGTATTCTTGTTGTTCTTGTGGCAGGTCTTGATGAAGTCCATGGCGTCATACAGCTTCGCGTTCTTTATCAGGGCGGCTGTAATGTTCGAGCTTAGGCGTTCGCCATAGCTCACGATGGCGTTCTGGGTCTTTTCGCTTAAATCATGGATAAGGTAAACACCATAATATATGCTTTTCAACTGTTCGAAAAGCGAGTCTACAGCGTTGAACAAGTCTTCACGCTTCTTTGGCTCGGTGATGATGGTGTCAATCATCTGGTGATGGCGTGACACCATGGCGTCAAACTCGTCCTTGTAACAGTCGTCGCCGTTAAGGGCGAGCTGAGCGGTTGACAACAGCTTGTCGGTTATGCCGCCAAGGGCGCTTACCACCACTACTACAGGCTGACGCTTGGCCTCTTTCTCTACAATTCTTTTCAAGCAAAGGATGCTTTTAACGGAACCTACGGATGTTCCTCCAAACTTCAATACTTTCATTTTTGGTGAATTTTTGTTTCGAGAACCCTGGAACAAACAGGGGATGCTCTCTGTTAATTGAATGCAAAAGTAGCAATATTTATTTTTATTACGGCATTTTTGTTCATTAAATTGAGAAAACCGGACTAAAATGTATGATTTTGTCACGAATTTACGTAAAACGATATTCCATTGTCCGCCGTCCGTGCCCATTTCCACATAGGTTGAATGGCTGGCAACTCAATACAAGAGACTTAAATTGGCTAAGAATAAAAAAAAGTAGGAAAAACTTTGTTAATTGGCTGATTTGTCGTAACTTTGCAACCGATTTTCATAAAACATCCGTAAAAACAGTTGATGAAGAACGACAAAAAGAATTTTTACCGCGTGAATGAGCAGATTCGCGTAAAAGAAGTCCGCATCGTAAGCGACAACGGTTCTACAGTAGTACCGACACGCCAGGCATTGGATATGGCACGCAGCCAAGGCGTAGACCTCGTTGAGATTTCGCCGAACGCGCAACCGCCGGTTTGCCGCCTCATCGACTACAGCAAATTCCTGTACCAGCAGAAAAAACGCGCAAAGGAGCTTAAGGCGAAACAGGTGAAGCAGGAGGTGAAGGAAATCAGGTTCGGGCCCCAGACAGACGACCACGACTACAACTTCAAGTTGAAGCACGCCAAGGAATTCCTTGAGGAAGGCAACAAAGTACGTGCATTCGTGTTTTTCCGCGGCCGTTCAATCCTGTTCAAGGAACAGGGAGAAGTGCTTTTGCTGCGCTTCGCCAACGACCTTGAAGAATATGGAAAGGTGGAACAGATGCCGGCTCTTGAAGGCAAGAAGATGTTTCTGTACCTTAGTCCGAAGAAGGCCGGTGTGGCAAAGAAGAGCCAGCAGAAGATGGACAGGGAGCGCCGTGAGGCTGAAGCCAAGGCTCAATCCGCACAGACGGATGTAAAGGCAGACGACGACATCCCTGCAAGCGGAGGTCTGTTCGCCAACGCAAAGAACGGAGCTGACGCTTTGAAAAAGCTCAATGAGGGCAATGAAACCGAATAAGAAACAAGAATATAAATGTGCGTAACGTCCTGGTATATACGTTGCCACAGCTGTAAATAACAATAATTAAAAATTAAAAAAATGCCAAAGCAAAAGACAAATTCCGGTGCGAAGAAGAGATTTAGCTTCACCGGCACAGGTAAGATTAAGAGACATCACGCTTACCACAGTCACATCCTGACTAAAAAAACAAAGAAACAGAAGCGTAACTTGCTTGGTTCTACACTGGTAGACCATGACAACCTGAAGCAGGTGAGAGACTTGCTCCGTCTCCGTTAATCTATGTCTAACAAAACTAAAGGGAAAAAATTATGCCAAGATCAGTAAATCACGTTGCTTCAAGAGCAAGGAGGAAGAGAATTCTTAAACTTACCCGTGGATATTTCGGAGCAAGAAAGAATGTCTGGACGGTAGCGAAGAACACTTGGGAGAAGGGTTTGACGTATGCATACCGTGACCGTCGTAACAAGAAACGCACTTTCCGTGCATTGTGGATACAGCGTATCAACGCTGCCGCACGCCTTGAGAACATGACATACTCTACGTTGATGGGCGCACTTCACAAGGCAGGCATCGAGATTAACCGCAAGGTTCTTGCCGACCTCGCAGTTAACAATCCCGAAGCATTCAAGGCAATTGTAGAGAAGGTGAAAAACTAAATTACAACAAGTCTTACAGCTTATAAAGCCGCATGTCCAGCTTATCTGGAACTTGCGGCTTTTTCCGTACATACAGCGGAAAGTCAGCTGTGCGCTTGTGTTTGTCGATAATAATGCCTACCTTTGCACACGTTCAAAACCAAAGAAGAATATTTTGTATGGGAATTGTCATAGGCATTGATGTCGGCATAAGCACGACAAAGATAGTCGGAATATCAGACGGAAAGGTTGTCTCGCCGATGCGCATAAAGGCAACCGACCCGATTACGTCCCTTTACGGGGCTTTCGGAAAATATCTGTACGACAACAAGATTCTGTTGTCTGACGTGGAACACGTAATGTTGACAGGGGTCGGCTCGGCTTATATCAACAAGCCTGTTTACGGCTTGCCTACAGACAAGGCCGGAGAATTCATCGCCGACGGCCTTGGAGCGTGTCATGTTTCAGGCAAAGATCACATCATTGTTGTCAGCATGGGTACGGGAACATCGCTTATCAAATGTGAAGGCGACAGGATTGAGCACATCGGAGGCATAGGCATAGGAGGCGGTACTCTCCAGGGCTTGTCACGTTTGCTGCTTAAGACGGACGACATACGTACCGTATCGGAAATGGCGATACAAGGCAACATCTCGAAAATCAACCTTCGTATAGGCGACATCAGCGCACGTCCTTTGCCCGGTCTGCCAATGACTGCGGTAGCGTCATTATTCGGAAACGCCAAGAGTGACGCCTCACGTGAGGACATTGCGATTGGGCTTATATGGACTGTATTGCAGTCAGTGGGCCAGTCGGCAGTACTGGCATCAATAGGAAGCAGCATACGTGAATACGTCATGATAGGCAACCTTACGCTACTCCCCCAGTGCCGTATGGTATTTCCGCCGATAGAAAAGCTGTACGGCGTCAAGCTAATCATACCTGAATATTCTGAATTTTGTACAGCCATAGGTGCAGCTCTATGCTATTTTGACAAAAGGTTTGAAACAGAGTCTCTGTAGATTTTGACCTTGCACACGCATTTTTAACATTTGAGATGCAACTTTTCCCATGGAAGCGAGTATAATTAAATCGTTATGAAACAATTGATTGTACGGCGGCCAACACATTTGCATTCAAACACAATAAACAATAAATCTACGGAAAGGCTCTGGTTGTATATGTAGAAAAATGCGGAAATGCCAATTGTGACATTTCCGCATTTGCCATTCAAATTATTTGTTTGGGTTAGGCGTTTGACGAGTGCGCTTTAAACGAAAAACTTTTTATGTTCTCATAAACGAATCGATAAAAAATTACCGAATGCCTCATTTTCTGCCAAATGAGAAAAGACAATCAAGCCCCTATATTTCCAAGAGCTGATGAACGTCAGTAATTAGTTATGGATTGGACTTCAACATGTGACCTTTTACCTTCCGAAATGTCATGTTTTATAATGCGAAAGGCCGTCTTTTAGATGACAGGAAGATGCACAAGCGATGTAAACGTAATGTAAAAAAAGAGAAAAGAAAAGCATAAAATCATCCGTCACCTGTCACATCACAGTGTAAGACATTGGCTTACACCGAATTAGGACGTGACGGATGAATACTGAAAAGCCTTATCCTGCAATCGATTTCGGCAAAGCCTTGGAGGCTTCCAATTCTTTCTTTAGGAATATCGGGGTAAAACCTTTGCCGCTCATTGCAACCTCTTCAGGCGTTCCTGTAGACAAAACAAGTCCGCCGCCGCGTCCACCTTCAGGCCCCATGTCGATTATATGGTCGGCAAGTTTTATCACATCTAGATTATGTTCTATTATTATTACGGTGTTGCCACGGTTTACGAGTTTCTGCAACACATTCATAAGGATGCGTATGTCTTCAAAATGCAGTCCCGTGGTAGGCTCATCAAGGATGTATAAAGTCTTTCCCGTGTCACGTTTGCTTAACTCCGTAGCCAGCTTCACACGCTGACTTTCGCCGCCGCTAAGGGTTGTTGACGGTTGGCCGAGCTTGATATAGCCAAGTCCGACATCCTGTATCGTCTTTATCTTGCGAAGTATGTCAGGCACGTTTTCAAAGAACTCTACAGCCTGATTTATAGTCATGTCAAGCACATCGGCAATGCTTTTGCCCTTGTAGCGCACTTCCAATGTTTCACGGTTGTAGCGTTTGCCGTGACATTCTTCGCACGGCACCATGATGTCAGGCAAGAAACGCATCTCTATCGTCTTGTATCCGTTGCCTCCGCACGTCTCGCACCGGCCGCCTTTCACATTGAAAGAGAAACGCCCCGGCTTGTAACCGCGGATTTTAGCTTCGGGCAGATTGACGAACAGCGAGCGTATGTCACTGAAAACTCCCGTGTAAGTTGCAGGATTTGAACGCGGCGTGCGCCCGAGCGGACTTTGGTCTACATTGACAACCTTGTCTATATACTCCAGGCCTTCAATCGAGTCGTATGGCATGGGCTCTTTCAAAGAACGGTAGAAATGCTTGCTCAATATGGGTTGGAGGGTCTCGTTTATCAATGTAGACTTACCCGAACCGCTTACTCCTGTAACGACAATCAACTTGCCAAGAGGGAATTCCACGTCGATGTGTTTCAGGTTGTTGCCCGATGCTCCGTGCAGTATTATGCTGTGACCGTTGCCCTTGCGCCGTTCTTCAGGCACTTCTATTTTCATTTCGCCGTTGAGATATTGCGCTGTCAAGGTGTGTGTATTAAGCATTTCCTGCGGCGTTCCCTGGAACACTACTTCCCCACCCTTGCGCCCTGCCTTTGGACCTATGTCAACGATATAGTCGGCGTTGAGCATCATGTCTTTGTCGTGCTCAACAACAATTACAGTGTTGCCTATGTCGCGAAGTTCTTTCAGCGACTTGATTAGCCGGTCGTTGTCGCGCTGGTGCAACCCGATGCTCGGCTCGTCGAGGATATACAGCACGTTGACCAACTGCGAACCTATCTGCGTGGCGAGACGTATGCGCTGGCTTTCTCCGCCCGACAATGTAGCAGACTGCCGGTTGAGGGAGAGATAGTCAAGACCTACTTCCAGCATGAAGTCGATGCGCGTAACGATTTCCTTTATTATTTCGCCGGCAATCCGGCGTTGCCTGTCATTCAAGTGCGTCTGCGCCTCAGCCAGCCACGACTTCAGCTCGGCTATATCCATTTCAGCAACTTCGGATATGTTCTTGTCCCAAATGCGATAGGAAAGCGATTCCCTATTAAGCCGTTGGCCGTTACATTCCGGACAACGGCATACGCTTTGGAACTGGTCTGCCCATTTCTGACCGCTTGAACTGTCGTCGTTCTCTATAACGTTTTGCAGGTATTTCACTATGCCGTCGAACTCAACGAAATAGTCACTCGACGTATGTACCAACTCTTTACGGATGCGGACATTATCCATCGAGCCGTAAAGTATCTCGTTCATGGCCTCTTCTGGAATTTCGTTTGCAGGCGTATCGAGTGTGCAGCCATACTTTTCAAGGATAGCCTCTATCTGCCAGAATATCATCTGGTTTTTGTATTTGCCCAGTGGCATTATGGCACCTTTGCGGATAGAGAGCGACGTGTCAGGCATTACCTTGTCAAGATCTATCTGGTTGACGTAGCCTAATCCCTTGCACCTTGGACAAGCTCCTTCGGGTGAATTGAACGAGAACTTGTTGGGGGCGGGATCTCCGTAAGATATTCCCGTTGTGGGACACATCAGACGCTTGCTGTAATACTTGGCCTCGCCCGAGTCTTTTTCCATTATCATAAGCAGGCCGTCGCCTTGCCTCATGGCTTCAGCCACGCTGCGTTTCAGGCGTTCGTCGTCCTTGTCCTGCACGCGCAACTTGTCAACAACCACTTCTATGTTGTGGTTCTTATAGCGGTCAGTCTTCATGCCACGCGTTATTTCCTTCACATCGCCGTCAACCCTTATGTACAGGTAGCCCTTGCGACGCATGCTCTCAAACAGTTCGCGGTAGTGTCCCTTGCGGTTACGCACTAACGGGGCTAATATCAATATGGGCTGTCCGCTGTACCGCTCGTGTATCATGCGGAGCACGTCCTCCTCCGTGTACTTCACCATTTCCTCGCCCGTTGCGTAGCTGTAAGCTATGCCGGCACGTGCGTAGAGCAGGCGCAGGTAATAATATATTTCAGTAGTTGTGCCAACGGTAGAGCGAGGGTTCTTGTTTGTTGTTTTCTGCTCTATGCTGATAACGGGGCTAAGTCCTGTTATCTTGTCCACGTCCGGACGCTCCATACCGCCAAGAAAATTCCTCGCATATGCAGAAAACGTTTCGATGTAGCGGCGCTGCCCTTCGGCGTAGATTGTGTCAAAAGCCAACGAGGACTTTCCCGAACCGCTAAGCCCGGTTACTACGGTGAGGCTACCGCGTGGTATTTCAACGTCGATGTTTTTCAGGTTGTGTACCCTCGCGCCCCACACTTTTATTTTATCGGCAGCTCCGATTTCTGTCTCTTCTTCAGTTTGTGTGCTTTGAATGTTGTTGCCTATATTGTCTGTCATGTTGCCTGTCATTGCCTGCGTGTCAGTAAAAATGGGGGAATGAATGAAAAAGACATGTGTCAATTGAACGTTCCGCCGGACTCTTCGGTATATCCGCGCAGCAGGTTCACATCGCGCTTTATGTTGTATTCCTTGCCGTCCGCGCCACGCGCTTTCACCAATACGAAGTAAACACCTTGCGCAACGTCCTTTCCACCCGACTTGCCGTCCCATCCGCCAGCAGGGTCGTCCCATTCATATATCTTCTTTCCCCAACGGTTGTAGATGCTTGCATGGAACTCAACGATTGACTGATAGTTTGATTTCGCTTTGTATACGTCGTTTATACCGTCGCCGTTTGGCGAGAAAGCGTTAGGCATTTCAAGACGGCTCTCACTTACGGTGACGCGCAACGGACCACGGTCAGCCCAGTATTCCTGCGTATAGGCAATCGTATCGTTGCCGTTAACAAATGTGGCGTACAGCTCGATGTCGTGGGTTCCAGCGGCGTTAAACGTGTATTGCGTGTCTTGCTCGTAACGGATTAGGTAAGGCTCCGTCTCCCCTTCCATCGTGAAACGCCACTCATAGTTTGCCGTATAATCACCTACGTTTTCCGGATTGGCCTCGAAACGACCTGCCAAGGGGGCGTTGCCGGAGTAATCCTCGCTTTCTTCCTCGCCGTTTTCAGTCGTATACGTGGCTGTCGGGTTTATCGTCGGCAATTCATCGTATTGCTGGGCGTGTGCCGTTACCGTAGCAACCGTAAGTAAGGCGGTCTGCGCCAATATAAATAATGTCCTCATTCAGAAATAGAATATTTGTGCAAAATTACGCATTTAAGTTGACTTGCCAACTATTTTTCATCAAATATTATAAATAATGTGGTGCTTGCAGCTGTCCGTACAGAATGCTTGAAGTAGCATTGCCACTGGCGTGTTACTGCGGTTTAGTATGATTGTGGTGCTTCTGACAGAATTCAATTGAAAGCGACAGAACAGATTTCTTTTTGAGTTCCATTGCCATAAAATCCCAATACACGATTTCAGATTAAAACAAAAAGGTGAATGCAGGAAATCCGACATTCACCTTTTTGGGATTATCAACAGCAAAGCTGTCTTTATTTCTTCTTTTCTGTCTTGGCAGGCTTGTAAGCCTTGTTCAAGCCGGAAATGACCTCGTCTGTAATGTCGTATGCTTTGTCTGCGTACAATATGTTGTCACCGGCCTTACTAAGTATAAGCGAATATTTCTTGTCCTTGTTATATACAGCAAGATAGTGCTGGATGCTGTCACGAAGGGCTTTGTTGAACTTGTCGGTTTCAGCCTGGAACTCAGAACCAAGCCTCTGTTGTAACTCCTGAAGATCTGCATTCTGTTTCTGCAAACCGGCATTCACGGCCTCGGCCTGTTGCTGGGTGTATTTATTGTTCTGAATGTCCTGTTGGAACTTGGCAACTGCATTCTGAAGCGAACGTCCCTTTGACGCAATTGTGTTCTGGATATTCTGCCCCTTCTTCTCAAGGATGGCCGAATACTCCTTGCAAAACTTGTACTGTGACATTATCGAATCAACTTCGATAAATGCAATTTTCATCTCTGTGTTTGCCACTGTTGCTGTAGCAGGCTTTTCGTCAACCTTTGGAGCCTGCTTATTGCATGAGGTCGCCATCAGAGATACTGCTGCCACGACCAAAGCCGAACAAATAACTTTTCTCATAGTGAATTCCTTTTTATTTTATTATATTATTCCATTAGCTGTAATATCAGTAGCCCGACCCTTTTCGACGCGCTTCCCTGTCCTGCTCCATGACACAACGTATCTTACGCTTTCTCAATCCGGGACTGTCATCCACATGTTGTGACGAGAACTTTCCATCCTTACGCAATATCAACTTTATGCAAAGCAATGACATCGATATAGCAATTATTAACACGACAACAAGGAAAGTTTCTACCATTTTTACGTATTTTTGCGGCAAAGATAGTGCAAATCGAGTGAAATGCAAAATAAAAGTGAGTGAAATGAGTTTTTATTTTAATTTCCGAGAGGCAGCCTATCTTATGCAGGGATGATGCAAATCGAATGAAATGCAAATAAAAAAGAGAATATAGAAAACATTTAATAACAACTAAAAAAACAAAAGACCTCTGATAATGGATAAAAATGAATTGAAACCGCAATGCGTCTTTGAGCAGTTTGCCCAAATAAACAAGATTCCACGCCCGTCAAAGCACGAGGAAAAGATGATAGAATTTCTAAAAGACTTCGGCAATGGCCTGAAGCTTGAAACCGAAGTTGACGAAACGGGAAATGTGATAATACGCAAGCCTGCATCACCAGGTTATGAAAACAGAAAGACTCTGATATTGCAAAGCCACATGGACATGGTTTGCGACAAACTGGTAGACGTGGACATTGACTTCAACAACGACCCTATAGAAACATACATAGACGGCGAATGGTTAAAGGCCAAAGGCACAACTCTTGGCGCTGACGACGGAATAGGATGCGCCATGCAAATGGCTGTACTCGCAGACGATAAACTGGAACACGGCCCGATAGAATGTGTTTTCACAAGGGACGAGGAGACCGGGCTAACCGGAGCACACGGAATGAAACCCGGCTTTATGAAAGGCGAAATGCTTATCAATCTAGACAGCGAAGATGAGGGGCAGTTCTTCATCAGCTGCGCCGGAGGCATGACAACCAAAGCCACTTTCAAAATAGCAAGAGAAGCCGCACCCGAAGCCTACTTCTTCATGAAGCTCTCGCTGAAAGGATTGCACGGAGGGCACAGCGGTGACGACATTGACAAGAAATTCGCAAACGGAATAAAGCTGCTTTCACGCTTCATGTACATCATAAGTGAAAAACATGATGTGCGTCTGGCAAGTTTCAATTCTGGAAGGATGCATAATGCAATACCAAGAGACGGTGTCGTTATATTCGCCGTGCCAACGGAAGCCAAAGAAGACATACGTATTGCGCTCAATATCTTCTCAAAGGACGTGGAAGACGAATTCCACGTCACTGAAAACTGCATCCAATTCAACCTTGAAAGTACTGATGCTGAGCCTGTTATGCCACAGCAAACCGGTAAAAACATAATATCCGCACTGCAGGCCGTAGACAACGGCACATTCTCAATGTGTCAGGACGAGGCTTTGTCATGGATGGTCGAGACATCAAGCAACATTGCAAGCGTAATAACAACGGCTACAGCCGTGAACATTGTAGCATCACAACGCTCAAACGTGACAAGCAACCTCGAAAATATGGGCAACACTGTCAAGGCCGTGTTCCAGCTGGCCGGAGCGGAAGTGGAGCAAGGCGACAAATACCCGGCATGGAAAATGAAGCAGAACAGTGAACTGACGCAAATCGTAGCGGACACTTATCGGAAATTATTTAACCGAGAACCTAAGATAATCGGCATACATGCAGGTCTTGAATGCGGTCTGTTCTCCGAGAAATATCCTTATCTCGACATGGTTTCAATGGGACCGACACTGCGCGGAGTACATTCGCCTGACGAGCGTCTGCTAATCCCCACTGTACAAATGGTATGGGATCATCTGCTTGAGATAATGAGAAACATTCCGATAAAGAAATAAAAGACACATAATTTATTAATGCAAGGGATATTTCTGTTGGACAAAACAGTATTTTGCATATCCGATATTTAATTCCAAAATACGCTATGCTCCAACAAAAATATCCCTTCCCTATAAAACTAAAATAATTCATTAATTTATGTTGAAGAAAATACCAGCATACATGGTTGCAGCCCTTTTGTTGTGTGCCTGTGGCAAGCAGTATAAAGCTGAAGATACGGTGAAAGCGTTTCTCGACATCAACTTGAAATCAGGGAACTACGATGTTAGTTTCACAAAAATCGATTCAACCAAGCTCATTTCCGACAGTATTGTCAATGTAATGAGAACCATTGCCGCTAAAAACACAGCTTTCAAACCAAACATAAAGTATGGCGCAGAACCGCCACAAGCATCATATATCTTTACAAAAGCAAGTATTATCATCGGCAACGACACCATGAAACATACGTTCTATCTAACGCCAGAATTATCAAATGTCGTTGCATTCAAAAACAACTGACAATATAAGCCTCACTTTTTTAACATAGGGAAAAACCACAGACAATACATGACACACATATATCCGTTAAAAAAGATTCTGGAAAAACGATGCCGTATTGAAAAAAATCCGTAATTTTGCACAAAAATAAAAAAACCGCTGTAAATTGATAGAGAAGCACATTGTACTTGAAGACATAGACCCCGTAATGTTATATGGGGCGGGAAACACATACCTTCAGATAATCAAAGCCCTTTATCCAAAGCTGCGCATAGTGGCAAGAGGCGATGTGATAAAGGTGCTTGGAGATGAAGAACAAACGGCCGAATTTGAGGAAAACATCGAGAAACTAAGGTTGCATGTCCTGAAATACAACTCTATTGATGAAGAAAACATCATAAACATAATAAAAGGAAGAAAGACCAAAGAAGACACCGCCAAAGATGTAGTAGTTTACAACATAACGGGGCGTCCCATTAAAAGCAAAAGCGAGAACCAGCAACGTTTAATTGAAGCATATGGCAAGACTGACATGGTGTTCGCTATCGGGCCGGCAGGTACAGGAAAAACATATCTTAGCATAGCTTTAGCTGTAAAAGCCCTGAAAGAAAAAACAGCGAAAAAAATCATATTAAGTCGCCCAGCCGTCGAAGCAGGAGAGAAATTAGGTTTTCTCCCCGGAGATATGAAAGACAAGATTGATCCGTACCTACAACCACTTTATGACGCACTGGAAGACATGCTACCAGCAGTAAAGCTGCAAGACATGATTGAAAAACGCGTGATACAGATAGCACCATTGGCTTTCATGCGTGGACGCACCCTTAGCGATGCCGTAGTAATACTCGACGAAGCGCAAAATACTACTACTGCACAGATAAGGATGTTTCTCACAAGAATGGGATGGAACACCAAGATGATTATCACAGGCGACCTCACCCAAGTAGACCTTCCACACGGTGTTACAAGCGGATTGCGTGAAGCAGTAAACATATTAAAAAATGTTGAAGGCATATCAATAATACGCATGGACGAGAAAGACATTGTAAGACACAAACTCGTAACACGTATCGTCAAAGCCTATAACGAAGCGGACAAAGCAAAACAGATTACAATACAATAAAATAAGACAATGAAGGCATTAACAAGAACCGATTTCCATTTTGAAGGACAAAAAAGCGTTTACCACGGAAAGGTACGCGATGTTTACAACATTAACGACGACCTGCTCGTCATGATAGCAACCGACAGGATTTCAGCCTTCGACGTGGTTCTGCCCAAAGGCATACCATTCAAAGGGCAAGTGCTCAACCAAATTGCATCAAAATTCCTTGACCAGACAACAGATATCTGCCCCAACTGGAAGCTTGCAACCCCCGATCCAATGGTTACAGTCGGACTGAAATGTGAAGGCTTCCGCGTTGAAATGATTATCCGCTCAATTCTTACGGGTTCTGCTTGGCGTGAATACCAAAAGGGCTGCCGTGAATTGTGCGGCGTGAAACTGCCGGACGGAATGCGCGAAAATCAACGTTTCCCCGAACCAATCATAACCCCCACAACTAAAGCAGACGAAGGCCATGACATGAATATTTCAAAAGAAGAAATAATCGCACAGGGCATTGTCAGCAAAGAAGACTATGAAGTAATGGAGAACTATACCCGTAAGATTTTCGCACGTGGACAGGAAATTGCCGCAAAACACGGCCTCATACTTGTTGACACAAAATACGAATTCGGCAAACGTGACGGGAAAGTTTACCTCATTGACGAGATACACACTCCAGACAGCAGCCGTTATTTCTATGCAGACGGCTATGAGGAGAAATTAGAGAAAGGCGAACCGCAGCGTCAACTCTCAAAAGAATTTGTACGCCAATGGCTCATAGAACACAATTTCATGAACGAACCGGGACAGACTATGCCTGAAATTACAGACGAATACGCGGAAAGCGTGAGCGAACGTTACATAGAGCTATTTGAGCACATCACCGGCGACAAGTTTGATAAAGCTGCGGAAGAGGGTGACATCGCAGCCCGTATAGAAAAAAACGTTACAGAATATCTGAAGACATTATAAAGGCAATATCTGCACAAGCTGAAAGAAGAGGTTTGAAACATTTTGTATTCATTCGCAACAATACATATGTCAAGCCTTTTCTTCAGTTGTCAATCATCGACAATCAGAGCCTATTTCAAAAATGACTTACCGACAAGAACGCATAACGCCATACGGAAACGGCGAAGAAAAGAGCAGACAAGTGGAGACGATGTTCAACAACATCGCCCATTCCTACGACACGCTCAACCACCGTCTTTCATTCGGCATAGACTTCCTTTGGCGGAAAAAGGCGATAAGGCAACTCGTACCATACAAGCCTAAGAAAATTCTCGACATCGCAACTGGCACGGGGGATTTCGCCATAATGTCGACCAAGAAGCTACATCCGGAAAGCGTAGTAGGCATTGACATTTCCGAAGGAATGATGCGTATTGGCAGCGAAAAAGTCAAGGCGACCGGACTTGATGACGTGATTTCATTTATGAAAGAAGACTGCGAGCACATGTCATTTTCCGACAATACGTTCGATGCCTTGACGGCCGCATTCGGCATAAGGAACTTTCAAAACCTCGATGCTTGCCTGAAAGAAATGTGCAGGGTTCTCAAAAAAGGCGGTCAACTAAGTATCCTCGAACTTAGCCGTCCTATAAAATTTCCGATGAAACAATTATTCTGGATATATTCACACAGCATCCTTCCCCTGTACGGAAGACTTATATCCAAGGACAGTGAAGCCTATAAATATCTGATATCCACCATCGAATCGTTCCCGCAGGGCGAGGAAATGGAAGGTATTTTCAAGAAGGCAGGATTTGCAGAAGCGAGATTTACGAGACTCACCTTCGGCATATGCACATGCTATTTCGCAATAAAATAACAAGAGATATGGACAAATACGGACTTATCGGCTATCCTCTCGGGCATTCTTTCTCCATCAGTTATTTTAACGAGAAGTTTGCAAACGAGAACATCGACGCAGAGTATATCAACTTTGAAATCCCCTCAATCGATGATTTTCCTGAGGTGCTGGCTTCAAATCCCGAACTAAGAGGGCTGAATGTCACTATTCCATACAAGGAAAAAGTGATGAGTTACCTTGACACCATAAGTCCCGAGGCCCGCGCCATCGGTGCGGTCAATGTAATACGCGTAGAGCACAAAGGCAATGAGACGAAATTGAAAGGATATAACAGCGATGTGATAGGCTTTACCAGAAGCATAGAGCCTTTGCTTGAGCGTTTCCATAAAAAAGCCCTGATACTCGGAACTGGCGGAGCTTCAAAAGCCATTAACTATGGTTTGAAATCGCTCGGTCTTGAGACTGTATTTGTCAGCAGGTACGAACGTCCCGGCACAATACAATATAACAAGATAACTCCCGACGTAATACGCGAATACAATGTCATTGTAAACTGCACTCCATGCGGAATGTACCCTCATATTGACGAATGTCCGTTACTGCCTTACGATGCAATGGACAGCAGGACTTTGTTATACGACCTGCTTTATAATCCCGACCAAACTCTCTTTATGAGGAAAGGGGCCGAACACGGAGCCACCGTCAAGAATGGTCTTGAAATGCTGCTCCTGCAAGCCTTTGCGAGCTGGGAATTCTGGAATGGGAAATAGAACCATCCCCATGCGGCATTCCGCATCCTTGTGTTTCAAGACAATACGACAATGCCTTGAAACATCAACATACAAAAAACTACCCCAACCCCATAACAAATACAGATGATGGATACAAGCAACAGATACATGATGCGCGGCGTTTCCGCTGCAAAGGAGGATGTTCACAACGCAATAAAGAACATCGACAAAGGTATATATCCACAAGCTTTTTGCAAGATAATACCTGACATTCTCGGCGGCGACCCTGAATATTGCAACATAATGCACGCCGACGGAGCCGGAACAAAATCGTCACTGGCATACGCATATTGGAAAGAAACCGGAGACCTTAGCGTGTGGAAAGGCATAGCTCAAGACGCTCTTATAATGAACACCGACGACTTGCTGTGCGTAGGAGCTGTCGACAATATCCTCGTTTCAAGCACCATAGGACGCAACAAGATGCTTGTACCGGGCGATGTCATATCAGCCATAATCAACGGTACAGACGAACTGCTGGCCAGCATGCGCGACATGGGCATAGGCATCTACGCAACAGGCGGTGAGACAGCTGATGTAGGCGACCTCGTAAGGACAATTATCGTTGACTCTACCGTTACGTGCAGGATGAAGAGAAGCGACGTAATCAACAATGCAAACATCCGCCCGGGCGACGTAATCGTAGGCCTTGCATCGTTCGGTCAGGCAACTTATGAAAACAGCTACAATGGCGGAATGGGAAGCAACGGACTGACAAGCGCACGCCATGACGTATTTGCAAAATACATCGCAGAGAAATATCCTGAGACTTACGACCATGCCGTGCCTGAAGAACTGGTATATAGCGGCAGTTACAAACTGACCGACACCGTACCTGACGCACCTGTAAACGCAGGCCAGTTAGTCCTCTCCCCCACTCGTACATACGCTCCCGTCATAAAGAAAGTGCTCGACGAGCTGCGCCCTGAGATAAACGGAATGGTGCATTGCACCGGAGGAGCACAGACAAAGGTACTCCACTTCGTCGGCGACAACTGCCGCGTAGTGAAAGACAACATGTTCCCCGTACCTCCATTGTTCAGAATAATAAAGGAGCAAAGCGGCACCGACTGGCAAGAAATGTATAAAGTGTTCAACATGGGACACCGTATGGAAATCTACGTAAGACCGGAAATAGCGGAGCAAGTGATTGCCATTAGCAAGAGTTTCAACATTGACGCACAGGTGATAGGCCACATCGAGGAAGGCCAAAAGAGCCTTACCATAAAATCGGAATACGGAGAATTTAACTACTAAGCCATGCCCGACAACAACAGCATATTGGAAAAACTTGAAGGTCTTGAAAGCCGTTACGAAGAAATCTCAACGCTTATCACCGACCCGTCTGTAATTGCAGACCAGGAAAGATATGTGCGGCTTACGCGCGAATACAAAGACCTTGACGACATAATGAAGGCACGCAAAAAATACATTGCGTGCCTCAACTCCATCAAAGAAGCGAAAGACATACTTGCAAACGAGAGCGACCCCGACCTTAAGGAAATGGCGCGCGAAGAGCTGCAGGTCAACGAAGAGCTGCAGCCCAAGATTGAAGAGGAAATAAAAATGGCGCTTGTACCGAAAGACCCGGAGGACGCAAAGAACGTTCAAATGGAAATACGGGCAGGCACCGGAGGCGACGAGGCCGCGCTGTTCGCCGGAGACTTGTTCCAGATGTACAAGAAGTTCTGCGACTGTATGGGCTGGACGCTCTCCGTTACGAGCGTAAGCGAGGGTGCGGTAGGCGGTTACAAGGAGATTGATTTTGCCGTCAGCGGCGACAATGTGTACGGCACATTGAAATACGAGTCAGGCGTACACCGCGTGCAACGTGTACCTGCCACCGAAACACAGGGCCGTATGCACACCAGCGCGGCGACTGTGGCCGTACTGCCCGAGGCCGACAAGTTTGAAGTGAATATCAATGAGGGCGACATCAAGTGGGACACATTCAGAAGCTCGGGTGCCGGCGGACAGAACGTCAACAAAGTGGAGTCAGGCGTGCGCCTGCGCTATCCCTGGAAGAACCCGAACACAGGCGAAGTGGAAGAAATACTCATTGAATGTACCGAAACGCGCGACCAGCCGAAGAACAAGGAGCGCGCACTGTCGCGCCTTCGCACGTTCATATACGACCGCGAGCACCAGAAATACATCGACGACATAGCGAGCCGCCGCAAGACACTCGTCTCAACAGGCGACCGCAGCGCGAAAATACGCACGTACAACTTCCAGCAAGGCCGCGTGACCGACCACCGCATCGGCTACACCACGCACGACCTGCAAGGCTTTCTCGGCGGCAACATCAAGGACATGATTGACGCATTGACCGTAGCCGAGAACGCAGAAAGAATGAAAGAAGCGGAACTGTAAACCAAGTTGACAAGCAAACAAGATACAAGCAGACAAGGACATTGCAACAGTTGTGCATCCACTTTCAAAGGAAATATCCTTGTTTACTTGTCTGCTTGTCAACTTGTCACTATAAAAAGCAATAACAATGAACCGACAACAACTCATCGAACAGATTTTCACAAAGAAAACTTTTCTTTGCGTAGGACTTGACACCGACATCAAGAAAATCCCACAGCACCTGCTTGGAAACGACGACCCGGTTTTTGATTTCAACAAAGCCATAATCGACGCTACCGCCAATTACTGCGTGGCATACAAGCCCAACCTCGCCTTCTACGAGTGCATGGGCACAAAAGGATTGGCTTCTTTCGAGCGTACCGTAAAGTACCTGAAGGAGAATTATCCAAACCATTTCATCATTGCCGACGCCAAACGCGGCGACATCGGCAACACATCGGCCATGTATGCGCGCACATTCTTCGGGGAATACGATGTCGACTCGCTGACCGTAGCTCCGTATATGGGCGAAGACAGCGTTACCCCGTTCCTGCAATATGAAGAGAAATGGGTCATACTGCTTGCGCTGACAAGCAACAAAGGCTCGCACGACTTCCAGCTGACCACCGACCAGGACGGTGAGCGGCTGTTTGAGAAAGTCATCCGTAAGTCGCAGGCTTGGGGCAACGACGAGAACATGATGTACGTCGTCGGGGCAACGCAGGGCGAAATGTTCAAAGACATTCGCATGGCAGCACCTACCCACTTCCTCCTCGTACCCGGCGTAGGAGCGCAGGGCGGCAGCCTTCAGGAAGTGTGCAAATACGGCATGACCGAAGACTGCGGATTAATCGTTAACAGCAGCCGCGGCATAATATACGCATCAAGCGGCGAAAATTTTGCCGAAATTGCGGCAGCAAAGGCCAAGGAACTGCAAACTGAAATGGCAGCAGAACTTGACAAACTGAAAAACAAATAACATAAACAGCTCACATAGAAGCTAACCGCGCGTAAGGATGGACATAGTCTTACGCGCGGTTTTTCATTATGTCAGGCAAACGGCGATTTCGCTTACAAACTGATTTTCGTTGATGCTCTGTGACGGCGTTATTTACAGACAGGAATACGTTTGACCGAAAATGCGCAGTGCTACGGTGTGCAAGCACAACTTACTATATAACAATGCGTTACAGCTTTCACCGCAAAAGTGTGCAACAAATACGACACGGAAAAGGCGCAAAAGCCGTCACCTTAGTCCCAAAAGACCGTCATCTTTATGCGAGATAACGGTCATCAAGCACCAAGATGACCGTCTTTAACACAGCAAAACACGGCATATCACACTTCAAAACACGGCCTTTTGTCCACCAACATGCAACAAAACTCGCATGAAACAAGGCCAACGTTACTACCATAACCTCTATTCATCACTTTTATCCGGGCAGAACCGGAATAAACAAATGACGCGCAAACAGCCGTTTGCGTTTACAATCTGACATAACGATGGCTATGCTTTGCCGTGAAAATTAACAAAGCAAGAGGCTCAGCCCCAGCCGTTCCGTCCGACATTTCAGCGAGAGCTATCTACGGCAGTTGAAAACACCTCTACCTGCTGATTTACTTGACAATTACACTAAACTTGAAGCCGGTTTGAAGACAACCGCATTGATGTAAAGGCCAAACTGCAAATTGACGACAAAAACACACTGGAAGGTTGGTTCAGAATGGATTTAGGTTCAGGCTCCAGCATATCCCTTACCAATGAAGCTGCATCTTCTCTAAATCTTACTGATGTGCCAAAAGCGCATTTCTACACACAGGCCGACGGCATTGGCGGAGGTTCTGACGATGTTACAATAAGAGCAGCAAAATTCTGCATGACCGACACACTTGAAAACCTTGTGATATATTATTCTCTCAATGAAAAAGGCGCATTGTCATTTGACAAACCCTATATAGGCATAATAGGCAACGAAATATGGTCGCTCTACGACATTGTGATAGACCCTACAAGCTCTTCCGTATGGGTAAAGCACAATAATGACAAGGGCACTTATACACAATCGTCAGTAACACACATGTCATACTTCGACCGCACAGACATTTGCGACGGATGGATTGTCAACGGTTTATACAAAGAAAGAGGGCATAGCTGAACAGGCCGGCATCGAAATAGGCGATATAATCATAGCCATAAACAACCGCCCAGTCAAGGAAATAACGTTGGAAGAACAACGAAAGGGCTTGGGGCTTAAAGGCGAAACCGTATATACCGTTAAGAAACAAGACGGCAAAACTATTTCATATACCTTATTCATTGATAAACAGATTATTTAATCACAACCGCAACTTTTCCAATATTGGGCTGTGCCTATTTGGTACAGCCCACTTTGTCGTATTACCCCAGCGACTGCAAACGAAAAGACAGACAAAGGTCCTAATAAAGTTTCTAACGAAGGAACTAAATAATTTATTATGTCCACACAAAAGATTTGCAGTTTGTAGAAAAAAATCTTAATTTTGCATTATTGAACATAGCCACATAATGGGAAAACCGTATAAGGATAATGACAAACAAGGTACTTGACAAGCTGAAAGGACATCCGCATCTGACTGAAGGAACGGTCTATACAATACTTTTCACCATCGGCACTTGCCACTTGCTGAACGACATGATACAGTCGGTCATACCTGCTTTGTACCCTTTGCTTAAAGACAAATTCGGATTCACATTCGCGCAGATTGGCATCATTACATTTGTGTTCCAGATAACATCGTCAGTGTTCCAGCCGTTCATCGGCAACTACGCCGACCGCCATCCACAGCCTTATTCGCTGGCCTTGGGAATGTGTTTCACACTTTTAGGTCTGCTCGCGTTGGCCTTTGCACCCGGCTTTCTGACAATCCTGCTGTCCGTTGCACTCATCGGCTGCGGCTCGTCGGTATTCCATCCCGAATCGTCACGCGTGGCACAGCTCGCTTCTGGTGGGAGGAAAAGCCTTGCGCAGTCGATATTCCAGGTAGGAGGCAACGGCGGCAGCGCCATAGGGCCACTGCTGGCCGCGCTCATAGTGATGCCCTACGGCCAGCACGCAGTTGGCTGGTTTGCGTTGACCGCATTGCTTGCCGTATTCCTGCTGACGCGCGTCGGCTATTGGTACAGCCTTGTATTGAAACAAATCAAGGCCACACAGAGCAAACACAAGGCTGCAACATGCACATTACCGAACAAGACAGTACACATGGCATTGGGCATACTCGTGCTGATGATATTCTCAAAATATTTCTTCAACGCCTGCATGACGAGCTATTTCACCTTCT
>URUK01000011.1 GCA_900551055.1 uncultured Prevotella sp. | reverse complement strand
TTTGAAATACAAAACCATATAAATTATTTAATTTCAAAGAAGGATTATTCTTATACCGAACTCACGTTAATTTTCATATTACCTGTATGTAAAATGCCGCATGCCGGCTTGTAAAAGACGGCAGACAGCACGGCAAAAGACAGCAATTACAAAACAAAAGGGCATGTAAAACATGCCCTTTTGTTTTGTATCAAAGTTTTGTTTTTCACTGTCACACTGTCACCGGAGGTGTAACATATTGATGTTCAGTTGATTACGGCGTGACATTAGTCTGCCTTTCACTGTCACGCATCTCATCACTGTTACGCCTGTTGCCACACTGTAAACCGTTGGCATACAGACAGTTGTTCGCGATGTGACAGTGTGACAGTGAATTTGCAAACTTCTTTACATATTGTTTCTTCACATATTTATTGCCAATTTCTTTAGGTCTTTGTCCATGCTCGACGTGCCTACAAGCACTTCATACTTGCCGGGCATTACGCGCATTGTGTTTGTCGAGGCGTCCCACCATTCGAAAGCCGTGCGCGGCAGGTCAATTGTTACGGTTTTAGTTTCTCCTGCTTTAAGTTCCACACGTGTGAATCCGCGGAGTGTTTTGATAGGTCCTTCCGTGTCGGCGGGGTTGCGCAGATAAGCTTGTACTGTCTCCGCGCCGTCACGTTTGCCGGTGTTGGTTACGCTGACGGTGATTTTCCCTGTCGTCTTGTCATATTCCGGAGTGCCTGTTGCGAACGTGGTGTAGCTTAAGCCGTAGCCGAAGGGGAAGAGCGGTGTGCCGCGGAAATAACGGTATGTGCGGTTTGCCATGCGGTAATCGTCAAACGGTGGCAGCTGACTGTCGTCCTTGTAGAACGTAACCGGCAATTTTCCACCGGGGTTGTAGTCGCCGAAGAGCACGTCGGCCACGGCGTGTCCGCCCTGTTCTCCCGGGTACCATGCCTGCAAGATGGCGTCGCACGTTTCAAGTTCAGGCGTCAGTGCGACGGCGCTGCCGCTACAGTTTACAAGTACCACCTTTTTGCCTGCCTCGTGCAGGGCTTTCAGTATTTCGCGTTGAGCAGCAGGCAGTTCAATGCTGGTGCGGTCGCCGTTGTCGAAACCCGGCTCTGAAACTTTTGCCTCCTCACGTTCAAGGTCGGGCGATATTCCGCCAACGAATATTACCGTCTCTACGTCTTTCGCCCTTGCCGCAATCTCGCTTGCCGTTACATTGTGAACGGTGGCGATGTCGAGGCTTAGCACAGCTTCGTTTTTAAGCTGCATGTAGTCGAACTGGATGTCGTAGCGTTGGCCTTTCTTCACGGTCAGGTTGTTTTTGTTTTTGCGCAGCCGGTCGGTCTTCCAATTGTTGATTATAGTGTCGCCGTTGACAATCATCCTGAAACCGTCGTCATTGCTGCGGGTGATGTCAAGCGTCTCGTCCTTGTCGGCGGTGAACGAGCCGTTCATGCTGAGTGTGAAGTCGGTTAGGTTTACTCCCGGGGCAAAAGCCGTGTTGCCGCCGTTGTCGAAGTGTATTGCCGTGGCGTATGTGGTTTCATATACCGGTTTGCCCTCCATCTTGGTGTTGTTCCAGAAGCGTGCGCTTACGCCCGGTTTGCCGTCAGCCGTCTTCAGCCGGGGGAAAATGCTCTCGCTCTCGGTCAGCTTGGTTATTTCGCAGCCTTTGGCATATTTTACGCCGTTGCCTATTTTGGCCTGTATGCCTTCGAGTATGGTGACAGAGTGGGTCGGCTGGCCGTAGTATATGCCCCACAGCATCACAGAGTCGGCGGCGTTCGGCCCCATCACCATTATCTTGCCGGCGTCTTTCTTCAACGGCAAGGTGTTGTTCCTGTTGTGCAGCAGCACCATCTGTTCGCGTGCCATCTGCAATGCCAGTTCCTTGTGTTCCTTGCATGCCACCACACTTTCGGGTATTTTTGTCCAGGGCACAAGCTCGTCGGGGTCGAAGTCGCCAAGCTCGAAGCGCGCTTCGAGCAGCCGCACGACGCTCTTGTTGATTTGTTCTTCGGTAATCTGTCCGGCCTTTACCGCGTCTGGCAAGTGGCGGTATTCGCCGCCGCATTCAACGTCGGTGCCGCTTATGACAGCCTTGGCCGAGGCAGCCGCCGCGTCCGCCGACACGCCATGTGCGCCCGGTCTCCAGAAGTCGCTGATGGCTCCGCAGTCACTCACAACCAGCCCTTTGAAGCCCCACTCGTCGCGCAGTATCTGCTGAAGCAGGCGGTTGCTGCCGCAGCAAGGGTCGCCGTCAACGCGCTGGTAGGCGCACATCACTTCTTTTACACCGGCCTGTTGCACAAGGTCGCGGAATGCCGGCAGGTAGGTTTCCCACAGGTCGCGCGGCGGCAGGGCCTCTATGTTGAAGCTGTGGCGCGTCTTTTCCGGACCGCTGTGTACGGCAAAGTGCTTGGCGCAGGCCAGCAGCTTCATGTATTTGCCGTCAGCCGGGCCTTGCAGTCCGCGCACTACGGCCTGTCCCATGCGCGAGTTCATGTACGGGTCTTCGCCGTAGGTCTCCTGTCCGCGTCCCCATCGCGGGTCGCGGAATATGTTGATGTTGGGCGTCCAGAACGACAGCCCTTGGTAAGTGTCCACGCTGCCCTTGCGCCGCTGCGCCGTGTTCTTGGCGCGTGCCTCGTCGCTCACGGCGGTGAATATGCGCTCAATCAGCGCGTCGTCGAACGACGCAGCCATGCCGATACACGAGGGGAACACCGTGCTCACGCCGTTGCGCCCCACGCCGTGCAGCGCCTCGCTCCACCATGCGAACTGCGGAATGCCAAGCCGGGGTATGGCTTTCGAGTTGTTCATCATTACGGCGGCCTTCTCTTCAAGCGTCATGCGCGAACACAGGTCGACGGCGCGTTCGTGTGCCGTCAGCTTCGGGTTCTTGTACGGCGGCGTCTGCGCACCTGCACCTACAGTGCAGGCGAAGGCCAGCGCAACTACAATGGCTCTTTTTTTCATGTTGAATGTTACGGTTTTAGGGTTAAGATGATAATGTTGTTTTTCTTAATGGTACGGCAAAGATAGCGATTTATTCCGTCAAACAAAATATTTTCCCGGATATTCATCCAAAATGCGACGCCCCGTCTGCCTGCACAAAGAAAAGCGGAAGATGCACACAGCTGCGCATCTTCCGCCTTTATTATTAAGATAAGGTGTAAGTTTTTTCCACCTTCTCTACTTCTCACCTTCTCACCTTCTGATGTATTTCTTTCCGTTCTGTATAACGATGCCCTTTGCATCCTTGCTTACGCACTGGCCTGCGAGGTTGTAAACAGGAGCGTTCTCGTCAAGCTCGTCTTCAACGGTTATGTTGTCGATGCCTGTGCCGGTTTCGTCCTTTACATAAAGACATGGGAGTATTCCTCTTTCATCTGCGTAACTTCCAAAAGAGTTGTATTGGCTGTCAAATTGAACATGCTTGTTAACAGATGTGTTTGTAATTGTAAATGTTCCGTCAGCTTCAGGATTGATAGTCCAAATATGGCCTGAAGAAGGATTATCATTTACATTGAAGTTATTAAAATCTCCACTCTGATAGAGATACTTTCCATCTGACTGCATAATGGTATATCCGCCATCAGTTTCAGTTATGGTAAACTCGTTGCCTCCGTCCTTGCGAACCTTTATGCTGCCGTCAGCCTCGGCATTTACTTCGTCTACATACAAATATCCGTAATTTGACGTAATTTGTTTTGCCACATTCAGCGTACCGTCGTTGTCTGCAACGATGAGATACTTCTTGCCACTTACTATTTCAGTTGCCTTTTTGTATGTGTTGTAGGCAAATACCGTAATGGTACATGTCGCTTCTCCTGCGTAATAGTCATCATTTTCTTCTGCTGTGGCTGTAATCTTGGCCGTGCCGAGTTCGCCGCCCAACGATATTTTGCCTTCGCTGTTTACCGAAGCCACTCCTTCATTATCAGAAGAGAATTTTACTTCTGCTGTGGTTGCCTTTGTGAATGTAGGAGAAGTGAAAAGTGCACCTTGTTCTACTTCAATCTCTGTCTCGCTGAATTTCAAGTCGGCAGATTTCTTTACTTCTCCGCCTGTAACAGTCACAGTCGCTTTTGTATATCTGTTTTGTGTTGAAACAGAAGCATTGGCAGCATCACGCGATGCTGTAAATACTATTTCCGTGGCATTGCCCGTCCATGTTACATTCTTGTCGGCGTCTTCGGTAATTTCTCCTACATTTGATGTCAATACACCCCATTTATCTATTGCCCCAGCTTCAAGCACGATGGATGTTATCGTGCCCGATGCTGCGGTTACAGTCATTGTACAACCATCTAATACAGTGTTGCTTTTTCCTCCATAAAGGCGTACTTCTCCGTCCTTGTTAAATGCAGGTGCATTGCTTGAATTTCCTTTTGCAAAGGAAATTGTGACGGCTTCAATCGTTTGCGGCTGATTACTGATGTCCTTAATTGTGGAAGTACCATAAAGCTCAGCAAAATTAAATACAGTCTGTGCGAACGTTGTTCCGCAGAACATCGTCAATAGACTTACTAATGATAAGCGTAAAAATTTCCTCATAGTCGTAAGTTTTTAAAGTGATTAATATTGAGAATTAGTTACATTGATGTCTCTTTGAGATGGATTAATGACACCGCCGACATTTTGCGTGATAACAAATATTCTGCATTTATAGGCCTCGAAGAGGTCGAATCATGCGTAACCGCATGTGGAGTGAACGCAGTGAACGGAACTTGCGGACAAAAAAAAGGCCAACACTTCGGCCTCGAAGAGGTCGAAAAGCATATAGAGCCATATAATTTGAGGTTGTGCGGCTTTACGGAAAGCGTATAAGCTGCACAACCTAATAACCGTATATTCTCATAACCACAAATAAGGTTCGCCCCCGTCGGGGACGGATTTACAGAAGGCTTGTTGTCCGCAAGTTCCGCTACGCTTCACATGCGGTTACGCATAATTCGCCCTCTTCGAGGTCGCAAGCATGCAAGCCATATTGCAGGGAGAATGTAAAAGGTGACCTTTTGGCATCTAAAAGACGGCCTTTTACAATGCAAAAGACCGTCAATTACAACGTAAAAGGCCACCTTTTGCAAGGACGTAGGTAAAACGTTGAGCGCCAATATGTTACAAAACGGTTGTCAACTGCTTGCCGCCAGCACCGTAACGGCATGGAAAACGGCTACAAGCCAACGGTTTGCACCATGCCTCTCGGCCTTGTCCGATGTTTCCTTTTTATTGTTCCCTAAAACATCTTAACCGAATTTTAACTCAAAAACATTTTGCCATTAAAACAAAAACATTATATTTGCACACATCAATGTAACTAATTCTCAATATTAATCACTTTAAAAACTTACGACTATGAGGAAATTTTTACTTTCAATCTTTGCATTGTTACTGACTACGGTAACATTTGCACAAACTACAGAAACATTTGATTTTACAGGAGACGAGGCTTACGGGATGAAATTACTCAGTGGTAGCACACAAGAGTACAATCCTGATCCATATGTATGTGAAGAAGGAAATGTGACATTAACCTTGAAAGGCAGGTCTCGTTGGTGGAAAGCAAGTGGCGCAAATGAATTACGCCTATATAAAGAAAGTTCAACTTTTACTATTAGCGTACCGAACAATTATGTAATAACAAACGTCGAAATAGCTGGTGAAAAAAATTTCACTACGGATGAAGGTGTGTTCGATGATGGCAACTGGACTGGGAGCGTAAGTTCTGTTGATTTTACATTCACGGGAAAAAGTACAGGAAAAGTTAAATCAATAACAGTAACTTATACAGATGCGGCTGCAGATTATGTTGCAGCTCCGACTATCAGCGGCGAGACAACGTTTGAAGGTTCAACCGACGTTACAATTACAGGTGTTGAGGGTTCAACCATCTATTACACATTGGACGGAAGCGACCCGACAACTGCTTCAACAAGCGGCGCATCGCCTGTAACTTTCACTCTCGACGAGAGCGCAACCGTAAAGGCCATCGCTGTATTGAACGGCAATCAGAGCGATGTTGCAACAAGGGAGTTCACAAGGGTTGAGTTTACCGACATGACTGTTGCCGAAATCCAGGAACTTACGGAAGATCAGGCATACATCAACCTGACAATTGAAAACGGCAAGGTTGTGTACATCGACAACAGCTATAGTACGCCGAGTGTGTACATCCGCGACGGAGAGAACGCAATTATGTTCTTCAGCACTACGCTTCCTTTCACTGCAAACGCAACTGTAAGCGGAACAGTAAAAGTTGACTATGACAACTATTACGGAATACACGAGGTTAAGAGCAACAGCTTTACTGACGATTCAGGTCTTACCATAACAGCCAGCGATGAGGAGGCACAACCCATAACAGTTACTATTGCCGATCTGCTTGCATTGAACCACATCTGCGACCTTGTAAAGATTGAGGGCGTTGCGATTAGAAGTGAAGTTGCTGGTGAAAATACAAATTACTATGCAAGCGACGGAACCAATAAGGTTCAGTTTTACAAAAATGAGGGAGTGGTTGCTGATTATGCCAATGACGGCAAAACATATAATGTCACGGCAGTATTCAACAACATCTACAGCGGACGTGCCGAAATAAGACCAATCTCTGTTGAGCTTTCAACAGGCATTGACAACATAACCGTTGACGAGGAGTTTGACGAGAACGCTCCAGTTTACAACCTCGCAGGCCAGCGCGTAAGCAAGGATGCAAAGGGCATCGTGATACAGAACGGAAAGAAATACATCAGGAGGTGAGAAGGTGAGAAATAGAGAAGGTGGAAAAATTTACACCTTATCTTATAATAAAGGCGGAAGATGCGCAGCTGTGTGCATCTTCCGTTTTTCTTTGTGCAGGCAGACGGGGCGTCGCATTTTGGATGAATATCCGGGAAAATGTTTTGTTTGACGGAATAAATCGTTATCTTTGCCGTACCATTAAGAAAAACAACATTATCATCATTAACCTGAAAAACAAGTAGTCAAAATGAAAAAACGGATTATTCTGGCGGCAATAGCTGTAGGATGCGTCGTAGGCGCACGGTCGGCCGACATGACAATCGCCAAGCTCCATGAGCTGACGGAAAACCAAGAGCAGGTAAACCTTACCATCACTGACGGCAAGGTGGTGTTTATCGACACGAGGGGCGACAAACCGAACGTGTTTGTGCGTGACGGCGGCAAGGCCGTAATGTTCTATGGAACTGACATCCCGTTCAAGCTGAACGCCACGGTAAAGGGGACGGTCAACGTTGATTACGAGATGCGCAACGGCTCTATGCCCGGGGTGAAGGCCAACGCACTGACCGACGCGTCGGCCCTTACGATAACCGAAAGCAGTGTTGAGGCGCAGCCGATGACCGCCACGTTGGAGGATGTTCTGGCCGGAAAATACAAGTGTGACTTGGTGAAGATATGCAACGTAAATGTGTCTTCTGAAAGCAACGGCGGAACAGACGGAGAGGCTGCGGCTGACTTTTACGCTTCTGACGGCAGCGGAATGGTGAGGCTGTATGGCACGGAAAACGCGCCGGGCGGCGTTTCCGGCGACAACAAGTATGATGTGACGGCCGTGTACAGCAACCAGTATGTGAAATATCTGGAGTTCTTGCCTGTGTCGGTGGAGAATGTTACAACAGGCATCGGCAGCGTGACCGTTGGCGGTGAAGCGGACGAAGACGCTCCTGTTTACAACCTCTCCGGGCAGCGTATTGGTAAGGATGCCAAGGGCATAGTAATACAAGGCGGAAAGAAAAGCATCAGACGGTGAGACAGTTGACGGTGAGACGGTGGGAAAGTGAGACGGTGAGAACCGTCAAAAGCCGCCGCTTAGGCCGTTGAGACCGCTCGCTTAGACCGTTGAAATCATGCGTTTAGACTGTTAAGGTTCTTTGCTTAAACCTTTAAAGTATCTGTTTAAGCTGCTAAAGGCAAACAAGCAAACCGCCCGGACAATGCGTCCGGGCGGTTTGCTTGTTAATTCTTCACTCTTAATTCTTCGTTCTTCACTTATTTAATCACTTTGTCTGTGGCGGTCTTGCCGTTGGTGAAGGTTATCTTGCGGATATTGATGCCTTTGACAGGCTCGCTGAGCTTAACGCCGCCGAGAGTGTAATATTCTATCTTCTCAACTTCCGATGCGCCGGCGGTAATGTCATTGATGCCGGTAGACTCACACTCGGGATAATACTCCTCGTAGTTGCTTTCACCGTCGGCGTTCTGCGCCTTGACGATGTTTTCAACGAGTGAGTTGGCGTAAACCTCGATGTTGGTGTACCAGCCCTTCGTGTCAATGTCGTAGCCGTTCGGGTCAACCGTTCCAACTGTAAGTCCGTTGGCTCTTTCCCATTCGTCGGCTATTCCGTTGCCGTCTGTGTCAAAGTCGGCAGAACGTTCGCCGGTGGGGAAGTTGTCCTCCGTGTAACTATCCTTGGCGTCGGCTACAATGTCGATAAGTCCCGGTTTTTGGTCATCGGCATCTGTCTTTGAACCTATGTATTTAGCTGTTCCGGTTTCCGCTTCTTCCATATAACGGGTGTCTATAACATCACGGAAGAGCGATGCGCCGCAGTAATCCATTACCTTGTCGAAAGCAGCATCTGCCGTATGGGTTGTTATTTCACCTGTAACTGTTGGCTCGTCCATCCTTATTCTTATGTATGATTCGCCGTCGTATGTCTGGCGTGGAACATCGTTTCCATAAAAATTGTTTACATCTTTCGACCAGTGTTCCCCATCAATTGTAGCCGTGCCACTGTCGTATGTCACACGTTCCCAGTCGTTGCCTGTGTAACGCCTGCCGTCATTTTGCTCGTTTACGTTGCCGTCGATGTAGTAACGGCTTGTCATATCATAAAACTCGGGATGGTTTTTATCCGAATTGCCTTGTGTAGATACGGTTACGGTTGTAATCCTGCGTGCTTTTGAATTGCTTGTTGCCGGACCGCCTTTATAGTAATTGTTCACCATGTTTATTTGTCCTCCGCCCGGGCCGCCGTAGCAATCGCCGGCGCTGTTGTACACCACGCAGTTACGTAAATCAACATTTTCAGCCTGCACAGTGTTTGCCCAATTGTATTCGTCGTACAGGTAGTTGTCCGTGTATCCGTCCCATCCGTAGCGTGCGCCGTTGAAACGCGGCGAGCGGTTTGATACGTGTGCTATCATGTTATGATGGAAACTGGCAAGTTTTCCGCCCCATATTCCGCCATATCCGTGTGCCCCTTTACCGTGTCCTGCGTTGTTCAGGCTCTCGGCAATGGTACTCCATTGCATTGTAAAGTTGTTGTTGTCATAGAACGATGCAACTTCGTCGATGCTCCAGCTGAACGAGCAGTGGTCGAGGATTATTCCTGTGCGGTGTCTGTCCCAAATGACATCTGCTCCATCGTCAACGTCTTTTTCCTGGCCTCTGCGGCTGCGGATGAAACGTATTATGATGTTGTCGCCGCCAAGACGGAGCGTGTAATATCGCAATGTTATTCCCGGATAGGGCGCAGTTTGTCCGGCAATTGTGGTATTAGCTCCTATTTCAAGGTCGGACTCCAAGGGAATTACACCACCCACATTGAATACTACAATCTTTTTTTCAGAGCCGTCGACAGCCCATCTGAACGAGCCTTCGCCGCTGTCATTGAGGTTTGTCACCACCCTTACTTCTCCGCCACGGCCGCCTGTTACATATCTTCCGTGGCCTTCAGCTCCGGGGAATGCAGGGGCGCCGGTTTGTGAGAATGCGGCGGTAGAGGTCAATGCTGCCGCTGCAAAGAGTAAAATTTGTCTTTTCATTTGTTGTTTGTTTTAGTTTTATTGCAGACGTACTGGCAAGCGGCGTGCCGGGTTTGTCCCGTTGCGTGCGCGCTGCTTGCCAGTCTGTCTGTTTTTGTTTATGGTTTGTTTTTATTTGTTCAGGCTTGCAACGTCGTAACCCATTTTCTCCATTTCGAGCGAAGCCCAGATGAACGGAGCTATGCCTTTGCCGTCGTTGTCACGTATCGGTTCGCTTATGTAGTATTCAAACGAACCGTCGCGGCGGCGGCTCTTGGGGTTGTCAGGCCCGAGTCCGGACACTTCGCAGCAGCGTGTAAGCGACACGGTCTTGTCGGGGTTCACCTTGACAAATTCTTTCAGTATGCCCATGTAGCCTTTGATTCCGGCCTTCTTCATGTCCTCGCCGAAGTAGCCGAGGCGCGAACCTTTAAGCAGAACGTATGTGAACATCGACGAAGCCGTGGCTTCAAAGTAGTTGCGAGGGTCGTCAACGTCGAGCACGTCGCGCCATACGCCGGTCTTCTTGTCCTGTTTCTTCACTGTGGCCTTCATCACGTTGTTCAGCATTTCGATAAGCTTGCCGCGGTTCTCGTAGTCCTGCGGCAGTGCGTCAAGCACTTCGAGGATAGCCATAGCGAACCATCCCTGCGCCCTTGCCCACGTGTGTTGCGACAGTCCGGTTTCCTTGTTTGCCCAGAACATGCTGTTGGTCTCGTCCCAGGCGTGTTTCCACAGGCCGGTCTTTTCGTCGTAAGTGCGGTTGTAAGTCTTGCTTATCTGCTCGAAAGCGTCGTCATAATACTTCTTGGCTTTCTTCTCTCCTTTCAGTATCGGGGCTGCCATCGTGTAGAATGGATGTCCCATATACACGCCGTCGAGCCACACCTGGTGGGCGTATATGGCCTTGTGCCACCACACGCCGTCCTTTGTCCGCGGCTGTTTTTCAAGCTGCTTGAAGATTGTCTTGAGAGCCTTGTCCGACTTCTTTTCGGGGAAAAGCTGGTTCATGCGCAGTATGAAGCGTCCCGGACGGGTGTTGTCAAGGTTGAAATCCTCGTACTTGTAGCCCGTGATGTTTCCCTTTTCGTCAATCATTCTGGCAGGATATGCCTTCAGATAGCTTATTATGCTGTCGCCGCCATACGCCAGGTAAGTGTCGAGCATCGCCTCGAGTTCTATACCGCTGGCATAGTTCCACCGCGGCTTCTTGGCGAAGTCGAGCATGTAGGGTAGGGGTACGCGCTTCATTTCGGAGTACGTCATCCACTCGCTGTAATGCTTGTACGGGTATTCCGAGAGGATTTGCGAGCCGTTGATGACAAGGTTGTCGTAGTTCACTCCCTCCGTTTTGCCTGTGATGTACACGGGCTTTTTGTACACGCCGTCAAAGCGGCAGTCCTTCAGGTTTATGTTGCTTACGTTGGTGCGGTCGTCGAAGGCTACAATCATCACGCCGTACTTGCTCTTCTTGCAGGTTACGTTCTCCATGTAGACGTTGCGCACCGTGGGGTAAAATCCACGCTTGGCTATTTCCTTCGGTTCGTAGTCGAGGTTGATTTTCAGCACCGCTTCGGCGCACTGGCCTACCTCGACGTTGCGCATGTATATGTTCTCTATCACGCCGCCGCGTGCTGAGTTTGTCTTTATGCGCAGTATGCGGTCGAGGTTGGGGCTGTCCATCTTGCAGTTTTCCACGAACACATTGTTGCAGCCTCCCGATATTTCAGAGCCTATAACCACGCCTCCGTGGCCGTCTTTCATCATGCAGTTGCGCACAATGATATTCTTGCTTGGCCGTCCGGTGTAGCGTCCCTTGCCGCCCTCGCGCCCGTCTTCGTTGCGTCCGCTCTTGATGGCGATGCAGTCGTCACCGGTGTCAAACACGCAGTTTTCAATCAATACGTTCTCGCACGACTCAGGGTCGCAGCCGTCGCCGTTGGGCCCGTCGTTGTGTACTGTGACGTTCCTCACGGTTATGTTCTTGCTAAGCAGTGGGTGCATCACCCAGAACGGCGAGCGCACCATCGTCACGCCCTCGATTAGTATGCCGTCACACTGGTTGAGGTTTACCATCTGCGGGCGCAGGCCCTTGCCCGTGCCGAACACCCGTTGCTCCAAGGGCACGCCGTCTTCGGCCATCTTCAGCAGGTCGGCGCGTCCTCCGGGGTTCTGCTGCTTCTCGGCGACGGGCACGTCTTTGCTTTTCGGCGTCTTTCCGCTCATCAGCCACCATGTGTCGTCAGAGGCGTTGCCGTCTATGGTGCCTTCGCCCGTTATGGCTATGTCGGTTTCCTTGTAGGCGTAGATCAGGGGTGAGTAGTTCATGCAGTCAAGCCCCTCCCAGCGTGTCTCCACGAGCGGATAGAGGCTCCTGTCGAATGCGAACAGCAGCGTTGCGCCTTTCTCAATCACAAGGTTCACGTGGCTTTTGAGCCTTATTGCGCCGGTGTTCCATGTTCCTTCGGGTATCACCACGCGGCCTCCTCCTGCCTTCGAGCACGCTTCGATGGCGCTGTTTATGGCTTTCTGGTTCTGCGCCGGCGTGGCTTTCAGCGACGCTCCGTATTTCGTAATGTCGAAAGTACGGTCGGCGAACTGTGGTGTCCTGATGCTTTGTTCTATTTGTCTGTATTTCGCATCGTCCCATCCTGATGCGTAAACTGCAAACGGAAACAGCAGGCATAGCAGTAATGTCTGTATTTGTTTCATAGGTTCAAGTTTGTAAGTGTATTTGTTTGGGTTTAATAGATTTCGTAGTTTTTTACGTTTCCGGCTACAAATGTAGTGATTAAAATCCGAATATTGAAATTTATAAAGGTATTTTTGGTATTGTCGTTATATAATTAAGGTATGTTTGCAAAGCTGCCTCCGCGCCTCCGCCTGCGTCATGTTATTATGGTATATGCGGCCTGTGGCGTAACGCCCTGTAACTCAACGTATTGCAAAAGGCCGTCTTTCGCATTGCGAAAGACGGCCTTTTGCAAGGTGACATGTGGCATATTGCAATGCAAAAGGTGGCCTTTTGCATTGCCGCCTGTCATTGCCTGCGCCAGAAGCGGCTTGTAATGTCTTCCATACGGCCGTCGTCGCGGCGTTTGTACAGTCTTTGGTTGGTGGTCGTATGTTTCAGTCCGCCAAGCGTTTCCACGTAAGGCCCGAGCTTTACGTAGTCGAAAGCGTCAAGTACCGACGGTTGGCCTGCCCGGCTGCGGCCGCTGTACCATCCCGTCTTCATGCCGGGATACCGTCCTCTTACGTAGCGTGACAGTGACGCAACGCCTTCGGGGTCGGCGTCGCCGCCCATGAAACAGAAACATGTAGCCTCTCCCCCGTATTTCGACATCAGTCCATCTACTGTGTCGGTAGTCAGCGGTTCGCCGGTGTCTGCCCACAGGTGTTTGCTGTGGCAGCCCTTGCACCGGCACGGGCAGTTTGATATGTTTACGGCGATTGTCACCTCGTCGGGGATTTCCTGGAACACGATGTCCGTGTCAACGTACTTCAACATGGCTGCTGTCCGTTAGGCTTTGATGTAATGTCTGCGTGCCGCCTCTGCCTGACGTGCCGCCGAAAAGTTGCTCACGCGCTTCAAGTAGCCGATTACGCGGGTCATGTAGTCAACGTCCTTGCTGTGGCAGTGCGGGCATTCCGTCAGGTAGCGCTTGTCTATGTGGCCGCAGTCGTTGCACACGGTGTTGGGTATGTTGAACGTGAAATAGTTGCATCCCTCTTTCGCGGCGACGCGCAGCAGCTGGCGGTACTGCGTCTTCGACAGGTGTTCTTCAAGGTTCATGTGCAGCGCCGAGCCGCCGGTTAGGTGCTCGATGTAGGGCGCTCCGTGCAGTTTGAACTTGTCGAGGATGTTCAGCGAAGGGTCTTCCACCACGTAGAAGTAGCTGTTATAGCAGTCGCGCGGCACTGCGTAGCCGTCCTCCCTGTCCCATTTTGCATGCTTTACACCGACGTTCTCGGCCGGTATCATCTCGCAGTTGAACATCACGTCCTTTGTGCGGTACTGCTTGTTGTACTTCTCGATGATGCCGAGGACTGAGCGGACGAATGACAGGTAGTCCGGATTGTCGTTGATTTCGAGGCCGAGGAACTCCGCCGCCTCTACCAGCCCGTTGATGCCGATGGTGAGGTATTGGCGGCCGATGTTGATGTAGCCTGCGTCGAACAGCGGCAACATGCCGGCGCGTTGCAGTTCTTTAAGGTTCTCGTTGTATGCCAGTTGCACCTTGTGTACAAGGTCGGTGATGCCGCAAAGGAACTCTTTGTAGTCCACACCGTTGTTCTCGGCGTACTGTATGCAGCGGTTCAGGTTGATTGTGAGCACGCTTTTCGAGCCTGTAGACACGCCTCCCGCGCCGAGCGTATAGCTGAAGCCGTTGTCTTGGATTTCGTTGCGCAGGCGGCAGCATGAGCTTAGCGAGTCGGCGTTGTCGCTCATGTAGGTGAAGAACGAGTGCCCCTCGGCGTACATTTCGGCGGTGAAGTTGCCCCATTCGGTGTCAATCACGTCGCCGTCTTTTGTCAACAGGGCCATGGTCTCGACGGGAAACGTCAGCACGGTTTTTGTCCGCTCGTGGTTAAACCACTTCATGAAGCGCTTTTGCAGCCAGCTAAGTCCGTCCCAGTCGGGCTGGCTTCCGTCCGGGAAACGGAACTCGCCGAACAGGCTTTCGAAGTAAGGCTTGTCGTAATAGGCGATGTTCCAGAACACGGCCTGGTAGTTCCTTGCGCCCGTAGGCTGGTTGATTGAATATACTATTTGTTCGAAACAGTCGGTCACCACCTTGTCTATTGTGCGCTGTTTTACCGACAGGTCAACAACCTTTTCCGCCTCGCGCCAATAGTCTTTGCCGTATTCCAAGCCAATGAAATAGTTGAGATACATGAGGAATTCGGGCGTGGCGCATGCTCCGCTGAGCATGCTTGACACCATGAACACCATGTTGACGAAGCCTCCGCAGAACGACTTTAGGTTGGTTGGGGCTGTCGAGTTCCCGCCTATTGACACGGTTCCGCCTATCAGCCAGGGGTACATCGTGATGGATGCACAGTAGTTGGCAAGGCTTGTTTCGTCGTTCTTATATATAAAGTGGTGGTCAAGCATGTAAATGTATCTGTCGGCCAGTTCCTTGCCATACATCTTCTTGATGCGCTCGGTGAGCAGTCTTCGGTTGAGGCGGATGAAGTTCGACTTTGGCAGTTCGCCTATAAGTGTGGCTATGTTCTTGTGTTCCACGTTGGCGTTGGCGTCATATTTCGAGCCTGTTGCGGCGTTGCTGGCCGTGCAGTAGTCGGCAAGGAACTTCATCTTTTCCATCGTTTCACGGTCTTCGGTGTGCCGCTGGCGGTACAGCATGAAACTTTTTGCAACCTTGTAAAAGCCTTCGCGCATCAGCGCTTCTTCCACTTGGTTCTGTATGTCTTCTACTGTGATGCCGTCTTTGAGATCGAGATGGCTTATTATACGCGATATGCAGTTCAGGTCTGCCGGTTCTTTTACCGAGTCGAACGCCTTTATTATCGCGTTCATGATTTTGTCGAGGCTGAACCGTTCGGTGTTCCCGTCGCGTTTGGTGATGGTGAAATTCATTGCGTTCATTATCGTTATTCGTGTAATGTTGTTGTCTTTTGTTGTATGAAAAGTTATCCGTTTTGGGAAACTTTTTTATATTTTGATTTTCAAAAGTTTTCCATTTTGTAAAACTTTGACGGCGCAAAGATATGAAAAGTTTTTCAAATCGAGCAGCTTTTTGCGTGTTTTTAAATTGGAAAACAAAATAAAAATGCGCCTTGCCGTTTGTCGTCCGTGTGATGGACTGTTACAAACGGCAAGGCGCACGGCCTGCCTGTGATTGCAAACTTGAGGCTAAAGCTTCACTGCCGAGATGTCGACAAGATTGTTTACGATGGCGTAAATCGTCAGTCCTGCCGGGCTGTGGATTTGCAGTTTGCGCGCTATGTTGCGGCGGTGGGTGATGACCGTGTTGATGGAAATGCACAGGTGGTCGGCAATCTCCTTGTTCGTCATGCCCTGCACGAGGCTTACGATGACGTCTTTCTCCCTGTCGCTAAGCACTTCGCTGCCGTCCTGGTTCCGGCTAATCATCTTCGAAATCTTTACGCTTACGTTGTTCTGCTTGTATTTCAGTTCAAGTTTCCTGATTGCGGGGATGAATATGCTTTCCTCCACGAGCGAGTGGTTTTCAAGCCATTCCTCGTTGTTGTACAGCTTGTAGAGCGTGGCTGTAAGCAGGTTGTTGTGCTGTATGTCGCTCGGAAGGTATTTTATTATGATGTTTTTCAGTTCGCGCAGCTTCTGGTCAGTCTGTCCGTGCTTCTTCGAGAAGGTCTCCATGTCGTAGTCGTCGCTCACTTTTCCGGCCAGCAGGTTGTCCACGTATGGGAACACCGTTTTCTCCTCGTACTGCATGTGCTTCCTTATCTCGTGGGCGTACTCGTCATACAGTTTCATGATGAGGCGTGCCAGGTTGTCGTTTTCGTCAAGGGCTGCGGCCAGCTCCTTGCGTATTGTGGGCAGCTGGAAGTTCAGGTAATACTCGTGCGACGCCTTCAGGTAGTGCAGCAGGGTAGGGATTGAGAAGCGTCCGCCGTCGTCTATGTCGCGGTGTCCGTTGATTGAGAAGTTCACCACGGCGAGGAATGTGTATGTGTCAACGCCCTGGTCGTCGCACACTTCGCGCACAGTCTTGTCGCCGAAGCCGAGGTTTATGCCGAACCTGCCGAGGCTTTGCAGTATGTTGTAGTTGTCGGCGATAAGCGAAATCATCTTGTCGTCGGCCTCGTACATCTTGTTGTTCTTCATTGTCCGCCTGTTTTTGTAGCTTATGCCTTCATGTCTGTTATTGCTTTCAGCTGCAAAGTAACTTATTTTCCGTGAATTGTGCAATCATAATATGTGGGTATTTTGCGTTTGCACATGCCTTTGTGGCATACCTAATAATGATGTAGCAACGATAAAGCCCCATGCCATTGGCGGCACGGGGCTTTGTTATTATTAAAATAGGTAGGGCTTATTTGTTCACGAACTTCTTTCCGTTCTGGATAAGTATGCCCTTCGTGTTCTTGTCAACGCGCTGACCTGCAAGGTTGTAAACGGGCGCGTTCGGGTCAGCCTCTTCTTCTGCTACAACGCCGTTGATACCGGCTGATCCGTCAGGAGTAACCGTGATGTAGTAGATGTTCGCACCGGAACTTTTACTGTAAACGTATATTGTGGTTGGTTCGGAGGATGTATAGCTTACAGTTCCTTCTACAACACTACCGCCTGGAGCGCTAATTTCGCCAATTATGTTGTCGAATGTACTTGCTGCAACGTTTATAACACGGTCGGCATTGTTACTTGAAGAAGTTGCTCCTATTGCTATTGTACATGGCCCGTCGACTTGAAAGTTGACATTGCGTGAGTCTTCAGCACCGCTTCCGCCGAACTTAAGACGCTGTGTGTATTTTACGTCATTGATGGTCTTATTGCTTCCGTCAATGACGATTTTTTTATCACTTGTTGCAACAACCGTAAGATCTTCGATTGTTTCAGTAGTGGTATAGTCCCTTGCTTCCCACTCGGAGAAGTTCCAAGTCTTTTGTGCGTTAACACTCATGCTGCCTCCAATGAGGGCCACTGCTAAAAGAGTAAAAATCTTTTTCATAATCAATTTGTTTTAGAATTAGTAATAATATTGTTTTGAATTGAAATGTTTTCAGCTATGCCTCACGGCCTGCCGTTCTGCGTATAGTAGGCAGTTTCAGTTTGTTTTATGATGCAAAGTTATGCTTTTGATTTGAAATAAGCAAGAGAAACGGTATAATTTTTTGTTATAATAATGTTAATTCTGCTTTCGTATCGTTGTGATTGCGGCGATAAGTGCAAGTGTCATGCTTGTCTTTTTAATGCAGCTGATGCAGGCATGTGCTCCAAGCCGTATCGTCGGATTTATAGTCTGGCGTGCGATTGTGCAACAGATTGCAAATCCGCTGGTTTCCAACCTTCAATCAAAAGGTGGCAAATTGCAATGCAAAAGGCCGTCTTTTACACGCTGAAAGGCCACCTTTTACAATGCGAAAGGCGGCCTTTCGCAACGCATTGACAGTCAGTCGGTTGCGCAGCCGACGGCTGACCTGTCGGCAAAAGAAGGTGGGGCGGGACGTTGCACGGTAGGAGTGCGGCAAAAAAACATTGCGGAATGTGTAATAAAAAACTGTTGCAGGCGTTACATAAATAAAGGGACACAAATCAAAACTACATGCCTATGAAGTATTTTACACAAGAAGAGAAGTCGCCGTCGTTCAAGACGCTGAATTTAATCAGGCAGATTGCCTACACATACCGCGTGATAAAGGTTAACGGGCAGGTCGAGGCCTACTGCCTTAACTGACGCAATACAGTAGAGGTTATGGCTACAATGGTATCACCTTCGCTGCTGGCTGCCGACTTTCTCAACCTGCAAGGCGACATCGACATGATAAACAGGAGCGAGGCAGACTGGCTCCATCTTGACGTGATGGACGGTGTGTTCGTGCCCAACATCTCGTTCGGCTTCCCCGTCATAGACGCTGTGGCGCGTGCCTGCAAGAAGCCGCTCGACGTGCATTTCATGATTGAGAAACCGGAGCGTTACATCGCCCGTACCGCCAGGACGGGCGCGATGATGATGAACGTGCACTACGAGGCTTGCACGCACCTCGACCGCACGATACGCGAAATACACTCCGCAGGAATGAAGGCGGGGGTTACTCTCAACCCGTCTACGCCCGTAAGCATGCTTGAAGACGTTGTTGCCGACGTTGACATGGTGCTGCTTATGAGCGTCAACCCCGGCTTCGGGGGGCAGGCCTTCATTGAGAACACTATAAACAAGGTGAAGCGTCTGCGCGGACTTATCGCCGGGTCGGGTTCCCGTGCGCTGATAGAGGTCGACGGGGGAGTGCAGGCCGACACCGCGCCCCGGCTCGTCGCTGCTGGCGTTGACGTGCTCGTAAGCGGCAGCTACATATTCAAAGCCGCCGACCCGGAGGCCAAAATAAGGGAGCTGAAAATGCTGTAAACTAATTAAGAATTAAGAGTTAAGAATTAAGAAAAATACTCTTGTTGATTGTTACAAGGCATATTTTCTTAATTCTTAACTCTTAATTCTTAATTAAATCAGTCCAATTGCAGGGCTATGTTGTGTTCCCTTGTCATGCGTCGCAGGTTGAGAATGGCGTATCTCATGCGTCCGAGCGACGTGTTTATGCTCACGCCGGTAAGCTCGGCGATTTCCTTGAACGAGAGGTTTTGGTAGAAACGCATGAATACCACTTCGCGCTGTGTGGGCGGCAGCATGTTCATCATCTTCTTTACGTCGGTCATAATCTGGTCGTTGACGTAGCGGTTCTCCACGTTTATTTCAAGGATGTCGTTCTTGCTCAGGTTCGACAGGTTGTTCTCCTCGGACAGTTCGATTAGGTTGCGGGCGCGTTGCTCCCTGTACCAGTCCATCATCACGTTGTGGGCAATGCGCATAATCCATGCGCTGAACTTGCCGCTGTCAACGTAGCGCTTTTCATGAAGCTTGGTTATGACCTTCACAAAAGTTTCTTGGAACAGGTCGTTGGCCTTGTCTTCATCCCTTACCACGAACAGGATATATGAGAACAGCTTGCCCTGGTTGCGCGACAAAAGCTCGTCGAAGGCGCTGTTGTCTCCGTCAATGTAGGCCAAGGCGAGTTCCTCGTCGGTCAATGCGTTAAGATTTTTCATTATTACTTTTTTTGTTCTTGAAGTAATGATGTTCCGATAGGCAAGGGTTTTGTAAAATGTTGTTTTAATTAGTTTTAATGAATATCTGCAAACAGCCCTACTGCCGTTGATAAGGCATAAACCTACAAGGCATTTGTCTTTAACTCTTTAGTGAGCGGAGCGAACGTTAACTACTTTAACTCCTTTAACTCCTAATGAATTGGAGCTTTGCTGACATTCATGCGGTTTTATATATGCAAAGATAAGGATATTGGTCTGTTTGGCAAAAATTATTTAATGAAAATGCACTGCGTGCTGTCAAAATTTAACAAAATTCAGAATTGCGTTCGCGTTCAGACGCCGCTTTGTTGTTCAGTCGGGGTCAAGTTCCAACGCGTCGATGTCCTTTATCCCAGGCATGCCGAGGTAGGTCTCCTGTAAGCCGAATATGGCTACGTATCGGCCTTTGTTGCCGGGGTTGTCTTCCAAATTGAGCATGGCCCGGTACTTTTGTTGCTGCAATCGTATGGGGACAACCTTGCCGGGGTTGGTCTCCGCCGGGTCGTCGGCCAGCAGGATGGCCGTGTGTAGGGTGAATGTAGGGCCGAACTCGTATTTTGTCTTGTTGTTGGCGCCCGTCGCCGCGCCGACAATGTAGCCTTTAAGCCACACCTGCCGGCCTATGCTGTTGCTGCGGAACGTGGCGACATCAACCACGCTGCCTGTGTCAAAGCCGTCGTCGCTGCCGTCGCCCACTTCCTCAATCCATCCTCCTCCGTCGCCGGAAGGCTGTTCTTCGTGTCCTTTTTCTTTTTCCAGTTCGGCCTTTTCGCACGCCCCCAAGCAGATGGCGGCCGACAGGATAACGGCAAGTAGTTTAAGCGTTTTCATGGTGAAAGTAGTATTGTTTGTCGCAAAAATAGGCAAATCCGGTCAAATGTCCAAACAATGCGGACGAAAAAGCAGGTTATATAAAAAGAGGTTGGCGCAGGATGCAGCCAACCTCTGACGATTTCGTTAAAATCTTCGAAATCATAAATAAGATGTCGCAAATATATAGTTTTATTGCGTAAAATGCAAATTTTAAATGCTAAAAAACTAATATTTAACATTTACTCGCATTAAAAGTCACTCTGTTTGATGTTTTTCCGTCACAATATTTGCTTGTTCCGGTAATGAGTTTCTGCGTTGTTGCCAGCCGCCAAGGCGGCCGCCGTCAGTGCGGTTTGTGCCAGTTTGGGCGCGGCTTGCCGTAGTGTGGGGTAACGTGCTGTAAGCCAATGCGTTGCAAAAGGCCACGTTTTGCATTGCGAAACGTGGCCTTTTAGAAGGTAAAACGTGGCCTTTTGGACTGCAAAAAGCCACGTTTTATTTTAGCAGTAAGTGAAGTTGTTGATACTTTAACCTGTAGCCGTAACTTTCAGTACCATTTACCTGAGCTTGTTGCGGTTGTAATGCGGCGTCACTTTCATGTTGAAATAAAGCATTGAGACAAGGCAGAGTGCGGAGCCGATGAGGTAAACCATGTAGAATGTGAAGTAGTGCGCTATGATGCCGCTTGTCGCTATGCCAATGCCAATGCCGACGTCCCAGGCCGTCAGGTAAGTGCTGGTGGCTGTGGCGCGCTGGTTGTTGGGCGCAAGGTTGATGTAGAGAGTGTTCATGGCCGGGAATATAACGCCGAAGCCGATGCCGAGCAGCACGGGGACGGAGAAGAACATTGCTTCGGCAATGCCTGTGGAGAAAGGTGCGGCGAAGCGGCACATGCTAAGTATGAAGAACGCCAGCACGACAGGGTAAAGGCCGATGTGGATGCACTGTGTGATGTATCCCTGGTCAACCTTTTTGCCGGCTACAAGGCGTGAGGCACCCATGCCTGCGGCCATTAGCGTGAAGAAAAATCCCGACGGAACGTCGAGGTGGATTTCGCGTGCGTACATTGCCACGAAGTTTGTCGTCGCCCCGTAAGGAATGGAGAGCATAAGCAAGGAAATGCTGACGGGTATCCCCTTGACAAGGAAGAAGCGGTCGAGCGACAGTTTGCGGTTAGTGGCGGCCGGAGCAGCGCCTGCCTGCCGCGCTTTGATTGATTCAGGCGTGCGTGCCTTTATGCACATGGCGAACAGCAAGCCCACCGTACTGAAAGCCATGCCCGTAAGGAATATCCCGTTATAGCTGACGTTGTCGTGCATGAAAAGTCCTGTCATTGGGCCGAGGGCCATCGCCGTGTTGTTCATCAGTCCGTAATAGCCCAGCGCCTCACCCCTGCGGCTGCTCGGGGTGATGTCAACGCACAGCGTGTTGCCGCCTACGCTCACGCTGCTGAACGCTATGCCGTGGAGCGCGCGCAGCACAATGAACCATGTAAGCACTCCGGCAGCGATATAACCGAGGAAGATTGCCGTGCATGCGAAATAGCAAAGTATGTATATGGGCTTGCGTGGGAACTTGTCCATGAGATAGCCTGAAAACGGACGCACGCACAGTCCGCTCACCGTGTAGCAGCTAAGTATGGCGCCGAGTATTGCGGCAGGGCAGTGAAAAGTCTCGCGGAGATAGAACGGCAGGACGGGTATGAGTATCCAGAAGCCGAAATAAAGGAGGAAGTTTGCCGCGAGGATGAAAATGTAACTGCGTGTGAAAAGACGCTCTTTCATGTGTTTGCCTTTTGCTTTGAAATAGTAAGGAGAGAAGGAGCAAGTAGATGTTCTTGTTTCATTGCATGCCTGCATGCGGCAATTGGCCTCTACTTGTTCCTTCTCTCCTTGTCCCTTGTTTCCTGAAGAATTAATTTGCCGAGTCAAATTCGTGCAGGAAGCGGACGTCGTTCTCGGAGAACAGCCGCAGGTCGGACACCTGGTATTTCAGGTTTGTGACGCGTTCGACACCGAGACCGAAAGCGTAACCGCTGTAAACATTGCTGTCTATGCCGCAGAGCTCGAGCACGTTGGGGTCAACCATGCCGCATCCAAGGATTTCAACCCACCCCGTATGCTTGCAGAAACCGCAGCCCTTGCCCCCGCAGATGTGGCACGAAATGTCCATCTCCGCACTTGGTTCGGTGAACGGGAAGTAGCTCGGACGCAGGCGGATTTTTGTGTCTGCCCCAAAAAGTTCGCGTGCGAAAGTAAGAAGGACCTGCTTCAAGTCGGTGAACGATACGTTTTTGTCGATATAAAGTCCTTCTATTTGGTGGAAGAAGCAGTGCGCGCGCGCCGTGATGGCTTCGTTGCGGTAGACACGTCCTGGGCAGATTACGCGGATAGGAGGCTGCGTCGTCTCCATGACACGTGCCTGAACGGAGCTTGTGTGGCTGCGCAGGATGATGTTCTTGGTAACGTCGTTGGGGTTGGTCTCAACGAAGAATGTGTCCTGCATGTCGCGTGCCGGATGGTCTGCGGCGAAGTTCATCTTTGTGAATACGTGGAGGTCGTCCTCGACTTCAGGGCCGTCGGCAAGCGTAAATCCCATGCGCGAGAAGATGTCGATTATCTCGTTCTTTACTATTGTAAGCGGATGCCGCGTGCCGAACCTAATGGGATAAGGCGTGCGTGTAAGGTCAGTGTCTTCGTTCCTGTTGTCTTCGGCCTCGCATTGTTCGCGCAGCGAGTTGATGCGTTCGAGCGCGGTTTGTTTCAACTCGTTGATTTTTATTCCGACTTCCTTTTTCTGTTCCGCCGGAACATTGCGGAAGTCGGCCATAAGAGTGTTGATTTCGCCTTTCTTACTTAGGTATTTAAGTCTTAAAGCTTCTATTTCTTCAGGCGTTGAAGCATTAAGTCCTTTTACTTCTTCAAGCAGTTTCGCTATTTTGTCGAGTATCATTTTGAAGATAATTTTGATGCGTATTAAAATCTTGATGCAAAGGTAATATTTTTAGCTTGAATATATGCCATAAACCAAAATAAAGTTGTACTTTTGCGCAAATTTTGAGAGACTGTTACAGACGCGTGTAAAGCGGTGCTGAAGGCGCAACAACGCAGTGTTGTTCCGGCGGTAAATGCCGTATCGCTTTAGGCCGTATAAACCATGCGCCGGTTTTCACGCATCCGCTGAAATAGTTAAGGAAATTATGAGAAAGGGTCTTTTATTGCTCTTTGCTGTGTGCCTGTCAATGTTGATGGTGTGGACAGGCTGCTCCGACAGGAAGCCGGAGGCGGCAGACTCTACGGCCGTAGACACGACGCTTACCGTAGATACCGCCGCTATTGACACCATAGTGGAAATAATCTCGAAACAGCCGATGCCGAAGGCCGCCGACGAACTGTTTGACGATTTCATATTCAACTTTGCCGCCAACAGCAAGTTGCAGTTCAGCAGGATAAAGTTTCCGCTGAAGGTGGTTGACGGGGAAAGCGTGACCTATGTTAAAAGGGCACAATGGAAAATGGAGCCTTTCTTTATGGAGCAGGGCTATTACACGCTGATATTCGACAACGAGAAGCAGATGGACGTGGTGAAAGACACTTCGATAAACAATGTTGTCATAGAAAAGGTAAACCTTGTAGAAGAGAAAGTTGAAAAATACATGTTCGACAGGGTAGGAGGCCGTTGGATGCTGACCTCAGTCAGGACAAATGACATGGTGAACAACACCAATGCCTCGTTTCTTGCGTTTTACCAGCGTTTCGCCACAGATTCTGAGTTCCAACTGGAAAGTCTTAACAATCCGGTAGAGTTCACCGGGCCGGATCCCGACGATGATTTCAGTACGATGACGGGAGAGATAGCTCCTGAAACATGGCCGGCCTTTGCTCCGGAACTGCCTTCGGGAGCCATATATAATATAATGTATGGCCAGAAATACTCCGAGGGCACTCAAAAGATATTCGTGATGCGTGGCATTGCCAATGGAATGGAGATGCGTTTGACGTTCAAGCGTATCGACGGAGAGTGGAAATTGGTAAGCCTGTCGGAGTAAGGCAACCGGCCTTCGGATTTTCATTCAGTCAAAACTTTGGTATGAAAGATTTGCATGACTATAGCTTGAAAGGGCACAATACGTTCGGAATGGACGTGAAGTGCCGCCGTTTCATAGAGTTTTCAGATGTTGAAGAACTACGGCAGGTGGCGTCTTCGCTTACCGACTCCGACCACCCTCTGTTGTTTTTGGGCGGCGGCAGCAATGTTCTTTTCACCAAGGATTATGACGGAACGGTGTTGCATTCAGCCATAAAGGGACGTCATGCCATGCGTATGGACGGCAGTGTGTATTTACGTTGCGGCAGCGGAGAAGTATGGGACGACATTGTAAGGCTGTGTGTGGATAATGGCATGTACGGCGCGGAGAACCTTTCACTTATTCCGGGAGAAGTAGGCGCTACGGCGGTACAGAACATCGGGGCGTATGGTGTTGAGGCCAAGGACTTGATAGACAAGATTGAGGCCGTAGACATGGAAAACGGCGGGCTTTGCGTGTTTTCAAACGATGAATGCGGATATTCTTACAGATGGAGCAAGTTCAAGGGCGAATGGCGCAACCGTTATATGATAACATACGTCACATATAAATTATCGGACATTTTTGTGCCGCATCTTTGTTATGGAAACATACGTGCCGAACTGGAGGCAAGAGGTATAAGTTCGCCGACAGTGGCACAGTTGAGGGATGTCATAATAGGAATACGCAAGGCAAAACTGCCAGACCCGGCAGTGGAAGGAAATGCCGGCAGCTTTTTTACAAACCCTGTTGTGAGCAAGGAAAAATACTTGCAGTTGATAGAAAGGTTTGGTGATGTTCCCCATTATCCTGTCGATGAGGAACATGAAAAAATACCGGCAGGCTGGCTCATAGAGCAATGTGGCTGGAAAGGCAGGTCAATGGGCAGGGCCGGTGTCCATTTGCGGCAGGCTTTGGTTCTTGTAAATCACGGCGGAGCCAGTGGCGAGGAAGTGTTGAGATTGTGTGATGCCGTAAAGGACGATGTCAAGGATAAATTTGGCATAGAGATAACTCCTGAAGTAAATATCATTTGACGATGAGGCTCACGTTTCTCGGAACGGGCACATCTGTAGGTGTGCCAACCATAGGATGCACATGCAAGGTGTGTTCAAGTACTGATGTGCATGACAAGAGGTTGCGTGCTTCGGCATTGGTGGAGGCTGGCGGTACAAGGATATTGATAGACTGTGGCCCGGATTTCCGCCAGCAGATGTTGGGGCGGGAGTTCAAGAAAATCGACGCAGTTTTGTTGACGCATGTTCATTATGACCACGTTGGCGGCATTGACGATTTGCGGCCGTTTTGCGTGTTTGGCAGGATAGACGTGTTCTCTGATTTGACGACGGCGGAAAGGCTAAGGCTTTCTATACCTTATTGTTTTGGCAAAAATAAATATCCGGGAGTGCCGAATATAAGCCTTAATGTTATAAAGCCGCATCAGGCTTTGCGTATTGGCGGAATTGACGTAATGCCTGTTCAGGTAATGCATGACAAGCTCCCTATATTGGGGTACAGGCTTGGTGACTTGATGTATATAACCGACATGAAAACCATTAGCGACAATGAGCTTGAGTTTTTTTATGGTGTGAAGGTTCTTGTGGTAAATGCCCTTCGCTTCACTCCCGACCATCATTCACACCTTACAGTAGGACAGGCCGTTGCTTTTGCCCGTAAGGTGGGTGCGGAATATACTTTCTTTACGCACATGGGGCATGATATCGGTTTGCATGAGGATGTTAATCGGATGTTGCCAGACGGTATAAAACTTGCCTATGACGGACAAGTTTTTGACTTTTAGTCTAAACATGTATTAAAATTAGCATTAAATAAGTTAACAAATGATAAAACTCGGTAGCAAAAGGCGCCGTAATTTGGAATATTCCTAAGATGTCAGTACCTTTGCACCGTGTTTTTCATAGTATTAGATTTAAGGTTAACAAGGTTGGAGTACAGCGGTACTCCTTTTTTATTTATATAGGTTTTGAAATCTTTGTGTTTTCCTGATATTTTAAGCTACTTCTTTTTATATTTGCGGTATAATTTCCATATGAATAATAAGCCGTCGGCCATTCCTGTACCCATTGTCATGATGGACGAGAGCGAAAGTGCTTTCTTTTTTGGTTCTGGCTTGCGAAACAAGTCTTTCCAAAGCATGTTGATTTGTTGATTGTCCATCCTGATTTCAGACAGGATATTTTCTTTGCGCAGCCTTATTTCGTGCAAGGTGTTGTAGGTTTCTGTTTTTTTCATGTTTTTGGGACGGTTTATTCCATTAACAAGCTGGTTATGAATCTGATTAACGGTCTTTCAATCCAGCTTTTTCTAAAAACGAGGAATAAAATGAATATTATAATATAAAAAGCTGCAATGATGCCGAATGAAGCAGGGTAGCCGATTGATTCTCCCATAGCGATTGCTGCCGACATCGAAATGAAAAACAAGATTGCTATGACAATCAGTGTGAGTATGGCAAAGAGCAGTAAGGCTGTGATTATCCTTACAGTCTTTTCCATGATATCGAGCTTCAGGTATTCTCCCTGAAGCCCGATACTGTGTTTTACCAGTTGTATGAGCTGGCCGATGGTTTCAATGTTCTTGTCGCTTGAAAACATGTGCTAAACAGTGGTTTAAGCCTTTTCGGTATCAGCTACGTCTGTGATGTCCTCTGCCAAGTCGTTCATTTCCTTTCTGCTCAACTTGATATTGTGCTTCTGGCAAAAGTCGTCAATGGCGTCAGTTATCTTTTCGCGAGTGTCTTTACCCTTTTCCGGTGCAAGAAGCAAGCCTAAAGCCGCTCCTGCGATGGCGCCGCCTAAAAATGCGCCGATATAACCTAATGCTTTCATAATTAATATAAGTTTAATGTTGTACAATAATTCTCGTCAGCAATAATGCCTGTTTTTGTAAATGGATTTCCTGATAGCAAAAATAGTGATAAATTCTCAAAAGCCAATGTTTTTATCGGACTTTTTTGTTAAAAACACTGTATTTGTTTGATTTAACAAACTTTATGTGCCACTTTTCGGCGGTTTTACTCGTTTTTGTGTAATTTCGCACAATAAATGTAGAAAAATAAACTGATTTCTAAACAATAACACGAGAAATTATGAAGAAATACATGGTTATGTGCGCAGGCTTATGCGTGGCTTTGGCGTTTACGGGTTGTAAATCATCTGAAAGTGCTTACAAGAAGATGTATGAGAAAGCTAAAGCTCAGGAAGAGAACCGTGCCACAGAACAAAATCAGGGTAATGAGGAAATCGCCGTGGTTGCTCCTGTTGTGGAGAAACCTGCAAGCGAGACCGTGGTTGTTGATAATGCGGACAATGTTCCTGTAAGACAAGAAAGCTTGTCTGTTGTCAATGGAGGCGGTCTTAAGAATTTCAGCGTCATTGTCGGTTCTTTCGCGATGCAGGCAAATGCGGAAGGTTTACAGGCTACACTTAAGAGCCAGGGATATGACGCACAAGTGGCATATAACCCGTCAAACCAGATGTACCGTGTCATTGCCGCTACTTATGATACCAAGGCGGATGCTGTAAACAGCCGTAATGAGCTTAGGGCACAGTATCCTGATGCTTGGTTGTTGTATAATCAGAAATAAATACGTGGGCCGTATCCTGTCTATCGATTACGGAAAGAAGCGTACAGGCATAGCTGTCACCGACCCGATGCAGATTATTGCAGGTGGATTGGTGACAGTTCCTACGTCAGGCCTGCTTGATTTCCTACGCGATTATGTCAGCAGGGAGCAGGTCGAACTCATTGTGGTCGGCGAGCCTAAGCAGGCTGATGGAAGCCCGAGCGAGAATATGGCAAGGATAGTGCCGTTTGTAAATCGCTGGCGTAAGGAATTCCCTGGTATCCCGGTTGAGTTTTATGACGAGCGCTTTACTTCCGTGTTGGCGCATAGGGCGATGATAGACGGCGGTTTGCATAAGAAGAAAAGACAAGACAAAGCTCTTGTCGACGAGTTGAGTGCAACGATAATATTGCAAGGTTATTTGGAATCTGCAAGAAGAAAACGATGATATTACCTATTTATATTTATGGTCATCCGGTGCTGCGCAAGGTGTCGCAGGACATCGATGACAGTTATCCTGATCTGAAAGGACTCATAGCAAATATGTTTGAGACGCTTACCGCGTCTGACGGTGTGGGCTTGGCGGCTCCCCAGGTAGGTCTTGGCATTCGTCTGGTTGTGATAGACCTTGATGTGCTTTCAGAAGATTTACCCGAATATAAGGGGTTCCGCAAGGCATATATAAATCCACACATACTTGAGTATGACGATACGAAAGTAGACACATCCGAGGAGGGATGCCTGTCGGTTCCGGGCATACATGAAAGTGTTAAGCGCCCTACGCGTATCCGTGTCAAGTATATGGATGGGGATTTTGTCGAGCACGACGAATGGGTAGAAGGTTATTTGGCGCGTGTCATGCAGCATGAGTTCGACCATCTTGACGCAAAACTTTTCATCGACCGTGTGTCGCCGCTGCGCCGGCAGCTTATTAAAAACAAGTTGAAGTCAATACTGCAAGGCCGTTTCAATTGCAATTACCGTACCAAGATAGCCCATAAATAGACTGTAAGGTTTTTTCGCGTCGTGACCGTTGCAGGTCTGCGGCGCGTGTTTTTTATTTGTATTTCAGGACATCTTCAATTAATATGCGCAAGTTTTTGCTGTCATTTTTGCTATTGTTCGCGTTTTTGCCGGTTTGTTCGCAGTTCAGGACAGACAGGCTTATCGATGTGGGGCGTAGCGCGCTTTATTATGAGGATTATGTCCTTTCAATACAATACTTCAACCAGGTTATAATGGTAAAGCCTTACCTTTATGAACCTTGGTTCTTGCGTGCTGTGGCAAAGTTTTATCTTGACGACTATGTAGGAGCGGAAAAAGACTGTTCGGAGGCGATAAGGCTTAATCCGTATGTGCCTGATTTGTTTGAGCTTCGTGGATTGTGCCGTATCAAGCAGAACAAGTATGATGAAGCGATAGCAGACTATGACAAGACAATCGAGTTTAATCCTTATGACAAGAATCTGTGGTTCAACCGTGTATTGTGCAAGATTGAAAAAAAAGACTATGACGCGGCGAATGTCGATTTGGACTCGATGATGACGATGTGGAAGACTTATGCCAAGGCGTTTTCGCTCAAGGCGGAGGTTTGTTTGCAGCAAAAGGACACGATAGAAGGAGCGAAATATCTTGACAAGAGCCTTGAGCTTGACCCATATGACGGTGACGCTTGGGCTTTTCGTGCAATGATAAGTCTGTCACAGCGTGAATGGAAAGATGCCGACACGCAGCTTTCAAAGGCAATCCATTTGAAGCCGAATACCGCGACCAATTATGTAAACCGTGCCTTGGCCCGCTATAACATCAATAATCTAAGCGGTGCGATGGCAGATTACGATAAAGCATTGGAGATTGACCCCAATAATTTCCTTGCGCATTACAACAGAGGGCAGTTGCGTGTTCAGGTTGGCGATGACAACAGGGCGATAGAGGATTTCAATTACATTATAAACCTTGAGCCTGACAATGTCATGGCTATATACAACCGTGCGGTACTTCTTGAGCGGACGGGTGACATTTACGGTGCCATCAGGGATTATACAAAGCTAATCGACCAATTCCCTAATTTCTGGGTCGGGTTGAGCAACCGTGCCCGCTGTTATCGTAAGGTCGGCATGACTTCAAAAGCGGAACTTGACGAGTTCCGTATCTTCAAGGCGCAAATGGACAAGCGTTATGGCCGCCAGCAAAGGTGGAGCAGGAAGAAGAAGGATGAAGTGCGGAAGAAGAGCGAGATTGATTTTGACAAGTATAACCAGCTTGTTGTCGAGGACGAGAACGCAGTGCAGCATGAATATTCCACGGTGTACCGTGGCCGTGTGCAAAACCGTAAGATAGAGGTGGTGTTCCAGCCTATGTTCCAGCTTTCGTTCAGTCCGTATGACAATGCGGTCAAGGCATATCAAGCATATGACAACGATGTCGAGAAGTTTAATTTCGCCACCAGGCCGTTGCGTAATATTTATATAAGGTGTGGTGTGAAACAGCTGTCAGAGCAGGAAAGTAAAGATATTTTCGCCTTTGTTGACACGTTGTCTGTACGCATTGATGCTTCCCGTGATTTGCAGGAAGACAAGGGACTCATACTTCAACGCGGCATTGCCAACAGTGTTGTGCAGAACTATGCGGATGCTGTAAGCGACCTTACGGCTTACATCCAGACTGACAGCACGTCGTCCCTGGCTTATTGGCAGCGTGCCGTGTGCCAGGCCCGAATCAACGAATATGACGCTTCCCGGGGGGCTGATGTACGTCTGAAAACAGTCGGTGCCATTTCTGATTTAGACAAGGCGATAGAGCTGAACCCTAACAATGCATATCTTTATTTCAACCGTGGCAACCTGCACGCTTCCAACAAGGATTATGCCAGGGCGATAGAAGAGTATGACAAGGCGATAAAGATAGACCCGAAACTTGCCGAAGCTTATTATAACAGGGGTATCGCCAATATAAATCTTGGCAAGGAAGATATTGGTATCAGCGACCTTAGCAAGGCTGGCGAACTGGGTCTTTATGATGCTTACAGCGCGATAAAGAAGTTTACTAAGAAGTAGCCGGAGGCTTTCTGCTGCACGATGTTTTTGAAAAACATTTCAACCAATCAACCATAAAAACCATGAACAACAAACATTTTTATCATTTTTGTCTTTTGCTGCTTTTTCTTGTGTGTGTAATCCGAGGGTATGCACAGGAACAGCAGAATGTAGTCAAGGTGGCCTGTGTCGGCAATAGCATCACTTACGGTTCAGGTGTTGAGAACCGTGAGCGCGACAGTTATCCGGCTGTGCTCGGCCAGTTGTTGGGCAAAGGCTACGAAGTGCGCAACTTCGGTGTAAGTGCGCGCCATCTGCTGATGCGCGGCGAACTTCCCTATATGAAGGAGCAGGCGTATAAGGACGTGCTGGCGTTCAAGCCCGACATCGTTGTCGTGAAGCTTGGAACAAACGATTCAAAGCCCCAGAATTGGAAATATGGCAAGGATTTCCGTAAGGATATGCGCCGCCTGATAAAGGAACTGCGCGGACTTGAATCGAAGCCGGAAATCTACCTTTGTCTTCCAGCCAAGGCGTATGGCATACAGTGGGGCATCAACGACAGTGTGATAACGGCTGGCATAATACCTGCCATCAAGGACGTGGCTCGTCGTGAGGGGCTGAAAGTGATTGATTTGCACACGCCGACCAGCGGCATGGCCGCCCACTTTCCTGACAAGATACATCCCGACAAGGTCGGAGCGGCACGCATAGCAGAAACCGTTTATACGGCATTGACGGGAAAAGTGAAGCGGCACGAACCGCAGGCTTTCCCCGGTTTCAAGAGCCGATGGCATACTGGTGACCGTTACGACTTCAAGTTCCGTGGCCGCAATGCAACGGTCGTAGTGCCGTCGAAGCCTGCTCCCGGCAATCCATGGATATGGCGGCCGGCTTTTTTCGATGCTTTTGCATGGGCCGACATGGCCTTGCTTGACAAAGGCTTCCATGTTGCATATCTTGACCTGACAGATGATTATGCCAACCCGTGGTCGATAGATATGGGCAACCGCTTCTATCAGACAATGACAAAAACATACGGCCTTTCGCCTAAGGTGGTGATGGAAGGGCTTAGCCGCGGCGGTCTTTATTCTATTGTCTGGGCATCACACAATGCCGACAAGGTTTCAGCTCTTTATCTCGATGCCCCGTTGAGCGATGTGTTCACATGCCTGAAGAAGATACACAAGGACTCCTGGCAGACTTTATTGGACAAATGGGGACTGACTGAAGAGACGCTTGACCGTTTCACCGCTAATCCGATAGACCGGCTCGAACCGTTGGCGAAAGCCGGAGTGCCTATATTCAGCGTGTGTGGCGACAGTGACAAGAGCGTGCCGATAGAAGAGAACATGTATGTGGTGCGCAAGCGTTACATGGATATGGGCGGCACGGTCGAGATGATAATAAAGCCCGGCGTGGGGCATCATCCGCACAGTCTGGAGAATCCTAAGCCAATTGTAGACTTCATAATGCGCAAGCAACCGGAATACAGGAAGTTCCAGCATTACACCGTGCGTGGCGGCCTTGACAACTCTTTCATAAAGTTCGAGAAGGAACGCAAGGGCCGTGTTGCCTTCATCGGCGGTTCAATAACGGAGATGGAGGGCTGGAAAGACATTATAGAGGAGCAGCTCCAGCAGCGTTTCCCGTTTACAGATTTTGAATTTGTTGAGGCCGGCATCAGCTCGACGGGCAGCACTCCCGGAGCGTTCCGCCTGCAAAACGACGTGCTGTCGAAAGGGAAAATCGACCTGCTGTTCATCGACGGTTCGGCAAACGACATGACTAACGGCTTCAACGCCACTGAGCAGGTGCGTGGCGTGGAGGGCGAGATACGCCATGCGCTGGAGGCAAACCCGGAGGCAGACATCGTGATAGCCCATTTCGCCACCGACGGTTTCCTGCCCGTTTATGATGGCGGACAAGTGCCCGACGTAATCTTGAACTACGAACGTGTGGCCAACCATTACCGCATACCTACCGTAAACCTTGCCCAAGAGATAGCAGAACGCATAAAGGCAGGACAGTTCACATGGCAGGAGTTCGGCTATTCGCATCCTCATCCTGCCGGGCAAGCCATCTATGCAGCGGCCATAGCCAACCTTCTTGACGACATGCAGCGCAACATAACGGCAAAGAGCGTGCGCCGTCCCCATGACATACCGGCTACGCTGCTCGACCCTTACAGCTATACCAAAGGCGAGTTCCTGCCTGTAACGCAGGCCCGTTTGGGCAAAGGCTGGACGATTGTTGACAAATGGCATCCTGACGACAAGTTTGAGAAGCGCAAAGGCTTTGTGGACGTGCCGATGCTTGAAGCCAAGCGCCCGGGCAGCAGCCTTACGCTGTCGTTTGAAGGCCGCGCCATCGGCATTTTCTGCGTATGTGGTCCGTCGGCCGGAACGCTCGAATACAGCGTTGACGGTGCGCCATACAAGCGGCTCGACACATATACACCGTGGAGCCAGTCGCTGTATATCCCTTGGACGTACATGCTCGAAACCGAGCTGAACCCTGGCCGCCACACCCTGCGTCTGCGCATGTCGACATCAAAGAACGCCGCTTCACAGGGCACGGAGTGCCAGATACGCAACTTCGTTGTAAACAGGTGACGGCGGCATTTCAGGCCGGCAATACATTGCAATATTTCAAGTGCAAGGGCGCGGACATTAAAGTCTGCGCCCGTTTTTTTACTTGTGCATTTGGCTTTGACGAAGGCAAAATGCCATATTTGCAGCTAAATGAAGGCATGTAATCAGTTTTTTCTTTCAGGTGGGTTTTGAGTGCGCGGAAAGATTGTCTGTGACGATTTCGCGAAAGGCCACCTTTCGCATTGCAAAAGGCCGCCAATTGCGAGCCAAAAGGCCATCTTTTGCACGCAAAAAGATTGCCTTTTGTAACGCGCTGGAATACAAGGCGTTACGCTGTCGGTAAATGGTGATGCACCGGTATGTATTTCGATTTGTAAAGAAATGCAATATAATGTTTTGGCGTATGAGATAAATTCCTTACCTTTGCACCAATTCAGGGAGTGCGGCTCGCCGCGCTTCGGAAGGACATACGAAGAAGGGCGTTTGGCTTGAAATATCCTGTGTTGGAATCTGGACAATTCTACCATTATGGATAATAAGCAAGAACGCCCACATCCAAGTTATATATTCCACGGCATCATGCTGGAGGTTTATATACTTCTTGGTGTGGGTTTGTTTATTATTATATAATGGTGGGCAGTCCAGAGCCTCAACACAGTAATGGTAAACAAAGTATCCCGCACCTTTTTTGTACACTTGGTTGAAGTCTGATAATTTTATTCATTAACATTATTAACTAAAAACAAAAAGTAAGATGAAAACATTAAGGTACATTGGTATGGCGCTTTTCGCCATGGTTTTGTGTGTAGGCATTGCGTCATGTTCTGACGATGACGACGAAGACAGTGACAAAATCCCCACTAACGCCGAGCTTGTGAACACATCTTGGCGCGGCACTTTCGATGGTGCCTCTGTCACGGTGACATTCGAGTCGACTACGGAGCTTGATATAGTAGCCGTGTTTGACGGCCAGACTGAACATTTTACCAGCACCTATACGTATGATGAGGTTACGGGAGAGTTTGCCACTACTTACGGCGTTGACAACATTACAGGATATATCAAGGGCAATACCATTACATATACGCTTTGGGGCGAGACTGGAACTTTGAAGAAAAAATGACACGGCGTCACGCCTTGTCGTGTGGCGGAGAGGCTCACTGACCTTTCCGCCACTTTTGTCTTGTGTGGAGGAATTAGCTCTCAGCCGGTTGCATTTGTCATACGTTTTTGCTAACTTTGCGCCGTGAAAGTATTTCATTAAAGTATAGGCAGATGGACGAGAAACATCAGATATTGCAGCTGCGGCAGGAGCTGCACGAACATAATTACAGGTATTACGTGCTTAACCAGCCTACGATAGGCGACCAGGAGTTTGACTTCTTGATGCACGAGCTGCAGGAACTTGAGGCGCGCCACCCCGAAATGGCCGACCCGAATTCGCCTACGCAGCGCGTGGGGAGCGACATCAGCACGGAGTTCCGCCAGGTGGCTCACCGTTATCCGATGCTGTCTTTGGCGAATACGTACAATGAGCAGGACGTGGCCGACTTCTACGAGAGCGTGAGCAAGGGACTTGGCGGCGAAGATTTTGAGATATGCTGCGAGATGAAGTATGACGGCCTGTCAATCTCGCTGACCTATGTAGACGGGCGGTTGGTGCGCGGAGTGACGCGCGGCGACGGCGTGCAGGGCGACGACGTTACGGCGAATGTGCGTACAATCCGCTCCATTCCGTTGGTACTTAAGCCGGGCGACTGGCCTCGCGAGTTCGAAATTCGCGGCGAGATACTGCTGCCGTGGAAGGAGTTTGAGCGCATCAATGCCGAGCGCGAGGCCGCCGAAGAACCTCTGTTCGCCAATCCGCGCAATGCCGCCAGCGGCACGCTGAAGAGCCTTGACCCGAAAGTTGCCGCCGGAAGGAAGCTTGACGCATATTTGTATTACCTCCTCGGCGACGGCATCGGGGGCAACGGGCATTATGAAAACCTTATGCGCGCCCGTGCGTGGGGTTTCAAGATAAGCGACGGCATGCGCAAGGTGAAGACGCTTCAGGAGATATACGACTTCATAAACTACTGGGACACGGAGCGCAAGAACCTGCCCGTGGCTACTGACGGAATAGTGCTTAAAGTCAATTCGCTGCGTCAGCAGCGCGCTCTCGGCTATACGGCGAAAAGTCCGCGGTGGGCGATAGCCTACAAGTTCAAGGCAGAGCGCGAGTGTACGCGCCTTAACGAGGTGACCTATCAGGTTGGCCGCACCGGGCAAATCACCCCCGTTGCCAACATGGAGCCTGTGCAGCTGGCCGGTACTACGGTACGCCGCGCCACGTTGAACAACGAGGACTTTATCCGCAGTCTTGACCTGCACGAGGGCGACTACGTGTATGTGGAGAAGGGAGGAGAGATAATCCCGAAAATAGTCGGTGTCGACACGTCGCGCCGCGATGCGTCGGCACGTCCTGTCGAGTTCATCACGCGCTGTCCCGAATGCGGTGCGGAGCTTGTGCGTTATGAAGGAGAGGCCGCCCATTACTGTCCCAACGACACGTCATGTCCGCCGCAAATCAAGGGACGGATAGAACATTTCATATCGCGCCGGGCGATGAATATCGACAGCCTTGGTCCTGAAACCGTTGACGAGTACTATCGCCGCGGACTTATAAGGAACGTAGCCGACTTGTATGACATCCGCGTCGAACAAATCAACGGCGACGGAAGCCGCCAGAAGTCGGCGCAGAAGGTTGTCGATGGCATAGCCGCCTCGCGCCAGGTGCCGTTTGAACGTGTCGTCTTCGCCCTCGGCATACGCTTCGTCGGCGAAATGTCGGCACGCCTGCTGGCACGCCGCTTCAAGACGATGGACGCCCTCTCGACGGCTTCTTTGCAGGAACTTACGGATGTTGACGGCGTAGGCGAAGTGATAGCCAAGAGCGTGATAACGTATTTCCACAACCCCGTGAACATGGAAATCGTCAACCGCCTGCGCGGCTACGGCCTGCAGATGTCGCTCAGCGAGGAGCAGATACAGGCCGTCAGCACAAAACTTGAGGGCAAGAGCATTGTCATCAGCGGCGTGTTCACCCGTCACAGCCGCGACGAGTACAAGCGCATCATCGAGCAGAACGGCGGCAAGAACGTTGGCAGCATCAGCGGAAAGACCTCCTTCATACTTGCGGGCGACAACATGGGGCCTGCCAAACTGCAGAAGGCCGAGAAGCTCGGCGTGCCCATTGTGGATGAGGACACGTTCTTGGAAATGATAAAGTGATAAGTCGAATGCTTTAACCCGAAGCGGAAAACAGTGCTTCCGGTTAAAGCATTTTATAATTGGTGGCGTATGTCAAGGCTGCGGTTATGTTCTTGACATCAAACTTTTTGAATATGCCTTTCCTGTATTTCTTTATAGTGTCAACCGATTTGCATAGCTTGTCGGCTATATCATTCATTGTGAAGCCTTGAGCAGAAAGAATCAATATGCTGCGTTCTATGTCGCGCAGTCGCCCCATTTCTTTTTCAATCCATTCATGCCTGTCCAACGAGTATTCATGATATATGTTTGAGCCGGCTTTCTTTATGATGGCGTGTCCTGCTGTTTGCATTGCCGACAGGCCGATAGTGCACAGCGCCAACCACATGCGTCCGCTTTCTGTTAGTGCCAAAGGTGTAAGATGATGGTTGACAAGCCTTTGCCTTTTCTTCATCATCAGGTGGAAGTCGTATGTTATTGTGTGCATTGTCCGTTCTTTTATTGGCATATGGGCGAACATGGCTGAGGCGGCCATGTTTATTTCAATGAATTTGTGCTGTTCGTTTGCCGGTATGTGGTTGAAGTACATTTTATAGTCGAAAAAATCGACGTTGTTTGCCGGTTCGCCTAAAAGATATGCCATGTTGATTGACTCATAAAGGAAGTTCCGCTTGGCGTAATCGATTATGTACACAAATCTGTCGGTGGTTTGCGCCAGTGCTTTAGCCATGTTTACGAATGTTTCGGTTTTCAGGTATTCGTCGGGCGGAATTTCATCTGTAGTTCCAGGGATAAACAAGAAGTCGTTTTTACGTATTTCCATGCAGGGGCGTGTATTTCATTTGTAGATAAGATGTTCTTGCAAATATAGGCAAATAAGGCGAAAGTACAATCTCTATGGTACACAAAAGTGTAAAAGTTTGATACAATTGTCTTGTTTTTTATCTTTCCATTTAACATTTATATGTCTTTATTTTAAATTTGCTGAAACAAGAGTTTAATGTAATATCAGGTATGGAAAGAATTTTATGTAGTCATTGTTTCAGGCATTTGAAACTATTGGCAAAGGGTACGCTTGCCGTTGTTATATGTCAGATGGCTGTGTCGTGCAGCGTTGCAGGCCTTTTCAGGGAAGAATTTGTAAAGCTGAATGCTGCGGTCGTGATGAACGACAGCGTGAAGTATGAGGGCAAGGCGCTTTTGCCTGATTATAGTGGCGGCACGTTACGTTTCGTCACAAATGACGGGAAGCGCCTGCGGTTGCCTTCCGACAGTGTGTCAGTGTTGGCTCTTGAGCATGGCGGAGCAATGGCCGGGGCGTTTGTTTATGCACCGTATAAAGACCGTGGCGGACGTGACAAGGGTCCTGCATGGATGAAATGTCTCGGCATGGGGCGGCATTTGAGGCTGGCTGTGGTCGGCGGCAGCTGGCATTTCAACCGCAAGGGAGAGCTTGTTCCGGTGAGCTTTGCAGACGGCGACGCCTATATTATAGGACTTAAAGAGGACGGTGTGGGCGAATATCTTACGACATACGGACGTGCGAGAGCAGGCGTAATAAGGGTCTTGTGCAAGTTTTTGGCCGATGACCCGGTGCTGTGTGAGAAGATAGCATCGAAGGAAATTGACGCATACGACTTTGAAGAGATTTGCCGTTCGTATTCGCCGAAAAAACAGGACGGCAGCGGTGAAATGGATGTCCGTATGGCTTTAAATGGCAATTCTGCATATAGTGTGGAGAAAGGAGGCTTGATATGAAACGCCTTTTGATAGCAACGCTTGTCGTATTGGCAAGTGGAATGCCAGCGAAAGTATGTGCCCAGCAATTCGGTTGGTCGCAATATTCTGTGTCATATAATTATGAAAGTTTTGGCGGAACTTATGAAAAGCCGGGCGATATGCTTGCCGCTGATATTGATATACACTGGCGTAGTCCTGTGTTCGGTTCTTTACTGGTCGGCTATTCATGGTACGACGGCTACAAGCATGTCACCGTAGATTACGGTGACAGAGTGCAAAGTGACAATGTTTCGGACAAGAAAACACAGTTGATGTTCGCCGTTGGTCCCGGGCTTGACCTGCTAAGCAACAACATCGACCGCTTTTACATTGCGCTTTATGGCGGTTATGCCATTGTGAAATACGAATATGACTACTATGACGGTACAGAAAGGAATACGCAGAAAGACGACCTTGACGGCGTGATGTGCCTCGGGCGCATAGGCTATGAGCATCAGTTCGGACGCTCAACTGCCGTAGGCGTTTTCGTCCAAGGCTCATACGTGGGCAAGGAATTCAACTGGGGAGTAGGCGTGCGCGTGGGTTTCCGCATATCAGACTTCAATGTGAAGAAGCCGATGCGCATGCGTTGAGTGATATTGTTGTATTAAATAAAAGTTTAAGCTATGAAAAAGAAAGTTGTCTTATCAGTTATACTGGGGTGTGTCGGTGCTGCGTTGCTCGCCTCGTGCCAGCTGGTTACCACGGCGGTTGACATCTCACGTGAAGTCAAAAAGTACCCTGTAATAGTGACATTTGAGGACGGCAGCACGCTGGAGGGTAGGGCGAAGCTGCCAAACGGACCGACTAAGAAAGTGACGGTGACAGACTCTCTCGGCGAGAAGCATAAGATAAAATCGGAGGACATAGCGTCCCTGACGGCATGGAACGACAAGGCTCCAGACGTGAAACACATGCTTTTTTATCGTGAAAAGACATGGAGGACGCTTGAAGCAGTGGGCGAGCACCTGATTGTTCTGTCGCAGAGTGGCGATTATTACATCGCTAGAAACGGTGTGATGACAATCAAAGGCCAGTATATCAACTTCTACGGCTATCGTCCGGGTGAAGAAGAGGGTACATGGATTGGCGGGAAGGGTTATACAAAGGGTTCTGCGAGGAAGGCACTCTTGAAGTATCTTGCCGACGACCCGGAGCTTTGCGAGAGGATAGAGAGCAAGGAAATAGACCCTCTCGACTATGAGACAATCTGCTCTGACTACACCCCTGAAAAGCCAAACCAATAAGCTTCAAAGGGTGTGCGGTGCGAAACTGGCAATGATTTTGCACCGCTTCTGTTGTCGGTGAAAGTGTGTGAATATATACAAACTGTAACAATAATATTCTTTTTCCTGCCTGTATGTCAGTTTTATTTGTGTAACTTTGTCGCCGTAATCATTTCAAATAAAATCAGAAAGGCAAGAAATATGAAAATAATAGTATCTGAAGAAATCGAACAGGTGTGCCCCGGCTTCGTAGGTGCGGCGGTGGAGGCCGACGTGGTAAACAGCCAGTACAACGCCGGCCTGTGGGCTGAAATAGAGGAGTTGGGCGGAAAATACAGGGCGGAACACACAACGGAGACGATAAAGCATCTGCCCGGTATAGAGGCTACGCGCCGCGTCTACCGCCTGTGCGGCAAAGACCCGAGCCGCTATCGGCCTGCGGCCGAGGCTCTAATCAGGCGCATGTTGCAGGGCAAGCAGCTTTATCAAATCGACACTCTTGTAGATTTAATCAACCTTGCGAGCATCGCCTACGGCTACAGCATCGGCGGTTTCGATGCCGACAGGTTTTCCGGCGACACGCTTACGCTCGGCATCGGACGTGAGGGCGAGCCTTACGAGGGTATCGGGCGAGGCACAATCAACATCGCAGGCCTGCCTGTTTACCGTGATGCCATCGGCGGAGTGGGCACACCAACGAGCGATAATGAGCGCACGAAGATTGACATATCAACGCGCCGCGTTCTCGTTCTCGTAAACGGTTACGACGGAAACGAGGCGCAGGTGACGGCCAACGCCGAATACCTTATCCGCCTTTTTGAGAAGTATGCGCAGGGAAATAACTGCCGGTATCATATCTATCGGTGAGCGAAGCGTATGGCTGTATTCCGCATACATGCAATGTCATAGCGTTCATTCTGTAATGTTTTTTGCAGAAACAGCGGCATAATGACATTTCTGCAATGTCGGGTGAATTTGCTAAAATAGGTTGGCATGGCGGCAAAAGGATGTTATACTTATGCCAAAATGGCACCTGACGGGTATAAAATGAAGGTTGGATAATACGTAAAACGCGGCATTTCGCAATGCGAAATGCCGCGTTTTACGTTGTTGTAGACGGTCTTTGGCATTCTAAAAGGCCGTCTTTTGCAGCTGTTTTGGCCGTAATTATGCCGTAAAAAGATGTTTTAATGTTGCACGTTTGAATATAAAGCGTGTGTAAATTACTGATTTTCAAATTGTTGTCTTTGCACACTTCCCCTTGCGTTATTTCCGCCGAAGGATTTTGAATTTCAAAATATCGCATTCTGAAGGTGTCAGGCATAATCAAAAAGAAAGCTCAAAACAGGGTTTTGATAGCAGTCTGTTTTGTTGGAAAGAGTGACATGTTGGCAGAAAGAATAAGCCGTAAATGCTGACATGTTGTCACTAAAAGTGCTGACAGTGGCGTTATGTCTTTTTAAGTAAGTAGTTAAAATAGACTGAAAAATACGGTCGGTCAGGCATGCGTTGGTAAAATTTTCATGATTGTGATATATTCATATAGGAAAGCAAGCGGATGGAATTGAAAAAACGGATAATGCCGAATGACGGTTTTATTCATATTTATTAAGAATTTATGTATTATGACATTGGCATCAGTCTGACAGGCAAAGAAGTCGGTGGAATGGCTTTTGATTGTCAGAGTGACAAGCAATCGTGAATTCGGCAATACGCATTCATGATGTTCAGGATAACAGTACAGAGAGTTTTTTAAGGAAAGTAAGAACGTAATTTAATGTGTCAAACGAATGAAAATCCGTAATTTGACTTTATTGTTGTGCAGTTTGTCGCTTGCAGCTTGCATGCAGGACGATTTTGACTACGCACATGACAGGCCGGAGCGGGGTGTCGTGTTCAAACTCTATGACGATGTTTATGAGGGTGAACAGACGCGCGCGTCGGTCTTGAGTGAGAGCCGTTACGACCGTGTGGAGTATTATATAGTCGACGGGAACGGCGGAATAGTGGATAACATCAAGTCGCATTATGACGCGGCTGCGTCAGAAATCATGGTTGAAGGTCTGCGCGAGGGGCATTACCGCCTGCTTGTGCTCGGCATAAAAGGCGACGAACGGAAGGACAGGGCGTCGGTGAATGAGCTTCGGAGCGCTTCCGATACGTGGCTCGAGTTCCCGGCTGACCTGCACAAACCGCTGGAGGCGGAATACTATTATTCACAGACGCCGTTCTCGGTCACCGTGCAGCAGACAGCCGACGGCAAGCAGGAAACAGCTTCTCTGCAACAGTCGGTTAAGCAGAAGCGCATCGTCGGAAGGGCCGATTTCGGTTTTTCTTATAACAACATGTATGTGCGCAATGCCGTAACGTCGAAGACGCTTTTGCTCTACGGGGTGCGCTTTGCCACCACATTGTCGGGAGACGGCACGTTCGGCGGCGAGAGTGACGGGCAGATGGACGGCATAAGCCTTGACTCGGTGTCGTCATACTGCTTCATGCCGACGGTTGACGGCTCGGCTTTCAGTGGAAAAGTGGGCATGATTACGCGCAATTACAAGGGACACGAGGTGAGCCAGGAATATGCGTTCAGCCAAGAGTCGTTGGATGCCAACCGGCGCAACACGGTGGAAACCGCAGTGAAGCATCCCGAGGACAAGTCGGGGATAATGTTTATGACGGCAAAAGCATACGAGGAAGGCAACTACAAGAAAATCTTACAGGATGACGAGCCGAAGTCCGTTTATACGGACCGCATGCAGCGCATGTTCGACACATCGCAGCCGCTACAGCTTTCAGTGACAGACGACGGACAGCTGCATGTGCGTTTTTATTCGCCAAGGGGGCTTGGCGGCGTGCTGCTGAAGGCACGCATACCGGCCGTCGGCAGCGAATACGTAGACCTGGCTTATTTCGACACTATACCGGGATTTGCCGACTTTTACCAGACAATTCCTCTGGTAGAACGTGATGCGGTTTACAATACGGAGTCAGGAAGGCAGTTGCTTGTGCATAAGACCAGTGCCGCATCGCTTGCCGGCATAGAATTCAAAGTGGAGTCTGACGACGAATTTTGGAGCCGTTTGCAGAAAATAAAATATGGGATTGAGATATTTTGGGGACTTTATGGCGGCGACCCGGACCAGCCCGACGGTGCTCCGAGCGGCAACTGGATGGGCATTCGCCCGGTGCACTGCCGCGAGTCGGTGGCGTTCATGATGAATTACGCCAGTCTGCTTGACATGCCTGAACTTGAACAGCTCTTGCGTGACAACACAGACAAACTGTATGACGACAATAAAAATGCCGTTCCCGTGGATGAAGTTTTGCAAAGGATGCGCAAAAAGTATCGCCTGCAAATAGGCTTGGTGTATGAAGGCAATGGCTTGTCGGGACTGGCAAGCCCTACGGTGTGGGGCGTGGCGCAATGGATTTATTTGGGACATTATACCAGTACAGGGGCGTGTTCACTGGCAATGCACGAGCTTGGACATGTCATGGGTTACGGCCATTCAAGCGCGTTCACTTACGGGCCTTGGGCTGAACAGCTTATGAACAATTTTTATGTACAGCACCTTGACGAGTTGCCCATCGACTCTCCGAAATACCTTAACAGCGCAAGTAATCCATACTTATATAAGTAATAACGAAATTTTCAGGATGATGATTAAGTTAAAGAACAGTATATTGATGCCGTGCATGGCTTTGGCCGTAGCAGCTTTGTCCAGCTGCGATGTTCAAGACGATATGCCGGCAATGGGAGAAGACGGTGCGGTAGCTGTGCGCCTTGTACCGCAAAGCATGATGGAAGGCACTGCGTCGGATGTGGAGTCACGGGTGAATACTTTGAGCGGATACCGCTTCGAGAACGGAGTATTGGACGAGGTGTTCAGTGGGCTTACTGTGGATGATGACGGCATTTGCCGCTTTTATCCGTCACGGACTGACGGACAGGTGTATTTCCTCGCCAATTCTTCAGGTGTGGACGGAATGGACAATGTCAGGCCGGATGTTACAACAGAAGATGATTTCTTGGGAATTACGGCGACATCGGAGTCCATGGTTGTAGACGGCATAGTGATGACAGGGCGTATGGAACTGGCTCCCGGCTCAACGCATCAGCCGGCGTCGGCAAGCCTCAAGCGCAGTGTGGCACGCATAGACTTGGATTCGCAGTACAAAGGCGTTGAGGTGCATAGCGTGACACTGAAAGACATTGCAGACCGCGGTTATGTGAATGTGCAGGATGATGTGCGTAAGCCCGGGACGGCAGAAACAGCTGACATGTTGAAGAGTTTTGACGGTCAGCCGTTCATACAGCGGAAGGCAACGCTGTTCTATCTCTGTGAACAAGGAGGCGGCACGCATGAAGTGGAAGTGGCTGCAACAATGAATGGGGCATGGCAAAAGTTGAAAACTACGCTCCCTCCAATCAGGAGGAACACTGTGTACACGCTGAAAGTTTATGGGGTTGGAGCCAGCCTAAAGGTTGAAGTGCTTTCTGACGAATGGGAAAGCGGCGTTTCATCAGGCTCCGCTCTTGAAAGCAAGGGGTGGATTGACCGCAGTGCTTCAACAATGTCGGAAGGTGTCAGGCTGAATGAAAGAGGCGACACGCTGTTCATTCCATATATGGAAAGCAGTGCGCAGCTGGCTCTTTTGGCCGAAAGCGGAATTGAAGTGCGGGTAAACGGGCTGGCTGACGGTGCAACCGTCACTACGCATAAGGTGACAAGGAACATGCAGAAGGTGGCGACTGTCGATGTGGCAAGTGCGTACAAATTGCCTGGCAGCGTACAGGAATATGTATATCTCGACTTGTTCAGGCGGAATGTTCAGGTTGGAAGGATTGTATTGTCCTTTGCTCCAAACCCCGTTAGCATGGAAGGCATATTGAAGTTTGATGCCGACAGAGTGTGCGACCTCGGACGGTATGCCGACGGACGGCTGGCTACATTCACCGTGGGAGGCGGCAAGGTGATGAGGCTTGAGTTTGACAATGGAGAGCCGCAGTGGGCAAGGCTTGACGTCGGAGAGCAGGACAACGTGTTTTATCTGGAAGGAGGCTGGAGGCCGAACGACCCTGAAGCCGACGGACGCGTGCAGTCATTGAGACTTGTTGTGTCTGACGCTGATGGCGGAAATGCTGAAACTTACACGGTAAAACGTCGTAACTGGGGACTTCCAGTGGTTAATGTAAACGGCGTGTGGTGGTGCAAGTATAATTTGAGAGGTGATGTAAAGGACTTCAACGACCAGATACTTGTCAAGTCAGACCCCGTTGGCAGCGGCAGCGTGGCCGACTATCTGAAGTCTTGCAGTGATGAAGAGTTCTTGAGCCTGTTGGGCGACCAGTATCAGGCTGGCAATACAAAGGGCTTGAAACTGACGTATGACGGTGCGGATTTTCATTACGTCGGATTTGACGAAAACATAAATGCAGATTTTGGTTCGCTCAATTCCACTGTGATGGCACCCGACGGTTACGAAGTGCCAGGTTACAACCATTACCGCTTCTTTGCATGGGGTAATGATTGTGGACTTGGCTACGGCAGCAACGCTTTCAACAATCAGTTGGGACAACGTTTGACATATACGATAACAGAGCGTGTCATTTCTGTTGACGACGGAGAGTACGGGCCGATAAACTATTATGATTTCAATTACAACGGAGCGCATTGGGTTATGTTGGGATTGGGAAACCAGTCTGGCGGCGGAACCGGCTCGTTGTCGAAGATGGTAGTCCTGATGGCTACAAGCGGCACTGCCGGGAAAACGTGGATGCTTGAAGGGTATCCTGCAAGCTCGCCGACAGGCCGCGCCACCTGGATAAAGTATGCTGATGCAGACAAGCGGAATACGCGGACTATACGCTGCGTGAAGACACCTGTCAATTACATTTATTAATAATAACAAAAAGTAAAAAGATTGTAAGGATTATGAAAAAATTGAATTTAATTGGTATTGTGAGCATTGGTTTGTTGTTGGCGTCATGTTCAGACACGGAAGGCGGACATACGGAAAACGACAACCGTGAACCTGTGATAACGACGCGTCTGGCGGATTTTGACGGAGGAGGGCAGACGATTGACGGAGAGAATGATGTGGAAGACATGCAGGCATGTCTGTTTGAAGACGGTGTAATGACCAAAGTGTACAAAAATCTTCCGGTTTCAAGCGACGGGTATAACCTGCAGTTGAAAAACCTTAAAGGTAACCTGTACATGCAGGCGAACACGGCAAACGCCATCGACTTGGAGAAGTTGCAGGCCGAAGGAATAACGGAAACGGAATGGTTGAAAACCTCTTTCTCTCCTGTTGTCAGCGAGACAGGGCACTTCTTTACCGGCGTGTTGGCTTTAGACGCGCGAGGACAGCGAGCTGTTACAAAGCCGATAACACTGAAGCGCGGTGTTGCCCGCTTTGATTTGGTGCTCAATGTTGCCGGTGATGTTGAGGTCAACAGCCTCACGTTGACAAATGTTGCACGGTCGGTTTACCTCTTTCCGCAAGGTGATGTAGTGAAATCGCCCGACAATACGGAACGCAAGGACACAACAGCAGCATTTCTTCCGGCTGTTGTTCATGACGCTCCGGGCGTACTGTATGTTTACGAACAAGAAAACAATGGTATGGAAATAAAGGTTGAGGCCGGTTTTGACGGCGGTGCCGTGAAGACCATGACCAAAACACTTGAAGGCGATTTGAAACGCAACCATGTCTATACGATAACGGTGAACAAGGATTATATCGACGTAACGGTGAAGCCGAACTTTGAAGATTGGGAGGAAGGCGGCAACACCGACATGTCCCCAGACGCTTTGCTGTAAGATTAAAACACAAATCGGATGATGAATGTAAGGAAATATTTGCAGCCGGTCTGCATGTGTCTGATACTTCTGCTCGGTGCGTCATGCACCGAGCAGTTGGAAGACGCGATGACGACTGACGGTGGAGCTGTTGTGAAAGCCGTGCTTTCCGAATATCATACAGACAAGGGCGAGGCATCCGTAGACGGGGAAAACACCGTAAACGACATGCAAGCCTGTCTGTTTGAAAACGGCGTGCTGGCTAAGGTTTATCCTGATTTGCATGACACAGGCAGCGGTTATGCCATAAAGCTCGACCGCATGTCGGGCACGCTGTACATGCTGGCGAATGCCGGCGGATGGCTCGACTTGAGACAGTTGCAGGCGTCAGGCATAACCGAAAAGGAGTGGCTGGCCACTACGGTGCCGGCGCAAGACGGGCGGGTGAGGCACTTTTTTACCGGGACACTGAAGCTTGACGGACAGCCGGGAGGACAAGTCTTGTCCTTAAACATGAAACGCGGCGTGGCACGTTTCGACCTGCATATAAGGGGGATGAACGTAGTTGTGAAAGGCGTGACGCTGAAAAACATTGCGCAGGAAGGCTTCCTGATGGAGCAGGCAGAGGTTTCGTCGCCGGTTGGAGCTGATAAAGATGATTGTGTCATAGGCTTTGCCCGTCCCGTTGAGAGCGACTCGCTGGGGATTGCCTACGTTTACGAACAGGCCGGGACTGACTTGAAGGTCAGTGTTGAGGCTTCCATCGGCGGCAGGGACTACATTTTGGAGGAGAGCCTGCCCGGACAGTTGAAGCGGAACGCCGTCTATACGCTGACGGTTCGTAAGGATGCTGTTACACAAGACGTCAAGTTGGAAGTTGAGGCATGGGAAAATGGAGGAGATTCTCCGCTCCTTCCCGACTTGGAAGGACGCATAACCATAGACCGTGAGAAGTCAGAATTGCCCGAAGGGGCGCAGATTGCCGGCAACGGCGACGAACTGATATTGCCGAGCGCGCCGGCCGACTTCATAATGGCGTTGGACTGTGACGATGAGCTTGAGCTTGTCTCGGTTTCCTCCTCGTCGGTATCTGTTGAGGCCGCAGGCCGTGACGGAGGCGGTTCCGGCTCAAACCTGTTCCGCGTAAGGAAGCAACTGCCGCCGCCGAATTATCCAGTGGAGAAAGTGACCGTACAATTCCGCCATAAAAGCTTGCAGGGAGTTTATGAGGAAGACCGGTTGATACTGACATTGCAGGCTAACCCCATACGTTTGGAAGGCAGCTTGCAGTTCGGACGTGACGATTTCACTTGCGATTTTGGCAGATATGTGGACAACGAGCTGGGACGTTTCATAATGCCCGAAGGATATGAGGTTGTTCCCCGTTTCGACGGTGAAGACGAATGGCTGAAGGTAGAGCTGGCTGAAGGGCAGGGGAACACTTACCGCATAGTGGGCGGCTGGAGACCGAACGACCCGAAGGCTGACGGGCGCGTACAGGCGGCAAGGCTGGTGGTGCGCAAGACCGGCAGCGGCGAGGAAACTGAAGAGTATGTCGTTAAGCGGCGCAACTTCGGCATGCCCGTAACGCTGATGAACGGCGTATGGTGGTGCAAGTACAACGCGATGGGAAACTCAAAAGACTTTTCCGACCAAATCCTTGTACCCGACGACCCGGCTGCAAAGCGCGGGCAGACCGTGCTTGAATACCTGAACGGATGTACCACCGAAGAGTATATGAGGCTGTGGAACAATTCGTCATACATCGGTGACAACGGCATCGCATTGGAAGGGGTTGACGACGGGGGAGTGCTGAAACTGAAAGGCTATAACCAAAATCCGCCGGTCAATATGGGACAGCTTGACCCGAAACTCCTGTCGCCCGACGGCTATGAGATGCCTCCCGTGGAGTACTACGACCGCATATTCAACGGTGACGGCTATATGCGTTTCGACACGTCTGGCGGCCCTTACGCCGTACAGTCGCCGTGGGAAGGCAACCGTGAGGTGTTTACCGCCACCGGGCGCCGTGAGGATTTGACCGTTGGAAGCATGAAGCTGCCCACAATCTACCATGTTGAAGTGTACGACAAAATGCAGGGAGTGAAGCAGGAGTCGGTTACGTTTTACGGGCCGGGCGCCCAATGGAACAACAACGGCATAAACCACAACAAGGTGGTGATAGCCTGCTATTCGCCTTCCAACCTCGGATGGTTCCACTATTTTACAGGTTACGGCATGTACAGGCAGGTGAACGGCAAGAACAACACGCGCATTGTACGTTTCATAAAGTCGCCGGTTGAGTATATGTATTGACAGCCGGGCTTATGGCCCGATAACGGGCACTTTTTAAAAGGCCGCCTTTTGCATTGCGAAAGGCGGCTTTTTGCGTCATAAAAGATGGCCTTTTACAAGTCAAAAGACCGTCTTTTGGAAAGTGCTTTGTTTACGGCGGTTTTGCGCTGTGTTGCGGCAAGGTTTTCAGGTTGTGCCGGTTTCGTTAGCCTTTGATGTCGCCGAAATGGCAGCCCGTAGTTCTTAATCAGGTTTGTGTGTTGCGCAAATTTTCCTTAATAATTCGTCAATGTCGGCGATTATTTGTATTTTTGCAACAAATATATTGCGCCCAAACTGAAAAGTACACTCTTTCCGCAGGCCGTGCGCGTGCCTGGCAGGGGACGTGTGTGCGGCGTAGTGCCATATATTCATAAAAGAACATAGTTTGATATATGAACGTTTTAGAACTGAGTGAACAGGAAATCGGCAGACGCCAAAGTCTCGAAGAACTGCGCGCTATGGGCATTGACCCGTATCCGGCGGCAGAGTATCCAACAAACGCATTTTCAACCGACATCAAGGCGGATTTCAATGACGACGAGCCGCGCCGCGAGGTGTGCATCGCCGGGCGTATGATGAGCCGCCGCGTAATGGGCAAGGCGGCCTTCGCCGAGCTTCAGGATTCGAAGGGAAGAATACAGGTTTACATCACACGTGACGACATTTGTCCCGGTGAGGACAAAGACTTATATAACAAGGTGTTCAAGAAACTCTTGGACATCGGCGACTTCATTGGCGTAAAGGGCTTTGTGTTCCGCACGCAGACGGGCGAAATCAGCGTTCACGCTCAGAGCCTGACGCTGCTCTCGAAGAGCCTCAAGCCGCTGCCGATAGTGAAATACAAGGACGGAGTGGCCTACGACAAGTTCGACGACCCGGAGCTGCGTTACCGCCAGAGGTACGTAGACCTTGTGGTGAACGACGGCGTGAAGGACACCTTCCTTCAGCGTGCCACGGTCATAAGGACAATAAGGAAGGTGCTCGACGAGGCCGGATACACCGAGGTTGAGACTCCTACGCTACAGACAATTGCCGGCGGAGCCAGCGCAAGGCCGTTTATAACGCATTTCAATGCGCTTGACACAGACATGTACATGCGCATCGCCACGGAGCTTTACTTGAAGCGTCTTATCGTAGGCGGATTTGAAGGCGTGTATGAGATTGGCAAGAACTTCCGCAACGAAGGCATGGACCGCAACCACAACCCGGAGTTCACCTGTATGGAACTGTACGTGCAATACAAGGACTACAACTGGATGATGTCGTTCACCGAGAAACTCTTGGAAACCGTCTGCATAGCCGTAAACGGCAAACCCGAGCGCGAGATTGACGGAAACATCGTAAGTTTCAAGGCTCCGTACCGCCGCCTTCCCATTCTTGACGCCATCAAGGAGAAGATCGGTTACGACCTTAACGGCATGGACGAGGCTCAAATCCGCGAGGTGTGCAGGAAACTCAACATGGAGATTGACGACACTATGGGCAAAGGAAAGCTCATAGATGAAATATTCGGGGAATTCTGCGAGGGCACGTTCATCCAGCCTACGTTTATCACCGACTATCCCGTTGAGATGTCGCCGCTGACGAAGATGCACCGCTCAAAGCCCGGACTGACCGAGCGTTTCGAACTTATGGTGAACGGAAAAGAGCTTGCCAACGCTTATTCGGAGCTTAATGACCCCATCGACCAGGAAGAACGCTTCAAGGAACAGATGCGTTTGGCTGACAAGGGAGACGACGAGGCAATGATTATCGACCAGGACTTCCTGCGCGCCTTGCAGTACGGTATGCCGCCGACGAGCGGTATCGGCATCGGCATCGACCGCCTTGTGATGCTCATGACGGGCAAGACATATATTCAGGAGGTGCTCTTCTTCCCACAGATGCGTCCGGAAAAGAAAGCACCGAAGAGCAGCGTTGAGGAGTGGAAAGCCTTGGGCGTGCCCGAAGAATGGGTGCCCGTGCTCAACAAGTGCGGCTATTACCTTGTGTCAGACATCAAGGACGTGAACCCACAGAAACTTCAGATGGACGCTTGCGGAGTGAACAAGAAATACAAGCTGGGCTACGAAAACCCGAAGGTTGACGAGTTCGCCAAGTGGATAGAGGCTGCAAACAAAATTGAAAATTCATAATTGGAAATGGAGAATTATGATTACCTTTGCTGACATGACGCAGCACAAGCGAAACGGACAAGGGTAATCATAATTCTCAATTCTCAATTTTTAATTGTCAATTTATTATAAAATGTACGATTGCGGTAGGATTGCGATTATCGGCGGAGGCAGCTGGGCTACGGCCATCGCCAAGATAGTGGTGGAGCATACGCGCCATATAGGGTGGTATATGCGCCGCGATGACCGCATAGAAGACTTCAAGAGGCTCGGCCATAATCCGGCTTATTTGACAAGCGTGCACTTCAATATTGGCGAAATTGAGTTTTTCAGTGACATAAACAAGATTGTGCAGGCATACGATACGCTTATCTTCGTAACGCCGTCGGCTTATATAAAAAACCATCTGAAGAGGCTGAAGACACGCATAAGAGACAAGTTCGTAGTGACTGCCATCAAAGGTATTGTGCCGGATGAGAACCTTGTTTGTTCGGAGTTCTTTCATCAGGTATATGATGTTCCGTATGAAAACCTTGCCTGCCTTGGCGGCCCGTCGCATGCCGAGGAGGTGGCACTTGAGCGGTTGTCATACCTTACTGTAGGTTGTAGTGACCATGAAAAGGCGCAGGCTTTTTCTGAAATCCTTGCATGTGACTATATAAAGACGAAGACGAGCAGCGATGTCATAGGCATTGAATACGCGTCAGTGCTGAAGAATGTTTATGCCATAGCCGCAGGAATATGCAACGGTTTGAAGTACGGTGACAACTTCATGTCGGTGCTTATGGCCAATGCCGTGCAGGAAATGTCACGCTTCCTGAAGTCTGTCTATCCGCTCGACAGGAACATAACAGACTCCGTTTACCTTGGCGACTTGCTTGTTACGGGCTATTCGAACTTCTCGCGCAACCGCACGTTCGGTACGATGATAGGCAAGGGGTACAGTATAAAGAGTGCGCAAATCGAGATGGAGATGATTGCCGAGGGATATTTCGGAACCAAGTGTATGAAGGAAATCAACCGGCATTGCCACGTCAACATGCCCATACTTGATGCCGTGTACAACATCCTTTACGAACGGATTTCACCGCAAATAGAGATAAAGTTATTAACTGATTCTTTCAGATAAAGGAGAATCATAATCTTATAAACAAATGAAAAATATCACATTAGACGTAACGAAGGCCGTTCAGTTTCTTGCTGAGGGCACGGTAAAGGCTTATGAGCCGAAAGTAAAGGCGGCGCAAGACGCTCTTGAGAACGGTACTTGTCCCGGTAATGATTTCCTCGGTTGGCTTCATCTTCCGTCGTCAATCACGCCTGATTTCTTGCAGGAAATCCAGGACTGCGCTGACGTTCTGCGTGAAAATTGCGAGGCTATAGTCGTTGCCGGCATCGGCGGCAGCTACCTTGGAGCGCGTGCTGTCATCGAGGCTATGGGCAATTCGTTTGCCTGGCTTGTTGGAGACAAAAAGAATCCGACCATTCTTTTTGCCGGAAACAACATCGGCGAGGACTATCTTTATGAGCTTACCGAATATCTAAAAGACAAGAAGTTCGGCGTAATAAACATATCAAAGTCAGGAACTACCACCGAAACGGCACTCACCTTCCGTCTGCTCAAGAAGCAATGCGAGGAGCAGCGCGGCAAGGACGAGGCCAAGAAAGTGATCGTTGCCGTTACCGACGCAAAGAAGGGAGCTGCCCGTGCGGCTGCAGATAAAGAGGGATACAAGACTTTTGTAATTCCTGACAACGTTGGCGGACGCTTCTCTGTCCTCACTCCGGTCGGCCTTCTGCCTATTGCATGCGCCGGATTTGACATCCGTCAGCTTGTAGCCGGTGCCGCCGAGATGGAGAAAGCGTGTGGAAAGGACGTCGCATACGATGAAAATCCTGCGGCAATATATGCTGCTGTGCGCAACGGACTGTATGAGCAGGCTGGCAAGAAGATAGAAATAATGGTTAACTATCAGCCTAAGCTGCACTTCATGAGTGAGTGGTGGAAGCAGCTTTACGGCGAGAGCGAAGGCAAGGACGGCAAGGGCATATTCCCGGCTTCATGTGATTTCACTACCGACCTTCATTCAATGGGGCAGTGGATACAGCAGGGCGAGCGTTCAATCTTTGAAACGGTGATAAGCATAGAGCAGCCCAACAAGGAGCTGTTGTTCCCGTATGACGAGGAGAACCTTGACGGACTGAACTTCCTTGCAGGCAAGCGTGTGGACGAAGTGAACAAGATGGCTGAACTCGGAACGCGCCTCGCACATGTTGACGGCGGTGTGCCCAACATCCGTCTGAGCGTTCCCGAACTGAACGAATACTACATCGGGCAGCTGATTTACTTCTTCGAGATAGCTTGCGGCATAAGCGGCAACGTTCTCGGTGTTAATCCTTTCAACCAGCCGGGAGTAGAAGCTTACAAGAAGAATATGTTTGCATTGCTCGACAAACCCGGTTACGAGGCTGAGAGCAAGGCCATCAAGGAAAGGCTGGCAAACGGGAAATAAACATAAGGTGTTCGGTTGTGCGGTTATGGTTACGGCCTTATCTACTTATAATCCCACAACCGTATAACCGTAAAACAGTATAACCTTGAACATCAATGTTTGATAACGAAATCGGCAAATATCTTGAAAAGCACGGTCTGAAGGCTTTTGCGCCTAAGGCCGTGCTTTTTGATATGGACGGCGTTCTGTATGACAGCATGCCTAATCACGCCCGGAGTTGGCACGCGTCAATGGCTAAATTCGGCCTTGACATCGCTCCTGAAGAGGCTTATAAGTATGAAGGGATGCGCGGCGTAGAGACAATCAAGCTGCTGGCCCGGCGCCAATGGGGCAGGGAACTGGCTGACGATGAGGCAGCCAGAATGTATGAAGAGAAGGCCGCGGCTTTCAGTGCGTGCCCTAAGGCGCAGAAGATGGAAGGCGTGGAGGAGCTTATGCGTAAGATAAAAGCCCAGGGCTTGAAAATCGTAGTGGTGACGGGCAGTGGGCAGAGAAGCCTGCTTGACAGGCTTGAAGCTGAATTTCACGGGCTTGTAAGCCGTGAACTCATCGTTACGAGTTTCGATGTAGAGCATGGCAAACCTAATCCCGAGCCTTATCTTAAAGGGCTTCTGAAGGCCGGCGTCGGACCCGAAGAGGGCATTGTCGTTGAGAATGCGCCTCTTGGAGTGCGTGCGGCTGTTGCGGCAGGAATATTCACCATTGCCGTAAATACTGGCCCTTTGCCTGACAAGGCTTTGGCTGATGAAGGTGCAGACATAATATTTTCAACTATGCCTGCACTTAGGGATGCATGGAAATAATTAAGAGTTAAGAATTAAGAGTTAAGAAAAATACCTTTGAAAGTTGACAAGCAAAGCATATTTTCTTAACTCTTAATTCTTAACTCTTAATTTATAAAACGGTCTTATCCGTAGATAATCTTTCCGTTTTCGTCCTCATACGGAGTGAGGTCTTTTGCGTACTGGTTCATTGCGCGCAGGCTCATGCCCATCGACGAGAAGCCTCCGTCATGGTAAAGTGTCTGCATGGTAACCTTGCGTGTAAAGTCGGAGAACATCATCACGCAGTAGTCGGCACAGTCGTCAGCTGTTGCGTTGCCAAGGGGAGACATCTTGTTGGCGAAGTCCATCAGGTTGTCCATGTCCTTGATGCCCTTGCCTGCGGTTGTCGGAGTGGGCGACTGTGATATAGTGTTGATGCGCACGTTCTTTTCACGGCCGTAGATGTAGCCGAAACTGCGTGCTATGCTTTCGAGCATGCTCTTTGCGTCGGCCATGTCGTTGTAGCCGAAGAAAGTACGCTGTGCAGCCACGTAGGTAAGCGCAACGACAGAACCGTACTCGGCGATGGCGTCCTGCTTCTTTGCCACTTGCAGCATCTTGTGGAACGAGATGGCTGATATGTCGAGCGTCTTTTGCAGGTAGCTGTAGTCAAGGTCGTCGTAAGTGCGGTGCTTGCGCACGTTGGGACTCATGCCTATGGAGTGGAGCACGAAGTCGATTTTCCCTCCCAACAGGCGTACAGACTCTGAAAACACTTTCTCAAGGTCTTCAACGCTTGTGGCGTCGGCGGCTATGACGGGTGCGTTGAGCTTCTCGCTAAGTTCGTTGAGCGTGCCCATGCGCAGGGCCATGGCTGTGTTGCTGAGCGTTATCTGTGCGCCTTCCTCCACGGCTTTCACGGCCACCTTCCATGCGATTGAGTCTTCATTGAGCGCGCCGAAGATGATGCCGCGCTTGCCTTTCAATAAATTGTGAGTCATCTTTTACTATTCTTTGATTTGTAATATGCCTGCAAAATTACATCATTTCGGCGAAACAGGCAAGCGTTTTACTGAAAAATGGCATTGAGGCCGGCTCCCAGTCAAGTTCTGCATTGCCACAGGTGTCTAACTGCCTGGTTCATAGCATGTTTGCAAAAGGCCGTCTTTTGGCTTGCAAAAGCTGGCCTTTTACAACGCAATTCATGGCTTTTTACAGCGCGAAAGGTGGCGAATGGGCTACCCGTCCCAGCCCTCCCGGTGGGAGGGAGCATGGTTGCCGATTTTTGATTTGGCTAAAATCGAGGCGGTTGATAATAAGGTGATTGCATTATCATGTTACTGAAACAATCTGACACAACAGTTGATGAACCGGCATTGCGTTAAATTAGGTTAAGCAGACTTGTGCGCCTTGATGCGTGTTGCGCTTTTGTTGTACCTTTGTTTGAAAATTTAGTAAAATCGTTTTTGTGATTATGAATAAGCGTAAGTTGGTCGCCTTGTTTGTCGTCGAGCAGGGCTTGGTGATAGGATTGGTGCTTGGCGTGGCGATAGGATATAAGGTGGGCGACGTTAAGATGGGTGTTGTCTTCGGCCTGCTTGGCGGTGCCGTCTTGGGCGTTATAATGTCTTTGCTTACCATGAGCCTGCGTAAACGGAAATGAGCGGCGTATTGGCTCTGTTCTTTTTGCCGTATTTAACTAACGCATGAATTTAACCATTAATTTTTGTCCTTTCATACATTTTTTGTAATTTTGCATTTAAATTCAGCAATTTTAGTTTATGTATAGGACTAATACATGTGGCGAGTTGCGCCTTACGGATGCCGGCAAGCAAGTGACACTTGCAGGCTGGGTGCAGCGTAGCCGTAAGATGGGAGGTATGACTTTTGTCGACCTTCGTGACCGTTATGGTATTACGCAGTTGGTATTCAATGAGAATGACGATGCCGGCTTGTGCGCCGAAGCAAACAAGTTGGGACGTGAGTTTTGCGTTCAGGTGGAAGGCAAGGTGAGTGAGCGTCAAAGCAAGAACGAGAACCTGCCAACCGGCGACATTGAGATTATAGTATCGAAGCTCAATGTTTTGAGCGAGAGTGCTACGCCTCCGTTCACTATTGAAGACAATACCGACGGCGGCGACGACATCCGCATGAAGTACCGCTATTTGGACTTGCGCCGTCCTTGTGTGCGCAAGAACATGGAGCTGCGCCACCGCATGACTATCCTTATACGTAACTTCCTTGATTCAAAGGACTTCATCGAGGTTGAGACACCTATATTAATAGGTAGTACACCGGAGGGGGCGCGCGACTTTGTTGTGCCGTCACGCATGAACCCGGGACAGTTTTATGCTCTGCCGCAAAGTCCCCAGACCCTGAAGCAGTTGCTTATGGTAAGCGGTTTCGACCGTTATTTCCAGATAGCCAAGTGCTTCCGCGACGAGGATTTGCGTGCCGACCGCCAGCCGGAATTCACTCAGATAGACTGCGAGATGTCGTTCGTCGACCAGGACGATGTGATAAACCTGTTTGAGGATATGTGCCGCCACTTATTTAAAGAGGTGCGCGGCGTTGAACTTCCTGCGAAGCTTCAGCAGATGACTTGGGCTGAGGCGATGCGCCGTTTCGGCAGCGACAAGCCTGATTTGCGCTTCGGCATGGAGTTTGTCGAGCTGATGGACGTGCTGAAAGGCACGGGCACGTTCGGTGTGTTTAACGAGGCTGAATATATCGGAGGAATATGTGTGCCTGGGTGTGCCGGATATACACGCAAGCAACTTGACCAGCTGACGGACTTTGTAAAGCGTCCGCAGGTTGGGGCGAAGGGTCTTGTATGGGTCAAGTTCAATGAGGACGGGACAATCAAGAGCAGCATAGATAAGTTCTATTCGCCGGAGGTGATGCAGAAACTTAAAGCTGTCGCGGGTGCTAATGACGGCGACCTGCTGCTTATATTGAGTGGAGACAGGGCAAACAAGACGCGCACGCAGCTTTGCACGCTGCGTCTTGAGATGGGCGACAGGCTCGGACTTCGTGACAAGGACAAGTTCGAGTGCTTGTGGATTGTCGATTTCCCACTGTTTGAATGGAGCGATGAAGAGCAGCGGCTAATGTCTACACACCATCCTTTCACAATGCCCAATCCTGACGACATACCGTTGCTGGAGGAACATCCGGAACGTGTACGTGCCAAGGCTTACGACTTTGTTTGCAACGGAATAGAAGTTGGTGGAGGCAGTCTGCGTATACATGACGGCAAACTTCAGGAAAAGATGTTCAAGATACTTGGCTTTACGCCGGAGCGTGCTATGGCGCAGTTCGGCTTCCTCATCAATGCGTTCAAGTATGGTGCGCCTCCTCATGCCGGACTGGCGTTCGGCCTTGACCGTTTTGTGTCAATTATGGCCGGCCTTGACAGCATCCGTGACTGCATTGCGTTCCCGAAGAATAACAGCGGACGTGATGTGATGCTTGATGCTCCTTCTCCTCTCGACCCTAAACAACTTGAAGAATTGCAGATAAAGGTTGATTTAAGTCAAGAAAAGTAGTTTTTGCCGATAAAAATCTTTTAGAATGTGATTTTATTTGGGAAAACTTGTCGTTCTTTTTGGGAAATACATTATATTTGCATCGACAAAGACTAATTATTGTCCACTATGTGGAGTCTTTAATGTGATTTATTATGACAGAAAAGAAAGAGACAGTAAGAAAGACCACGGCCACAAAGGCTACAGGCGAGAAGAAGGCAACACCGAGGAAAAGTGCTGCAAAGAAGGTTGTTTTTGACATCAATGCGGAGTCGGTAGGCTTCAAGGCAGGTGATGTTTATCAGGCTCTTGCAACTGCGGAGAAAGCACTGAGCGTTGCAGAGATTGCAAAGGCTGCGAAAATAACTGAAGAGGAAACACTGCTCGGTATGGGTTGGCTTTTCAAGGAAGGCAAAATCAAGGCAGAGGAAAACAAGATTACATTGGCTTAATCTGTTGAAATGATATCAAAGAAGGGTCGGCATAAAATGTTTCCGGTCCTTCTTTCTTCTAATTCTATGAATTACGACAGCGAAATCCTTTATGTTCTCAAAGAAGCTGGTGAAAAGGGATTAAGCATAAGGAAGATAGCGCGTCATGTATTTAATAACAGGAACAGTTTGTTTGACATTGTTTCCTTGGATGATGTGCATCGTTATGTAGCATGGTATTTAATCCGAAACAGCAAGTCTGCCAACTCTTTTATTGAACGGACGGATGTTCGTGGCGTATATCGCCTAAACCGGTCTAATGCTTCTCGTCAGCTGCAGTTTGATTTTAAGGACGAGGAAAATGAAAGCATGGATGAAGAAATATCTTGCGAAGACAAGTCTTTGTCCTTGTTTTGACAATTTAGAAAGAAAAACCACGGAAGAGGTAGGGAAGTCCTTTCATCCGTACTATGAATAAAAACGATTATTATGTCAGGAAGATATTTGTTAGGTTTTGATGTCGGCAGTTCTTCTGTAAAGGCATCGTTGGTTGACGCAGATACAGGTGTCTGCGCTGCATCCGCTTTTTATCCGGAAAAAGAGGCTTCGATTATTGCTGTAAAAGCAGGTTGGGCGGAGCAAGAGCCACAGATGTGGTGGGACAATGCCAAGCTTAGTTTGAAGAAGGTAATGAGCGACGCCGGTGTTAAAGGTGAAGACATTAAGGCAATCGGCATTTCTTACCAGATGCACGGGCTGGTCTGTGTTGATAAGGACATGAACGTGTTGCGTCCTTCCATAATATGGTGCGACTCAAGGGCTGTTCCTTATGGAGAGAAAGCTTTTGGGGAAATTGGCGCCGAGAAGTGCCTTTCTCATCTTCTTAATTCCCCGGGCAACTTTACGGCGGCGAAGTTGGCTTGGGTCAAGGAAAATGAACCTGACGTATTCGATAAGATATACAAGATAATGCTTCCCGGCGATTATATCGCAATGAAATTGAGCGGCACGATAAATACGACAATCAGCGGACTTAGCGAAGGCATGTTCTGGGACTTCAAGAATAAGGACACGGCAGCTTTCCTGCTGGATTATTTCGGCTTCGACAAGAGCTTGATTGCAGACATTGTGCCAACTTTCAGCGTTCAAGGGGAAGTCAGTGCTTCCGCAGCGGCAGAATTGGGACTTAAAGAAGGCACGCCCATCAGTTATCGGGCCGGCGACCAACCGAACAATGCACTTAGCTTGAACGTATTTAATCCTGGTGAAATAGCTTCAACGGCAGGGACATCTGGAGTTGTTTATGGTGTTCTTGGCGAGGTCAATTATGACAAGCGTAGCCGCGTCAATACATTCGCGCATGTCAATTATACGAAGGATCTTGACCGTCTGGGTGTATTGTTGTGTATCAATGGCACTGGAATATTGAATGCGTGGGTACGTAGGAACGTTGCTCCTGAAGGTATTTCGTATTCTGAAATGAACGAAATGACTGCTTCTGTGCCTATTGGCAGTGACGGTGTTACTATCATCCCGTTTGGAAATGGGGCGGAGCGTGTGCTTGAGAATAAGGAAATAGGATGTTCCATACATGGTCTTAACTTCAACAAGCACGGCAAGGCGCACATCATGCGTGCTGCACAGGAAGGCATTGTGTTCAGTTTCTGTTATGGAATGGAGGTGATGCAGCAGATGGGTATGGATATACGCAAGATACATGCAGGAAAGGCAAACATGTTCTTAAGTGACATATTCAGGAATACTTTGGCAGGAGTAAGCGGTGCGACAATAGAGCTGTATGAAACTGACGGTAGCGTCGGAGCTGCCAAAGGAGCAGGCATGGGCTGTGGAATATACAAGGACAACAATGAGGCTTTTGCTTCATTGAAAAAGCTTTCAATCATAGAACCTGATGAAAGTCACCGCAATGAGTATCTTGAAGCATATACTTTGTGGAAAGAGAAGTTGCAAAGATTGATAAACAATTGATTGGAAGGTAAAACCTTTTACTTACTATATTATTAATAACCTGTAAACATCAACGATTATGGCAAAAGAGTATTTTCCGCAGATTGGAAAAATCAAATTTGAAGGTGCTGACAGCACCAACCCGTTAGCTTTTCATTATTATGATGCAGAAAAAGTAATAATGGGTAAGAAGATGAAGGACTGGTTGAAGTTCGCTATGGCTTGGTGGCATACACTCGGTGCTGCAAGCGGAGACCAGTTCGGTGGTGGCACACGTGTTTATCCTTGGGATGAGAAGGAAGACGCTGTTGAGCGTGCCAAGGACAAGATGGATGCCGGCTTCGAAATCATGGAAAAGCTTGGAATCGAGTATTTCTGCTTCCATGATGTAGACCTCGTTGACGAGGGCGCGACAATCGAAGAGTATGAAGCTCGCATGAATGCCATCACAGACTATGCTCTTGAGAAAATGAAGGGTACAAACATCAAGAATCTTTGGGGTACAGCAAATGTGTTCGGCAACAAGCGTTACATGAACGGAGCTGCTACAAATCCGGATTTTGATGTTGTTGCACGTGCTGCTGTTCAGATAAAGAATGCTATTGACGCAACAATCAAACTCGGAGGTTCAAACTATGTATTCTGGGGTGGACGTGAAGGCTATATGAGCTTGTTGAACACTCAGATGCAGCGTGAGAAGGAGCATTTGGCTACAATGTTGAAGGCTGCACGTGACTATGCTCGTGCTAAGGGCTTCACAGGAACTTTCCTAATAGAGCCTAAACCTATGGAGCCGACAAAGCATCAGTATGATGTTGATACAGAGACGGTCATCGGCTTCCTCCGTGCTCACGGATTGGATAAGGACTTCAAGGTAAACATTGAAGTTAACCATGCAACACTTGCCGGTCATACATTTGAGCATGAACTTGCTGTTGCTGTTGACAACGGAATGTTGGGAAGCATTGACGCTAACCGTGGCGACTACCAGAATGGTTGGGATACAGACCAGTTCCCGATTGACAACTGGGAGCTGACACAGGCAATGATACATGTTATCCGCAATGGCGGCCTTGGCAACGGCGGTTCAAACTTCGATGCTAAGATACGTCGCAACTCAACAGACCTTGAGGATATATTCATTGCACACATCAGCGGTATGGACGCTATGGCCCGTGCTTTGGAGAATGCTGCAAACCTGATTGAGAAATCTCCTTATTGCGAAATGCTTAAGAACCGTTACGCATCGTTCGATTCGGGCAAAGGCAAGGAGTTTGAGGAAGGCAAGCTGTCTCTCGAGGATGTAGTGGCTTATGCCAAGACTGTAGGTGAGCCGAAGCAGATTTCCGGCAAGCAGGAGCTTTATGAGACAATTGTAAGCTGGTATTGCAAGTGATGATGTAAGTTTTATATGAAAAAGGCGGAATTAAAAAATTCCGCCTTTTTTTATATTTTGTTTTTTTATATGTATTTTTTTACTACCTTTGCCTTCATAACGTATTATAAGTTCCTATTTTATGGACCATTCAAGAAATCATTTAGTCATAATGGCCGGTGGAGTGGGGAGCCGCTTCTGGCCTATGAGCACAACAGAAAAACCTAAACAATTCATAGACGTATTGGGTACGGGACGTTCTTTGTTGCAACTCACCTTTGACAGGTTTGAGGGTGTGTGCAGTCCTGAAAATGTCTGGATAGTCACAAGTATCAAGTATAGGGATTTGGTCCGTGAGCAACTGCCGGAAATTCCTGAAGGCAATATCCTTTGTGAACCATGCCGAAGGAATACCGCGCCATGTATTGCTTATGTCAGTTGGAAAATCAAGTCTAAAGACAAGAATGCCAATATAGTTGTTTCACCGAGCGACCATATTGTTGTGAATGTTACGGAGTTCCGCCGTGTTGTTTCCCAATGTTTGAAATTTTCGAGTGAGACGGATGCCATAATAACATTGGGAATGAAACCGACACGTCCCGAAACAGGATATGGATATATTCAGGCCGATTTGTCATCAAGTTCTCCGCGTAATAAGGAAATATACAGGGTGGATTCTTTTCGGGAGAAGCCCGATTTGGAAACAGCCAATAAATATATAAAAAACAAGAGCTATTTTTGGAATGCCGGCATTTTCATTTGGAATGTCAATACCATAGTAAACGCCTTCAGGGTTTATCAACCGACGATAAGCCGTATATTCGAAAGCTTGTTGCCTGTCTACGGTACGCCTGATGAGCAGAACGAGATAAACCGCAGGTTTCCGGAATGTGAGTCAATATCTGTTGACTATGCAATAATGGAAAAGGCTGAGGAGATATTTGTGTGCCCGGCAGATTTCGGATGGAGTGATTTGGGTACATGGGGCTCGTTGCTTGCCCAGACTAAGCACGACCTTTACGGCAATGGGGTCATAGGTGACAACGTATCTTTGTTTGATACTTATAACTGCATTGTCAATGTTTGTGGGAAGAAGCGTGTCGTAATCCAAGGGCTTGACGGTTTCATAATTGCAGAAATGGACGACAGGCTGCTAATCTGCAAGTTGACGGAGGAACAGCGGATATCAAAATTTTCAGAGCAAAGTAAATGACAAAAACACAATAAGACTTAATAGAAAATAAAATGAAAAAAAATGTTGCATTAATTACAGGTATTACCGGTCAAGACGGTTCGTATTTGGCGGAACTCTTGATTGAAAAAGGTTATGAGGTACATGGATTGTTACGGCGTTCATCGTCGTTCAATACAGGCAGGATTGAACACTTGTATTTGGATGAGTGGGTGCGTGACATGAAGAAGTCACGTCTTGTCAATCTTCATTGGGCCGACATGACCGATTCTTCCTCTTTAATCCGTATTATCGGAGAGACCAAGCCTACCGAAATTTACAACTTGGCCGCGCAGAGCCATGTCAAGGTGTCTTTTGATGTTCCTGAATATACGGCGGATACCGATGCAGTTGGCGTATTGCGTTTGTTGGAGGCAGTGCGTATCTGCGGTTTGGAAAAGACCTGCCGCATTTATCAGGCTTCAACGTCGGAACTTTATGGCAAGGTGCAGGAGGTTCCGCAAAGCGAGACAACCCCGTTCTATCCAAGGTCGCCTTATTCGGTTGCCAAGCTTTATGGCTTTTGGATAATGAAAAACTATCGTGAAAGCTATGGAATGTATTGTTGCAATGGAATATTGTTCAACCATGAGAGTGAGCGCCGCGGCGAGAATTTTGTGACACGAAAGATAACCCTTGCCGCATGCCGCATTGTTCAGGGATACCAAGACAAGCTTTATCTCGGCAATCTTGATGCGCGCCGCGACTGGGGGTACGCCAAGGACTATGTGGAGTGCATGTGGATGATATTGCAACAGCCTGAGCCTGAAGATTTTGTCATTGCAACCGGCGAGATGCACACTGTCCGCGAATTTTGTACATTGGCGTTCAGGGAGGCCGGAGTTGAATTGCGCTGGGAAGGTGAAGGTGTCAATGAGAAAGGCATTGATGTCGCCACGGGTAAGGTTCTCGTAGAGGTGGATCCAAAATATTTCCGTCCTTGCGAAGTAGACCAGTTGCTCGGCAATCCGGCAAAGGCGAAAAAGGTATTGGGCTGGAATCCTACCAAAACCTCGTTTGAAGAATTGGTAAGAATTATGGTCCGGCATGACATGGCGTTTGTAAGGAAACTTTATATCAAGGCTCAAATGGCGGAATAATCATGTTGGACAAAAGTGCGAAAATTTTTGTTGCCGGCCATCATGGTTTAGTTGGTTCGGCAATATGGAATAATCTTAAGTCACGCGGATACGAAAATCTGGTTGGCCGCAGCCATAGCGAACTTGACTTGCTTGACCCTGTTGCGGTAAAGGACTTCTTTGACCAGGAACGCCCTGATGCCGTAGTGCTTGCCGCTGCCCATGTAGGCGGCATTATGGCAAACCTCAATTACAGGGCTGATTTCATTTATCAGAACCTGCAAATACAGCAGAATGTCATAGGTGAGAGTTTTCGCCATGATGTGAAAAAACTGCTTTTCCTGGGCAGTACTTGCATTTATCCGCGTATGGCTCCGCAGCCGATGAAGGAAGAAGCCTTGCTTACTTCCGAACTTGAGTATACCAATGAGCCGTATGCAATCGCCAAGATTGCCGGTTTGAAGATGTGTGAAAGCTTCAGCATACAGTATGGCTGCAATTATGTAGCCGTAATGCCGACCAACCTTTATGGCCCTAATGACAATTTCCATTTGGAAAACAGCCATGTGCTGCCTGCCATGATACGCAAGGTGTATCTGGCAAAGTGCCTGAATGAAGGGATGTGGGACGACTTGCGTAAGGACATAAGCCTGCGCCCTGTCGAGGGTGTTGACGGAAACAGCGGCGAGGATGAGATTTTGTCAAAGTTGGCAAAATATGGAATTACACCACAGGCGGTCACGTTATGGGGAACGGGTAGCCCGATGCGTGAGTTCCTTTGGAGTGAAGAGATGGCTGACGCCAGCGTGCATGTCCTGTTGAATGTCGATTTTAAGGATACTTATAATCCTGGAGACAAGGAGATAAGGAACTGCCATATAAACGTGGGAACAGGCAAGGAAATCAGCATACGCGGACTTGCGGAAATCGTAATCAATGAAGTAGGATTCAAGGGTGAGCTTCGCTGGGATGCGTCGAAGCCTGACGGTACACCGCGCAAGCTGACAGATGTTTCCAAACTTCACGCCTTGGGATGGCATCATAAGATTGAAATTGACGAGGGCGTTCACCGCCTTTACGAATGGTATAAGCTCGGTATCTGCATCAACCATTTTTCTTGAAAGGTGATTGATGCGGCTTGACTTCTTAGTGCCAACGGTTTTGTGTGACTGGATTTCATTGCAAACCGTTGGCACTTATTGTAATGTTATTAGGCGAAATTATGTCAAAATGCCAGATGGGAAACTCACTTCGTTCCCTATAAAACAGAAGTCGCAATCCTGAAGAATGTTGTTTTTCAACTTGGAAAATGGCGAAAGACAAGCCAAAAGACGTGTGTCACATCCTAAAATGCCGTTAGTCATAGTGTAAAAGGTTGTCTTTTGTGTTGTAAAAGACGCTTGTTCGCAGTTCTTTCGACGGCGTTTCCGATGCCTTTTGACCGTTGAAGCATGTTGTTTTAGCCGTGTTTCCTAACGGAAGGCTATAGCTTTTATTGCACATTTCTGCCATATCTTGCGTATCTTGTTGATATTGTGCCGTTTGTCTTTGCACACAAAAAACAGCCTTGTTTTTGTACTACTGGCAAGTTTTTATGAGCAAGGCTGTTGTGGAGCGTTGACGAAAATCAGAGTGTAAGAATATTTCTTGAATTTGTGACAGTCTGCTTTGCTCTCCTTATGGAGCTTGCGTTGCGTCATACCTTTGCGCAAAGCCTGTTATTGCTCGTCCCTCATTTTTGCGCGGAAGCCGATGCGCCGTATCTCGCCTTTGGCGTTTATCGTGTAGACGGCATAATATCCCGGGCTTATCCGGCTTGCGTCGGCGTGTCCGTTCCTGCAAGGCAGTATGGCGACAGTGCGTCCGGCCATGTCTTTCAGCAGGATGAAGCCGGTGTCTTCCGCGTCGTTGGGCAGCGGTATCAGCCCGTTGGAAGGAATTGTGTTTTTCTGCTTTGCCGGCTCGCCTGTACGCGCGGCGGCGCTTTCACGCCCGTATCTGTCGTTTGCAGTAACTGCAAAGTGCATTTGTTGTCCGGCCAAAGTCAGGGGGAAACTGTTGTTTTTGAGGTTTACGGCTATTAAGTTCCGTGCGTCGGCGGTATCTACAGGGTAGCTTTTTGATGCGTAAATGTTGAATGTCGTTTGGCCAGCCGTGTCCCATCGTAATATTGCTTGGCCGTACTGTGTTTTCTTTATGGCGAGGTTATGTGGCGCTTCCGGACGGCCGGACGAGGTTTGTCCTCTTTGCGGTATAAGTGACAGGGTGGGGGAGAATGAGTCTTTCATAAAGCCGTACAGCCCTTTTGTGTCGTCAAGAAGAAAGCGTGCGCGGAATAAAGCCACTCCGACGCCTAAAGAGCGTGCCACGTTCATCTGCCGTTCCACTTCAATAAGCGGCCAGTCGCCCTCGCCGCGCGCAAGGCGGTAGGCGGCTATGCCTGCAACCACCGCCCCGGGGTAAGGCGCGCTCTCTCCCCAGTCTGCCATGAAAGGATAGAAGTCGTCACCGCTGAAATATATCATCGGGTAAATCTGGTCGACAAGTCCTGTGCGCAGCCACGCTTGCGCTTCCTGGTTGCCTTTGTACAGGGCGTCCCATCCTTTGCTGTCGCGTCTTGGCAGAGGGGCGTGTTTGCCTATTGCCGCGCAACTTAGCTTTACCCATGATTTTATTCTTTTCACACTGTCGTTTACGGCGGCGACTATGGCTGTGATGCTGCGTTGCCGCACGGCCCGGTCGTTTGCGTTCCGTGGCGAGGGCCATGTTTCGGGGTAACGTATATAGTCAAGATGGATGCCGTCGATGTCGTAACGGCGTGTAATCTCACTGCAAACGGCTGCTATGTGTTTTGCCGTTGCAGGGTTGGCCGGGTCCATATAGCCGTTTGTGCCTATTTTCCGCACCAAGCCCGGATGTAGACGGCGTATCGCCTGGCATCCGGGCGAGTTCCACTTGCCTATTGGAATGGCTACCACCCAAGCCTGGATTTCCATTCCGCGCTTGTGGCATTCGGCAATGGCGAATGCCAGTGGGTCGTATCCAGGGGCTCGTCCGTATGTTCCTGTCAGGCAGGCGTCCCATTGTTCTATGGTTGAGGGGTATATTACAGTTGCGCGTAAGCGTGTTTGCAGGAGAACTGTGTTTATCCCGGCGGCATTGAGCCTGTCGAGCATTGTGCATAATTCCTGTTTCTGCCTTTCTGCCGTGTTTGGGCTTTGTGCTTTTGTGAGCGGCCAGTCAAGGCCTTCAAGAGTAGTCAGCCATACGGCCCTGACCTCATGTTTGGGAATTGTCCAATGATTATGATGTTGTGCTGCGGCCATGTAGAAAGCAAAACCGACAGTCGCAAGTAACAAATATAGTCTGTATTGGATGTTCATTTGTCTGTTTGTCAACGCAAAGGCTTAATATCCTGCAAAGTTACAGTTATTTTTGGTAATCTCAAATTTAATGATTAATTTTGCAAATCAATTATTCAAATAAAAAAGCATGAAAAGATTTGCAATGTTGCTGGCCGGAATGCTTGTCGCTATGGTCGGCTATGCCCAGTTTGAGAAGGGCAAGTGGTATGTCGGGGCTTCCGTGTCAGGGCTTGATATAAGCTATAGCGGTTCCGAAGAATTTAATATCGGACTTGATGCCAAGGGCGGTTATATGCTTGCCGACGATTGGATGCTGTTGGGGCAGGTCGGATGGCAGCATAGCGGGCTTGACGGTATTTCAGACAAAGTTATGCTTGGCATCGGTGGCAGATATTACATTATACAGAACGGACTTTATTTGGGCGTTAACGCCAAGTTGGTTCATGCCAACCACAATTATAATGATTTTATGCCGGGGATAGAGGTCGGCTATGCTTTCTTCCTGAACAAAACGGTTACCATAGAGCCGTCGATTTATTACGACCAATCGTTCAAGAACCATTCAGACTATTCTAAGATTGGATTTAAGATTGGAGTGGGCGTTTATTTGTAATTCATTCTATTAAATAAAAGGTTACTGGTATGTATACGGTAGATGAACTGGAAGACAGGCTTATCGACTTGGCCTTTGCCGAGGACATAGGCGATGGCGACCATACCACGCTGTGCTGCATCCCGGAGGATGCCGTGGGGAAGTCGCACTTGCTGATAAAAGAAGACGGTATTTTGGCTGGTGTTGAAGTTGCAAAGAGGGTGTTTGCCAAATTTGACCCTGCTCTTAAAGTGGAAGTGCTTATTGAAGACGGGGCGAAGGTTAAGGCCGGCGACATAGCCATGGTTGTTGAGGGCAAGGTGCGCTCGCTGCTTCAGACTGAGCGGCTGATGCTCAACATAATGCAGCGTATGAGTGGAATTGCCACTATGACCCACAGGTACGTAGAGCTTATTAAAGGTACAAAGGCTCATGTGCTTGACACAAGGAAGACAACTCCCGGTATGCGTATTCTTGAAAAGCAGGCTGTGAAGATTGGCGGCGGCATGAACCACAGGATAGGATTGTTTGACATGATACTTCTCAAGGACAATCATGTTGATTTTGCCGGTGGCATCAAGAATGCGATAGACCGCTGTCATAAGTATCTCAAGGAAAACTCCCTTGACCTTAAGATAGAGATAGAGGTGCGCAACTTCATCGAGATACAGCAAGTCATGGACTGTGGGGGAGTTGACCGGATAATGTTTGACAATTTCTCGGTAGACGACACAAGGACTGCAGTAGAGATGATAGCCGGCAGGTTTGAGACAGAATCGAGCGGAGGAATAACATTTGAAACTATACGCCAATACGCAGAGTGCGGCGTTGACTATATCTCGGTAGGCGCCCTGACTCATTCGGTAAAGGGACTTGACATGAGTTTCAAGGCATGTTGAACGTAATATGGTTGAAGTGGTTGGAATGGGCTATGCCCGTTTTAGCCACTTCAACTTTTTCTTAAAAGCGTATGTCATTCATCTTTCCGCTACTCTTGGCGTCGGTCTTGTCGTTTGGCTCGCCTGTCAATTATCCGGTGTCTTTGTCCGGTAACTTCGGTGAGCCAAGGCCCAACCATTTTCATGGTGGTATTGACGTGCGGACCGGACAGGTGGAAGGTAAGCCGATATTTTCTGTGGCCGACGGTTATGTCAGCAGGATAACGGTAGGCTTGGGTGGCTTCGGCAATGCCGTTTACGTGCGTCACCCCGGAGGAATAACTACGGTGTATTGTCATTTGAAAAAGTTTGTACCGCAGTTGGCTGCTATTGTACGTAAGTGGCAATACCAGAATCAGACGTGTTTCGCCGATGTAAGGCTGCGGCCTACAGATTATCCTGTGGCGCAAGGCCAATTCATTGCCGTTAGCGGAAACACGGGAGCGAGCAAGGCTCCGCATCTTCACCTTGAGTTCCATGCTACGAAAACTTGGGATTTCATCGACCCTCTTGATTACCTAAAGGGTTTTGTAACAGATACAACAAAACCCATTGCGCATTCGTTTATGGCATATCCTGTCGAGGGGGAGGGTGTATTCTGTGGCTCTCAACGCAATCAGTCGTACGGATTTTCGTCAACAAATCTCACACGTGAGTTCACGGCGTGGGGCAAGGTGGGTTTTGGCATTTGGGCGAACGATTACATGGATGGCAGTTACGGCATACTTGGCATACGCAAGACAACGCTGACGGTTGACGGTAAAACGGTGTTTGAAAGCGTTGTTGACAGCATACCCAGTCATTGCAATCGCATGGTGAATACTTGGGGCGACTACGAACATTACTGCCATAGCCGCGTGTGGTACATGAAGTCTTTTGCCGACCCGGGCAACACTCTTCCTTTTATAAATGTCGGTACGGCGGATAGGGGCATCGTAACATTTGATGAAGAACGCGACTATCATTTGGCATATACAGTGTCTGACATTTTCGGAAACTCGCGGCAATATACTTTTACTGTGAAAGGGAAACGGCAGGACATACCTGTGGCACGCCGGCGGAGCGTGATGAATATGCTTTTGCATGACCGGATAAACGGCTTTCAGCGTCCGGGGCTTATGCTGCTTGTTCCCAAGGGGCTGCTTCCTGACAATGTTGAGTTGTCGCCAAAGGTAAAGGCTAAGCCGGATGCGTTGTCGGACGAGTGGCGGTTTTACGACCGTTCTTATCCTCTTTTGGGCTGGGCGAAAATATCATTGAGGTTGAAGAAGAAGGTTGCAGACCCCGGTAAGTTGTATATCGTTAGCCATTATGGCGTTGACCGTAATATGGGTGGAGAGTTCAAGGACGGCTGGGTGACTGGCAGGATGCGTGAACTTGGCGCGGACTATGAGATAGCCTATGACGACATTCCGCCTGTATTGACATCTTTCAACGCATCGGCAAGGAGGTTGCGTGTCTTGGCATACGACAGGCAAAGCGGCCTGCGTTCGTTGAAAGGTTATGTTGACGGCCGTTTTGTTCTGTTTGAATATATGGAGAAGGCCGGTGTATATGTGTGCGATTTGCCGTCCGCACCGGTGGCAAAGACCGGTGGCAACCATACAGTGAAGCTTGTGGCTGTTGACGAGCGCGGCAACCGCAGTGTGTTTGTTGGGGATTTTAAGTATTGATATTTATTAAAACCATAAAAATGAAGAGATTATCTACTTTGCTGATTGTGCTTGTGGCATGCGTTTATGCCACTGCATGCACCAATTTTATTGTGGGCAAGGGGGCAAGTGCTGACGGTTCGGTGTTCACCACTTACAATGCCGATGATTATGGGATGTTCATCGGCCTTTGTCATTTCCCTGCCGGAAAGCATGCCAAAGGGGAGATGCGCCAGATATACGATTGGGACACAAAGGAGTATCACGGCCAGATTCCAGAGGCGGGCGAGACGTATAATGTCATAGGGAACATAAACGAATATCAGGTGAGCATCGGCGAAACAACCTTTGGCGGTCGTCACGAGATGGTTGATACTACCGGTGTGCTTGACTATGGTTCGCTGATATACATAGCCTTGCAACGCTCGAAGACAGCACGCGAGGCCATAAAGGTTATGACTACGCTTGCCGAGACTTACGGTTATTGCTCGGAGGGGGAGACTTTTTCAATCTGTGACCCGGAAGAGGCTTGGATAATGGAGATGATGGGCAAAGGTCCGGGCAGCAAAGGCGTCGTGTGGGTAGCATTGCGCATTCCCGATGATGCTATCTGTGCGCATGCCAACCAAAGCCGCATACGCAAGTTCGACCAGAAAGATAAAAAGAATGTGATTTTTTCAAAGGATTGTATCAGTTTCGCACGTGAAAAGGGCTGGTTCAACGGCAAGGATGAAGACTTCAGTTTTTGTGAGACATACGCTTATCCCGACTTTTCCGGCAGGCGCTTTTGCGAGGCGCGTGTGTGGAGCTTCTTTAATCATTTCTCTGACATGGAGCGTTACCTACCCTATGCCGAGGGTAAGGTTAAGGACGCGGAGCCTATGCCGCTGTGGATTGTGCCGAATAAAAAAGTTACTTTGCAGGACATCCGTGACTGTATGCGCGACCACTATGAGGGTACGCCGTTCGCCCTTGACAACGACCCCGGACAAGGTTTGTGGGGCATGCCTTACCGTCCTACGCCTCTGACATTCAAGGTGGACGGCAAAGAATACTTTAATGAGCGGCCTACGTCAACACAGCAGTCGGGCTTTTCGTACATAGCCCAGCTCCGTTCGTGGCTGCCAAGGCAGATAGGCGGCATTCTTTGGTTCGGTAACGATGACGGCAACATGGTTGCCTACACGCCGGTATATTGCGGCAATACCGTACAGCCAGAATGCTACAATACTCCGGGGGCGGATGCCGTTACGTTCAGTGACAAGAACGCTTACTGGGTGTGCAACTGGGTCAGCAACATGGTGTATCCGCGCTACTCGATGATGTTCGGCTCGTTGAAGGAGGTGAGAGACTCGCTTGAAGCAAGCTACGATGCCAGCCAGGCTGCAATAGAGGCTGAAGCGCAGAAACTTTATAAGACTGACGCGGCTGCGGCTGTGAGACTTCTCAATGCGTACAGCAATGACAAGGCGCAGCAGATGCTGGCACGCTGGAAAGAACTTGCAATATATCTTATTGTGAAATATAACGACATGACCGTCAAGCCTGAAGCCAACGGACGGTTCAAGCGCACTGCCACAGGTCTTGGCGCGGCGGTAGAGCGTCCCGGATATACGGATAAGGCGGCGCGTGAGATAGTAAGGGCTACGGGCGATAAGTACGCAGTGCCTGAATGAGTTAAGAGTTAAGAAATTAAGAATTAAGAGTTAAGAATTAAGAGTTAAGAATTAAGAGTTGAGAATTAAGAGTTGAGAATTAAGAAATTAAGAGCGAAGAGTTAAGAATTTAAGGGTGAAGAGTGAATAATGAAGGGTGAAGAAGTCCGCGCATGACACTGTCCAAAATTTTGTGTAAATGGAAACAGGATTCAGTTATAAGTTTCTT
>URUK01000010.1 GCA_900551055.1 uncultured Prevotella sp. | reverse complement strand
TTAGGATACAAGATTCTCAATCTTGGCATAGGGGTTCGATTCCCCTATCCACTACAAAGAACTGCAAAAGACATTTCTTTTGCAGTTCTTATTTTTTCATCCATACAGGAGCACCAGAATGTCATATCACTACTTTTTGCTTCAATTTACATGCCAACACACGTCTCAAAGACACGAAAACACGGCAAATACGTATCACTTTGTAAATATAAATAATTTTTGGATAAAAGATTGTTGCCAATCCGAACTTATTTCGTATTTTTGCAAATTGAAATACGAACAAAATGTAACCATCATCGAAATAAATGAGACCAACCGCAATATTGCTGCTCCACTGTCCAGACAAACAGGGCATCATAACGGAAATAACAAAGTTCATAACGGACAATAACGGGAACATTGTATATCTTGACCAATACGTGGACCGTCAAGACAAAATGTTCTTCATGAGGTTGGAATGGGAGCTTGACGGATTTATCATTCCAAGGGACAAGTTGAAAGATTACATCCAAACCCTATACGCACAACGATATGACATGACGTTCAGCCTGTATTTCAGCGATGTAAAGCCACGCATGGCGATATTCGTAAGCAAGATGAGCCATTGCCTGTATGACCTGCTTGCACGTTACAATGCCGGCGAATGGGACGTGGAAATACCATGTATAATAAGCAACCATGAAGACTTGCGCTACGTTGCCGAACAGTTTGGCATTCCGTACTACGTGTGGGCTATAAATAAGGACCATTCAAACAAGGCTGAAGTGGAGCAAGCGGAAATGGAACTGCTGAAAAAGGAAAAAATAACATTCATCGTATTGGCAAGATATATGCAAATTATCAGCGACAAACTGATAAACGAATATCCGCACCACATCATCAACATACACCATTCATTCCTTCCGGCATTCATAGGGGCAAAGCCCTATCACCAGGCCTGGGAAAGAGGTGTGAAGATAATCGGTGCAACAAGCCACTATGTGACAATGGAACTTGACGCAGGCCCCATAATCGAACAGGACGTCGTGCGCATAACTCATAAAGACACGCCTGAAAGCCTTGTGCTGAAAGGCCGCGACCTGGAGAAAATAGTATTGAGCCGCGCCGTAACAAAGCACATCGAACGTAAGATTTTGACATACAACAACAAAACGATAATATTCAGCTGACGGAAATTGCAAATTGTTTTTCAGCATTAGTCACTGCCGAAAAACAAGCCACGGCTGCACGTACAACCATGTGTGATAGAGTCAAAGCTGTTAAATCGTAAAGCATAAAATGGAAGTAGCTGTCATAAAATACAATGCAGGCAATGTGTACAGCGTTGTAAACGCTTTACGGAGACTTGGCGTAGAACCTGTGCTTACCGATGACCGTGAAAGGATAACATCAGCCGACAAGGTTGTTTTCCCCGGCCAAGGCGAAGCTGCAAACGCGATGTCTTATTTACGCAGGCACGGACTTGACAACGTAATAAAAAGTCTACGACAGCCTGTTCTCGGCATTTGCATAGGCCAACAATTGTTATGCAGACATTCAGAAGAAGGTGATACGGATTGCCTTGGAATATTCGACGTTGATGTATTGAAGTTCAAAGCCTTGTGCCATGAGGACAAAATCCCGGCAATGGGATGGAACAGTTTGCATGACTTGAGGTCACCGTTGTTCAAAGGCATGGAAGATGGAGAATACGTATATTTCGTACACAGTTATTACGTGCCTGTATGCAGTTTCACCACGGCAAAATCAGATTACATACTTCCATACAGCGCCGCCATGCGAAAGGACAACTTCTACGCCACACAATTCCATCCTGAAAAGAGCGGATTTGTTGGCGAGAAGATTTTACGAAACTTTCTTGAAATACAATAAAGCTTTAGAAACAAAGCGATATGATTGAACTGATACCGGCAATAGACATCATGGACGGCAAGTGTGTACGCCTGACAAAAGGCGACTATAACAAGCAAACCGTCTATTCAAACTCGCCTGTTGAAATGGCAAAAACATTTGAAGCGGCAGGAATCAGGCGACTGCATGTGGTTGACCTTGACGGGGCAAAGTCGAAGCATGTTGTAAACCTTGACACACTTAAAGGGATTACCGCCAGCACGAATCTTACCGTTGACTTCGGTGGAGGAATAAAGACAGACGAAGATATTGAAAATGTGTTTGCCTGCGGAGCTTCTATGGTGACTATCGGTTCGGTAGCCGTCACACAAAAAGGGTTGTTCGGAAAATGGCTTGACAAGTTCGGAGCTGACCGTATCATTCTCGGAGCAGATGTACGTAACGGCAATATAAGCATTAACGGATGGAATGAAGACACGTCGGAAAACCTTGTCTCCTTTCTCGAACATTATGTTTCCCTTGGAATAAAGAATGTACTTTGTACTGACATTTCAAAGGACGGCATGATGCAAGGCCCTTCGTTCTCATTATACAAGGAAATATTAAGTGCGTTCCCCGGAATAAACCTGATAGCAAGCGGAGGCGTCTCGTGCGTTGAGGATATTAAACGCCTTGATCTTGACGGAGTTCCTTCCGTTATATTGGGAAAAGCAATTTACGAGGGGAGCATTGACATAAAAAGCCTGGTAAGTGAAATTGCCGGATGTAAAAATGTGAAATTCCATCAAGGCAGAGCCAATAACCAACCTATTGTTTAATCATGCAAAGAACTATGGCAAAAGGATTGGCAAAAAGGATTATCCCCTGTCTTGACGTTAAAGACGGGTTGACAGTAAAAGGCACTAATTTCGTAAACTTACGCAATGTAGGAAGCCCTGTGGAACTTGGTAAAGCCTACAGCGATGCCGGAGCCGACGAATTGGTGTTTCTTGACATTACAGCCAGCAACGAAGGGCGCAAAACATTCACCGATGTAGTCAGCCAAGTAGCGGAGGCGATAAACATACCATTCACTGTTGGTGGCGGAATAAACAACATTGACGATGTCGAGCGGTTACTGTATGCCGGCGCAGACAAAATAAGTGTGAACAGTGCAGCTTTACGCAACCCAAGTCTGATTGACGAAATTGCAAAAAGATTCGGCTCGCAAGTCTGTGTTTGTGCAATCGATGCAAAATATGACGACGGTCAGTGGACATGTTTCTTAAACGGCGGCCGCATCCCTACTGACCGCAACCTTTTCAATTGGGCAAGAGAAGCGGAAGAGCGTGGCGCAGGAGAAATACTTTTCACCAGCATGAACCACGATGGAGTTAAAAACGGATACGCAAACGAAGCACTTGCAAAACTATCCGACGATCTTGGTATTCCAATCATAGCAAGCGGAGGGGCAGGAAAAAAAGAACATTTCAAAGATGCTTTTACAAAAGGTAAAGCCGATGCGGCTTTGGCTGCAAGCGTATTCCATTTCGGAGAAATTGAGATTGCAGAACTGAAGCGTTATCTGCATGGCGAAGGAATAAACGTTAGGTTGTAAAAAATAAGATGATGAATATGAAACTTGATTTTGAAAAAATGAACGGCTTAGTGCCAGCCATAATACAGGATGACAGGACATTAAGAGTCTTGATGCTCGGGTTTATGAACGAAGAAGCTCTACAAAAGACTTTGTCCACCAATAAGGTCACGTTTTATAGCAGAAGCAGAAAATGTCTTTGGACTAAAGGCGAAACATCAGGGAACTACCTGAATGTGGTTAGTATAAAATGTGACTGCGACAATGACACCTTACTTATAAGGGCAATACCTGACGGTCCTGTATGCCATACCGGAGCCGACACTTGCTGGAACGAGCGCAATACGTCCAGTCCGTTAGCGTTCCTTTCTGAGCTTCAGGATTTCATAGAAAAACGCCACGAAGAAATGCCCGAAGGGTCTTATACCACAAGCCTGTTCAAAGACGGACTTAACAGAATGGCGCAAAAAGTTGGAGAAGAAGCGCTTGAGACAGTTATTGAGGCGGTAAACGGCAGCGACGAACGCTTGATTTATGAAGCTTCTGACATGTTTTACCATCTTATTGTATTGCTTACAGAAAAGGGTATCCGTATAGAACGCATTGCAGAAGAGCTGCAGACGCGCCACAACCCCAATTGGCATAAACATTGAATTTTGTGTAAATATCAGAACATTATGTTTATAGAATATAAGAACGTAAGCATCTATCAAGACGATGTATGCGTGCTTGAAAATGTAAATTTTCAAGTAGACGAAGGCGAATTCATTTATATAATAGGCCATGTTGGTTCCGGAAAAAGCAGCTTGCTTAAAACGCTTTACTGTGAACTTGACATACACGACGGTGACGAGGCCATGATATTGGAGCGGAACCTGCTGAAGATAAAGCGCAAGGAAATACCGGCTCTACGTAAAGAACTCGGCATCATTTTCCAAGATTTCCAACTGTTGCACGACCGCAATGTATATAAAAACCTGCAATTTGTATTGAAAGCTACAGGTTGGAAAAACAAAAAAGAAATCAACGAACGAATTGACGAAGTGCTTGAGGCTGTCGGAATGTCGGACAAGCAACTTAAGATGCCATACGAACTTTCAGGCGGAGAACAACAGCGCATAGCCATTGCCCGTGCGATATTGAACACCCCCAAGATAATAATTGCCGATGAGCCTACTGGCAATCTTGACCCTGAAACAGCTGACAACATCGTAAGCCTGCTTAAGCAAATCAGCCTCACGGGTACGGCTGTTGTAATGTCAACCCACAATCTGCCAATGCTTGACAAATATCCTGGAATTGTCTACAAATGCGAAGACGGGACGATAAGCGATGTCACAAGCATCTATAACAAGATAAGCTTGCAGGATGAAGAATAACCCCTGTCATAAATATTGAATAAAAACAGACAAAAATATAAGAGTTATGAAAGTAATGAAATTTGGAGGTACTTCCGTTGGTTCTCCTGAAAGGATTAAAAATGTGGCTTCTTTAATAACAAACAGCGGCGAACCTGTGATGGTTGTGCTTTCCGCCATGTCGGGTACAACAAATTCATTGGTTGAAATATCCGACTATCTATATAAAAAGAACCCGGAAGGCGCAAACGACATCATAAACCGTTTGGAGAAAACATACATGCGCCATGTGGAAGAACTGTATTCAACAGACGAGTGGAAAAACAAGACGCGCGATTTCCTTCATGGAGAATTCGACTTCTTACGCTCGTTCACAAAAGACATATTCACGAGTTTCGAGGAGAAAAGCATTGTCGCCCAAGGTGAAATCATGAGTACTAACATAATGGCGAACTATCTACAGGAATGTGGAATAAATACGGCTTTAATTTCCGCACTCGACTATATGCGTACAGATAAAAACGCCGAACCCGACTCTGCTTACATAAAAGACAAACTGTCAAAGCTTTTGGAACAGACTCCCGGCAAGCAAGTCTATATCACACAAGGATTTATCTGCCGCAACGCTTACGGCGAGATTGACAACCTGCAGCGCGGAGGCAGCGATTACACCGCGTCACTTATAGGGGCAGCTGTCAACGCTGAAGAAATACAGATATGGACCGACATTGACGGCATGCACAACAACGACCCACGTGTAGTAGACAAAACCGAAGCCGTACGCCAGCTGCATTTCGAGGAAGCAGCAGAGCTTGCTTATTTCGGGGCGAAGATACTGCACCCCACTTGTGTGCAACCGGCCAAATTCGCAGGCATCCCTGTACGCCTTCTCAACACCATGGACCCTGCAGCTCCCGGAACCATCATAAATAACGAGATTGTTCCCGGCAAGATAAAAGCCGTTGCGGCAAAAGACAACATCACGGCTATCAAGATAAAGAGCAGCCGCATGCTTTTAGCTACCGGCTTCCTACGCAAAGTCTTCGAGATATTTGAAAGCTACCAGACCCCTATCGACATGATCGCCACAAGCGAGGTTGGAGTATCCATGAGCATAGACAACGACTCGCATTTGAACGACATCGTAGCAGAACTAAAGAAATATGGTACTGTAACCGTTGACCGCGACATGTGCATCATCTGTGTTGTAGGCGACTTGGACTGGAGCAATGTAGGTTTCGAGACACTGGCCACCGACGCGATGAAGAACATACCGGTAAGGATGATTTCCTATGGAGGCAGCAATTACAACATATCCTTCCTTGTCAGGGAATGTGACAAAAAACGTGCCTTGCAATGCCTTAGCAGCACATTGTTCAACAACAAATAAATGAGGATTGCAAAATGAAAGGCGTATTTCCGATAGACAAATTCAAAGAAACAGATACACCATTTTATTATTATGACACCGACCTGCTACGCACAACCCTGCGCGAAATAAACAAAGAGGCCGGCAAACATGAGGGCTTTCACGTTCACTATGCCATAAAGGCGAATGCCAATCCGAAACTGCTTAACATAATATGCCAAGCAGGACTCGGCGCAGACTGCGTAAGCGGGGGTGAAATAATGGCAGCTGTCAATGCCGGTTCCCCCGGAAACAAAATAGTCTTTGCCGGAGTTGGAAAGAGCGACAAGGAGATAAACATAGGCATAGACAAGGATATTTTCTGCTTCAATGTGGAGAGTGTTCCCGAACTTGACGTGATAAACGAATTGGCCGGGCGCAAGGGCAAAACGGCCAGTGTGGCATTCCGTATAAACCCCAATGTCGGGGCACACACCCATGCAAACATTACGACAGGACTTGCCGAAAACAAATTCGGCATCGCAATGAACGATATGGAAAGCGTCATAGAGAAAGCACAATCAATGAAGAATGTTAAATTCATAGGATTGCATTTCCATATCGGCTCACAAATCCTCGACATGGGTGATTACGTTGCCCTTTGCAACCGTATAAACGACTTGCAGAACCAGCTCGAAGCCCACCATATATCCGTTGGACACATAAATGTAGGCGGAGGATTGGGGATTGACTATACTCATCCAAACAAAGTGCCAGTGCCCGATTTCAAATCATATTTCGACACTTTCGCACGCCACCTGAAACTGCGCAAAGGGCAGACGCTGCATTTTGAGCTGGGCCGTTCCGTCGTAGGACAGTGCGGTTCGCTTATCTCAAGAGTGCTGTATGTCAAGCAAGGCGCAGTGAAGCAATTTGCCATCATTGACGCAGGAATGACCGACCTAATACGCCCCGCGCTGTATCAGGCATACCACAAGATTGAAAACCTGTCAAGCGACGGTGCGGCAAAGACCTACGATGTGGTCGGGCCGATTTGCGAATCGAGCGATGTCTTCGCCAAGGCGGTCGACTTGAACGAATGCCATCGCGGCGACATTGTGGCTATCCGTTCGGCCGGGGCCTATGGAGAGGTCATGGCTTCATGCTATAATTGCCGTCCGTTGCCAAAGGGCTACATAACAGAAGATATGAGATGAGGCCGCAAACGCCAAGCAAAGCAGCCCATGAAAAAGTGACACAAATATGATTTTCGACACTATAACCATTACCGTTTGTTTGGTTCTTACCGTTTTGGCTGTATTGTCTTCATTCGCCGACAGCTTCTTCAGGAAGGTGTCTCCAAATGAAGGCAAGCCATTGGAAGACGTTGAAAGCCAGCCTGTTTCGGTCGTAATCATTGCAGACAACAACGCAAACGAACTGAGCAAGAACCTGCAAGCATTCCTCTCTCAGGACTACCCTGCCGGCTACGAGGTGATAGTGGCTGTCGAGAAAGACGATGACGGCACCGAAGACGTATTGAAACAGTATGGAAGCCACCCCAACCTGTATTCTACCTTCGTCCCGGACACGTCACGATACATGAGCAGGCGCAAGCTCGCAATAACGCTTGGGGTAAAGGCTGCCAAGAACGAATGGGTGTTGTTGACCGACGCCACTTGCCGTCCGGCATCATGCCATTGGATAAGCTGCATGGCGCAACATTGCGGAAAGGGCATCAACATGGTGGCCGGGTATGGCAACTACGTGGGTGAAGCCGGAGACTTCAAAATATTTTACCGCTTCCACCGACAATATTCACTCCTGCATGAAACCCTGAGAGGGAGGGCTTACGGTATGGAAGGGAAAAACCTCATGTTCAGGAAAAGCATATTCATGGACGGCAACGGCTTCCAAGGCAACTTGAAATACCTTCGCGGCGAATACGACTTCCTTGTCAATAAATATGCCGCCGACGGCAAGACGGCAGTAGAATTAAGCCCGGAAAGTTTCGTTCTTGAAGCATCCCCGACAAAAAAAGAATGGCGGAACACGAACGTATTTTACCGCGAAACGCGCCGTCACCTGTCAAGAAGCCTCGCCCACAGGTGCCGTTTCAACGTTGACATGCTCTCGCTTCATGCCTGTTTGCTGGCAAGCGTTGCGGCAATAGTGTTCTCGGCGATATTCCATTACTGGCTCATATTGGCATTTTCCGTCCTCGCACTGCTGTCGCCATGCGTATCCAGAACACTTAACGCAAGGAAAGCGATGCGCCCATTCGGCATCGCCGTTGCTCCGTGGAAAGTCATGCCGTTTGAAATCCGCCTGGTTTGGCAAAACCTCAGATATGCTGCCGCCTACATGTTTTCAGACAAATATGAGTTCATAAGCCACAAATCATAAGCCTTATGGTTGTACTGCATTTCATACCCGACCTAAACGCCATAAAAAGCTCGGCATCCTTGAAATACAAGACGGCTTTATTAGAAGCCATGGCAAACAGTGCGGAAGTACATGTACTGACGTTGGACAAAACCGGCATTCACTTTGAAAACGCAACAATAAAGACATACTCCCCTCCCCATACGCTTCGGCGGAACATGCGCAGCTTTTTTGCAAATACATTGTCGCAGTGCAAACCGGATATAGTACACATCCACGCCTTATGGGAAACGCAGGCCTACAAACTGTTCAAAGAGTGCGCCAGGCAGCATATCCCTACCGTAATGACCCTCGACCACAAGCTTGACAAATGGCACATGAGGCAAGGATACCGGCTGCAGAAACTGCCGAAACTGCTGCTCCACCGGCAGCGTATGCTGGCCGATGCCGGAGCGTTGCATTTCGTGACGACGCAGGAATATTCAAACTTTCTGTCATTTACCGCCCTTTACCGTCCGAAAGGCGGTCTTCCGCTCAACAAAAGGTGCACAATCGTCAAGCCGTTCAACATATCTTGGGGGACAAACGCCAACGACATGAGCCGCAGGCTACTGGCGCTTTACCAGAAAACGGTTGACAGTTTCCCGTTCTACAGCATGGACGACGACGAGCGGCACATGGAAGACTTGCTCCTGGCGCTTGGCCGTCCGCACGGCAATGCCGGCATACCGTTCACGGCGGAAGACGCCGCACTGGCGGAATCGATGGACGGAAAATCATGGAGACGCATCTTCCTGCACTCGTCGGACGAAGGCATATTGGATTATGTAAAGGCAGGAGCAAAGACCGCCGGCGCCGCGATGCCAACCATAGAGGTAGGAAAGATTGACAGGTTCATGCCCGACGCTCGCAATGCCGCCCATGGCACTGAAAGGCGCCGCAGCAAGTCAAAGGCCAGGAAGATACAGTCAGACAGCAGCATGCCGCCCTTCGAGAAGGAGCTTTGCGCGCTTATTGCCACCGTACTGCACAAGACCGTGAACGCAACCGTACGCAGGGCCGACCTCGCTGAGATGTGCAAGACACTTGAAACAAATGAATACGACGAGGGGCTTGTCAGCGGCAAATTACGGGATTTGGGGCTTCTCGGCGACGCGGCACGCCTGCTGCAGATAATGAAAGAAAGATACCGCCTGAGCGAGGGCTTCATGTTCACCGACCCGTTGGACGACAGGAAGACCGGGAAAATCAGGAAAAAACTATATAAATCAAAAGTACAATGAAAAACGGTTTCCGCGACATAGAGGACGACATGAGGTATCTGCGCCTGCTGTCCCAGTCGTTTCCGACAATCGCAGATGCGAGCACTGAAATCATCAACCTGCAGGCCATACTCAACCTGCCCAAAGGCACCGAGCATTTCCTTGCCGACCTGCACGGCGAATACAAGTCGTTCCAGCATGTCCTGAAGAACGCTTCGGGCAACATCAAGAGAAAGGTCAACGAAATATTCGGCAACGAGCTGCGCGAATCAGAGAAGAAAGAGCTCTGCACGCTAATATACTACCCCGGGGAAAAGCTGGAACTGGTGAAGGCCGGCGAGCCCGAACTCAACGACTGGTACCACGTGACGATACACCAGCTCGTGCGCGTATGCCGCGACGTTTCAAGCAAATACACGCGCTCGAAAGTGCGCAAGTCGCTCCCAGAAGACTTTTCCTACATAATACAGGAACTGCTGCACGAGCGCACCGACGACGCCGACAAGGCCGCATACGTTAACGTAATCATCGACACCATCATAACCACCGGGCGCGCCGACGACTTCATCATAGCCATAGCCCACGTAATACAGAGACTCGCCATAGACATGCTCCACATCCTCGGCGACGTTTACGACCGCGGCCCCGGTGCGCACGTCATCATGGACATACTAAGCGGCTACCACAACTGGGACATCCAGTGGGGCAACCACGACATCCTGTGGATGGGAGCATGCGCCGGCAACGAGGCCTGCATCTGCAACGTCATCCGCCTGTCGCTGCGCTACGCCAATCTAGCCACCATCGAGGAGGGCTACGGCATCAACCTCGTGCCACTGGCCACATTCGCCATGGAGCATTACGCCGACGACCCCTGCGAGGAATTCATGCCGAAGACCAACGGCGGCAGCGCCGACATCGACGACAAGACACGCCGGCTGACGGCACAGATGCACAAAGCCATAACCGTGATACAGTTCAAGACGGAGGCGGAGGTCATAAAGCGCCACCCCGAATGGGGCATGGCCGACCGTCTGCTGCTCGAGCACATCGACTACTGCAGGGGCGTATGCACCATAGACGGCAGGGAATACAAGATGAAAAGCTGCGTCTTCCCCACCGTAAGCCCCGAAGATCCCTACCGCCTCACGCCCGAGGAAAAGACGCTCATAGGCCGCCTGCGCCACTCATTCACGGTCAACGAGAAGCTGCACAAGCACATCCGCATCATGCTCGGCCACGGCTCGCTGTACAACATCATCAACGACAACCTGCTGTTCCACGCCTCCGTGCCGCTCAACGCCGACGGTAGCCTGAAAGACGTGGAGCTTTACAACGGAATGAAGTTCAAGGGGCGCGAACTAATGAACCGCATCGACCGCGTCATCCGCAGCGCGTTCCAGAACGACACCGAACCGCAAGACAAGCTCTTCGCCATCGACTACTTCCTGTACCTGTGGTGCGGGCGCGACTCCGTGCTCTTCGACAAGTCTAAGATGGCCACGTTCGAACGCTACTTCCTGTCAGACAAAAGCACGTTCAAGGAAGAGAAGGGCAACTATTTCAAACTGCGCGACGACGAGAAGATATGCGACCTGATCCTCGACGCGTTCGGCGTGACCGGCGGCAACCGCCACATAATCAACGGCCACGTGCCCGTACACGCGGCAAGTGGGGAAAACCCGATAAAAGCCAACGGCAAGCTGATGGTGATTGACGGCGGCTTCTCCCAGGCATACCATGCCGAGACAGGCATTGCCGGATACACGCTTGTCTACCATAGCCGCGGCTTCCAGCTTGTACAGCACGAGCCCTTCACAAGCACCGAGGACGCGATCCTGCGCGGTTCCGACATCAAAAGCACCACGCAAATTGTCGAAATGTCGACACACCGCATGCTCGTGGCCGACACCGACATAGGCAAGGAACTGAAAAAACAGATTGCCGACCTTGAAAAGCTGCTCTACGCATACCGCCACGGCTTCATTAAAGAAAGGCGGTAAGAAAAACATACACAAATAAAAGACGGCATTTTGAAAGGCAGGAGATGACCTTTCACCGTGTAAAAGACGGCCTTTTGCAACGCAAAAGGCCGTCTTTTAGCATCCGTAAGATGCAATGACTCTGACACGATATAAATAAAAAGAGAAAAGAAATTTGCAAATCATCCGTCATCTGTCATCCCGTAACATAACGCATTGACAATCAATGAATTAGACTATGACAGATGATTTTATACATCCGTCACAGTCCGCATGTTATAGAAGCCTCATGACGGATGTGACGGATTACACATCACCATCTGTCACAACGCATAGCACTGAATATCAATGCTTTACGCCACGATGTGACAGGTGACGGATGAAACGCATGATCTCAATAACTTTCTCTCTATACATATATAGGTTCTGTATAAACACACCCTAAAAGCTCATTAGGGCGTTTTCTTCACGCACCGCTTCGCTCATGCTAAAAACTCCCTAATGAGCCAACGGGTTACCCCATTTTGGACACCCAATTTGCTTCTAAAAGAAGCAGCAAGTTGTCCTTTGGGTTACTCAAAAAGGCAGATGAGTAAGTTCAACGAAAATAAGAATGATGCAAGTGGCAGTCAGAACATCTTTTATATTTTATTTAATTTCGTCGAACTCACGTTAGCCAATATCTCAACAATCAGGCATTCAGAATGGCGGAAGGTCATCATTCGAGCCAAATGGGTTGTCAAAAGGAACATTTCCATCTGTCCCGTTTTGTGCTTGAACATTGTGTACAGGATTAGCCCTTTCCACCTTCCAAGCCCTGAGTGAGTTATACCACCGGCCTTGGTATTCCCTTGCGTCAATATCAAAAGATACCGTCATCTCCTCTCCATTTTGTATGTTGAAAGAGGCTATCCTGTCTTCACCAAACACTTCAAAGCAAAGCCTTTTGGGATATTGTTCTTGCGTTTCAATGACATATTGTTGGGAAAACCAAGAATTTCCCGTTGTATTCGATACACCGCTCTTTTTATCCAAAACGGCAATGATTTTTCCGCTTACTTCAAATGACATATTTCTTGATTTTAATGTTTTTACTTAACTTTATTCTATTTATTACTCAAAAACCATTTTATCCTTTGGCTTATTTGGTATGTCATGCCAAGATTTCATACTGTAACAATTCTCGTCCTTGCAACATATTGACATCGTGTTCCCGTCAATCTCCATGTCCATTACGCAACCGTCAATGCCAACACTTGTCTTTAGCAGCGAAAGATACAATGTTTTCGATATGTCATCGCCTTTGGCATCTACGGAAACATTGTAAATTATAGGTCTGAACAAACCCAACACCACATCGCTTATCTCATCCAAATCACCGACATACCGTAGGTCGCTTAGCTGTGGAAACTTGCCTGCCACGCCTTCCCTTTCGTCAACACACCAGTTAAGGAATGAAGACACTATGATTATAACATTCAGCTCACGGGCAAGGTTCTTCAGTGCTAAGGCTTGTCTCCTGTAGATGTTGTTTGTGCTGCAACCTTCATACAAATATTGAAATCCCATAACAAAGATTACTTTCACGCCATGCCTCATTACAACATCCCTTATACTTTTTAACAGGCTTTCCATCGTCAGAGCCATGCTCATCTCTCCGTCTATGTATGAGCTGTTAAAATATAGAGGAGAGTCGGATAATTGCTTTATCGCAATCTCCTTCCGATGTTTTTCTTCTGGAGACAATTCCGTACCAAGCCTTAATTTATGACAAGGCAATTTGGCAGAATTTGCCAACAGCTGATTGGCAAAAATTTCGTCACCATCCTCCATGTCATAAACGGCTACTGGTATTTTGTCCTTCACAGCCCATCTATGGATTAGGTGCAGGCATAATTCCGTCTTGCCCATCAAGGGCCGGCCTGCTATTGTAACTAACTCTCCCGACTGGAAACCTCCGATAACCCTGTCTAATGGCTTTATACCTGTGCTGATGACATTGCAGCCATGCCTTCTTTCATCGGCATGATTATCCAGCAATTTGCTGATGTGTTGGCATTGTATCATAATAAGAAATTTTTATATTGTGTTTTCATCCCCAAACCCAGACTTATTTTAGTAATACGGTTAAAATCATATTGCACGTCCAAAGCAATAATCCATACACTAACATAAAGTTGCAAATATACGGCTTTTATGTCAAGAAACAATAATTGAACGGTGATTTTTTCAAGTTAACATCAACATAATACATACAACTGATGTGGGCTATGCCTCTATACTTTATAATTTTGTTTTTCCCGTTGCCGGCAATTTTCCGTCAAAAAATTTTGGAAGTTTGGGAAAAAGCGTTATCTTTGCACCGCAAAAAGCGACAAGGTACCTTGGCCGAGCGGTTAGGTAACGGTCTGCAAAACCGTGTAGAGCAGTTCGACTCTGCTAGGTACCTCAAGGGTTGAAGGTCTTGAAAGGATGTCTTTCAAGGCCTTTTTCCGTATCCCCCACGTGGGCTTCGGGGCGCACGCCGGCATACTGTAAAAGATGAGGCCGCCGGCAGCGGCTTTGCTGCTGGCGGCCTTGCGCATACGTGGCGGCCGGTTACGGGGCTTATTCCTGCTCGGGTGTGATAAGCTTGTAGCCCTTGCCGTGTATGTTGATTATCTCTATCTGGTCGTCGTCCTTGAGGTGCTTGCGCAGCTTTGTGATGTAGACGTCCATGGAGCGCGCGTTGAAGTAGTTGTCGTCAATCCAGATTGTCTTCAGGGCGAAGTCGCGCTGCAGTATCTCGTTGGCGTGCGAGCAGAGCAGGGCGAGCAGCTCGTTCTCCTTCGTGGTGAGCTTCGTCTGCTTGTCGCCTATGGTGAGGAGCTGCTTCTGTGTGTCGAAGGTGAAGCGGCCGATGTGGTAAACAGTGTTCTCCTTGTTCTTCTTTCCGCGCACGCGGCGCAGTATGGCCTCGATGCGGAACACGAGCTCTTCCATAGAGAAAGGCTTTGTAATGTAGTCGTCGGCGCCGATTTTAAAGCCTTCGAGTATGTCTTCCTTCAGAGTCTTGGCCGTGAGGAAGATAATGGGTATCTCGGCGTTGGCCTGGCGTATTTCCTGCGCGAGGGTGAAGCCGTCTTTCTTGGGCATCATCACGTCGAGCACGCAGATGTCGAACTTGCTTTTAAGGAAAGCCTTGTAGCCAGCCTCGCCGTCGGGGCAGAGCTCTGCGCTGTAGCCTTTGGCCTGCAGGTATTCGCGAAGCAGCATCCCGAGGTTCTCGTCGTCTTCGCAAAGTAGGATTTTCAGTTTCTCGTCCATAGTTCTTTATTTTTTGATTATTGGTAATGATATTATGAATTTCGTGCCTTTTCCGCGTTCGCTCTCCACATGTATCTCGCCCTTGTGCAGGTCTACCATCTTCTTGACGTAGGCCAGCCCTAGGCCGAAGCCCTTTACGTCGTGTACGTTGCCGGTGTGCACGCGGTAGAATTTCTCGAATATCTTTTTCAGGTTCTCTTTCTTTATGCCCACGCCGTTGTCCTTGACAGAGAAGTAGAGCCTGTCCTTGTCGTTCCACGTCTTGACGGCAAGCTCCACGGGGCGGTCGGGGTCGCGGTATTTCACGGCGTTGTCGAGGAGGTTGAAGATTACGTTGGTGAAGTGCATCTCGTCAACGTATATGGCCGGCTCGGTGGCGTCAAGCTCGGTGGTTATGTGCCCTCCGGTATGCTCGACGCGCAGCGTGAACGTGTTTGCCACGCTCTCGACAAGGTCGTTGAGGTTGAGCTCCTTCTTCTTGAAGATGGCTTTCTTGCGGTCGAACATCGACATCTGCAGTACCTTCTCGACGAGGAAGCGCAGGCGTTTCGACTCGTCGTTGATTACTCCGCCGAGGTGCTTCATCATCACGGGGCTTTTCGTCACGGACTCGTCTCCGAGCATCTGCGCGGCAAGCGATATGCTGCTGATGGGCGTCTTGAGCTCGTGGGTCATGTTGTTGATAAAGTCGTTCTTTATTTCAGTATAGCGCTTCTGCCGGAATATCACGACTATGGTGAAGATGAACGTAACGAGCAGCACTATTGTAAACGCCACTGATGGTATCATGAACCTCACTCCGCTGAAGATGTAGCTGCCCATGTCGGGGAAATGTATCTTCACTATGCCCATCTTGTTGGAGGGGTCGTTGCGGAACAGCGTCTGCGAATACGTGTACTCCTCGCCCTGGCCTACGTAGTCGGGGCAACGGTATACTTCCCTGCCGTCCTGCGTCGACACCGTGAAGTGGTAGGGGATGTCGATGCCGTTGTTCATCAGCTCAGTCTTTATGTCCTGGTCGAGCATCTTGAAGTTTATCCGCTCGCGCAGTGGCTTGTCGGAGGCAGTGTAGAGGATGCTGTACACCACCTCGTCCAACAGCGCTTTCTGGTATATGTAGCGGTTCTTCACCATCTCGCGCATCGACTTCGTGGCCTCGGATATAGAGTTCTTGTCGCTGCGCAGTATCATGGCCTTGGGCATCGACGACGGCTTCATGGCCATCGTCTTCAGCTCGAACGACGAATACGCAGAGCCATTGCCGGCGGCCGGCGGATATTGATGGGTTATCCGGGCGTCGCCGCTTCCAGCGGCGGCATCGGCTTTCAGCGTCTTCCTGCCTGAAACGTTGACATCGCGCTCAAGGTATTTAAGCGTCTCGTTCAGCTCAAGGTTGCGCGAGGCTTGGTAAAGGGCCTTGCTCACGGACTCGTCAAACTGCTCTTTCTTCATCTGAACCATCGCCTGGATGTATTTCAGCTGCATGAAGAGCAGGATGAGGAACGAAAGACCCATCACTACCGCTATAAGCCAAATCGTAGTTTTCTTCATACCGGCAAATATATTGCAAAAAAGCACACGCCCTTTTGGCTTTGTTAATTAATTCGTTAGAATTTATCTATATTAACCTAAAAATATTATTTTAATTAATAATAATCAACTTTCATAACACCAAGCATAACCCGGCAAATGTAAACCATCCATATACACACTAGCCTTTGCCGGCACACCTTCCGAACGCCTGTACATGCAAAAAACGGCGGCATGCCTTACAGGCACGCCACCGCAACATATCCATATAGCAGCCCGGCGGCTTTACGCCGGCAATGCTGCCGAGTGTCAGTCGCCATTTCCGGCCATTTCCGCCTCGTGCTCCTTGATGAGTTCCTGCTGTATTTCATTGGGCACAAGCTCGTAGCTGGCGAACTTGGTAGTGAACGAAGCGCGTCCGCCTGTAAGCGAGCTCAACGAGATTGAGTAGCTTGCAAGCTCCTTCAGCGGAATTTTGGCCTGCAGCTTCTGGTATCCGGCCTCGCTGTCCATGCCCATGATCAGCGCACGGCGTCCTTGCAAGTCGCTCATGACATCGCCCATGAAGTCAGACGGAACATATACCTCAAGGTCGTATATCGGCTCGAGGATTTTCGGACCCGCATTCTTGAATGCGTCGGAGAAGGCGTGGCGTGCGGCCAGCATGAACGAGAGCTCGTTGCTGTCAACCGGGTGCATCTTGCCGTCATACACGACGACACGCACGTCACGGGCATAGCTACCCGTCAACGGGCCTTGCTCCATACGCTCCATCACGCCCTTGAGTATGGCCGGCATGAAGCGAGTGTCGATGGCGCCGCCCACGACAGAGTTGATAAACACGAGCTTTCCACCCCACTCCAGGTCGATAACTTCCTTGCTCTTGATGTTCATCTTGAACTCCTGGCCGTTGAACTTGTAGCTCACTGGGTCGGGCATGCCTTCGGCGTACGGCTCTACAATGAGGTGCACCTCGCCGAACTGGCCAGCGCCGCCCGACTGCTTCTTGTGGCGGTAGTCGGCACGCGCGGCCTTGGTGATGGTCTCGCGGTAAGGTATTTTGGCATCGATGAACTTCACCGCCAGCTTCTCGTTGTTTTCGAGACGCCACTTCAGCGTGCGCAAATGGAACTCGCCCTGCCCGTGTATGATGGTCTGCCTCAGTTCCTTGCTCTGCTCAACGACCCATGTCGGGTCTTCCTGGCGCATCTTTGTCAAGGCAGCCATCAGCTTCTCCGTATCGGCCTCGTTGACGGCCTTGATGGCGCGCGAGTATTTAGAGTTGGGATATTTTATGAAGTCGAACCTGTTGTCGCAGTCCTTTCCGTTGAGCGTGTTGCCCGTCTTCACGTCCTTCAGCTTCACGGTGCAGCCTATGTCGCCGGCGTTCAGGCAGTCGACGGGCTGGCGGTTGCCGCCTGCGCACACGTAAATGTTGGCTATGCGCTCCTTCGAACTGCGGTCGGCGTTCGTCAGGTCGTCGCCCGGCTTTACACATCCGCTCATAACCTTGAAGTAAGACACTTCGCCGATATGCGGCTCGACACCGGTCTTGAAGAAGTAGAGCGACTCCGGACCGCCTGCCTCGGCAGCCACCTCCTCGCCACGCGTATTGTGGACTTTCGGCATTTCGCTTACGAACGGCACGACATTGCCCAAGAACTCCATCAAGCGGCGCACGCCCATGCTTCTGCCGGCGCATACGCAGAACACAGGGAATATCGACCTTGTAACCAAGCCCTTGCGTATGCCCTCGCGCATCTCGTCCTCCGTGAGGGTCTCCTCCTCGAAGAACTTTTCCATAAGCGTCTCGTCATTCTCGGCCGCAGCCTCAACGAGAGCCTTGTGCAACTCCATGGCCTTGTCCATCTCCTCGGCCGGAATGTCCTCTATAATAGGCGCGCCGCCCTCGGGCTTCCAAGAATATTTCTTCATCAACAGCACATCGATGAGGGCGTTGAAGCCTGGACCTGTCTCAATTGGGTATTGTATCTGGACGCACTTCTGGCCGTAAATGTCCTTCATGCTGGTTATTATCGCGTCAAAGTCGCACTTGTCGCTGTCGAGCTGGTTCACGAGGAAGATTACCGGCTTCTTCAGCTTTTCCGTATAACGGAAGTTGTTTTGCGTGCCAACCTCCGGGCCGTACTGCCCGTTGATCAGGATGACCGCCTGGTCGGTAACGTTGAGCGCGGTGATGGCCTGGCCAACGAAGTCGTCGGAACCGGGGCAGTCGATGATGTTAAGTTTCTTGTTGTTCCACTCTACATTGAAAACGGTTGAGAATACCGAGTAGCCGTATTCCTGCTCAACCGGGAAATAGTCACTTACAGTGTTTTTCGCTTCTACACTACCGCGGCGTTTGATGACGCCGCTCTCAAACAACATGGCCTCGGCAAGAGTAGTCTTGCCGCTGCCCGCACTGCCAAGCAGGGCGATGTTTTTAATCTCGTTTGTCTGATAAACTCTCATACTATTATAGATTTAAGTTTCTTGATTAAAAATGAATAATTAAAAAATGAAAAACCAGGCATACGCCAAAGAACAATCCGCAAAGCGGTTATTCATTTTTCATTCTTCACTTTTCATTCTTCTATTAACGGCCTCTAAGTTAATCATTTTTGCCCTAACGCACAAAATATGCAAGCGAAAAGAGTGGAAAAATTAAAACATATTAGTATTTTTGCACGCAAATTCAATGAAAGGTGAAAAGGTAAAAGGGTAAAAAGGTAAAAAAATAGAGGGTAAAAGGGCGAAAAGCAAAAAGTTTCAAACCTTGCCACCTTCTCACCTACCTTTCCCCGTCTCCACCTTCACCTTTTTACTTTTTTATCTTTTTACCTTTTCAAAAAATGTCCGGCATCTACGTCCATATCCCTTTCTGCCGCAGTCGCTGCATATACTGCGGCTTCTACTCCACAACCCGTCTCGGCCTGCGCACGCGCTACGTCGACGCCCTGTGCTGCGAGATGGAGCTTCGTAAAGACTACCTGCACGGTACATTCTCCACCGTCTATATAGGCGGAGGCACGCCATCGCAACTCGGCGCGCCACTGCTCCGCCGCCTGTTCTATTATATATATAAGGTGTACACCGTGGCAAACGATGCCGAGGTGACCGTAGAGTGCAACCCTGACGACGTAACCCCGGCCTTCGCCGCCGAGCTGACACAGATGCCGGTCAACCGCGTAAGCATGGGCGTGCAGACATTCTCCGATGAGCGCCTGCGCTTCCTCCACCGCCGCCACACTGCCGCACAGGCCGCCGCTGCCGTAGAGAACCTGCGGCATGCCGGCATAACCAACATAAGCATCGACCTGATGTTCGGCTTTCCCGGGCAAACCATGACGCAGTGGCAGTCCGATATCCGCCGCGCACTTGAACTCGCCCCCGAACACATCTCGGCATACAGCCTGATGTATGAGGACGGCACACCCCTGAAACGGATGCTCGACAGCCGGACAATAAAGCCAGTTGACGACGGGCTGAGCCTTGCCATGTACGACGCACTTGCCGACAGCCTTGCCGCCGCCGGCTACGAGCATTATGAGATAAGCAACTTCGCGCGTCCGGGTTTCCGCTCGCGCCACAACTCCTCCTACTGGCAACAGGAACCGTATATAGGCATAGGAGCCGCCGCACACTCGTTCGACATGCGCTCGCGCCAGTGGAACACGGCGTCCCTTTCCGACTATATCGCCGCCATAGAACAGGGGCGCATACCCATGGAACGCGAGGTTCTCGACGCACGCACAACATACAACGACATAGTTACCACCGCCCTGCGCACCGCCGAAGGCATAAACACCTCATACGTTGAAGGCAGGCTCGGCACCATATACAAGGACCACCTCGAAAAGGAGTCAGCCCCTTCCATCGCCCGTGGACTGATGCGGCGCGATGGCGACAGCCTGTGCCTGACACGGCGCGGCATATACATCAGCGACACCATTATGAGCGAGTTGATGATGGTCTGACACTGACTATAATGTAAAAGGTGGCCTTCCGCAATGCGGAAGGCCACCTTTTATCATCCAAAAGACGACCTTTTACTGTCTGAAAGGCCACCTTTTGCACAGTCAATCTTATTCTACAGCCAACTTACTGGTTATCAATCCGTTAGCAGTACGTACCTTTACTATGTACACTCCGCGTCCAAGCCAGCAAGGACAAACTACGTCTTGCATTCCGCCACAGTCGATTGAACGCACCAATGTACCGTCAATGCCATAAACATCAATGCCGTAAACTGCTGCACCACAGCTTGAAACCGTAAGCGTTCCGCTACGATAAGACACGCCAGCTTTGTCGTCTCCAGCCTCAACGGAAACGATACCCGATGCCTCGATAACATTTACCAGTTTGTAACAGTTGGCATAATCGCCTACCGTACCTTCCTCGCTGCCTTGATGGGCCTCTACAAGCACAACGTACCGGGACGGCTCGTAATCTGCATCACAGTCAAACTCGATGGTTTTCGTTTCACCTGCTTTCATGCTTTGCGTGCCCATATATACTATGCCGCCGTTCTTTATCGTAAACTGCCGCATGCGCACATATACCCGTCCGCTGAAATCTACCGGAGCGTACAGTGTCAGCGAGCACTTGTACTTACCTCCAACCTCCATCTCGTCGGGCATGTCGAGCGACACAGCCTCAAGCAATATGTCCTTGGCCTCACCTACGGTCAGTGTTGCGGCGTACTTGTCGTTGTTAAGGTCAGGCGTTTCGGTGCCGTCTTCAGTCAAATAACTGATTTTTACCTTATATACACCCGGGTCGACGGGAAGTTTGTTCCTGAAAAGTGCTGTCACTACAGTCTCTCCCTTATCAACATCAATGTCGCTTTGCGCCAACAGATAAGTCTTGTCCGGGTCGGCCGTGTCTTCGAGCCAGCCGATGACACCCACCTTGCCTGCCGCTCCATAATTGCGCGTAGACACCGCAAGCTGGAACACGTCACCCTGTTTCACCTCGCCGCTTTTCGTTCCGTTGGTCCACGCCACAGGCTGCGTAAGGCGCATTATTGGAAGTTCGGCCTCCGGCAATACAGTCTGCACGGCATCCTCGCCGCCCACCTGCTTGAACGGATAATCCTCAAACTCTTCCTGATAGAGCGTCAGAGTGTAGTCGCCTTCGGGCATGTCTTCAGCCAGGTTGACAAGCAGGTCAACGGTCTCGGTGCTCCCGTTATACACGTTCACCTCGTTCCCGTACTCCCAATACTTTTCAGGGTTGTCAACAGAGGTGAACCTCACCACTATGTTTGATAGGTCAAAGTCGGGCGCATCGTTGCGCAGCCGTACCGTGAACAGCGCGCTGCCGCCTGCATAGACGTCGCCGTCGGACTCCAGCGGAGCCAGCAGCGTAACGTCGGGATGAGGCGTTTCGTCAGTATGAAGCGTCAGCTTCCCGTCCTTGGCCGTAGCCCTGACGTATGACACGCTGCCGTTCTCATGGCGCATGAACTGCCACGGGCTTGACGCCGTTTCCCTGAAAGCGATGCGCACCTCGCAGTCTCCATCGGCCACGTCAGAACCTACATTCGTCGTAATGCCACTCATATATGGGAAGAAAGAATATCCACTGCCCGTACCGTAACCGTCCAAATGCGAGTCTGGAATGTCTGCGAGCGCCTTCAGCACCTCTCCGTCCCTCGTCACCACGACGCTCATCTGGCCGCTAAACGGCAGCACGTCATAGTTGGTAATTATGTCCATCACGGTGAAATCGTCACCGTAATCCGAACAGCGGAAATCCATTCCGTACAGCGGACGCTCGAAAGGCGCATTATCATCCGTAGGCGGCTGTATGCCGGTTATTATCTCCTGGTCGCGGTTGTAGCCGCCCGAGCCGCCGCCGGCACCAAGGTCGGAGGGGTTGAGATGGTTCACAAGGAAGAAACCGTTGCTCATTCCGTACCATCCCCAGTTGATGTGTACATATCCCTCAGTATCGTAACCGTCGCACACGAAGGCATGGCCGTTAAGGCCGTCGTCACTCGTCGCACCGTAATACACGGGTCTTCCCTCGTCAAGTTCGTGTTTAATGATGTCAAGCCACTCATTACTGCTGTAATAGTTACGCCGTCTCATGGTTACGGCATCATCATAACCGAAATATTCCCTGTACGCATATGGCACAAGCATTGACGCCGCACCACTGCCTGTTTCGGAAAACTCCATCTCTACAGCCACGTCAAAATGGAACGTCAATGTGGCCGCGGCAGCCTCTTGCTCTGGTGTTACACCGTCGTCGGGATACTCCTTAAGCATGTTGTCCCAGTCGTAAGTGGTGCCGCCAAAGTCTGCAGACAGCGTCTGCCCGTTGAACTGATAGCTCTTAGTGCCCGTGCCCTGCAACGGCCAGCAGTAATACCTCATTATCTGGGTAGCCGCCGCAACGACGCAGCCCGAATAGTAATGCTTCGTCTGTCCGCCTGAATAATACGTGGGACACATCTCGTTGAACGGGTGCTCCTGCCCCCAGTTAATGCCATCCAACAGAGGTCCTACAACAACAGTACCGCCACTCCGGGGCGCAGCCTGCGCTCCGCCTTCTATCGAGCCGTCGGCGCAACGCTCCACATAGAGCGCGTTCAGGCGCAGCCATTCGGCCATGTTGTCGGGCATGTTGTCCACGTCGATACAGCCCGTGTCAGAATATCCGAGCACTGGGGCTGCCGTGTCGTCGCCCGACACTATGACAAACCCCTCTCCGTCACCGGCGTTGAATATATAATAAGGTGGCGTATCGTCCTGCACCTTGCCACCGGATTGCAGCATGGCACGTTGCGGTTGACAAGCAAGCGGCACAGAAACACTGTGCCGCTTGCCCATAAACTCCGCCGCAATCTTCTCCGCCTGCGCCTTGCTTACGGGCTTGCCGTAAGCCGACAGCAGCGACAGGAACAAAAAAATTGCAACAAACTGTAACTTCTTCATTCTGAAAAGGCTTTATCTTACCATAACCTTACGGCTGCTGCCGTTCACGTTCACTATTACAAGTCCTGAAGCAACGCCTATGCGGTTTGCCCCGGCGTGGCCCTGTACCGTACCTATCTGCTGTCCGCCAACAGTGTAAAGACGTATCGGAGCATCACCGGAAAGTTCTACAACCACACCTCCGTCAACGGCATAAATGCGTGTCTCGTCTGCAGCGTTGACTTCGTTGATGCCTGTACCGGTAATGTCAACCGTAACAGGTGACGACGGCTCTGAAGCCAGCATGCCGATTTCACCATCAACGACTGTACGTGTGTAAGCTGTAACTGTGTACTGATAGCTTGTGCTTTCGTCAATAGGAGCGTCGAAGTGGCACGACGTTGCGTCGCTTACCTCCTGCTCAGCATACACGTATGAGTAGGAGTCACCGGCCTTAAGAGCCTGCGAAACAACAAAGTCGTCAATCATAATCTTATTCATAGTACCGCCGTATGCTATTTCGATATACGTCTCGGCTGTACCTTTCGTGAAGTTAAGAGTATAGTCCTTAAAGCCTATTTCGGTTATAAATGTCTTGGTTTCTACGGGCGTTAAACCATCACCGTTATAAATATTGACAGTCACAGTGCTCCCACTCTCATAATCACCGTAATACGTTTCGGCAAGGTTCATATTCAAGGTAAACGCCCCTCCGTTGTTGGACAAGTCTATTTTCGGAGTCTTCAGATAGCCTTGGCTTTCATAAGGGGCTATACCTATATAACCTTCGGCAAGGCAATAGCTCATGCAATTCCATCCCGGCTGCTTGACGTATTTGTTTATATCGTCGGTTGCATAAAATATTTCAGGATCATCAAGAGTTCCTATTGTAACGCCGGAAAAATCGTCTTCAAAAACATTTACGTCTTCATCGGCAGCCAATACCTTTGTACAGTTGAGCGTTACGAGGTACTGCGTAGCCTTGTCAACGGCCTCCCAATTCGCAGTGAAGCCGGTTGAAGTAACGTCGGAAGCAGGCAGCGACTTCGGAGCTGGCAGCTCGCTGATTACTTCAACCACCTCTATTTCATTGGAATATTCGGAAACATAGCCATCAACCTTTGCACGGACGGTGAAGTAGTAAGTCTTACCTTCTGTCAGGCCTGTAACTTCATACGATGTGCCTGTAACTTCCTTGTCTTGAAGCAAATAATTTTTTTCGCTGTCATAAACATCAAGCAGGTAGCTTGTAGCTCCGCTAACGGATGTCCAACGGGCGGTAAACGATGTGCCGTCAGCCTTGGTAGGCTGCAAAGCCTCAGGTGCTGAAACAAACGCGTCGCTCGCTTCAACCTTTACATTGTCGATAAGGATGCCGTCCGAAGCCATATAAGGCGCGAACTTAACAACAGAAGAAGAAGACCAAGGATAAGTAGTTTCCAACACACATGATACATGTTGCCATTCGGCATCATAGAGAAAATCTGTCTTGGAAGGGCTACCATATGAAGAATAGCTGGAACCTATCGTTACGGTATAGCCCCCACCATAATCAGCAAGACTCCTCACATCAAACGAAACCTTGATTTTCTTTGCCGTAACAGAGCCTATCCTGTCAGTCGCAAGATTGCCGCCGTCGGCTATTTTAAGCATTCCGCCTGCCTCATAGACATACTTTCCACTCCAGCCATCCAAGACTTCGCTCAATCTATTAGAATAGATTGTGGAAATGTCAATTGTTCCAGGCTGTGCCTCTGAACCGTTTGTAAACCCAGAGAAGTCCTCGTCGAATATTACTTGAAGGTCTTGGGCATGGAGACTTGTGCTACAAATACCCCCCCCGATAACAAATGTTAACAGAAGTAATGTTTTCTTCATAGTTGAATTGTTTTTAATTATGTAAATAAAGTATATGCACCTCTGTGCATGATGCAATGTTTTGCAAACAATTAATTAGTATTTGGCAAAAATAAAATATTTCATTTATACTACAAAATTATTTGTTTATAAAATTAAAAATTATGCAATAAATTTCCAAAAACCGGGATTATCCTGTTTTTATACATAAAAGACCAGACTTGATAGATGATTATTCCAACAATATAACACAGCCATTATTTTTCCATTTCCTTTACAAATTAAAATCACGAAATAAATCCGACGGCGATGAAAAAACATAAAGACATCGTCGCGAACGACTACTAAACAATGCGCAGACAACGTCATTCGCACAAAAAAGCCGTGAAAAGCAAGTGAAAAAGCCACAGAAAAGCTGCCTGTTGACGACCTTCATTGGTTTAAAAGACAACGTTTCATTATGCAAAATGCGGTGTTTCACATTGCGAAACACCGCATTTTGCCATCTTGCTGATTACCAGCAAAGCAACGATAAAGCGTAAAATACTGAACTACAGGTATTTACAAAAACCGCACAAAAACGTACTTTTTCTACACAAAACACCGTTTAAGCCGCACCACCGGCCTTGTAGAAGCCTTAACTGACTATGCCGTCATCATTTTGGATGCATTGACACTCCTGCCGTCAGCCCGTCAGAACCTCGTCATAAATTCTATTACGAGCTTGTCTTTCTCTGAAGGCTTTGCAATGGCTCCGCTGCGGTAAAAGTATTTCTCGTAGTTCAGACGTATGTCCGAGACGAAAGGCAAGTCGAGGCTGAAGGTAAGTCCGCCGGTGAGGCGCGAGCGGCGGTAGTCGTTGATTACGAGTGTGCCGGTCTCGTCCTCGTCGCCGTTAGCGTTGTAGCGCTTGCCGTCGCTATGGTCGCTCATGTAGTCGTAGCGCACAAGTGGCGATATTTTCTTGAAAAAACACTTGCGCAGAGGTATGTCGTAGCTCACGAAAGCATCAACGGCATGCACGGGCTTGAATGCGCCATGGCCGTAATGCTTGTACAGATATTCGGCCTCTACGTGCCAGCCATGGGCGTGGTAGTACGCTCCGGCGTCATACATCATCACTGACACGTTGTCGGGCTTGATTTTCTGCGTGCTCAGCGTGAGGTTGAATCCACGTGGGAAAAACAGCTGCGCCTTGGCCGAGAAGTTTACGTTGTTCGTCCAAAAGTCCTTCTGGTCGGTAAGTCCAGAGCCGTTGAACATGCCGGCCTGAAGCGTTATGGGGAAGCCTACGTTGAACGAGTAGCCAATGGTTGCGCCCACGTCGCGCACGTTGCCCACCTGCTTGGCTATGAACGAGCGGTTGGCGAAGTACTGCAGGTGGGGCGAACGGTGGGCGTCGATGGTGAATGGGGCGCGCATCTGGCCTATGGTGAAGTCGAGCCCACGCAATGGCTTTATGCGCGTGTATGTATCGAGCATCTTGATTTGGCCTTCGTCGGAAAGGTCGATTTCAACCTTGTACGACACAACCTTGTTTATGTTGCCGTCAAGGCTCACCCTGGCGTTACGCACCTGGAAGCGCCCCTGGTTCTCCTCCGTCTGGTATTCGTACTTTCCGCGTATGGTGCCGTGCACCTTCGGCGTGCGGTCTACCTTGTCTTCATCGTCGTCGGCCATGGCCGTGACGGAAGCGCAAACGGCAAAAAGCACAGCCAATAATACTTTACGGTTCATTGAACAGAATTTTTTAAGTTAAGAATAGAAGAACGAATGATTTAAAGGTATTGCAGGTAATGAGCTCTTCACTCCTCGTCCTTCATTCTTCATTGATATTTCATATTTCGCCGCAAAATTAAGCATTATGTATTACAAAACAGTTACAAAATGAATAAGAAAAGGTGAGAAGGCTGGAAAGGTAAAAAGGTAAAGAGGTAGAAAGGTAAAAAGGTAGAAAGGTAGAAAGGTAGAAAAGTAGAAAAGTAAAAAAGTAAAAAAGTAGAAAACAAGGATAGAGCTTTTTGCTGAATGCGCAGCTTTTCTACCTTTTTACCTTTTTACTTTTTTACTTTTCACCTTTTTTACCTTTTCACTTTTTAAAACGGGAACAGCAGCGGCAATACGAACACCATTACAACGCCTATTACTATTTGCAAAGGCAGTCCCACCCTGACATAATCCATGAAAGTATAGCGACCGGCCTGCATCACGAGGGCGTTTGGCGGCGTAGAGAACGGAGATGCGAAACACATGCTGGCACCGAGAGCCACTGCGAAAAGGAACGGATACGGACTTAAGCCCACTTCAGTGGCAGAAGCGAAAGCAATGGGAGCCATGAGCACTGCTGTGGCGGTATTGCTTATAAACATGGTGAGCAGCGACGTAGTAAAGTATATCCCGGCCAACAACACGTAAGGGCCGTAGCCGCCGAGACCACTCACAAGCGTATGCGAGATGGCGGCCGACGCTCCGGTCTTCTCCAATGCCACCGACATGGGCATCATGGCGGCAATAAGAACAACGCTTTCCCAGTTAATCGTCTTGTATGCAGCCTCCACGTTGCGGAAGCACCCCGTAAGCACCATGAGTACGGCGGCTATCATAACGGCAGTGACCGGAGCTACGGGTATGAAGTCGAACACCATCATGGCAACCATCGCCAGCATTATGAGGGCCGCCAGCGGTGCCTTGTAGTCAAGCGTCACCTTCGCCGCCTCCTCAAGAGGTTGCCCTAACACCACCCACTTCTCTTCTTCACCACCTAATCGGCTGATGCTTGCCCATGTGCCTTGCACGAGCAACACGTCGCCTGCGTGAAGGCGCACAGCTGCCAGGCCGTCCATTATATATTCCCCTTTGCGCCGTATACCCATTATGTTGATACTATACTTCGAGCGGAAACCGGCCTCGCTCACTTGTCTTCCAACAAGGCCTGACTCAGGCAACAACACAATTTCAGCCATGCCGATATCGTAGAAGTCGAACTTTCCGCTGCCGGAGGCATCCTTTGGCGGAACCGCAAGCGAATAGTCGGATGCAAAGCGCAAAGCCTGCTCCTTGTCGCCTGTAATGTAAAGCACGTCGCCCTCCTGCACAACGGTACGCGGCCCTGCTGGCATCTGGCTGACGTTCCTTATCAGCCCCTGCTTCGTTGTCTCGCGCCTTACTTCGAGCACAGACAGTCCATAGCGGTTGCGAATGTCAAGTTCGGCCATGCTGCGCCCCTTCATCTGCGAGCCTCGTCCTACTACGAAACGCCACAGATTGTCAGCTAACCGATACTCGCTCACCAGCTGTTCAAGCGACTTGGCCTTCATCTTGCGGTCGGCATCGTCGTCCTTTTTCTTGCCAAGAAACCACTTGCTTAAAGGAAGCAGTACTATCACGCCGACGGCGATGCACACCAAGCCGACAGGAGTGAACGAGAAAAATGACAACGGCTCGTACCCTTCAGCCACAAGTGCGTCTTGTATCACGAGGTTGGGCGGCGTACCGATGAGCGTAAGCATGCCTCCCATACTGCTGGCGAAGGCCAAAGGCATGAGCATGCGGCTGGCATCGACCTTGGCCTTTGCGGCAAGGCTCACCACTATTGGCAGCATCAGAGCCACCGTGCCCGTGTTACTGACAAACGCCCCGATAGCCGACGTCACAGCTATTACCAGCAGAAACAGGCGCAGCTCGCTGTCACCGGCCAGTTTCATAATACGGCCGCTAATCATCTTGGCCAGTCCGGTCTGAAATATGGCACCGCCGACAACGAACAAACCGACCATCATTATGACTACGCTGTTGGAAAAGCCGGCAAGAGCTTCATCCGGAGTGAGTATGCCAAACACCATGAGCAATATCAATGCGCACACAGCCACAACGTCGGAACGTATCTTGCCGATGGCAAAGAAAACAGCCGCTACGGCAAGGATTGCAAGGGTTATGAACATAATTTAAAGAAAAAGTGAAAGGGTGAAAAAGTGAAAGGGTGAGATACTTCTCACTCTTTCACAATTAAAATTACCAAAGCTTCAACCGCTCTTCTTTCGGCAGGTACATCTTGTCGCCCGGTTTCACACCGTAAGCGGCATACCATGCGTCGATATGCGGCAATGCGCCGTTGACGCGCCATTCGCCAAGAGAGTGCGGATCCATCTTAGTGCGGTTGCGGATTTCCTCCTCAGTGATGTTTGCCGCCCATACGCCGGCGTACGCAAGGAAGAAACGTTGGTCAGGGGTAAGCCCGTCGATAGTCTTCAACGGAGCGTCCTTGGTGGCGTGTGTGTAGGCGTTGAAGGCAACTTCCAGTCCGCCGTGGTCGGCAAGATTCTCTCCGAGTGTAAGCCTACCGTTGGCGTTGAGGTCGGGCAACACCTTGATGGCAGAGAAGAACGCGGCGTATTCATCGGCGCGTTTGTTGAAGTTGTCAGCATCCGAAGCTGTCCACCAGTCGGTCATGTTACCATTCTTGTCATAATGACGGCCCTGGTCGTCGAACCCGTGAGTCATCTCATGACCTATCACAACGCCGATGGCGCCGTAGTTGAACGCGTCGTCAGCTGTCGGGTCAAAGAAGGGTACCTGCAGTATGCCGGCTGGGAAGCATATTTCGTTTGTCGTGGGGTTGTAGTATGCGTTGACCGTCTGAGGAGTCATAAACCACTCTTCCTTGTCAACAGGCTTGCCTGCACGGTAGTCAATATCCCACTTCGCCCAGAACTTACGGCAGTTCTGCACGTTCTCATAGAAAGAGAGCTTGGGGTCGATTGTCAGCCCCGACATGTCTTTCCACTGGTTGGGATAACCAATCTTCACGTAGAAAGAGTTGAGCTTATCGAGAGCAGCCTGCTTTGTCTCTGCGCTCATCCAGTCTTGAGCCTTGATACGCTCGCCGAGTGATATTTGCAGGTTTTTCACGAGTTTTTCCATCCTCTCCTTTGAAGATGCCGGGAAGTAACGCTCAACATACATCTTGCCAAGAGCCTCGCCCATCTGCGCTTCTACATGAGCCGTAGCGAGTTTCCAGCGTGGATGGTTCTCCTTCCGTCCCGACATGGTACGCCCGAAGAAGTCGAAATTGGCCTCAACCACATCATCACTCAAATAGCTTGCAGCGGAAAGGATTGCATCCCACTCCATGTAGGCGCGCAGCTCGTCGGCAGTGATGCCTGCCAGCACGCTGTTGGCACCCTTAACGAAGTCTGGCTGGCCTACTACCATCTCCTTAAAGTATTCTGTCTTCACACCTTCCGCGTTAAGCATTTTCGTCAAGTTGACGTTGGGATAATTGCTTTCAAACTGCTCAAGGGTCATCTTGTTGTAGTTTGCCTCTACGTCACGCAGCTCTGTCTGCGACTTTGAAACCTTAGCCAACGCAGTCTCAACCTTCAAGATGTCCGCCATCTTCTTCTGCGCGTCGGCCTCGGAGAAGCCGAAAAGCTTGAACATGCGCACTATGTGCTTTTTGTAAGCCTCGCGGATGGCTGTAGTTGCAGAATCGGTATCAAGGTAATACTCCTTCTGTCCGAGCACAAGACCGCCCTGGTATATGTTCAATATGTTCATCTTGGCATTCTTCTCGTCAGCTCCGAAGCCGATGCCCATCGGCAGTCCGTAGCCGAATGTAGCATATTTCAGCTGCAACGCACGCAGGTCTGCAACGGTCTTTGCACCCTCAAACTCATTGATGAGAGGCATCACGGGCTTCACTCCTTCAGAGTTGCGGCGCACGGAATCCATTGCCAACTTGTAAAAGTCACTGAGCTTCTGCTCGGTAGTGCCGGCCTGATAAGTATTCTTCAGCAGGTCTGTCAGGATTGCGTTAATACGCTTGTTGTTGTCAAGTGCAAGCTGGTCGAAACTGCCGAAGCGTGAATAAGCCGCCGGCAGGGGATTGTTCTTCATCCATCCGCCGCAGGCATATTTGTAAAAATCATCGGCCGGGCGGACGCTTGTGTCAAGGTTGGACATGTCGATGCCCGACTTCAACTGCGCCTGTGCGTCAACAGTCATTGTGACCGAGGCGAACAGCACCATTGGAATAATGTGTTTCATTTTCATAATCAAACCTTTTTATTGGGTATATTCTTCGTTTTTATTCTTTCAGTCAGTCATTTTTTCAAGCTCTTCGGAAAGTTGTTCCCAGCGGTCCACCTCCCCGTCAAGAGCCTTCTTCGTCTCCGTATACTCCGTAACGAGAGTCATGTCGCTTGCCTTGTCAGGCTGGCACAGAATGCCGTCAAGTTCCTTCAGCCGGGCTTCCAGCCGCCCAATCTTGGCTTCGCTGTCGGCCACGGCTTTCTCCGCTTTGCGTAACTTCTTCTGCATTTCCTTGCGCTCGGCGTATGACAAGGCAGAAGCATTCGGCACAGAAGACGGCGTTTCAGCCAGTGCAGTCTGCCTGTCGGTATCGGCCTTGCCTGCGGCGGCTTTCCTCTCGCCCTGCTGTCCCAATATCTCGTTCTTAGTCTGCTCGTCGGCATGGCGGCTCGAAAGATAGTCGTATATACCGCCGAGATGTTCTTTTACATGGCCTCCGCCAAACTCATAGACTTTGGAAACCAGCCCGTCGAGGAACTCGCGGTCGTGGCTCACCACGATAACCGTGCCGTCAAAAGCCTTGATGGCTTCTTTCAGCACATCCTTCGACGGCATGTCAAGATGGTTGGTAGGCTCATCGAGAATCAGAAGGTTGACAGGTTCGAGCAGCAGACGTATCATCGCCAAGCGGCTGCGTTCGCCGCCGCTAAGCACCTTCACCTTCTTTTCCGATGCCTCGCCGCCGAACATGAACGCGCCGAGAATGTCGTTTATACGCAGGCGTATGTCGCCCTTGGCCACGTTGTCGATGGTCTGGAATACGGTAAGATTCTCGTCGAGCAGCTGCGCCTGGTTCTGCGCGAAATAGCCGATTTGTACATTGTGGCCGATTTTCAGCGTGCCGGTGAAAGGGATTTCACCCATGATACACTTTACGAGCGTCGACTTTCCCTCACCGTTCTTGCCCACAAAGGCCACCTTCTCGCCGCGCTTTATGGTGAACGTAACGCCGCTGAACACTGTGTGTTCGCCGTAATCCTTGCGCACTCCGTCACAGATTACGGGATAGTCGCCGCTGCGCAGGCATGGCGGAAACTTCAGGTGCATGGCCGAATTGTCAACCTCGTCAACCTCGATGGGCACGATTTTCTCCAACTGCTTTATGCGGCTCTGCACCTGCACGGCCTTTGTCGGCTTGTAGCGGAAACGCTCTATGAAGTCCTTTATGTCCGCTATCTCCTTCTGCTGGTTCTCATAAGCGCGCAGCTGCAGCTCACGCCGCTCTGCGCGAAGGCGCACATACTCGTCGTACTTCACCTTATAGTCAACCACCTTGCCACAGCTTATCTCCAACGTGCGGTTCGACACATTATTAATAAACGCGCGGTCGTGGCTTACAAGCACAACGGCCTTGGCACTCGTGGCAAGGAACTGCTCGAGCCACTGTATGCTCTCTATGTCGAGATGGTTGGTAGGCTCGTCAAGCAGCAGCACGTCCGGCCGCTCAAGCAGTATCTTGGCAAGCTCTATGCGCATGCGCCATCCGCCGCTGAACTCGCGCGTAGGGCGCTCTAAGTCTGTACGCGTGAAGCCCAATCCCATCAAGGTACGCTCTATGTCGGCCTCGTAGCCCTCTGCGCCCATCATCATATAGCGTTCATGCTCGCGCGTGAACTTGTCGACAAGAGCCATGTATTCAGGACTGTCATAGTCGGTACGCGAGGCCAGCTCGTCATTCATGCGGTCGATGCGCGCCTTCAGTTCCGTGTTGCCGGCAAACGCCTTCCGGGCCTCTTCGCGCACTGTAGTGTCGTCGGTAAGCACCATTACCTGCGGCAGATAGCCTATTGTAGTGTCCGCCGGGACGCTAACCGTACCCTCTGTGGGCTTCTGCAAACCGCAAAGTATCTTGAGCATGGTGGACTTCCCCGCACCGTTCTTGCCCACAAGGGCTATGCGGTCGCGGTCGTTGATGACGAAACCTGCATCGCTGAAGAGCGGCTTCACACCAAACTCCACTTTCAAATGTTCTACAGAAATCATATCTTCATATTACATCAAAAGAGCCTTGCTGACACTTGTACGCCAAAGGCTGCACAATGTACGGCACACTCTTTTGGTTCGCAAAGTTAAGCAAAAATCCCGTCTCGACAAACATTTGTAGTGGAAAAGCATACTTAATGGGCAGCCATGCAGGCGCAGGGAAAAGGCTACTTGCGCGGAAGCGTTTTGCAAAAGGCCGTCTTTCGCCGTGTAAAAGGTGGCCTTTCGCCGTGCAAAAGACCGTCTTTCGCAACGCAACAGACCACCTTTTGGAAAGTCCCCTGAAACAAGGCGTTACGGAAGCGGTGTCAGGCCAAAGTACAACAAAGTATAAAGATAATTTCAATATTCGGCGGAAAATGTGTAAGTTTGCATCCAAATTAGTAAAAACAGGTATTTTTATCATGGCAAAAGAATTAAAAGACTTGACCAAAAGGGCTGACAACTACAGCCAGTGGTACAACGACTTGGTTACAAAGGCCGACCTTGCCGAGCAGTCGGCCGTACGCGGCTGTATGGTGATAAAGCCTTACGGTTACGCTATCTGGGAAAAGATGCAGCATCAGCTTGACAAAATGTTCAAGGAAACCGGCGCACAGAACGCATATTTCCCTCTGCTCATACCAAAGTCGTTCCTATCTCGCGAAGCCGAGCACGTAGAAGGCTTTGCAAAGGAATGCGCCGTGGTGACACACTACCGCCTGCGCGCCAAGGAGGACAAAAGCGGCGTTGAGGTTGACCCCTCGGCACGCCTGGAAGAGGAACTGATTATCCGCCCGACATCGGAAACCATAATATGGAACACATACAAGAACTGGATTCACTCATACCGCGACCTGCCGCTGATGTGCAACCAGTGGTGCAACGTTATGCGCTGGGAGATGCGCACTCGTCCGTTCCTGCGCACATCGGAGTTCCTCTGGCAGGAAGGCCACACGGCACACGCCACACGCGAGGAGGCCGAGGCCGAAGCGCAGAAGATGCTCCACGTGTATGCCGAGTTTGCGGAGAAGTGGATGGCCGTGCCCGTAGTGCAGGGAGTGAAGAGCGAGACGGAGCGTTTCGCAGGCGCGCTTGACACTTACACCATTGAAGCAATGATGCAAGACGGCAAGGCTTTGCAAAGCGGAACGAGCCACTTCCTCGGACAGAACTTCGCAAAGGCGTTCGACGTAACATATCTTAACAAGGAAAACAAGCCCGAATACGTATGGGCTACGTCGTGGGGAGTGTCTACCCGCCTCATAGGCGCGCTTATCATGACCCACTCTGACGACAACGGACTCGTACTGCCGCCTATGCTCGCCCCCATACAAGTGGTTATCATCCCGATAACCAAAGGCGCGGAACAGCTGCAGGCCATAACCGAAAAACTTACACCGGTAATCAACGCCCTGCGCGAAGCCGGCATATCTGTCAAGTATGACGATGCCGACAACAAGCGTCCGGGCTTCAAGTTCGCCGACTACGAGCTTAAGGGCGTGCCCGTCCGCCTCGTCATGGGCGGACGCGACCTCGAGAACAACACTCTCGAAATAATGCGCCGCGACACTCTGGAGAAGGACACAGTGCCTGTTGACGGCATCGTTGAGCGCGTAGAACAGTTGCTCAAAGACATTCAGGACAACATGTTCAAGAAGGCGAAGGCTTACCGCGACGCACGCATCTACGAGTGCGACAACTACGAAGAGTTCAAGGAGCGCATCAAGGACGGCGGCTTCTTCCTCTGCCACTGGGACGGCACAGCCGAAACAGAGGCACGCATCAAGGAGGAAACACAGGCAACGATACGCTGCGTTCCGTTCGGCGTAGAGCAGACCGAAGGCATCGACATGGTGTCAGGCAAGCCTGCAAAACACCGCGTAATCATAGCAAGAAGCTACTAAAAAATTAAAGGTTAAGAATTAAGAGTTAAGAAAAATACATTTTGTCGGTTGTGCACAGCAGCAACAAAAACGGTTGGTATTTTTCTTAGCTCTTAATTCTTAACTCTTAAATTCAATTCATTCAATTGCTTTTTTCTTAATTCTCAACTCTTAATTCTTAATTAAAACAAGTGCTTGTCGAGCTTGCCGTAAGGCTTATCAACCTCGTCGCGCCAAGGCAATGCGCGATGTGCGGATGCCGGCTCGGCATAGGCGAGGACGTGATATGCACCGCATGCAACATCGGGCTGCCGCGAACCGGCTACGCGGCGAAGCCTTACGACAATGAGATGGCAAAGCTTTTTTGGGGACGCATACCTGTTGAAAAGGCCGCGGCGCTGTTCTTTTACAGGGCACATTCGGATGCAAGCAAAATCATATACAGGCTGAAATACCTGAACCATCCTGAAACAGGGGAACTTATGGGGCGCATGGCCGCCATGGAGTTTGCCGCCAAGCATTTCTTTGACGGTATAGACGCGATAGTGCCCATACCGCTTTCAAAAAAGAGGAAACGCGAACGCGGATACAACCAAAGCCTCGAAATAGCACGCGGAGTAAGTCAGATAACACGCTTGCCAATAATAAGCAATGCTGTAAAAAGAAAATCGTTCAAGGGCAGCCAGACGCAAATGAACCGCTGGCAAAGGAACGAAAACGTGGAAGACGAATTCGTCCTGAAAGACAGCGAAGCCGTAAAAGGCAGGCACATACTGATAATAGACGACGTGGTTACCACCGGCGCAACAATAATATCATGCGCCACCGAACTGGCTAAGGCCAGCGGCGTGAAGTTCAGTGTAATGTCATTGGGACTTACGAAATGACAGACGGACACTTGTCCGCACAGCCTCAAGCATCTAATTCCGAATACTTCTTATGCCCCTTGGCGTAATACTGCCAAAGGATTGAACGGCGGTATATACCCTTAACATCGTCAACCTTTCGGCAAGCCTGCACCTTCGCCCTCACTTCCCGGTACTCCGGCAGCCACTTCTTGAAAGCTTTTCGCCCGTTGACTATGGCCTTGAAGTCGCCGAAACGTCCCGACAGCAAAGCCTGGAAGGCGGCAAGGTAATCCAAGAAAAGCCGCACACGCATCACGTGACGAAGCTCATTGTCGGGCAGATTCTTGTAAAGCATGGTAAGGTTGTTGCGGAAATTCAGGTAGGTTTTCATTGGATTGTTCTTCGGCAACGTGCCTCCACCGATGTGATAGACAAAGCTGTCGGGAATGCAATATATCTTCTTGCCATACAGACGCATGCGCCAGCACAGGTCAATCTCCTCGCTGTGGGCGAAAAAACGAGCATCGAAACCGCCTGCCTGCTTGAAGTCAACCGCCCTGACAACCATGCACGCACCAGTGGCCCACAATATCTCGGCCTCATAATCGTATTGCCCGTCGTCATATTCCAACGTGTCGAATACCCTGCCCCGGCAGAAAGGATAACCGTAACGGTCAAGATAGCCTCCGCAGGCTCCGGCGTATTCAAAAGCGTCCCGTTCTTTCATTGACAACAGTTTGGGCTGACACGCCGCCACGTCGGCATTGTTGTCCATGAATTCTATCAACGGAGTGAGCCAATGATGTGACACTTCCACATCAGAATTAAGCAGAACATAATATTCAGCTTCTATCTGTTCCAGCGCACGGTTGTATCCCTCGGCAAAGCCCCAGTTCTTTTCCAAGACGATGACACGCACCTCCGGGAAGTGCATCTTCAGGACTTCGAGGGAGTTGTCGGTCGATGCATTGTCGGCAACATACACCACAGCCTCGTCACGGGAGTAATCAAGCACGTTTGGAAGAAAGCGCGTAAGCATCTCCACCCCATTCCAGTTCAGTATGACAATAGCGGTCTTGTCCATATCATAAAATAGCTTTTAATGCGGTCTTGTCATGGTTGAAACCGCCCAACTTCACCGTAATTATCTGGTTGTCCAATTCGTCATTTCCATCTGACGGCGGCAATTCAACACGTATGTAATTGCGTGTGAAGCCGTGCATCGCCCTGCCCCGTGTCGCCTTCTCGAACAACACTTCGGCCTCGGAGCCTATATGCCGGGCGTAAAAAGCCTCCGTTTTCTCGTCGGACAAGTCCAAAAGACGCTTGCTGCGCAGCTTCTTGTCCGCATCGGAAACGACATACGGTATTTTCAACGCCGCCGTTCCGGGACGTTCTGAATAAGGGAACACGTGCAGCTGGGTGACATCCAACGATTTTATAAAATTGTATGTTTCCTCAAACAGCTCCGGCTTTTCCCCCCTTGTGCCCACCATCACGTCAACGCCTATAAACGCATCGGGCATCATCTGCTTTATAAGCTTGATTTTATGGGCGAACAACGAGCGGTCGTAACGCCGGTGCATGAGGCGCAACACTTCGTCAGATCCACTCTGCAACGGTATATGGAAATGCGGCATGAACGCCCTGCTGTGCGTGCAATACTCAATAAGCCTGTCGTCAAGCAAATCTGGCTCGATACTGCTGATGCGGTAACGGCTGATGCCTTCTACCCCATCCAACGCCTTTACGAGGTCGGTAAAACTCTCACCCGTACCCCTTCCGAAGTCGCCTATGTTCACCCCGGTGAGCACAATCTCCTTTCCACCCTCGGCAGCGGCCTGACGTGCCTGTGCAACAAGCGACTCTATACTTGGGTTACGGCTAAAACCACGGGCGTAAGGAATAGTGCAATAAGTGCAGAAATAATTGCAACCGTCCTGCACTTTAAGGAAATATCTGGTACGGTTGCCGCGCGAACAACTTGGCGCAAACGTCTTTATATCCTTAGTCTTTACCGTATGATGACGATGAAGGGACGTCTCCTGCCTTGCGCCCGACCATGCCTCGGACAGGAATTGTATAAGGTCGGCTTTCTCATTTGCACCCAATACAAGGTCAACACCGTCAATCCCGGCCACCGTTTCAGGCTTCAGCTGGGCGTAACACCCTGTTACAACTACAAAAGCTCCCGGGTTTTCACGCACCATGCGGTGTATAGCCTGACGGCATTTATGGTCGGCTACTTCAGTGACTGAACACGTATTGATTATGCAAATGTCCGCACCATTGCTCACAGTGCGCACCCCCATATCACTCAAAAGCCGTCCGAAAGTTGATGTTTCGGAGAAGTTCAACTTGCAACCAAGCGTAAAATAAGCGGCGGTTTTACCTTGAAAAGCCGATGTATCAATCATTATTATATCTTACTTTACGGCCAACAACAATAAAAGGCCGCCTCTTGAGGAGTATTACACCTTATTATATAATAGCCCTGCAAACGCTCTCCGCCAATAAGAAAGAAACTTCCCGGCATCACGGTGCATTTTGCATGGCGCAAAGGTACGAAAAAAAGTCGACACGAGTGTAATCCAACAACATTTCTTAATGCCAATAGAAAATTTAACAGATGTTAGCTGTTTGTATATGACTGATACTCAATGATTTATAAAAAAGTTACAAAGATTGGTCGAAAAAAAGCATAAAAAAGAGAACAACGTATTGAAAAAATACTTACCTTTGCAGCGTTTTAATAAACAAATGATTGTTTTACAGATTTAAAAAGCAAAGAAAATGAAAAAGTTAGTTTTAATGTTCGTAGCTATCGCAGCTATCTCTTTCGCATCTTGTGGTAATAAAGCAGCTAACACTGAGGCTGTTGATTCTACAGCAACTGACACTGTAGCTGTTGACACATTGGCTGCTGACACTGTTGCTGCTGACACTGCTGCTGTTGACACAACTGTTGCTGAATAATTAGCTACAACAATTAAAAGCGAGTAAAGCCGTAGGACTAAGTCCTGCGGCTTTTGCTTTATGCTCTTATAAAGGCAGGAAATACAGGAGATAAGACTCTAAACCGTAACGTAAAACGCGGCGTTCCCGATTGTGGAACGCCGCGTTTTCCATTGTGACAATATCCTAAATATTCAAATCCTGAACTTCAGACACTCGCTTATGCGCTGCATTGTGGTGAGCCGTGTGGGCACAAGCGGCAGGCGTAACACGTTTTCTATCATACCCATTTCATGAAGCATGGCCTTTACGCCGGCCGGATTTCCGTCAACAAATAGCAGGTTGAACAAGTCGGTAAACTTATGGTGTATCTTGCGCGCACTCTCTATTTCGCCGTTCATCTCGAGGCGTATCATACGTGAAAACTCTTTAGGCAGGGCGTTGCCTATTACCGATATTACCCCAACCGCACCGCAGGCCACCATCGGGAAGGTCAGTGCGTCGTCGCCGCTGATTACGTCAAACGTGTCAGGTTTGTTCTTTATGATTTCGTCCACCTGCTCAAGACTTCCGGCAGCTTCCTTTATTCCTACGATGTTCGGACAGTCTGTAGCCAGCCGCACCGTAGTTTCCGCCTTCATGTTGACCCCCGTGCGCCCCGGAACATTGTAAAGAACAACCGGAAGGTCGGTTGCCGCTGCAATAGTCTTGAAATGCTGGTAAAGACCTTCCTGGGAAGGTTTGTTGTAATAAGGGCAAACACTCAGTACGCCGTCAATGCCAGAAAAGTCGCCGGTCTGCAACTCGTTCACCACCTCCGCTGTGTTGTTGCCGCCGCAGCCCATAAGGATTGGCACTTTGCCGCCTGCCATTTCGACAACAAGCTGCTTAATTCTCGACTTCTCGTCACGGGTCAGTGTCGGTGTCTCGCCCGTCGTTGCGAGAATGCAAAAGAAGTCTGCACCGCCTGCAAGCTGATAAGCAATGAGCCTCTTCAGGGCTTGATAGTCAACAGAACCGTCCGGAGAAAACGGGGTTACCAATGCTATGCCCAACCCCTTGAATATGTTATATGCCATAAAAACAAGCTTATTTCATTAATAATCGAATGCAAAAGTACTATTTTTACGTCAAAAAGCAAAATTTTCAACAAACAAGTTTTTAAGCATACAAGTGTACAAGTAAACAAGTTGACAAGCAAACAAGCAGACGAGTTAACAAATATAAGGCTTGCCAACTTGTCTGCTTGTCAACTTGTATACTGCAAAACTACTTCGACCCGATATACAGGAACACCATTCCGAGCAACACAAGTATAAGGTCAACAACCTTGCTCTTCAGGTTTTTCTCATGCAAGAGCACTGCACCGAACAGGAACGACACAATAACGCTGCCGCGCCTTACCATCGACACGACGCTAATCATTGCACCGGGAATGCTCAACGCATAGAAATAAACAAAGTCGGCGGCGCTAAGGAATATGCTTATAAGTATGATGCACCAGTCCCAGCGGAACGGCGTGGTATGCTTGCGCTTAGGCCACCACAGAACAAGCAGCATCACGCCCATCATAAAACACTGATAAATGTTGTACCAGCTCTGCACCATCATTCGGTCAAGTCCTACCCCGCCGTGCCCTGCCGGAGCCATGAGATACTTGTCGTAAAGGCCGCTCACCGCCCCGAGCAGCGCGGCAAGCACGATGAAATATATCCAGCGGTCGTGCTTGAAGTCGATGCCCTCCTTCTTTCCGCTGCGGCTCAACATGAAGAACGACGCCACGGCCAACGCTACGCCAATCCACTGGTAAACGTTTAGACGCTCACCGAACACTATGAACGCGCCGACAAGCACCATCACGGGGCGCGTAGCATTGATAGGGCCGACGATGGTGAGCGGCAGGTGCTTCATGCCGAAATACCCGAACACCCACGACGCCAGCACAATGACGCTTTTCAGTATGATGTACTTGTGCATGTCCCATCCGCCTCCGGCAACTTTGAGCATCGTGCCGTCGAGCAAGCCTGTCGTGGCCGACAGTACGATGAACGGAAGGAAAATGAGCGACGAGAACAACGTGTTGAGAAACAGCACGGGGATGACGGCGTTACCGTCAAGCGACTTTTTCTTGAACGAATCGTAAAATCCGAGCAAAGCTGCGGATAGAAAAGCCAACAGTAACCACATTCTAAATGAAAATTAAAAGTGAAAAATGAAAAATCAAATTGCAGGGGATATACAAGGAATAACCGTTAATCCCTACTCCTTCTCTCCTTACTCCTTTACTTCTTCTCTCCTTCCCTCCTTCAATACAATATCTTTTCAAGGAACAAGGCACACGCCGGAACGCTGTCTCCGGCAGCCGAACGCGACCTGCCCTCTATTATTTTCCTAAACCCGGCGGTGTCAATGCGGCCCCGCCCCACATCGAGCAGCGTACCTACCACGGCGCGCACCATGTTGCGCAGGAAGCGGTTTGCAGTGATTACGAAGTGCCAGCCGTACTCATCATCCTGCACCCAGCGTGCCTCGGTTACGTTGCAGAGCGTCGTCTTCACGTCGGTATGGCTTTTGCAGAACGACGCGAAGTCGTCATACTCAAGCAACGTGGCCGCCGCCTCGTTCATATTGCCGAAGTCGGGCAGGTAATACAGTTCGCACGAGTATGCCCTGCGGAACGGATCGCGCCGTGTATGCACATAATAATGGTACGTGCGCGACACCGCGCTGAACCGCGCGTGCATCTCCGCATCAACAGCCTCAACCCTGTCAGCCGCGATGTCACGCGGCAGCAGCCTGTTCAGCTTGTACACCAGCTGCGGGCAGTCCAAGCCCTCAGCCGCGTCGAAATGGGCAACCATCATGCGCGCATGCACGCCCGTATCGGTGCGGCCTGCACCGACAACGGACACTTCGCCACGCAACGCCACCGACAAAGCCCTCTGCAACTCGCCCTGAACGGTGCGCCCCTCCGGCTGCACCTGCCAGCCGCGGTACGCCGTGCCGTCATACTTCAAATAAAGGAAATACCTCTGCATAAGCTATCATCCCCAATGAAAACACGCGTGCAAAAGTACAAAAAATATCTGAAATACGAGTGGACAAGGGACAAGGAACAAGTGGACGAGGGACATTTGTTTCCGCCACGGCATGTTGTTCGCGGAGCCGTCGGCAACCGCCTGGTTTACAAGCACTTGCAAACGGCGTTCCAAAAGGCCGTCTTTTAGCCTGCAAAAGGCCACCTTTTGGAACGTAAAACATGACCTTTTAGACTGCAAAACACAACCTTTTAAAACTCCGGCAAAAGCCTACCGGCAGTCCGGGCATATGAGGTTTTACTTCAAGAGCATGTCCAATATGTCGCAAATAACTTGTTTTTCGTTGAAAAGTACAGGAAAATGTCCTTATTATGGAGAAAAAAACTTAATTTTGCCACAAAAAGACAAAAAAGAGATAAACGCAAACATTATGGCGGAAAGTATTTATCATTTGCTCCGTTTTTCACTCAAGCTGCTGTCATACATCCCTTTCCGTTTGCTGTACATCATTTCAGACGGAATGTTTTATCTTCTATATTATGTCATCCGCTACCGCCGCGCCATCGTAAGGAAAAACCTCACAGAGTCGTTTCCCGACAAGAATCTGCACGAAATAATACACATAGAGAAGAAGTTTTACCACTTTTTCATGGACATGTTGCTTGAAAGCTGCAAGCTTGCATCGATGTCACAAGAAACGATAAGGCGCCGCATGGCATTCAAGAACGTGGAAGCCGTCAACTCATTCCTGAGCAGCGGCAAATCAGTAGCTGTATATCTCGGCCATTACGGCAACTGGGAATGGGTGTCGTCCATGCCACTGTGGTTGGAGAAAGGCACTGTCGGCGCACAGATATACCACAAGTTGAGCAACCCGAGCATAAACAGGCTCATGCTGCACATACGCGAACGCATGGGAGCCGTGAGCGTAGACATGCACAAGACCGCGCGCTACATCACCACTCTGGCCGCCGAACACAAGGTTTGCACAATAGGTTTCATAGCCGACCAATCGCCAAAGAAAAGGGATGCACACTATTACCTGCATTTCCTCAACCACTACGTGCCTGCGCTAACCGGCACGGAAAAAATAATCAAGCACTACGGATTTGAAGCATTTTACCTGAGCGTAAGGCGGACAAGACGCGGTCTTTACGAGGCGGAGTTCATAAAAATGCACGACAATCCCCGTGAACTGGACGACTTCATGCTTACCGACCTGTACTTCCAGCACCTGGAGTGTGCCATCAGACAACAGCCGGAGCTATACCTATGGTCGCATAAACGGTTCAGAGCAGCCAAGAAAGACTTATAAGACAGGACTAAAAGCGTGTTTAACTAACAAGAAGAAGCATTTGAAAAATTATGGATATAGACTTTGTTATCACATGGGTTGACATGGACGATGCCAAATGGCAGGTTGACTTCGCCAAATACTCCGGCAACAAAGGCAATACGAAGAACGGAGTGTCTGAAGCCCGTTTCCGCGACTACGGTTTCCTGAAATACTGGTTCAGGGGGGTGGAGAAGTTTGCCCCTTGGGTGCGTAAGATACATTTCATCACTTGCGGGCAGAAACCGGAATGGCTTGACACTACCAATCCGAAAATCAATCTGGTCGACCACAAGGACTATATCCCGGTACAGTTCCTGCCGACATTCAACTCTGTTGTTATAGAATATTACCTGCACAAGATACCCGACTTGGCGGAACATTTTGTGTATTTCAACGATGATTTCTACATTATAAACCATATCGGAACAGAACGTTTCTTCCGAAACGGGCTGCCGTGCGACATCGCCGCCTTCCTGTACAACCCATCGTGGTCGCAATGGTACAAGACATTGAGAAACAGCATACAAATAATCAACCGTAACTTCGACAAGAAAGAAGTCACAAAACGCGACCATGACAAATGGTTCTATAAAGGCTACGGCTCGAAAGCACGCTGGAACTACATACTGAAACCATACGGCAAGTTCATCACCCTGCGCACGCCGCACAACGCCCAGCCTTACCTCAAGTCAACATTCGAGGAAGTGTGGGCCGCCGCCGGAAAAGAACTCACCGCAGCATCAGCCAACCGCTTCCGCTCGCCAAGCGACTATACGCCCGAGCTTTTCCGCACATGGCAGATTTGCCGTGGAAACTTCGAACCGTACAACACCTATCAGGACACAAAGATGTTCCCACTCATGCTACGCCCGAAACAGGCTGTAAAGGCCATCCGCGAACAGTCGTACAAGCTCGTATGCCTCAACGACAACGTCCACATACGCAACTACGACATGGTAATGGAGAACATCAAGAACGCCTTTGAGCACATATTGCCAGAGAAATCGAGCTTTGAGAAAGTTTAAGGTTATAAGGTTTTACGGTTATGAGGTTATGCGGTTGGCAATAAAACTTAAACCGCAAAACCCAACAACCCCATAACCGTAGAACCCAATAACCTTACAACCGCAAAACCCAATAACCGCAAAACCTCACACCCCCACACTATGAAAAAGGTATACGCCGAGATAATAGCAGGGATAATCCCATTCAAGATGGCGCGCAACCGCTGGCGCGGCATACTGCGTTACGGTCCGCTCAAAGCACTGAAACTGATGTACCGGCTGCACCGCGACCACACGCAGCCCCAGTATTACCTTGCAGTCTGCGCAATTGCCAAGAACGAGGGGCCTTATTTCAAGGAATGGATAGAATGGCATAAAAGCAAAGGCGTTGAGAAGTTCTACATATACGACAATGAAAGCACCGACTGCACGAAAGAAGTGCTTGCTCCATATATAGCATCCGGCCTGGTTGAGTACAATTACTTTCCCGGGAACCATGTGCAGCTTGCCGCTTACGACTGCTGTTTTGAGAAACACCGACTTGACACACGGTGGCTTGCTTTGATAGACCTCGACGAGTTCATCATCCCGATTAAGGACAAGAGCATACCCGAATTCCTGCACAGGTTCGAGGACTTTCCTGTCGTTGAAATCAACTGGCTCGTCTACGGCAGCAACGGAGCGAAGAAGAAGATGCCGGGAACAATGATGGAAAGGTTTAAGCGTCACTCACAATTCAACCATATACTAAACCGCCATGTGAAAAGCATTGTCAACCCACGGCGCGTATTCACCATGACGGGTTGCCACGAAGCGGCACGCATATCTGGCCGCGCCGCCGATTCACACGGCAACCCGATAAAAAAGAACTTCCGTGAACGCGAACCACAACAGGACATCATCCGCATAAACCATTACGCCGTAAGGTCATACGAAGAGTTTACTGAAAAGCAAGCGCGGGGCAGAGCCGCAGGACGGACGAAGGTGCTAAAATTAGAATATTTCCACCGTTTCGACCTGAACGACATCGAGGAAGAGCAATAAGTTACTTCTCAAACTGTGACTTGTCAGGGAAACGGAAGCTCAAAAAATCCGCCATCCTTTTACGGTCTTCATCTGTTGCAAACTCCGAATCGTTCATGCAAAACAGCATTGGATTATACCTTTCCAACTTCTTGTAATGATTCTCCCTGTGTATATGGAACCTGAATGACGTTCTCTGTGTGACGTAATGCAGATGCGCACGCTTTTCCGCCAATGCCACATAAGAATATATATTACGCTGAACATCACTTGCACTGCGCACATGATTAGCAAAAGTAGCCTTTATTTCACTATCGAACACCTGCGCGGCATGCTGATAATCGCTCTTCAAGTAGGCATCAATATTATGGTGCGTCTTCCCTCCGTAATAGATGCCATATTTCTTTTCAACCATCTCTGCGGAACGGCGTATAGTCTGAACGTAATTGCTCAATGCCCTTCCTTGCACTTTTTCCTTAAACCACAAAGTGAACTTTCTTAATGGCCTGCGGTTGAACCGTACTATCGGAAGTCCGTCCTGTGCAAAGAAATCATCTGGTTTTACAGGCCTGTTGACAAACATGTCATCATTTGCATAAAGAAAATGCTCCGACAACCCAGGAATATTATACAAGAAATGCTCTATTACTGCAGAGTTAAAGCACGGGAGGCAGATTTCAGGCATTATTTCCTTATGGTCTACAATCCTGACTTTCGGGTTGGAAGTATCGAGCCATGATGGCACCTGATTGTCTGTAACGATATATATTTTATGTATCCATGGAGCATACTGCGCCACCGAACGCAAGCTGTATTTCAGCTCGTCGTTGTCTGCATACCGGCCTTTGCAGTTCACTCCGCGCTGTGTTTCAGCCGTTCCTATGCAGGCGTTACGCTTTGCCTGCCATTCAGGGTCGTTGCCGTTCACCCAAAGATATACCAAATCCACATCCATGTCGTCTTTTCTCTTTTAACGGTTTTCACTTGTGTTTATAGCCAGTCTCATTTCTCAAACTGTGACTTTTCAGGGAAACGCCTGTTCAAATATTCAGTAACTTTCATCCGGTCGTCATCTGTTGCGTATTCAGAATCGTTCATGCAGAACAGCATCGGATTGTATTCTTCCAGCATTTTATAATGCTTCATGTTCTGTATGTGGAAACGGAACGATGTCTTACGGTCGACATAAACAGGATGTCCGCGCTTCTCCGCCATTGCAACGTATGCGAAGAGGCTGCGTTGTATGTCGTTCGCACTTCTTACATGGTTAGTCAAAGTCGGTTCAATCTCCTTCGCGAACATCTGCTCCACACGCTGATAATCACTTTTCAGATAGGCATCTATGTTGTGATGGGTCTTGCATCCGTAAAAAACGCCGTACTCCCTTTCAACCAGCTTCGCTGCGTTATATACAATCTGCACGTAATTCTTGAACTGTATGCCAAGCAGCTTTTTCTTGAACTGCAAGTAGAAGTTTCTCAAGCCGCTGTGGTTGAGCCTGATTATCGGCAGGCCGTCGTCGGCAAAAAAGAAGCCGGGAGCAAGCGGCCTGTTGATTAGCATGTCATCGTTAGCAAAGAGAAAATGCTCCGACAAGCCCGGGATTTTCCAAAGAAAGTGCTCTATAACGGTAGCGTTGAAACACGGAAGGCACACCTCCGGCATTATTTCCTTATGGTCAACAACCTTGACTTTCGGGTTCGAAGTGTCAAGCCATTCAGGTGTCTGGCTGTCAGTAACAATAAAAACCTTACGCACCCACGGGGCATACATGCCAACCGAACGAAGGCTGTATTTCAGCTCGTCGTTGTCGGCGTAGCGGCCTTTACAGTTTACCGTAGACTTCTCTTCCGTCTTCCCTATGCAGGCGTTATGCTTTGCCAGCCACTTTGGGTCGCTTCCGTCAACCCAAAGATATACCAAGTCAATGTCCATCCTATTATCTGAAAATATGAATTTTACAATCTCCTATTTCTCAAATTCCGACTTGTCGGGAAATCTCCGTTCCAAATACGCCTTGGCCATGGCCCTGCCTTTATCAGTTACATACTGCGAGTCATTCATACAGAAGAACGTAGGGCGATACTTGTCGAGCCTTACGTAATACCGCTCCTTGTGTATTTTCACATACATAGACTCTTTGTCTGTGACATAACGCAACTTTCCGCGCTTTTCGGCCAAGGATGCATACGACATTACGCTACGGTGAACATCGTTGTCATTGCGCACCCTGTTCCCATTATTGGATGCGAACTCCTCACGGAATACATCCTCCACCATCCTTTTGTAATCACTCTTCAAGAACGAATCGACATTGTGATGTGGTATTCCGGTGTAATACTTCCCGTACCTGCTGTTCACCAGCTGCGAAGAACGGACCAGCATTGTCCTGTAATTGCTCAAATGCTTGTTACGCACCTTCTCGCGGAAAGCCCAGCGGAAATCCCTAAAAAACATACGGTTGAACCGTACAATGGGAAAACCCTCACGTGTAAAGAAATCGTCAGGAGTCACCTCCTTGTTAATATACATGTCATCGTTGGCATATAGAAAATGCTCCGCCAATCCCGGGATTTTATACAAGAAATGTTCAATCAGGCTGGAATTGAAGCAGGGCAGGCTTTCCGCCGGCATTATCTCGGCATGGTCTACTATCCTGACTTTCGGGTTCGAAGTGTCAAGCCAAGCAGGCACTTGATTGTCAGTAACGATGAAAACCTTTCTCACCCACGGAGCGTACATCGCGATAGAGCGCAAGCTGTATTTCAGTTCATCATTATTGGCATAACGGTTTTTGCCGTTCAGTTCGGCGTCACGTGACAAATTTCCGCAAAAAGCATCGTGTTTTGCCTGCCATTTCGGGTCATTTCCGTCAACCCAAAGATATACCAAATCTATATCCATATTTAATTTATAAAGTCACCGATACGTTTAGAATTAACAGCCTTCAATATAATGAAAACACATTTCAATCAACATCCCTTGAAATGAAGTTTTTACAAGTGTCTATCAGCCGGCCGGAATATTCGCGCCACAAATCTCCTGCCATGGGAAGGGGTAAATTTGAAGTCGAAATTTTACATTTCTTACTGAACTTGAAATTGGTTTTAAACCTATTTCCGTCCATGCTTATGATGTTGAAAAAATCACGTATGCCGCTCATCCTGCAAGCCTTTTTCTCCGACTGGCCACTGTTTTCCGTCAGTATTACAGGCGTTTCCAGCCCCAAGCATGGCAATGCGCAGTGAATTCTTGAAGTCACGACAAGCCCCGCCTTGGCATATTTGCCGACAAGCCGCCGCGCCTCACAAAGCCGTTCCTGCTCGGTATCATACTTCTTCCTATAGCCTACGTTCTGCTGGGAAATGTATTCCGCCTCGAGTAACGTATCCTCTGTGAACAGCCTTATATACGCCCGATAAAAACGGCAGGCGACAATCCGCTTCTTGAAATTCTTTTTGTAAGGCAGCTTCCTCGCTATTTTTTCAATTGAGTTCCACTTGTTGCAATGCGACAACAGCCACAACGTGTTGCATATTTCATCAATACCTTTTCTTCCCTTAGGTATGAACGGGTCAACAAAATAACACTTGCCGTCCTTATCTTCCGACTTGTATGTCATTCCCAAAGTCAGCGTCAAGCATGCGGAAAAATATGCGTCCACGCCTTTCGACACGAGCAAATCCCTTGTAAAGTAATCACGGCATCCGATTGGCTGGAACTTCTTAATGTAGTTGATACTGTCCTCTGTGAGCATACCTTCTTTCGCCGAGGCATTTATATGGAACGCCACAAACAGGGGCTTTATCTTGTCCGACGGCGGCCAGTGTTCGGTATGGTGCATATACCACCCGTTCATTATCACCTTACAGGCTTCCCCGTCATATTCTTTCAGCCTCTCCCTTTGTACAAAACCGTCAACTTCAGGCAAGAACTGGGCAGCCGCCAACGCCTGGATATAGTCTCCGATGTTGACGTGTTCTCCTGTGTCCACGCTGACAGCCAATAATTTGTATTTCATTGTTCAAGTGCTTTTACAGCAAGCCTACATCGTAACACCATTTTCACGAACGCCTGAAAGGCTTGAGGCAACGCCAATTTCACATCATACCACAGTTTTCACGACACATTATAAAATGCGTACAAAGATAATATGAAAAAGCGAAACATAGGACAAACTATGGCAAAAACACTCAAATCATGTGTGTTTTTCCGGACACATGTCAATATGTACGCAACACATTACACACTGACAATATTACAATATGCCGCATATTGCCTTGCAAAAGGCCGTCTTTCAGCTTGTAAAAGGCGGCCTTTTGCAAGCTGAAAGACGGCCTTTTGCAGACGCACTGGTAACGCATTGATTTCCAGCAACTTGGCATGCGGATGGTCAGAGCCGTGAAAACGCGCAGCTTCCGCCGTTAAAGCATGAAGTTTTCACAGCAAAAACGGCATGCCTGAAAGGCGTAAACGTTTTCTGTATTCAAAGCTACGCCACTGTAAACTGAACCCGGCTTGTCTTTACACATACACATAAAAATGTCCTTTCATCTTGCGGTGTGAAACTTTTACATTACCTTTGCCTGCGAGCATCAATAACATTGCACAAGAAATACAAGACCGTAAAAATCAAGAACCGTAGTTATGGAAGATAAAAATAAAAAAGAAAAGAAAACAAAAGACTGGCAGGACTTTGTTGCCAAGCTGAGGACATTACCACCTGAAAAGCTGTCAAAAGCTGCAAAGTGGGTGCTGGAGAACGACGGGAAGAATAACGTACATTATGATATGAAAGCGGTGCTAAAATGAGACTTTTCTTGGATACAAACATCCTGGTATTCTTTCTTTATGACCCAAATGAATTGTGTACCGATGTCAAAGAATGCTTGTTTGACTACTCAAACACCTTGTTTACAAGCACCGTATGCGTACAAGAATTAATACATCTATGCCAAATAAGCAAAATCTCACAAGAAGGAAATAGCATACTTAATGCATTGAACGAAACAGGTGTAAGCATTGAGCAGGTTTCTGCAAAGCATCTTTCCGAATTGGCCACTCTCCCTTTGCATGACGACCACAGAGCCCCCAACGACCGAATGATAATCGCACAGGCCATTTCCGACCATATTCCACTTATCAGTTCCGACAGGAAGTTTGCAAGGTATTGCCGTTACGGACTTGATTTCATTTACAATGAAAGATAGCGGCAAATCAATCCATTTGTATAGCATAATAAAAAATAACGGACAATAGCTTACGCGCTATTGTCCGTTAACTTTTAATTGCGGTCTGGCTGCCTAACTCCAGACAAACTACGGCAAAAGAAACAGATATCAGAACTCGCTTGTGAAATGGAAGCGTATGTGCTTGAAATCCTTCTGCGCCATCTGTAACACGTAACCGCTGTCGGCAAGGAACACGTCGCGCCCGTCCTTGTCCTTGGCCATGTACTGATACTTGCGCTTCTTGAACTGCTCAAGCTCAGCAGGGTCGTCGGAATCAATCCAGCAGGCCTTGTGCAGATGCACTGGTTCCCAGCGGCATTTTGCTCCGTACTCGTTTTCAAGGCGGTACTGGATAACTTCAAACTGCAGCTGTCCTACCGTTCCAATTATCTTGCGGCCATTGAATTGGTTGACGAACATCTGCGCCACGCCCTCGTCCATAAGCTGGTCGATACCCTTTGCAAGCTGCTTTGACTTCATTGGGTCGTCGTTCTCTATGTACTTGAACATCTCAGGCGAGAACGACGGAAGACCGCGGAAATGCAACAGCTCTCCGTCTGTAAGCGTGTCGCCAATCTTGAAGATGCCGTTATCAGGCAGACCGACTATGTCGCCGGGCCAAGCCTCGTCGATCGTGCTCTTACGCTGCGCCATGAACTGCGTCGGCGAAGAGAAACGCACGGTCTTGCCGAGACGCACGTGCAGGTACGGTTTGTTACGCTCGAAGCGTCCGCTGCACACCTTGCAGAAAGCGATACACGAGCGATGGTTGGGGTCTATATTGGCCGTTATTTTGAAAATAAAGCCTGTAAACTTAGGTTCTTCAGGCTCAACCATACGTTCCTCGGCCTTCGTGGGGCGCGGACTCGGAGCTATCTTGACAAAACAGTTGAGCAGTTCCTGCACGCCAAAGTTGTTCAATGCACTACCGAAAAACACCGGGGCGACCTCGGCCGAGCGGTAATCGTCAACGTTAAATTCCGGATAAACGCCGTCAACCAGTTCAAGGTCTTCACGCAGTTTGGCGGCATCGGCCTCGCCAACACGTGTGTCAAGCTCGCTACTGTCTATGTCAACCTCGACCTTTTCGGTAACACGCTGCTTGTCGGGAGTAAACAAATCAAGCTTCTGCTCATAGATATTGTAAACGCCCTTGAACTTGGCTCCCTGGTTGATAGGCCACGACAGTGGACGCACCTTTATTTCAAGTTCCTGTTCAAGTTCGTCAAGAAGGTCGAAAGGGTCGCGCCCCTCTCGGTCCATCTTATTGATGAAGATGATTACCGGCGTATTGCGCATGCGGCATACATTCATCAGCTTGCGCGTCTGCGCCTCCACACCCTTAGCGCCGTCAACCACAATAATGGCCGAGTCGACGGCAGTCAGCGTGCGGTATGTGTCTTCTGCGAAATCCTGGTGGCCGGGTGTGTCAAGTATGTTGACCTTGTAGCCTTCATAGTCGAACTCCATGACCGACGTTGACACAGATATTCCGCGCTGCTTCTCAATGTCCATCCAGTCTGACGTGGCCGTCTTGCGGATTTTATTGCTCTTCACAGCCCCGGCCACTTGTATTTGTCCTCCGAAAAGGAGGAACTTCTCTGTAAGCGTAGTCTTTCCGGCGTCGGGGTGCGATATTATGGCGAACGTGCGCCGCCTCGAGATTTCGTTGTTCATTGCTTTATGTTTAGTTGGCAGGCAGGCAAGATGCAAGTTGACAAGCATGTTTGCCGCCTGCCCGTCACTCGTCTATTTGTCTGCTAATAAATTGATGCACTTTTCAAGGCTTTCTTCCCAATAAGGAATGTCCAAGCCGTATGTCTCTTTGATTTTTGTCTTGTCCAAAACGCTGTATGCCGGGCGCGTGGCAGGCGTAGGATACTCTGATGTATGCAGCGGCTTGACGCGGCACGAGGTGATACCGGCTATGCGGTGTATAGCCTTAGTGAAGTCGTACCAGCTGCACACACCTTCATTTGAAAAATGGTATATGCCCGGCTTTACACCCTTGTCGACAGCCGTCATTATTGCAACGGCTAGGTCGTAAGCATAAGTCGGAGTGCCGATTTGGTCGAACACGACACCAAGCTCCGGTCTCTCTTTGCCCAAACGCAACATCGTTTTGACAAAATTGCCGCCAAACGGGGAATATAGCCACGCTGTACGCACAATCATAGTGCGCTTGCAGAACTTGCTGACGGCAAGTTCACCGGCAAGCTTGGTGCTGCCGTAAACACTGTCAGGACAAGGAGTATCAGTCTCTACGTAAGGTGTATGCTTTGTCCCGTCGAACACATAATCCGTGGAAACATGAACCATCCAGCCACCGCGCGCCTCTACAGCCGCCGCAAGATACGCCGGAGCTTCTGAGTTTAGTGCGGTGCAAAGCTGTTTGTCATCCTCCGCCTTGTCAACAGCCGTATAAGCAGCACAGTTTATTATGCCGTCAATGGCGTTGGAATTTACAAATTCATTTACTGCCGACTGGTCGGTTATGTCAAGCTCGTTCCTGTCGGTATTAAAGAAAACATGTTGCGGATAATCCGCCTCAAGCAGCCTGATTTCGCTGCCAAGCTGGCCGTTGCAGCCCGTTACTAGTATGTTCATCTGTTTTGTGTTATATGTCTTTACGGTCATGAGGCCTTACGGTCGGCATGCCTTCTGCCATGGATTGTTGAATAAGTTGAACAAGCATCAGCAGTAAGGACCGACGGCAGTAAAACCGTTAAACCGCATACTCAATCAAACTCAAGAGGTTCTTTCTTGTCTTTCAGATAATAATCGGAAAGCATGCCTATGAAGGTGCTGATTTCCTTGATAGCGTGTTCCGTATCAGGACTTATCTTCTTTTTTTGCAAACGCAGCATCATCACACCGTAAAGGGCGTTGAAACAAGTCTCTATCTCGTTCTCATCACTGCCTGCCCCTCGCTTGCGCAGCTCCACGATGAACGGCAACACCTTATAATATTCACTGTTGTAAAATGGGTACTTGGTGCTTTGCAGCAGCTGGGCGTTAAGTTCTACAAGCTGCTGCATCACGATTTTGTTGATTTGCAGATGGCCTTCCTCGCGGCAACCTTCCTGGTTCATCATCCGCACAAGGTTGCCATACCAGTCGGTCATTTCCTCTTTCTGCTCGTCGTCATAGTCGAACTTGTCTACATATTCACGGCGTATGCGCCCCAAGTTGCAGCCATAAGCGCGTATGATGTCTTCAACCTGCCACATATAAAGCAAATACTCGGCTATGCTCTTCTTCCTTAATTCCTGCGATATGAACATTATTTATAAGTTTACCGGCAAACAAAAGACAGGCTGACAAGAAAACGACACTTGTCTTCCCCTGGCCTGCTTCTTGCATGCTAATAATGAAACGTGTAAAGATTGAACACTGTGCCTATAAGCACGATTAATGAAAAAATCATGACTATGCTGCCTATGATTTTGTTTATTATGACAATGCTGCCGTTGTCAAACTTCCCTCTTACCTTGTCTATCAGCCATGTCAGCCCGAACCACCACAACAACGCGCCGCATATTATGCTTAAATAACCTACGCACATGTGCAGCGGATGCTTCGGTATGACAAAAGCGAACTGGGCGAAAGCCGCCATAAAGAGGAAAATTATCAGCGGATTGGAAAACGTAACGAGAAATGCCGTAACGCCATTGTGTATAAGCGAACCCTTTTTGTTACCGCTGACATGGATTTTTTTCGTAGGATCGGAGCGGTAACAGTATATTCCGAAAGCCATAAGCATTATGCTGCCGGTTATCTGCAAGATGAAACGGTTGTGGTTGTTGTTTATCAAGTCCATAACGAAGCTCATGCCGAACCCCGTTATCAGAGCATAAATAAAATCGCTTACCGTCGCTCCGATGCCTGTAATGAAACCGTACCAACGTCCTTTGTTCAAAGTACGCTGTATGCAAAGTACTCCGACAGGTCCCATCGGTGCCGATGCCACGATGCCGATAAGCATCCCCTTGAATATCCAGTCAAGTATGTCTAAATGAAACTGAAACGGCATAACGTGTGCAAAATTGCTAATTTTTTACGAAAGAAACAAATTTTGCCGACAAAACTTTGCCGTATATGAGATTTTTGATAACTTTGCATTCTGTCTGAAAATCGATGCTCGGTGCTGTTCATGAAGCCGGTGCCGGACATTGCACTTCAGGCATGTAAGCATGTAATTAACATCAAACTTTTCAATATCATGATATCACAACCGTTAAAACCTTACGTCATCGGACTTGACCTCGGTGGGACAAATTCCGTTTTCGGCGTTGTAGACAGCCGTGGAGACATCAAGGCCACGACAGCGATTAAGACACAGATTTATACAAATGTGGACGATTATGTCAATGCTTCCATCGAAGCGTTGCAGATTATAATCGACCAAGTAGGCGGCATCGACAAGATAAAGGCGATGGGCATTGGTGCGCCAAACGCGAACTATTACAAGGGAACGATTGAATATGCACCGAACATCGTTTGGGCGCATGAGTGCATTGTACCGCTGGCCGACATGTTCAGCAAGAGGCTCGGAATACCAGTTGCAATCACAAACGACGCAAACGCTGCCGCAATAGGTGAAATGACATACGGAGTCGCACGCGGAATGAAAAACTTTATCGTGCTCACATTGGGCACGGGAGTTGGTTCAGGCATTGTAATCAACGGACAACTCGTTTACGGAAGCGACGGATTTGCCGGCGAACTTGGGCACGTTATCATGCGCCGTGAGAACGGACGTTCATGCGGATGCGGACGTACAGGATGTCTTGAAGCATACTGCTCGGCGACAGGAGTTGCGCGCACGGCCCGTGAACTCTTGGCGACAACAGACATGCCGTCGATGTTACGCGATATGGAACCGGAGAAAATCACATCCCTTGACGTATCTATTGCAGCCGGAAAAGGCGACGAACTGGCACAGAAAGTCTATGACTTCACCGGCAACATGTTGGGTGAAGCATGCGCGGACTTCGCGGCATTCTCGTCTCCCGAGGCGTTCATCTTCTTCGGCGGACTGACAAAAGCAGGCGACTTGATCATGGAACCGATAAAGAAGAGTTACAATGAGCATGCACTCAACTTGTTCAAGAACAAGCCCCAGTTCCTCGTAAGCGGCCTTGACGGCTCTTCCGCAGCAGTGCTTGGCGCAAGTGCCATCGGATGGGACATACAAGAACAACAATAAAAACAAAATAAAACAAACGGCAAGCGACAGGCAGGCGGATAAGATTGCGGCCATCCGTTGTAAGGCTATGACAATTCTTATCTCCTGCTTGTCGCTTGTCATTGGAAACAATACAGATGATGAACATACAGGAAGACATCAGAAGAGCAGTTGAAGTGATGCGCCAAGGGGGCGTAATACTCTACCCTACCGATACGGTATGGGGAATCGGATGCGATGCGACAAACGCCGAAGCCGTAGCAAAAGTGTATAAAATAAAGCACAGAGAAGATTCAAAAGCCCTCATCTGCCTTGTTGATTCTGATGTCAGGTTGCAACGTTATGTAAGGAATGCGCCCGAAGTGGCATGGCAGATAATGGAATTAGCCAACAAGCCAACTACCGTTATATTTGACAACGCCGTCAACCTTGCTCCGAACCTTGTCGCCGAAGACGGCAGCATTGCGATGCGTATAACGCAAGAACCTTTCTCAAAAGAACTGTGCTACCGCTTCCAGAAGCCGATAGTGTCAACCAGCGCCAACATCAGCGGCGAACCTGCCGCGGAAAACTACAAGGACATTTCAGAAGAACTGCTAAACGCCGTAGACTACGTTTGCTACAGCCGTAGGCAGGAAAAGCAACCGCACACACCGTCAAGCATAATAAAAATAAAGACCGACGGACAAGTGCAGATAATAAGGAAGTAAGGCCATGATGCAAAACAAGGCTGGCTTCATCTTGCCTGTACGGCTTTCTTTCCCCTCTGACATCACCAACAATACGAACAAATAACAACATTATAGACCGAAGTGAGCCAAGCAAGCTTTGAAAAAGACACAGCGCGCGACAGACAACCATTCATGCAGCGCGTGATAAAACTGCGCGAGCAATACGTTACCGACCGCCAGTTTACGCTTATATTAAGTTTCCTTGTCGGGCTGTTCGCCGCCGTTGCGGCATTCATACTGCATTGGCTTATCGAAGAAATTGCCCACCTGCTTACATCACGCTTCGATGTAAACACATTCAACTGGTTATATCTTATTTACCCTGTCATAGGCATTTACATCACGTCTTTGTTCGTCCGCTATATTGTAAAAGACGAAATCAGCCACGGAATAACGCGAATTCTCTACGCCATAAGCAGCAAGCGAAGCCGCCTGAAGGGGCACAACTGCTGGAGCAGCGTTATGGCCTCGGCAATAACAATCGGTTTCGGCGGAAGTGTGGGGGCAGAGGCACCCATCGTGCTTACAGGCTCAGCCATCGGCAGCAACCTCGGCCAGTTGTTCAAGATGGACAACAAAACGCTGATGCTGCTCGTAGGATGCGGCGCGGCTGCAGCCATTGCCGGCATCTTCAAGGCGCCCATCGCCGGATTGGTATTCACGCTTGAGGTGCTGATGATTGACCTTACGATGGCTTCGCTCCTGCCCATCCTAATTTCAAGCGTCACGGCAACGTGCTTCACATACATCTTCACGGGCAGCGACTCGCTCTTTGTTTTCTCACTTGACAACCCCTGGCCAGTAGAACGCATACCCGCAAACATTCTTTTGGGAGTGTTCGGAGGCTTCGTAAGCCTTTACTTCATACGCACGATGACTGCATGCGAAGGTGTTTTCGGACGGCTTAAGAACAAGCCCATGGCGAAACTCCTGCTCGGCGCGCTCGTGCTAAGTCCGCTCATATTCCTCTTCCCCTCGCTTTACGGCGAAGGCTACGGCAGCATCAACATACTGCTTAGCGGAAAGACGGAGGCTGACTGGAGCACACTGCTACACAACTCTCCGTTCTACGGCCACAACTCGCTGCTTGTGCCATACGTGGCAATGGTGCTGCTCACCAAGGTGTTCGCCACGTCGGCCACCAACGGCGGAGGCGGTTGCGGCGGAACATTCGCGCCGTCACTGTTCATCGGAGCGTTCGCTGGCTTCCTCTTCGCAAGAGTCTGGAACATATACGAAATTGGTGTCTACCTGCCCGAAAAGAACTTCGCCCTGCTCGGAATGGCCGCTGTAATGGCAGGAGTTATGCACGCACCGCTTACCGGCATATTCCTGATAGCCGAGATAACGGGAGGCTACCAGATGTTCATTCCGCTGATGATAGTGAGCATCTGCTCTTACCTTACCATCATTATATTCGAGCCTCACAGCATCTACGGCATGCGTCTGGCACGGCAGGGCAAACTGATAACGCACCACACCGACCGCGCCGTGCTGACACTGATGAGCCTCGACAGCGTAATCGACAAGAACTACACCGCAGTAAGCCCAGACAAAGACCTTGCTTCGCTTGTGCATTACATAAGCAAGAGCCACAAAAACATACTGCCTGTGCTCGACGATGCCGGCAACCTGCTTGGCGAGATAGACATCACCAAGCTGCGCCACATAGTGTTCCGCACTGAGCTTTACCACCACTTCCACGTGCGCCAGCTGATGTCGCAGCCCGAAGCCACGCTTTCAATAAACGACACAATGGAGGAAGTGATGAAGCGGTTTGACGCTACCGACTCGTCGATGCTGCCAGTGCTCGACGCCGACAACCATCTTCTCGGCTACATATCGCGCACCCACATGTACGCCATGTACCGCAAGATGGTGGCCGACCTTTCGGAAGACTGACGGCAATTTTTCAATTAAGAATTAAGAGTTAAGAATTAAGAAAATATGCTTCGTCGGTAATTTTCTTAATTCTTAACTCTTAATTCTTAACTCAATACAGTTTCCCTTCCTGCCAGTTGATGTCCGGGTAAGCGGCCTTCAGTTCCTCCACGCTGCGCTCAATGCCGCTGCCGCCCGACGTTGCGAACGGCACTACGCGCTTGCCCTTCAGGTCGTGGCTCTCAATGAAGGTGTTGATGATGTGGGGAGCCACGCCCCACCAGATTGGATAACCTATGTAGACAACGTCGTAACTGCTGATGTCGGCCTTCTTGCCCTTCATTGCCGGACGGCTCTTTGGGTCGTTCATCTCCACCGAACTGCGCGACTGCTCGTTGCGCCAGTCCAGGTCTGCTGCGGTGTACAGCTGCTCCGGGACAATCTCAAACAGTTCTCCACCGGTCTCTGCGGCAATCTTCTGCGCCGCCTTGGCCGTTGTGCCAGTAGCCGAGAAGTAAGCCACAAGCGTCTTTCCCTTGCCTTCCACCTCTCCGTCGGCCTTCTTCTGGCCGTCAGGACGGCATGCGCTGATGTTTGTACACATTACTATCGATGCGATTAATGCCAATAAAGTCTTGATTGTTTTCATAACCTTTTGTTTTTACACGATGCAAAGTTAGCACATAAAAACCTGACGGCGCATAAACGAACCACCGAATTTTGTACCCATTTTACTGATTATATTGCCACACGCCATTATGACACCTTAACTGCCCGTTTGCCGACACTTTGATTTACGTTGACGTTCCACAGCGGCATCGTTCTGAAAATAAAATCCTCCGGGCATGAATACGCCCGTTTTCCGTGTGCAAACACAATCGCCACAGAACCAATCTGTTAAGCCTGCACGCAGCAATTCTGTGCAATGAAAACAGCCTTTAAACGCAACAAAAGCCGCCCGAACGGACGCAAAACGCCGTTGTTCCGTCCTGTTTCAACGGTCTTTTCCGCTTTAAAAGGCCGTTCTCCACAACACAAAAGGCCACCTTTTGCACGCCAAACAGCCATGTTTCACAACGCAAAAAGCCACGTATCGCCGCAAAAGCGGCCATCATCCGCTTCCCCACCACCCTATTTCAGTAAAGACAACGCACACTTCCGATTTGACAAAATGACACAATTCAGACTGAAATTCCGCCTTTCCACATTCTTCAGATACAAACAAACATTTTTTCACTTGAAGCAATCGCAATATAAAATATTTTAATTACCTTTGCCTGTGAATATGCTGCAAAGCGCCAATGTCAAACCAAACAGCAAAGCCTATGGCATAATACGGAAATCAAAAGACATATAGACATTTACATAAGAGAGCGTTAGCTTTTATTCGTTGCACTCTGAAATCTGGAACATTTCTACGTACAGCAATAGAATAAAGTGATACGTTCACGCTGTCAAGGCGTGGACTAACTTTATTGCTGTACAGGTATTCCAGAACCTCAGAGTGCGTAAAGGACGGTTCCACGCCTTTGCGTATTGTCTGTCTTACACGCCCCGAGATGATTAATATCCTTAAAACACAACCGCGTTGCAAGGAACCGGCGATGCACAAAAACCAAAAGACAATGAAACTTAGAAACATTTTTTATCCCGTCTTCGCCGTGATATTCTCCCTCTGCCTGTTCTCTTGCAGCGACGACGATGACGACAACAGTGGCAACAACAATAACAACGACGACAACACCGAATTGAAAAACGACTACACTGCGACCGCAAACGTTAAGACCGCAACGCTGATAAGAGGCACTAATTACGGAGATAACATTAAGGGTGAGGACAACATCGTAATATACGAAGATTTTAATTCAAGATATTCTTTATTACTTACTTCTGGAAATATATGTTTAATAGCAGAATATCGAGAAGATGGCTCTTTTAGCACTCAATCTGCCTCATCTGCAAAATCAGGAATACATGATATAGGCCAAGTCTACAATTTACAAGACGTAACAGAGAAAGAGAAAATTAATGATGAATATCATAGCTATGGGCTTTACCGCGGAGGGTATTTTTACTCCACAGTCCAGCCTACCCACGGATATTCGGCTTACTTCACCACAGAAAACGAGGAATTGAAGTTCGTCCGCATTTACATAAAAGACTATACACTTAACACAAGCAGCACTCTGACTTCAATAACAATCCAATACCAACTGTATTGAAACCAAAATCCGGGGAGGCACTTGCCTCCCCGGATTTTGGTTTATCATACAAGCTTACAAATAACACAAGGGCAAAACAGCAAAATTGTTTTGTCCTGTCCCATATTTTCGCTATATTTGCATATAAGAAAACACAACCATGAACAACATTCTGTTAGGCGCAATAGCTGGCGACGTTATTGGTTCATATTACGAATTTTACCCTGTCAACACAGTTGATTTCCGGCTGTTCAACAACGGTTCGTCACGCTTCACCGACGATACGGTAATGACAGTGGCTACAGCCGACTGGCTATTGACGTGCGACAGCCTGTTAGGCATAATGCAGGATTATGGCAACAGATATCCAAACGCAGGTTACGGCGGCTTCTTCTATCAATGGCTTACCACCTACGACCCACAGCCATACAACAGTTTCGGCAACGGCTCGGCCATGCGCATAAGCCCTGTGGATTGGGCGTTCGACACGTTGGAAGAAACTCTTGCCGCCGCCAAGCAAAACGCAGAAATAACGCACAACCATCCCGAAGGCATAAAAGGCGCGCAAGCTGTGGCCTCCGCCATATTCATGGCTCGCACCGGCCGGACAAAACAAGAGATAAAGAATTATATCGAGACGGAATTTAGTTATAACCTCGACAGAACATGTGAAGAGATAAGGGAATATTATCAGTTTGACGAGACCTGCCAAGGCTCTGTCCCGGAGTCAATCATCGCCTTCTTGGAAAGCACCGATTACGAGAACGCCATCCGCCTGTCAATCTCCCTGAACGGCGATGCCGACACAATGGCCGCAATAACGGGCGGTATAGCCGAAGCATATTACAAGGATATTCCCCGGCATATTGCCGAAGAAACGCAGAAAAGACTGCCCGAGGAATTTATCAACATAATGAGGCAGTTCTATGAAAAGTTTGTAGAGTGCCGGTTGCAATCTCAATAAGATTTCTATTTATGCCTCATTCTTTTTATTTTGTGCAGAATACAATATGGGGCATGTCCACTCCACGATAATGCTTCACTATTGTGTCAATAGGGTGCATTCCCATGCGGCGTGCTACGTTCTGCGATGCGATGTTGGTGTCACGGATGATGGAATACAACTTATTAAAATGGAGTTTGCCAAACCCATATTCCCTACATGCCTGCGCAGCTTCTGTAGCATAGCCCTTGTGCCAGTATTCATGGGCAAACAGGTAGCCTATTTCAGGGACTTGCGCCATGTTGTACTCCTGCATGGTGATGCCGCACTGGCCTATCATCTTGTCCGTTCCCTTGAGAAATACCGCCCATAACCCGAACCCATAATCACGATAACGCCGCAGTTGCTTTTCCATCCACGCCATGGTTTCATCGTCGTTGAAAGCCCCGTTGTAAGCATACATCACGTTTTCGTCTTGCAGCATTGCCGACAAAGAAGTGATGTCGGAATGTTCCATCTCGTACAACTGCAGCCTTTCCGTTTCCAAAATAAAGCGTTTCATATATAAAATCAAGACTACATGTCAATCTCCAGTGCCTTGTCCTTACGGTAGCCATGAGCGGTCAGCGCACATATAAGCTCGCCGCGCTGGTTGCATACTTTCACCTCCATGTACGGTAGTCGGTGATGTGCATGCACCTCTACAGCCTCGGCTGTAATCACATCGCCCTCCATTGCCGGACGCAGAAAAGAAATTGTGCTTTCAACACTTAGCGTCAGCCGTCCGCCACTGTTCATTACCGCAGCCAGGGCAAGGTCGGCCAGTGTGAACAATGCGCCGCCCTGACATACCCCTCCGCCGTTAAGATGCTCACATGTGACGGTCATCTCGGCACGCGCATAGCCGTCACGCACCTCAACAATCTGCGCTCCGGCATTTGCAGCGAAGCGGTCGCCTTTGTTAAGAAAATCTTTCAATGTCATACTTTTATCGCATTTTGCCTGCATTTTCGCCATCAATCAGAGTAAAAACAGTACCATAAAAGACAAAAAGGCCGACCTTACAACAACCGTAAGGCGGCCTTTATCGCTATGGACGGGAACATTCCGTCGTACTTTTATTTCGCGTAAGCAACGCTGCGTGTCTCGCGGATTACGGTAATCTTGACCTGTCCGGGATACGTCATCTCGTTCTGTATCTTCGTGGCGATTTCGCCAGACAGCTTCTCCGTCTCCTTGTCGTCCATCTTGTCGGCACCGACAATGACACGAAGCTCACGCCCTGCCTGTATTGCGTATGTCTTAGTAACGCCGGGATAGCTCATGGCGATGGCCTCAAGGTCGTTAAGACGCTTGATGTATGCCTCTACAATTTCGCGGCGGGCACCGGGACGGGCACCGCTTATCGCATCGCACACCTGCACGATTGGCGCAAGCAGAGTGTTCATCTCCATCTCGTCGTGGTGCGCTCCGATAGCGTTCACGATATCCGGCTTCTCCTTGTACTTCTCAGCAATCTTCGCTCCGTAAAGTGCGTGGGGCAGTTCGCTCTCCTCATCAGGCACCTTTCCAATGTCGTGCAGCAGTCCGGCACGCTTCGCCTTCTTCGGGTTCAGTCCAAGTTCAGATGCCATCACGGCGCAAAGATTGGCCGTTTCACGGGCGTGCTGCAAAAGGTTCTGGCCGTAGCTTGAACGGTATTTCATCTTACCGATAATGCGGATAAGCTCCGGGTGCAAGCCGTGTATGCCAAGGTCGATGGCCGTGCGCTTACCGGTCTCGATAACTTCGTTGTCGAGTTGTTTCTTAACCTTTGCCACAACCTCCTCGATGCGTGCCGGATGGATGCGTCCGTCGGCCACGAGCTGGTGCAATGCCAAGCGGCAAACCTCGCGGCGGATGGGGTCGAAAGCTGAAATAACGATAGCCTCGGGTGTGTCGTCAACAACGATTTCCACGCCTGTTGCAGCCTCAAGTGCACGTATATTGCGGCCTTCACGACCGATAATGCGGCCCTTAACCTCGTCGTTGTCTATGTGGAACACACTCACGGAGTTCTCTATGGCGGTTTCCGTAGCTACACGCTGGATGGTCTGTATTACTATTTTCTTAGCTTGTGCGTTGGCGTTTAACTTGGCCTCGTCCATTATCTCGTTGATGTAGCTTGCCGCGTCAGTGCGAGCCTCGTCCTTAAGGCTCTCAACAAGACGGTTTTTCGCCTCGTCGGCACTAAGTCCAGAAAGTTCTTCGAGCTTGGCACGCTCCTGCAACTGCATTTTGTCGAGCTCGTCCTGACGCATCTGTATGAGCTTCTTCTCGTTGTCTATGCGCTGCTGCTGTTGGTCGAGTTCCTGTTTCTTACGGCCAAGTTCTTCCTGGCGCTGGTTCAATGAAATCTCACGCTGTTTAAGCCTGTTCTCACTTTGCTGTATCTTTTGGTTTCGGTTCTGCACCTCCTTTTCCAATTCGGCCTTCTTGTTGAGAAACTTCTCTTTCACCTCAAGCAGCTTCTTCTCTTTCAACACGTCCGCCTCTTTTTCTGCAGAACTAACCATCTCCTTATATTTCCCGGTAATGACATATCGGAAAATACCATACCCCACAAGTCCTCCCAATACAAGGGCAACCGCGGCAATTACAATATTTAATATCATTTGCTTAGTTTATTTTGTTAATATTCTCACTTCACCTTGCTGCCCGAGGATGGTTTCACACCCAATACGTCTTCTATTTCAGTGGTGATTTTTGTGAGAATATCGTTATAAGGCTCAGTGTCGTTGGTTGACTTCTCGAATTCCAAGTCGATGGCAATGTCAAGCATCGCCATGCGTATTATTTCATTCTCGCTCCGACTTGTCCCATAAACGTCCATCAACGAATTGACCTTATCAGTTATAAGCTTCGCCGCTTTACGACAATACGGCTCGTCCTCCGGCCTTACAGTCACCGGAATGTCCGTGTCATAAACGTGCAGTCTTATTTTTATTTTATCGTTCTCTACATCCATCGCCACCTGATTACTTTCCGCTCAGCAGCGTTATACACTTGTCAACCTCCCTTATCAGCCCTGCCAGCCTGCGCTTTGCGGCATCAATGTCGCCATCGCAGATTTCAAGCATACGGGCGGTCTTGAGGCTTTCGTAATCTTTGCGTGCCTGCTCCAGACTTGCCTTGAGCCGCTTTATCTCGTCATCCCGAGAATCTACCATCGCATAAAGCTCGTCATTCTCCTTTTTCAAGTCCTTATATTGGAGAATCATCTGCCTCACACGAGTTGTAAAAAGCGTCAAGATTTTGTCATCATCAGCCATCCGCATTGATTTTGTCTACAAAATTAGACGTTTTTTATCACATTGCAAAATTTATGCAATGGATTTTAAGAAAATTCAGACTTTTAGGCAGTTACAACCGTCTGAATACCTTATCACGCCATCACAAGAACTATTTTTCTCCCTTCATGTCATCGGCATTGGGACGTGGCTCCTTCTTCGCCAGCATCACTACCTGATACACGAAGCCTGTTATCCACTTCTCGCTGAAACCAAGACGCTTGTTGTATGTGCGTATGGCGACAATCGTTTTCATCACGCCCGCATCCTTAAAATCGTTCTTGTTGAATATGTCAGATACGGTTTTCTCCGTCATCGTATAGATTGCCTTTTTCATAAACGACGGCATCCTCAACTTAAATTTCATAAGGTTGCCTGTAAGCATCATCACATCTTGTGTGAAATTCTGGAACTGTATCAGATAAGTCTGCACATCCTGCATCTTACGGCAGTTGCGGCGAATGCTCTGGTCGAGTTCCTTGAAAAAATCGTCATCGGTCTTATACAAGTCCACCAGCATCTTCTTGCAATGCCTTTTCTCGCCTACACCAAGCTTGTTGTTCAACGTAGGCACATGCAAAGTGGCCTTGAACATCCGCAAATCCGGCAATACCGCAAGATTGGTTATTCCGGCATTTTCGGCAATCGCCGCCTGCAAATAAACCCTTACAAGCGTCATGTAATCTTCCATGCCGCCTATCTTATGTTCTTTGTCTTTGTTCTTTCCAAAAAGTTTACCTAAAAATCCCATACATATTAGTATTAAAAAGATGAGACCAAGCCTCATAAAAAATTTGCAAGTGCAAAAATACATCAAATACGCCGAATTTCAAAATAAAATTTGATTATTATCGATTTTTATTATACCTTTGCGCGACGTAAAATATTTATACATTACAATAATATACAAGCACAAAAAGCCAAGCAAGATTTACTTTAGTCATTAATTTCCAAATCTCTTAACAAAAAGCATAAACCATGAAAGGAATTGTACTTGCAGGTGGCTCAGGTACCCGGTTATACCCCATCACCAAGGGCATCAGCAAACAGCTTATACCCATTTTCGACAAGCCCATGATTTATTATCCCATATCAGTCCTGATGCTTGCCGGAATAAAGGAAATCCTGATTATATCAACACCATACGACCTTCCCGGCTTCAAACGTCTATTGGGAGACGGTTCAAGTTTTGGAGTGAAATTTGAATATGCCGAACAGCCATCACCCGATGGGTTGGCACAAGCTTTCATTATCGGAGAAGAGTTTATCGGTGAAGACAGTGTGTGCCTTGTTTTAGGAGACAATATTTTCCATGGAGCAGGATTTTCCGGGATATTAAGGAACTGTGTCAATACAGCGGAAAAAGAAAATAAGGCTACCGTGTTCGGGTATTACGTAAACGACCCTGAACGTTATGGCGTGGCAGAGTTCGACGCGCAAGGCAACTGCCTTAGCATTGAAGAAAAGCCGCAACACCCCAAAAGCAATTATGCCGTAGTAGGTCTTTACTTTTATCCGAACAGCGTCGTTGACATAGCAAAAAATATAAAGCCAAGCAAACGTGGAGAGCTTGAAATCACGTCAGTCAACCAAGAATATCTGAAAAGACACGCACTGAAGGTCGAAACACTGCAACGAGGTTTTGCATGGCTTGACACTGGAACGCATGACAGCCTCAGCGAGGCGTCAACTTTTATCGAAGTCATAGAAAAGCGCCAAGGGCTGAAAATAGCCTGCCTCGAAGAAATTGCATTCAAACAGAAATGGATTGACGCTGAAAGGCTGAAAGAAGCAGCACAGCCAATGTTGAAAAACGATTATGGGAAATATCTTATGAGCCTGATTGAACAGAAATAACAAGCATCGTAACACATAAAATTAATCAAGACAAAGCACAAAATAAATGAACGAATTTAGCAACAATCAGAAAATACAAGAAACGACCGATGAGCAATCGTCGTTCAACTTCCATACAGTTTTTTCAGCATTAATACTGAATTGGAAATGGTTTCTTTTATCAATAATCGTATGCGTCGGTATCGGATTTTTATACCTGCGTTATGCTACGCCCGTATATAACACATCCGCCAAACTCCTCATCAAAGACGGCAATGATGACGGGCGGCGCGGCGGTGGCTCGTTGCAAGCCTTGGAAAGCATATCCAACTTAGGCATCATAAGCAATAATTACGGAACTGAAAACGAACGTGAGATACTTACTTCGACAACTATAGCCGAACAAGCCGTGCGCGACTTGAAACTTTATGCCAACTACTACGTTAAGGGCAGCGTAAAAAAACAACTTGTATATAAGACGCAGCCCATCAACGTTGAGATGGACTCCGCCAGCATCGAGAAGCTATACGCTCCGTTGGAACTTAAAATCAAGCGTGAGAACAACACTTACCATATAACGGGTAAATATTATGTCGCCGAAAACGAGATAAGCCTTAACGGGCCTTATGAGATAGCAAAAACCATAACCAGCCTGCCTGCCGTAGTAAAAACACAAGCAGGCACTCTCACCCTGACAAAAAACAGCCGCTATACACTTGAAGACGGTGATACGGAATATGCGTATTTGGTCTCACCGCGCAACAAAGCCCATGAATACGCAGGCAAACTAAGCGTAGAACAAACATCAAAAACCTCATCCGTATTCAACCTGAGCCTGGAAGACCAGGACATTCTGCGAAGCATCGACTACCTTAACCAACTGATAATTTGCTATAACCGTCAGGCCAACGAAGACAAGAATGAAATAGCAGTGAGAACAGAGGCGTTCATCAATGACCGTCTCGTAAAAATCGATGCAGAGCTTAGTTCCACCGACGGGGCTATGGAAAATTACAAGAGGAGCAACAAGCTGATGGAGCTCCAGCTTAACACCATGACAACGTCTGCAAACACGTCTACATACGGACAGAAGCTCAATGAAGCCAATACGCAGATATCACTCATTGGCAGCCTCATCAAATTCGCCAACCGCCCCGGCAACAAGCATCAGGTCCTCCCGTCAAACATCGGCCTGCAAGACGAGGCTTCAACTTCATTAATCAACGAATACAATAAGATTGCGCTTGAGCGCAACCGCCTGTTGCGGACCGCGTCGGAAAGCAGCCCTGTTGTAATTGAGCTGACATCGCAGTTGGACAATATGCAGGCAAGCATACAAGAAGCACTGGAACAAGCCCGTAAAGGCCTTATCATACAAAGAAACGCCATCAGCGAGCAACTTGGACTCTACAACGACCAAGTGACAAAAGCTCCAGAACAAGAACGCATCCTCACACAAATCGGAAGACAACAGGAAGTACGGTCGGGACTTTACCTCATGTTATTGCAAAAGCGCGAAGAGAACTCCATCTCGCTCGCTGCGACTGCCGACAAGGGCAGGCTCATTGAAAAACCGCAATTCAGCAAGAAAATAAAGCCCAAAGGCAGCATAATCCTTCTGGTTGCATTTATGATAGGCGTCGCCGTCCCGTCATGCGTCCTTTACTTAATCCGCTTCTTCCGCTACAAGATTGAGGGGCACGAGGATGTAGCAAGCCTCACGCAGCTGCCCATCATTGCCGACATCGTAATGGCAAGTAATACGGCAAAGACCAGGGCCGACATCGTTGTGCATGAGAACCAAAACAACCAGATGGAGGAAATATTCCGCACGATGCGTACAAACGTCCAGTTCATGCTGAAGCCCGGACAAAACGTCGTGCTGTTCACATCATCCACGTCAGGCGAGGGCAAGACGTTCACCGCCGCGAACCTAGCGGTAAGTTTCGCCCTGCTCGGCAAGAAGGTGATACTTATCGGCTTGGACATCAGAAAACCGAGACTTGCTGAACTGTTCCGCATCAACAATTATACATCCGGCATCACCAACCTCCTCACAATGGAAAACCCACAATGGAGCGACGTGAAAGAACAAATCGTACCGTCTGAAATAAACAACAAGCTCGACCTGCTCATGGCCGGCCCCGTACCGCCCAACCCTGCCGAACTCATATCACGCCCCACATTGGAACTGGTCATAACGCAACTCAAACAACATTACGACTACGTTCTGATTGACACCGCTCCCGTAGGGCCTGTAGCAGACACGCTGCAAATAGGCAAACTCGCGGACATTTCCATTTATGTCTGCCGTGCCGACTACACGCCGAAATCTTGTTTCGACATAATCAACAGCCTTGCCGAGGAGAATAAACTGCCCAACATGTGCATAGCCATCAACGGTATCGACCTGTCTGAGAAGAAATACAGCTACTATTACGGCTATGGCAAATACGGCAAATACGGCCGGTACGTAAAAGGCGGTAGTTACGGACATTACAGCAACAATTACAGCGAATACATCAACAGCCATTATGGCAGCGAGAACGACGATTCTGTCAAAAAATAACACCTGATCCGATTTGTATTATGACAATAGCAGTAGACTTTGACGGAACAATAGTCGAGCACAGATATCCGGAGATAGGGAAAGAAATCCCGTTCGCCACCGATACACTGAAAATGCTGATTGCCGACCGGCACAGACTGATTCTATGGTCTGTACGTGAAGGCAAACTGCTGGACGATGCCGTCAACTGGTGCAGGGAGCGCGGAGTGGAATTTTACGCCGTGAACCGCGACTACCCTGAAGAGCGGGGCATTGAAAACAACAACCACTTCTCACGGAAGCTGAAGGTTGACCTGTTCATCGACGACCGCAACATTGGCGGACTGCCCGACTGGGGAACAATATACCGCATGATAAAAGAACATAAATCTTATTACGACATCATGTGTGAGCGCCTTGGCAAAACGTCATATTATGACACCCCAAAAAAGAAACGCTGGTGGCAAAGATAAGCGGTATGGAATAAAAAAGTTATCAGGAGTTTTTAAGTATTTATCAGGAGTCTGGCGCTTTGCACCGGAATTATCGGAAGTTAACGTACAATAGACATTACCAATAATGGCTATTGTACGTTAACTTTTGGCTTGGGTGGAGAAGTACACAAAACGTGAGTTCGGTATAAGATTTATTCTCATAAATATGAATGTTTATCCTTTTGTAGGGACATAATAAATTATGTCCCTACAAAAGGGTATGTGTCTATACCGAACTCACGTTAAAATAATCATTTATAAGCGAGGTACTGAACAACCGTTGGAACGGCAGTGAACCGGAGGACCCTTGACATCACTGGTCATTTCGTAGCGGATGTAGAACAGTATTCTACGGATGGCTTTCCTCATTGTACGTTTGGTTAGAAATTATGGCTACTGTCTGACCATTCATTATCCACCGTAGCGGTGATGTTGCCCGATGTAAGTCCGGAATTTGCTACATCACCACTCAATACCCCATGCGTGTTGGGAGCCAAAGGCACATTGCTTATTTCTTTCGGGGCATTATCCAATGGCCCATTGTATTGCAAGGTCAGAGTTTGCGGCTCGCCATCGACAAGGGCATAAAAATGGCCGATAGCTACCGGATTGCTTAGGTTTGCGTTGCTTATATTAATGTTTCCAAAGCTGTAGGTATAATTCTGCTTGGTGGTTCCAACCGATGCCATTTCCTCCACATTGTATGCGGTGAAAGTGGAAGGTACGGCAAGGGTGAGAGTTTGTAAGTCGTCCACGGTTAAGTTCCCGGTCGTTTGCAGCGTGATGCGCGACACGGCATGTTCCAACTTACAGGTTACGCCGTTTGCGCTCCATCGCTGGTCAGGTGCTGTACCTGCCCATACCAAGGTTTCGCCATTGGTATAGGAGACATTGCGCAGGTCAGAAGCTTTCCGAGGTTGCCCAAAAGAGGAAGTCGTAAGTCGCATCTTCTTTCAGATAGACGGTAGCGGTGTAGCCGTTGCTTGTCTTGCTCATCTCCTGCACAGCGGAATAGCCTCCGTCCAAATCTTGCCCGTTCCCGTCCAGAATCTGTAGGAAGCAGTGCGCATCGGTTGCATCATCGGTTGCGGTGGCGCGTGTCGCCATCCCGTCCGGAAGGGCAACTGAAATAGTCATGGGCTTCATGCCCTCGTTGTTGTTTACTGTGTTTTGCAGTTCGTCCTGACTGCACGATACCAACAACGCTGCGGCTGCAAGTATCAGGGTCGAAAGTTTCTTGTTCATCTTTTTGTATCTATTAATTTATCTGTTGCTTGAATTATATTACAATATGTTACTGTGTAAGCAAAGCCTTCTACCAGTCTTTGTCGAATGTGGGGACTACAAATTTGGGCTCCTCGTTCTGAGCTTCATCGTTATAATAAATGAAAATATGATTATCATCCACATTCATATCTAGGCAGATTCCTGTGGGGTCATCAATTCTAATTGTATGTCCAAACAAACTTCCATAATAATATGAGCCTTTATCACTACCCAAAATATCATTAAAGAATCGTTCTATAGTGCTTTCGTCTGAAAAAAAACGGTGATAATCCGCAACAGCTTCCCATTTTAATGAACCGTCATCGTTGAAAAAGCAGGATTGAAAGGCTTCTGCTCTACTGGCGTAAGAAACCTCCCACTTGTCATTGCTTGATGAAAAGTCCCCACTGAGGGTGATATGGGTATTAGCCGGCATGGATATGCCGCTGATGCTCAACTGGTGGGTGCGAAAAAAAATGTCAACATCACTGCTCTCGGACGGGGCAAGCACATAGAGGCTGCATAAGTCGGTTCCTCCTGTTATCTCGCTGTCCACTGTAAATGTATGTGTAAATTCGTATGTTCCGTTTGCCGTTGCGGTCTGGTTGGAAACATCGTAAGTGGTTGCGCAAGGCAGCGTAACCGTCATGACATCGCCCTTTTTGGGGGAGAATGTATTTTCCCCATTATGTTGCAAAGATACCTTGGTAACGACATGCTTCAAGCTGACCCCATTGCTGATTATGTTCTCAGGTGTATCTGTTACTTTTGCTACGAAAGCCACAGTCCCTTGGGTGTAAGGCATGGCGGTAAGGCTTTCCGGAGGTATGGTACTGCTATTGTTGTCTGCCCAAAACATGAAAGTATAGGTTCTGTTTGACGGTAATCTCACAAAGAAAGTAAAACTGCCATTTCCATTTGGGTCTCCGACTGAAACAGATGTAAGGTCACTGTCCCCTAAGGCTTGCATAAAGCAGCGTGTCGGCAGTTCTGCCTGTGTTCCTGGCGAGCGGGTTTCCGCATCTCCTTCTATTGCCAAGTCGGCAGATACGCTGAAGGTATAGGTCTGCATCTGTCCCGTTTCCTCCGTGATTTCGCCACCCGGCAGTTCCTCCTTGCTGCAAGAGGCGGCGAGCAGCAGTGCAGTAAGCAAGGTGAATATAGCTGTCAGTTGTTTCATTATCTGGTTATTTTTTTGTCAGTAAATACTTGTTTCATTAGAAATCAATGGCTATGTCATTTTCCCAATCGTCATCCACCTCTACTCCTCCGGTGGTCTTTCCGGCAGTGAGGAAACGCCCGGTGACGGTGGTGAGATGTCCGCGCCTATAGGGGATTTGTATGCCCGAAACGGTGCTGATGGCTTCACCGGTGCGTGGGTCTATCATTTGTATGGTGACAGTCACAAATGATTCCTCGCCGTTGGTCAGCACGAAGTCCGACCCTACCTGGCGGGCTTCGTCGGGGTCGTAGCCCTCGGCATTCACGATGTCCGCTGCATAGCCGATGCCGGTCAGCGCATCGTTCGGCTTGCCCGTGGCCACGTTGAAGCCCGTGGGGAAGAAGCCCTCGTTGCTGACACGCACGCTGAGGTCGCCGATAGGCGGAAGGGCCTCGCCCTTGTCTATCAGGTTGAGATAGCCCTGCACATCGCTGGCGATGATGCGGTAGCGGGCAAAAGGCCGGATGAGGGTCACAGCCCCCCACGACTCCCCCGAGGGGGAGCCTTGGTTTGCCTCGTCGGTTACGGTCAGGGTGAGGCTGTTTGTATAGTAGGCATCCTTCTCGTCTGTCAGGCCATTGGCTACATAGTTATCTGTCAAAACAGTGACGGCCGAAAGGTCGTCGGCGTTGTAATACTTGTCATCGGTCGTGCCGTCGCTCGTCCAGTCCGCCCACAGGCGCAGGTCGTAGTCGCCCGGCTGTAGCGAGAGTTCGGCCAGATAAGTGCCGTCCGTCTGTTCCTCACACAGCTGCACATGGCGGTGTATACGGGCGGTTGTGCCTTGGCGATATACTTCGGCCACGCAGCGCAACTGTCGGGTGGATTCGTCCGCCGCAGCCTTTGTCGGCGTGTACGGCGGCATCTGCTTGCCGGGAACGGTGAGCAGCAGGCGCACCGTGGAAAGGCCGATGCCGGCGGTGCCGTCCTCCAAGGTCAGCAGCAGCCGTTTCACCTCGCCCTCGGCCACGCTTTCCTGTGAGGCAGCGGTGAGCACAGCGGGATAGTCGGTCTCGTTCTCCTTGAGCCATTCGGCCAGGTCTGCCACCGTGGTCTGCCCGGGCAGGTCGCCGGCGGCCACATTCGCCACCACCACAATGGTGTAGGTACCCGACGGGACGGGGATATGCTCCGAAGCGAGCGTGCGTGGGTCGGCGTAGTCGCGGCGCAGGGCCACGCTGCCGTCCTCGCCGAAGAAGTAGAGTGAGAGGTCTTCTGGCTCCGTGTCGCTCTGCAGACCGACAATAAAGGCTCCCTCGCCGCTGCCGAGAGGGTATTCTCCCTCATGCACGTCCTTGTCGCAGGCGGTGAATGCCGCCGCGAGCAGGACACATATAATCATATTGCAGTAATATCCTATTGTCTTCATTTGCTTGCCTCCTTTCCTTGTTTGCCGAAACGCCAGCCCAGCTTCAGGCCGCTCTCCCAGATGTAGTTTGCCTTGTGCAGACGCTCCGGCGTGCCGTCGAGCGGATCTCCCGACAGCCAGGTGATGCCCGTGTAGATGCCGATATTCAGGTGGCGGGTAATGGCGTAGCCTGCCTGCAGGTTGCCGCCCGCTCCGAAGTGCCAGCGCGTGCCGTCGTTGAACACGGATGCGCCGCCGTCAATGGTGCGGTACTCGGCTTTCGTGCCGTAGGCCGTCAGCAGCGGAGACACCTCCAATGTCCACCGGCTGTCCCTGGTGCGGTGGAAGAAGCCGAGAATGTTCACATTGAGCTGTGCCCCGTAACGCTGTGTGGAGACGCGGCTGGTGAGGCTGCTCCACGCCCAGCCGTCCATTCCTGCCACGGCGGCCTCGTAGAGCACGCCGTCTCTGCCGAGCCAGTAGTCCGGGCAGCAGCCGCGCAACGACAGGTTGGTCTGCCCCCATGCGGCCTGCACTTCGAGCGACAGTACGGGGCTGAAGCGGTAGCCGCCGTATATCCCTGCGCTCCATCCGGCGCGAGTCTTGTCCTCGCCGAAACTGCTGAGGGCACTCACACCGAAAGGCACGCCGCCGGAGATGCCGGCATACCACCCTGCGGATGTTTTCTTCTCGGTCACGGCAAGGGTTTCGGACTGCTGCGCTTCTTGGGCCTGTTCTGCGGCAAGGCGTTCCGCTTCGGCGCGTTCACGCTCCCTCTCTGCTGCCTCACGCTCGCGGGCGAGCCGTTCCTGCTCTGCCCGTTGCCGTTCCGTTTCCTTGCGTGCCTGTTCCATCTGTCGCCTTTCGGCCTCCTGCGCCGCGGTGTCCTCCCTCGGCACGGCGATGCGTACCGTCACGAAATCGCCCTCTGTGGCATGGTTGCGGGTGGTGAAACATTCCTCCCGGAGCCCCTGACGGGTGATGAGTTCGGACTTCACGCGGTTGGCCCGTATCTTTGCCGTGGCAAGATTGTCGTTTTCACTGTCTCCCGATGTGCAATGCCCGTCCACCAGCACGGGGATCTCACCGGCGAGAATCTGCGTCTTCCATTGCATCACGCATGTCTCCAGTCGTGTCAGTTCCTTGTCGTTGCCGCCCCACGGGACATAGAACATGTCTCGTCCGGGAACGAAGCGGAAGGTATAGACCGTATCCATCCGTTCCTGTGCCGCAAGGGGCAGCAGGGCAAACAGGAGCAGCAAGCCTGTGAGCGTTTTTTTAATCATATTCATTGTATTATCCACGTTTTTTTATGGTTTACTGATTTGTATGTGGTATTGTCGGGACATAGAAACAGCACAAGCGGCATACGGACACAAAAAGTGCTCCGTATGCCGCCCGGCACTGCGATGTAACGCTTTTGCGCAACTTATTGATACATAATAAATTTCGGGGGGGGGGGATAATGATCCCTTGCGAATACGCAAATTATTTGTCTTAACAATGTTTAATACCGTCAGAGAAAGACACGAAAAGAGCCATACAAAAAAGTTTCCTGACCCGGACGGGCAGGAAAGCATCCATTGTGTATGTACTTTCGCCTTCATCTAATATCTTTCTTTTCAGCATATATCCGTTCTCTGAACGGACTATTAACCATTGTAGGCTACAAATATACGGAAATATCCTAACAAACATTGAAAATGAGAAAGAAAAAAACAAAAAATCATGTATTAACGTGAGTTCGGTATAGACACATACCGAACTCGCGTTTTGTTATTTTGAATGTGTCTGACCAGCTCGTTTCCGTGCTGCTCCAACAACTTCTTTTCGTCTTTGACGTGATTAGCAAGCAGTTGGTTTATAGATAGTTGTAAACAAACGTGAGTTCGGTATAAGAGAATGTTATAGTATTCTTACTTCAAGCGGTCAGTTGGTAACTGTCATT
>URUK01000009.1 GCA_900551055.1 uncultured Prevotella sp. | reverse complement strand
GTGAACTGGTGGAGTTTCCTGATGGAGTGTCCGACCGTACCGAAGCGATAAGCCATCGCATCCGTACGGCAGGTATCAAACGTAAGATAACCCCCGACCAAGTGCGGGCAATCAGAATCGTGCTTTCGGGTACGCACGAGGATATGATGAAATTACAGGACGAGGGCAGACTTGACGAGTGGTGTGATGACAACCTGCAATGGCTGTACCATACCTTCGGCAAGGAAAATACAGTTTCGGCAGTCCTGCACATGGATGAGCACACACCGCATATTCATGCCACGGTCGTACCAATAGTAACAGGAGAGCGAAGGAAAGCCAAGAAAAAGCAGACGGATGGTAAACGCTCGTACCGCAAGAAAGCCAATACCGTGCGTCTGTGTGCTGACGATGTATTGACACGTGAGAAGCTGGTAACATATCACGACAGTTATGCAAAAGCAATGGAGAAATATGGCTTGCAACGTGGTGTGCGTGGCTCGGAAGCACGCCATACGACAACCGCCCAATACTACCGTGATTTGAAACGGCAAACAGGTGAACTTGAAGCCAACATGCGGCAGTTACAGACCGAGCAGCAACAGGCAGAGCAACAACTTGACGAGGTAAGGAAGGAGATCAAATCGGAGAAATTGGAAGCAGCCAAGACGGAAGCGAAAGCCGCATTCGTAGCTAAGGTTGGTTCTCTTTTCGGTGGTGGTAAGTTGAAAGAGTTTGAACACAAGAATGAAGATTTGCAAAAGCGCATACAGGAACTTGAAGAAGAAGCCGTACAACGAGAAGAACAACATGTCAAGCAGATGCAGGAAATGAAGAATGCTTACGAACGACAATACCGCAAACTGTCGGAATTTACGGATTTTGTCAAACGCTACTTCCCTTATGTGGAAAAGCTGATGCCTACTATCAAGTTTTTGCGTGATACTCTGAATTTTAGCGATGGGCTAATCAAAAAGCTGTGCATGTTCAAGGATGTCACCATTAAAGGTAAACTCTATTCTTCTGAATTCCGACAGCTCTTTAAGACTGATGGTTCGATTTGTTCACTTAAAGAAACTTCGGATGGAAAATTTGACCTCAAAATAGACGGCGTTTCACATGTAAGTTGGCTCAGACGCAAGAAAGACGAGTATATGGAAGCATTGGGATTGCCAACGAAGAAACAAAATCGAGATATTAAGTTGTAAATCAAAATAAAGTCCGTAATAGTTGGTGACATATCACGGAGTTTTTGTACTTTTGTAGCTGGATTGAGACAACTCTTTCCAAGGCATATTAGAATAAAGAAGAAGCGTTATGCTAATCGTGGTGTCGGAAACCTAGGAAATTTCCCAAACATACAAACGATGATTGCATAGTGGTTCTCACGCTATAGCGTGGGCTGCTATTGTTATATCTGTTTGTATAGGTTTCCTAGGACCTCCGACACAGGTGAACGATTTGTAGTTCACGCTTCGTGTTAAAAATATATGGTATGATTTTTAAATGGCTTAAAAAACTATTTGGATTATATGATAGTTCACCAACTGAAATCCCTGCAAATGGTGAACTCAAGCCATCTGCCTCTAAGTCGCTTTATGATGAACTTGACAAAAGGAAAGAACATGTAAAGCAAAATAGGGACAAACTTAAACAATCGCCAATTGATTGGTATTCTTTAAATACTCCTTCCCAAAAAGATGAATTACAAACTCGCGTCTTTTCTCCGCGTAAATTTGAGAATATACCTTCTCTTCAAACTTTAAAAGATGACAGATTAAGAAAAGAAGCACATGAATTAAAGGTGCAAGAAGAAAAGGTAAAGTTATTATTAGATAAACTTGAAACCTTTATTGCGCAACAAAAGCTTCAAGATGCAAAGCAAATAATGGATGAAATTACGCATGAAATAGTGCGTATAAAAGATTCGGTTCTAAGAAAACGATACACGGATATACAAAAGTCTTTATCTGAATTAGAAAGAGAATTAGAACATGAAAGACTTGTTAAGTTAGCTGAAGAACAAAAACGCAAAGAGGAAGAAGAACGCAAGAAAAGAGAAAGAGAAGAAAAGGAAAGGGTTGAGAATGAAAAAAGAATAGCAGAAGAACAAATTCGGAAACAACAGGAAGCACATAGACTTGTCGAAGAAGCCAGAAAGAAAGAACAGGCAGAATTAGCAGAAAAGGAACGATTAGAGGTTCTATCTACTGAGCGAAAAGAAAATTGGTCTGATTTCAAACAAATATTGGACAACAATGGTATTCGATACCTATACCATTTTACGGATAGACGAAATATTCCATCCATTAAGCGGCATGGAGGTTTATTTTCTTGGCATTATTGCAAGAAAAACAATATAACTATTCCGTGTCAAGGTGGTGATTATGATTCACAAGAGTTAGATAAAAAATATGGTTTAGAAGACTATGTTCGTTTGAGCTTTTGTAATGACCATCCTATGGCTTATCGTTTACAACAATCGGGGAGCGATATAGTCATTCTAAAAATTGAAGTAGATGTTGCCTTATTAAAAGGTACACTGTTTTCCGATATTAATGCAGCAGATAAACTTCATACTCACGGAGGAGAATTAGATGATTTGAAAAGAGTTAATTTTAACGCTACTAAAAGGAATTATGTCCGTAAAGACGATGATGATTTTAAACCTCATCAGGCTGAAGTCATGGTAAAGACATTTATCCCATTAAGATTTATAGTAAATCTCAAAGATGAAGTTAAACATAGAACAGATTTTCATGATACATGGAACTCTCTATCAAAAGAATGGAAAACCGTTTTAAAATGTAATATTTTTAGCTGGTTTAATGAAGAAGAAAGTAAAATTATAAACAGAAATTACGATACAAATAATATTGATGAAGAACCGTGGTATAATCTTGCATATCAAATGACAGAATATGAATTAAAAAAAATACAACGAATAAAATATCTTTCAACGGTAATACCTGATTATTCACCATGGGGTGGAGCGGAGTACACGCCAAATTTGGATTTGGGTATATTGGACAATTTTTCTAACATAGAATATCTTGACATATCCTGCTATGGCTGTTATGAAGGTAATAGCTGGAATCAATTCATATCAAGATGTCCAATAATGGAAAATGTAAAGACATTGAGGTGTGTTCTTAATGGTATTATAAATTTGGATTTTATTATCGATAAATTTCCTAATATTCAAGAGCTTGATTGCTCTTGCAATAATATAGAAAAACTTTATCCATTATATAATTTAAATCTGAAAAAGTTAGATTGTAGCGGCAATAGAATACCTCAACATGAATTAGAAGAATTCCAAAAGAAAAGACCATTATGTGAAATAGGCCCTTTTCATTCTGGATTATCTCCACTTTTTAATGCGTTTGAATTAAATAAATAGGATTTACTATGATATATATAGAAAGCAAAAAAAGGAAATTAGAAAAAATAAAGGAAGAATATCCTAATGCTGTAATACTGGATATTACATCTAATTCAGAGACGCGATATGCAAAAATATTGAGTCCGTTTTATCCACATGGAAATATACCTATTCCTTTTACTGACGGATTAAAAGCAACCTGTGTCGAAGCGGTCTGGCAAGGACTAAAAGTCTTTGAGAATGCAGGCGTGGATTTTGCGACATTCAAAAATGATACAATGCGAGATTTAAAACGGACTGTACGAAAATATGGAATGCCCAAAGGACACAGTAAAGGAGCTTATAGTAAAGAGTTATTGGGATACTTTGAAGCGAGGATGCTTATCTATCTTCCAACGTATAAATGGGTGCTGGATAATGTTCCCGAAGTTCATCATGTAATAGAAAGAATAAAAGCGCAAAGCAAAATTCAAGATATTGTATTATTAGATTATAATACAAATATAGACTTTCGAGATATTTCAAAGCCATTGTCACACGCAGGTTTGGTAAAATTATACATTGACGGTAAATACCCCAATGGCATAGAGGATTACCAGCCAATGACACAGGAAGAAATGGATGCAAAGAAAGTTAGGGAGAAAGAACTAAAGAAAGAACTAAAGAAAGAACTAAAACGTAGGGTAAAAGAACGCAAAAGCGCACAAAGCAAAAAACTGTTTGAAGAATAAGTTGAACAATTAGAATTTGTAAAGATGGAAATAATACAAGAATACATCGGTTTAATTATCGCAGTCATTGTTGTAGCTGCTGTTATTATATTTCAAATTCGTAGTTTCCTTAAAACAAAAGGAAAAATTAAAGAGCTTGATAGCTTGTTTGAAGATGTCGATACTCTGTCGCTAAAAGAAACGTCTATTACACCGAGTGTACTAAGGAATAAAGAATCTCTACAGAAATTTTTGCAAAGCATTCCACCACGCCATAATGATGAAAACGGTGATGAAAGCAAAGATTATACAGACTTATCACTTATTGTTTTTCAAGGTGGGAGTAAGTCTTCCAATAAGAAATTTAAAATGATTATCAATCGTACGAATGAGTACTTGTGCAAAAATACAGGGACAAGTGCTGATTTAGGGGTATTAGAAGACATATGTGACAGTCAAAAAGAAACATTAGAGGATGAAATACAAAATAGCCTTAATGTTCCTCTATATTTAGGACTTGCAGGCACTTTTATAGGAATTATTACAGGATTATTAGGTGTTGATTTTGACCAAATTTTTGGTAACACGAATAACTTGAATGGATTACAGCATTTATTATACGGCATAGTTGCAGCTATGTGTGCAAGTTTATTAGGCTTAGGTTTTACCGTATATAATAGTGCTGTAACATATAAGGCTGCTACAAGCAAATGTGACGACGGTAAAGGAGATTATATGAATTTCCTAAGACGTGAATTGATGCCATTATTATCAAATAGTATGGCTTCAAGCCTAAATTCATTAAAGGGAGTATTAGGACACTTTGTAGATAAATTTGGAAGGAATTTAGATGCTTATGCCGATTCTGCTGAATTATTAAACGACAATTTGGAGAAACAGCATTTAGTCTTAGCGGAAATAAACAAATTGAGTTTAACTCGAACCGCTAATAAAATTGCAGAAACCTTTATGCAATTAAAAGATTCAGCTGATTCATTAGCTGTTTTCCGTACATACCAAGAACAACTCAATTCGACAATAGCCAATGCATCAGGAATTATAAATCAAATACAAACTTTAATTGGTAAATTCGAAAATTTCTCTACGGGACTTTCCATTGTTATAAGTAATCAGAATAAAACTGCCGAGCTTCAGCGAGAATTTCAAGAAGCAATAACGACCCATTTCCCGACAGGGGCAGAAGCAAGGGAGATTTGGAGAAAGGAATTTGATTTGCTTATGTCTGAAGGGAAACACGTTTCTGAAAGTTTGTCAACACAACTTACAGCATCAACAGAATACATTCAGAATTTTGTCACAAACAACAAAGAGTTCTTTGATACATTTGATAAACTGAAAGAAGTGCTTGATACAATGGTACAATATACGCAAGTTCAAGCGGAATGTTATAAGGATATGAAAGGTGAAATATTAAATCTGAGAACGGATTTTCATAACGCTCAACTTGAGGATATAGAGTTAAACAAATCGATTCTTAAGGCTATAGAAACAATGACAGAATCTATTAAAAACTTAAAAGAAGAAAAGTAATTATGTCAAAAAACAGAAGTAATACTTTCTGGTTAAGTTATTCTGACCTCATGACAAGCTTGTTTTTCATTATGCTTGTTCTATTTATAGTGTGTGTCGTTAAGATGAAAGGTATTAATACACAATTAGATAAGGAGGTAAACGCTAAAGAGGAACAGCTCAGAAAAATTGAAGAACTAAATAATTCGATTAAAGAGATAGATGATAAGTATTTCGAATACGATGAGCAATTCAAAAGACATACATTAAAAGACATTGAAGTCTCTTTTAATACCTATAGTTCTAACATCAATGATATAGGGCAAGAGCAGCTTGATAAATTACTAAAAGCTGGTCAAGCAATTGTCCGTTTTATGAATAGTGCAAAGAACAAAATCCCTGAAGCTCAATATATACTTATCGTAGAAGGGCAATCGTCAAAAGATTATTATACAAGGAATTATGAACTTAGCTATGAAAGGGCATTGGCTTTGATTAAATTTTGGTCAAATAATGGTATTGAATTTGATACACTTGGTAATTGTGAAGTTTTAATTTCAGGAAGCGGACAATCAAGTAAATTTAGAGTTCAACCTGATGTTAGAGGGAATAAAGATAACCAACGATTTGTTATACACATAATTCCGAAACCCGGCATCATAGAATAATTGGAAAGTGGCAATAGGGAATCTTTTATCTGCTGAAAATTATAAGAAAATGATATTCTTGTTTTATTCATTAGCTCAATGCTTATAGATACACCCTAAATGAATGATATTTAAAATATTCTCTGTATTTTTGCATCCGTAAGAGTTACCCAAACAAGCAAAGCGATGCAGACTACGGCAATTGGAACGGTTGCCAAGTCATTACCCCAAAACGTGGTAATTCTTCTAACTCTCTTGATTCCAAAGAGGTATATTCCTTATACAGATTTATGAAAATTTTCTGTTTTATCTGCCGGTTTTCAGGAAAAACTGGCATGGATGTGGGTGAAAAGGCTGAATATCCATGCCCGGCCGGCGTAAAAACACCGTCGGATTTTGTAAAATGAGCCGTACAACAAAGCGCGTAGGAAATAAAAACAGTATTTTTGCAGGGAAAAGTTTTAGGCTATGGAGAAGCTGGATGTGTTTGATTGTTCCAACGTGCTCATTGCAAGTTATTTCTCTGACGACCGCGGTTGCGCGCATGAGAACCGCGAACATACGCTCATTTATATATGTTCGGGCAGGTTGGAGATAGACGACAAGGGCAGGAAAACCGTTCTGGAGGAAGGCGGTTGCGCCTTCATGCGCCGCGACAACCGCATGTGGTTGCAGAAATATGTAGAGGAAGGCAAGCCCTACCGCTCGGTAGTTCTGAAGTTCTCGCGGCCTTTCCTTCGCGAGTTTTACAGCAAGCTCGATCCCAATGACATACCCGGCAAGGCGAAGCGCGGCAAGGCGAGCCTGTACCTGCTGCCTGAAGGACGGCCCGACATACGCAGCCTGTTCGAGTCGGTAATGCCGTATTTCGACTCCGGGGCGAAGCCTTCGGAAGAAGTGCTGAAGCTGAAGATGACCGAAGGGCTGTACGTCCTGCTCAATACCGACAAGAACCTCTTTGCATCGTTGTTCGACTTCGTAGAGCCTTGGAAGATAGACATACTCGATTACCTGAACGAGAACTACATGTACGATCTCTCGATGGACGAGATTGCAAGCTATACGGGGCGCAGCCTGGCTACGTTCAAGCGCGACTTCGCCAAGATAAGCGACCTTACGCCGCGCAAATGGCTCATCCGGCGCCGTTTGGAAGCCGCCCACCAGCTCATCATGTCGGGGCGTAAGAAGGTTACAGACATCTGCTATGCGGTGGGCTTCCGCAACCTTTCGCATTTCTCAAAGGCGTATAAAGACATGTACGGCTTTTCTCCCGTGAACAGCAACAATTGAGCTTTACGGCAAAACATAATGAGCCTTGGGGCAAAGCCTCCAAGGCTTTTATCATTTACCTTTGCGCCTGTTAAGATATAATCGGATGCCGGCATTTTGCCAGATGCCCGGGTTTGTCCAGGCAAAGTGCGAGGCTTCATCCCGAAACTAAAAAACAATGACGATGGAAAAACAGAACAACAAGCACATCAGCCGCCGCGGATTTATTAAGGCTGCGGCTGCGGCAGGCGCGGCGTTGGCGGTCTCCCCGGCGTTGGAACAGGCGCAGGCGGCACGGCGCATGGTATCAGGCGCGCCGCAAAACAAGGCTAAAACCACCGGCGCACTGCCTCGCCGCACGTTAGGTACAGGCAAGGCGGCATTCGAAGTGTCGGCACTCGGCTTCGGAGTGATGGGAATGACCTACAACCGAAGCCAGCACCCGGACAAGAAGCAGTGCATCCGCCTGCTGCACGAGGCCATGGACCGAGGCGTGACCTTGTTTGACACGGCCATCATCTACGGCCCGTTGAGCAACGAACTGCTGGCCGGGGAGGCGTTGGGCGAGTTCCGCGGACGGGTCAACGTAACGACTAAGTTCGGCCATGAGGTAATCGACGGCAAGGCCACAGGCCGTCAGGACAGCCGCCCGACCACCATCCGCCACTACTGCGAAGAGTCGTTAAAACGCCTGCGCACCGATGTTATACCGATGTTTTACCAGCATCGCTTCGACCGCAACACGCCCGTTGAAGACGTGGCCGGAACTATACAAGACCTTATCAAGGAAGGAAAGGTGCTGCACTGGGGCATGTGCGAGGTCAACGCCGACACCATACGGCGGGCTCACGCCGTATGTCCGCTAACCGCGATACAGAGCGAATACCACCTGATGCACCGCGATGTCGAGACCAATGGCGTGCTCGACACGTGCCGCGAGCTGGGCATCGGCTTCGTGCCTTACAGCCCGATGAACCGCGGTTTCCTTGGAGGCGACCTGAACGAGTACACCCGGTTCGACCCTGCGAACGACAACCGCAACACCCTGCCGCGGTTTACGCCGGAGGCGATGCGCGCCAACTACCGCATTGTGAACGTGCTGCAACGCTTCGGACGCGAGCGAGGCATGACGTCGGCGCAGCTCGCCCTCGGCTGGCTTTTGCAGAAAGCGCCGTGGATTGTGCCGATACCCGGAACAACGAAGCTGTCGCATCTCGAAGAAAACCTGCACACATTGGATTTCACGCTCACGCCGGAAGAGTGGCATGAGCTTGAAAGTCAGGTGGCCGCAATCCCCGTTGTGGGCGACAGGTACAATGCGGAGCAGCAGAGGCAGGTGCAGTGACACGTCGTCATTACAAGCTCCCTCCCCCTCGGGTGGGTTGGGGCGAGGCTGTTTTGAATTAAGAATTAAGAGTTAAGAATTAAGAAAATATGTTTTGCTTGATGTTCATAAACTATTTGGCTGGTCATATTTTCTTAATTCTTAACTCTTAATTCTTAATTTAAAAGGCCATGAATTGGCCTGCAAAAGGCCATGTTTTACCCTCCAAAAGGCCACCTTTTACACGCTGAAAGGCGGCCTTTTGCAACGCCTGACGTAACGTGTTGAAAGCCAAAGGATTACATCCCGGTCAGCAATCAGCCTCGTCTGATGCCGCCGTGAAGGCCGTGCCGGGGCTTAAAAAGCCTTAAGCGGAGAATATTTATCGCGCCTGCGTGCGCCCAAATCAATTTTAATTATTAATTTTGCAGCCGTCAATACGTATTAAGTTTATGGATTTGGATTTGCTTACGGCCATATCGCCTGTCGACGGGCGGTATAGGGCTAAGACTGCGCCGCTTGCGGCTTATTTTTCGGAATATGCGCTCATACGTTACCGCATACGTGTGGAAATAGAATATTTTATCGCCTTGTGCGAGCTGCCTTTGCCGCAGTTGAAGGGCTTTGACCTGTCGCTGGCTACGCGCCTGCGCGACATCTATCTGAAGTTCGACGAGCTGGGAGCGGCCCGCGTGAAGGAAATCGAGGGCGTGACAAACCACGACGTGAAGGCCGTGGAATATTATATAAAGGAGCAGTTTGACGCCATCGGCGGACTTGACGCTTACAAGGAGTTCATCCACTTCGGCCTCACCTCGCAGGACATCAACAACACTTCGGTGCCCCTTTCGCTGAAAGAGGCTCTCAACGAGGTGTACATCCCCCTGCTCAAAGAGCTTATACAGCAGCTCCGCGAGTACGCCGAAGAGTGGAAAGACGTGCCCATGCTCGCCAAGACCCACGGCCAGCCGGCATCCCCTACGCGGCTTGGCAAGGAGGTGATGGTGTTCGTCTACCGTCTTGAAGAGCAGTTGCGCCAGCTTGAAGAGTGCCCCGTGACGGCCAAGTTCGGCGGCGCTACGGGCAACTACAACGCGCACCACGTGGCCTATCCGCAGTATGACTGGCGTGCGTTCGGCGACAAGTTCGTCAGCGAAAAGCTCGGTCTGCAGCGTGAGCAGTGGACAACACAGATAAGCAACTACGACAACCTTGGCGCCATATTCGACGCCCTGCGCCGTCTGAACACGATAATAATCGACCTCGACCGAGACTTCTGGATGTATATCTCGATGGAATACTTCAAGCAGAAAATCAAGGCCGGCGAGGTTGGTTCGAGCGCAATGCCCCACAAGGTCAACCCGATTGACTTCGAGAACAGCGAGGGCAACCTCGGCATCGCTAACGCAATACTGCAGTTCCTTGCTGCAAAACTGCCCGTAAGCCGCCTGCAGCGCGACCTTACCGACTCGACCGTTCTGCGTAATGTAGGCGTGCCTTTGGGTCACGGCATGATAGCCATGCAGAGCACGCTGAAGGGGCTCCGCAAGCTCATCCTGAACGAGGAGAAGCTCAACGCCGACCTCGACGACATGTGGGCGGTGGTGGCCGAGGCCATACAGACAATCCTGCGCCGCGAAGCCTATCCGCATCCCTACGAAGCGCTGAAGGCACTTACGCGCACGAACACAAAGATGACGGAAGAGACAATACACGAATTTATCAACGGACTGAATGTGAGCGACAGCGTTAAGGCCGAACTGATGGCTGTCACTCCGCACAATTATACTGGAATGTGATATGCGGTTTTGAGGTTATGCGGTCATACGGTTTTAAGGTTTTGGACGGGAAACAGGGCATAGTCAGCCATATACGCCGTATCAACCGTAAAACCCCATAACCTCAAACCCCTATAACCTAAAAAACTAACCGCCGTGAGGCATCAATAAAATCAATTATGTCAGAAGAATTGGAAAACAAGAATGAGAACTTGTCTGCCGGACAAACCGAAGGCAGCCGCGATGGCTACAAGCAGACAGAAGGCTTTAACAATCAGAGTGGAAACAGACCGATGCGTCCCCGTATAAGGGTGCAGCGCGCCTACACGCCCAACAGGACTTACAACAAAGACGAAGGCGGCTTCCGTCCCGAAGGTTTCGGCACCGGACTGCAGCAGGGCAACGCCGCGCAGCGTCCTTACCGTCCGCGCTACAACGCAGGGCAACAGGAGGGGTATCAGCAGCGCCAAGGCGGCTACCAGCCTCGCCAGTCACAGTACGGTCAGCGTCCGCAGGGCTACCGTCCGCGCTACAACGCCGACCAGGAAGGCGGCTACCAGCCCCGTCAGAGCCAGTATGGCCAGCACCAGCAGGGCGGTTATCGTCCGCGCTACAACGCCGACCAGGAAGGCGGCTACCAGCCCCGTCAGGGCCAGTACGGCCAGCACCAGCAGGGTGGTTATCGTCCACGCTACAACGCCAACCAAGGAGAAGGCGGCTATCAGCAGCGTCAGGGCGGCTACAACCGTGGCGGCTACCAGCGCAACTCTTACGGGCAGCAGCGCCAGGGCGGCTACAACCGTCAGGGCGGTTACCGTCAACGCACGGCCGACTACGACCCGAACGCAAAGTACAGCTTGAAGAAACGCATTGAATATAAGGAACAGAACGTAGACCCGACACAGCCGGTACGCCTCAATAAGTTCCTCGCCAACGCCGGTGTTTGCAGCCGCCGCGAGGCTGACGAGTTCATACAGGCAGGCGTAGTCTCGGTCAACGGGCAGGTTGTTACAGAACTCGGAACAAAGGTTTTGCGTACCGACGAGGTGAAGTTCCACGACCAGCCGGTGAAGATGGAGAAGAAAGTGTACGTCCTTCTCAACAAACCGAAGGACACGGTGACGACCAGCGACGACCCGCAACAGCGCAAGACGGTGATGGACTTGGTAAAAGGCGCATGTCCGGAGCGCATCTATCCCGTTGGCCGTCTTGACCGGAATACCACAGGAGTGCTGCTTCTCACCAACGACGGCGACCTTGCCAGCAAGCTGACTCACCCCAAGTTCCTGAAAAAGAAGATATATCATGTGTTCTTGGACAAGAACGTCACAGCTCACGACATGCAGCAGATAGCCACCGGCATAACGCTTGACGACGGCGAAGTGCATGCCGACGCCATAGAGTATGCAAGCCCTACGGACAAGAGTCAGGTAGGAATTGAAATACACAGCGGCAAGAACCGCATCGTGCGCCGTATCTTCGAGCACCTCGGCTACCGCGTTGTCAAGCTCGACCGCGTACAGTTTGCCGGGCTGACAAAGAAGAACGTGCGCCGCGGCGACTGGCGTTTCCTTACTGAAAAGGAAGTGGACATGCTGCGCATGGGAGCGTTTGAATAAAGGTGAAAAGGTAAAAAAGTAAAAAGGTAAAAGTTAAAGGGGGAAGCAAGTGGGGATGAAGGCGGCTGCGTAAAGCGGCAAAGCATTTGGCTTTAACTTCTTAGCGAACGTAGTGAGCGATAATTCCTATAACTCCTTTAACTCCTGAACATAAATCATTATGGATAAAATAAAGAGGACAAAAGTTGTCGATGTGCTCTGCAGCAAGGACTTTGGAGCCATTGTCAATGTGCGCGGATGGGTGCGTACCCACCGCAGCAGCAAGTCGGTTGACTTCATAGCCTTGAACGACGGCTCTACAATCAAGAACGTACAGGTGGTTGTCGACCCGTCGAAGTTTGACGCGGAGACGCTCAAGCAGGTAACGACAGGTGCGTGCATCAGCGTGAACGGCGAACTGGTTGAGAGCCAGGGAGCCGGCCAGAGCGTTGAGTTGCAGTGCCGCGAGATAGAGATTTACGGCCTTTGCGGCGGCGACTACCCCATGCAGAAGAAAGGGCAGAGCTTCGAGTACATGCGCCAGTACGCCCACCTGCGCCTGCGCACAAACACTTTCGGGGCTGTTATGCGCATACGTCACAACATGGCCATCGCCATACATAAGTATTTCCACGACCACGGTTTCTTCTATTTCCACACGCCGCTCATCACCGCCAGCGACTGCGAAGGTGCAGGGCAGATGTTCCAGGTTACGACGAAGAACCTCTATGACCTTAAGAAAGGCGAGGACGGAAAGATACTTTATGACGACGATTTCTTTGGAAAGCAGACCTCGCTGACCGTCAGCGGACAGCTTGAGGGCGAGCTGGGGGCTACGGCCTTGGGCGCAATCTACACGTTCGGCCCGACGTTCCGTGCGGAGAACTCAAACACTCCGCGCCACCTTGCGGAGTTCTGGATGATTGAACCGGAAGTCGCTTTCATCGACCTTGACGACCTGATGGACCTTGAGGAGGACTTTATCAAGTACTGCGTGCAGTGGGCTTTGGACAACTGCAAGGACGACCTGGAGTTCCTTAACAAGATGATTGACAAGTCGTTGCTCGACCGTCTCAACTCGGTTGTGGGCGAAGACTTCGTCCGTTTGGAATATACCGAGGGCATACGCATACTCGAAGAGGCAGTGAAAGCCGGCCACAAGTTCGAGTTCCCCGTATCGTGGGGCATGGACTTGGCCAGCGAGCACGAGCGTTACTTGGTTGAACACCACTTCAAGAAGCCTGTCATCATGACCGGTTATCCGAAGGAAATCAAGGCGTTCTACATGAAAATCAACGACGACGGCAAGACTGTGCAGGGCACGGACGTGCTGTTCCCGCAGATAGGAGAAATCATCGGAGGCAGCGTGCGCGAAGAGAACTACGACAAGCTGATGGGCGAAATCAACGAGCGCAACATCCCGATGAAGGACATGTGGTGGTATCTTGACACGCGCAAGTACGGCACTTGTCCCCACGGAGGCTTCGGCCTTGGCTTCGAGAGGCTGATACTTTTCGTGACGGGAATGCAGAACATACGCGACGTAATCCCGTTCCCACGCACGCCGAAGAACGCGGAATTCTGATTTTTGGGTTATAAGGTTGTGCGGTTTTGCGGTTATACGGATGTTTTTACGGTTATAAGGTTATGCGGTTGTAAGGTTATACGGAAGTTGTGTTGCCGTTAACAGAATAGCAATCCGTATGTTCCATAACCGTGAAACATTACAACATTAAGAAAACTGTATGATTACAAGCCGCACCGTAAAACCTCACAACCGCATAACCTTATAACCGTAAAAACATCCGTATGACCGTAAAACCGCACAACCTTATAACCGTAAAAACATCCGTATAACCGTAAAACCCCATAACCTCAGAACCGTAAACATGACTCACGACCAGCTTATGCGCGAAGCCATCAGGCTTTCGATTGAGAACATCGCCAACGGCGGAGGCCCGTTTGGCGCGGTGATAGCGCGCGATGGCGAGATAATAGCCACCGGGATGAACCGCGTCACGGCTTCAAACGACCCTACGGCGCACGCCGAAGTCAGCGCGATACGCCGTGCGGCCGAAGCTCTTGGCACGTTCAACCTTTCCGGCTGCGAGATATATACGTCGTGCGAGCCGTGCCCCATGTGCCTCGGCGCAATCTATTGGGCGAGGCTCGACAAGGTGTATTACGCCAACACGAAGGCCGACGCGAAGGCCGCAGGCTTCGACGACTCGTTTATTTACGAGGAGCTTGCCCTTCCGCGCGATAGCCGCAAGCTGCCCTCCGTGCCCATGATGAGGGACGAAGCCATAAAGGCTTTTGAGGAGTGGATAAGCAAGGAGGACAAGACGGAGTATTAACGACCCACCATCAATCAGACTAACACCCACCCCAAACAGAAGGACGACCCACCCCAGCCATCCCGAAGGGAGGGAGCTTGATTACCTGAAGTTTGTTTGTGGGAAAATGAAAGGTCGTTGATTGCAATGCAAAAGGCCTTGTTTTGCAAACTAAAAGGCCATCAATTGCAACGTAAAAGGCCGTCTTTCGCAATGCGAAAGACGGCCTTTTATTATATCGTTGATTATCAGGCAGTTAGCAAGAGACAAACAACCATACGCCATTCACCCTTTCCGCCAATTCATATTACTTGGCTTATAAGACTAATAGGACAAATAAGGCTGATACACCTATTAGCAAAAGCACATCAAGCTCCCTCCCTTCGGGAGGACTGGGGTGGGTCGTCCTTCTGTTTGGGTTGGGTTGTAGGGTATCTGGTGGTGGGTCGTAGGGTATTTGGTAGTGGCTATTGGTCTTCTCACCCCTGCAAAAACTCCTCGATATTGGCAATAACCTTGTTGCCAAGTCGGCGGTATGCCTGTAGCGTCATGCCTGAAGACGCGTTCATGCAGCGCATGTGCGGATGCCCGGTAAAGCGATCGCCGCCTGCCGCCGCTGCGGTGTCGCACAGGCAGAGGTTGTCGCCGTCGAGCCAACGGGCGAAAGGTTCTTCGTCCCATGCAGGCGAAAGACCCGTATTGAACAGCAGCTTGTGGCTGCCGAGGCGTGCAAACTCGGCCTCATGCAGCAGCACGGTGTTGCGGTTGAGGCAGCAGAACACGGCGTCGTTGTGTTCCAGCAGGTCGCCGAGCGGTGTGAAGCGGTAGCCCTTTTCCTCGGCCCACGCCTTTTCGCCGCGTGCGAAATACTCTATTTCCGCGCCGAAACGGCTCAGTGCGTCGGCAATCATTCCGCCCGATTTTCCCAAGCCGACGATGCCCGCTTTCAGTCCGGTTATCTCGCTCGGCCTGCCGAACCACGGCTCCATGCCGTACCCGTGGAGGCAGCGTACAAGCTCGCTTATGACATATTCCACCACGCCCTCGTCGCCGTAATCGCGTATTCCTTTCACGCAGATGCCGTGAGCCTCGGCGTAGCGAATGTCAACGTTGGCGCTTTCAGGAGAGTAGAGCGAGCAGCACATGCCTACGTACCGCAGGCTTTTACACCGTGCCAGCGTTTCCGCCGGCAGCCTTGAGGTGGTGCTTATCAGCACCGCGTCGGCGTCGCCTATGCGCCTTGCAATCTCGTCTTGTCCCTGCGGAACGTCCGGGTACATCTCTATCTCGTCGGCGTAAGCCTTCAGCCGTGCCTGCGCTTCGGCCGTCATGCTTACCGGTTCGATGGCTACGAGCTTTCTGAATTTGTCCATGTCAATGTCGTTTTCTGTTGTTGTTCAGCCTGATACAGTCCTCTTCAATGATTATGAGCCGCCGTTTGTACAAGTCGCCGACGGCCTTTTTGTAGCTTTTCTTGCTCACCTGGAACTCCCGGTAGATGTCTTCCGCAGGGCTTTTGTCGGTAAGCCGGCACACGCCTCCGTGCGTTTCAAGGTATTCGAGCAGTACGTCGGCCGTCTCCTTCGTCATCTTCCATCCCGTAGGTTGCAGCTTCACGTCAATCTTTCCGTCCTCACGCACTACGTCGATGTAGCCCTTCATGCGGTCGCCTGTATGTATGTCCTTGAATATCTGGTTCTTGTACACAAGCCCGGGGTAGCGGTTGTCAACTATGACTTTGAAGCCGAGGTCGGTTTTCTGCCATACAAGCAGGTCAACTTCGTCGCCGTACCGGTATGGCGGAAACGACGGGTCGAAGAAGTGCTCTACCTTTGCCGAGGCCACGATGCGGTGGCTCTCGTCGTCTATGTGTACGTAAACGATGTAGCTTTTGCCCTTTTCCATCTTCATCTTCTGTTCGCGGAAGGGGCAGAAAAGGTCTTTCATCAGTCCCCAGTTCAGGAACGCTCCGTACTCGTTAACCCACGCGGTTTCAAGGTAAGCGAAGTCTCCAACCTTGGCGAGCGGTGTCTGTGTAGTAGCCACAAGCCGTTCTTCGTTGTCAAGATAGACAAAAACTTCAAGCTCGTCGCCCTCCTTGCAGCCGTCGGGCACATATCTCGCAGGCAGCAGCACTTCGCCTTCTTCGCCGCCGTCAAGGTAAACGCCGAAGTCAACTGTCTTGACAGCGGTCATGCGGTTGTAGTCGCCTAATCTTATAAAGTCCATAATTAAAGCTTTTTACCCACCCCAACCCTCCCGAGGAGAGGGAGTTTGAATACTTTTGTCGGATGCTTTCGGGGGTGGATGTAGTGGTTTTATAAATAAAAAAAGGTCTATTCTTGTGGGGTGGTTGCGGTGTCGTTGCAGCCCTCTTCGGTGTCCGGACTCCCTCCATTCGGTAGGGGTGGGGTGGGTGTTGGTACACTCTCGCCTTCCGTTTCCAGCATTCCGTCCTTCATCTTTATAGTCCGGTCGGTTATGCTTGCAAGGTTCTCGTCATGCGTAACGATGACAAACGTCTGCCCGGTCTTGTCCCGAAGGTCGAAGAAAAGCTGGTGAAGCTCCGCCTTGTTCTTAGAGTCAAGGCTGCCAGACGGCTCGTCGGCCAGGATTACCGCAGGTCTGTTGACCAGTGCCCGGGCAACTGCCACACGCTGGTTTTCGCCTCCTGACAGTTCTGAAGGTTTGTGGCCGGCGCGTTCGGAAAGCCCCATGAAGTCCAAAAGCTCCATCGCACGCTTCTTCGCCTCGCCCTTCGATGCTCCTGAAATAAGTGCCGGTATCATCACGTTCTCCACCGCCGTGAACTCCGGCAGCAGCTGATGGAACTGGAATACGAAGCCTATGCGCCTGTTGCGGAACTCCGACAGCTTTCTTGAATTAAGTTCCCTGACGTCTGTACCGTCTATTATTATCCTGCCGCTGTCGGGCTTGTCCAGTGTGCCTATTATCTGGAGCAGCGTCGTTTTGCCTGCTCCGCTCGGGCCTACGATGCTCACTACCTCGCCTTTGTCTATGTGCAGGTCGATTCCTTTGAGCACTTGCAGCGAGCCGAAACTCTTTGTTATGCCTTTGATGTCAATCATTCTTTTTTATTTTAGTTGACAAGTTACGAGTTGACAAGTAGACAAGGGCATAACCCTTGCTTGTTGTTTACTCGTCCCTTGTTCCTCGTCTGCTTGTCACTTGTCTCTTGTTTGCTAAGAAAAACGCTTCCTGAACCATGTTATCAGCACTTCGTATGCGCTGCGCTGTTCGTGGTGTTGAGGCTCGGCGAACGTCATCGCACCCACTGGTTCGCCGTATTGGTCGGGGAAGATGATCATGAGACTCTTTCCCGAAAAGTACCGTGTAAGTTCTTCCGGCAGGCGTTCGAGCGCCGATTTGTATGATATTGTGCCCTTGCGCGCTGTGATTACAACGAACAGGTGGTCGTCGGCAACGCCGTCAGCGAGCTTTGGCATGTCTATCCAATGCGCCATGTATGTGTATTCCGCACGCACTTCCGGGTGGCGGTTCTGCACGTACTGGCTGATAAGTGCCAGTGTTTCGTGCTTTGCATGGAACTGTATGCGGCATTCAAGGTTCTCCGCAACGCGTGCAAGACGCTCCAGCCAGCGGTAGAAACCCGGCTCGAACTCGGCCCGTGAAGGCACTGCCACCTGTATGCGGCGTATGGTGTTGAGCGGCCGCAGGCAGCGGACAAGGGATATTTGGCGGTTCAGTCCGGAGAAAAGTCCGGGTATGAACTCTCCCCAGAACTTGCCGTCTTCCTCGTCATCGCTGTGCATTCCCATGACAATCTCCGACGCGTTGAACTCCTTGAAGGCGTGTTTTATTCCGTTGATTATGTTCGTTGCGATGCGCACTTGCGTCTGCACCATCACTCCTGTGCTGTTGGCTGTCTTCACGACGTGCTCCAGCAGCCGCCTGCCACGTTCCTGGAACTTCAGCCTGTTGGTGTCGTCGTAGACGATGTTGAGGGCCACTATGCCGCGGTTGAGCACCCTGTTGCGCATCATCGTGGCAAGGCTTACGAGCGTGTCGGCCGTCTCCATGTGCTTCATCGGCACCATTATTTTCTCGTCGTCGCCCTTGTCGTCCTCGGGAACGGCGGTCTGCGACTCGAGTGCTATGCGCTTCGATGCGCGCTCGGTCATGAACGAGCTGAAGATGCATGTTACGAGAATGAGTATCACCGTGCCGTTGAGCACGTCGTCGTTGAGCAGTCGTTGCCCATCGGGCATTATGAGGTTGTAGCCCACCATGACTGCGGCCAGCGTCGCTCCGGCCTGCGCGTTGCTCAAGCCGAACACCAGTTCGCGCTCCACTCCGCGCATGCCGAATAGCTTTTGGGTGAACAGCGAGGCGAGCCATTTGCTCGTAAGGGCGACGAATATCATCACTCCGGCCACCTGGATTGTAGCCATTCCGCCGAAGAGCAGCTTGACGTTGACGAGCATTCCCACGCCTATGAGGAAGTAAGGTATGAAGATGGCGTTGCCTACGAACTCGAGATTGGTCATCAGCGGCGACACGTTCGGCACGTATCGGTTGAGCACCAGTCCGGTGAGGAACGCTCCGAGCAGTCCTTCCATGCCGATAAGCTCCATCATGCACGCGCCGAGGAATGTCATGGCGAGCACGAAGATGAACTGCACCACGTTGTCCTCATGCCTGTGGAAGAAGTGCTTTGCGATGCGTGGGAATACGTACATTATGACGAGGAACACAACGGCGAACTTCAGGAACAGCATCAGCCAGAAGCTGCCTGTTATCTCGCCCTTGAACATTCCGCCGACTATTGCGAGCACGAGCAGCGTCAGCGTGTCGGTGATGGCCGTCGCTCCAACGGCTATGGTGACGCTGCGCTGGCGCGTAAGTCCGTACCGCATGACGATGGGGTAGGTGATGATGGTGTGCGAGGCGTACATGCTGGCCAGCAGTATTGACGTCATCACGCTGTACTCAAGTATGGAGCGGTTGATGACGAAGCCCATGGCCATAGGTATAATGAAGGCCATTATGCCGTGGGTGAACGTCCGCACGCGGTTCTTGCGGAAGTTGCTCATGTTCATTTCCAGGCCGGCAAGGAACATGATATAGTACAGGCCGACGTGTCCGAACAGGTTGAACGAGCTGTCTTTTGCCAGTATGTTCAGCCCGTGGGGGCCTATTGCCACTCCAGCCAGCACCATTCCGACGATGTGCGGAATGCGCAGTTTGCCCATGATGATGGGCGCAAAGAGTATGATGCACAGCACGATGAAGAATATCATCGTGGGCGACGTTATGGGGAAATATTGTGAGAAATCCGGCATGAAGTGTATAGTAAACAGCGTTTTTACGTGCAAAATTGCAAAAAAAAATCATCATTTTATAACGTTCGGCTTAAAAGTTGTACTTTTGCAGACGAAAAAGAACCACAGGAAGTTAAAGGAGTTAATGGAGTTAAAGAAGTTAAAGACAAATGTCTCACCATTGTTGATATAAGCATACGTGTTATGTCAGACGACAATAAGCGTCTGTTTGCAGGCGAGGCATTTGTCTTTAACTTCTTTAACTCCATTAACTTCTTTAACTTCCGAATATAAAAAAGAGAAAGGATAATATGAACGTAGCAATTGTAGGTGCGAGCGGAGCTGTAGGGCAGGAGTTCCTTAGAGTGCTCGCCGAGAGAGATTTCCCCATTGACAACCTTGTCCTGTTCGGTTCGCAGAGGTCGGCCGGCACCAAGTACACTTTCAAGGGCAAGGAGTATGAAGTGAAGCTGCTCCAGCACAACGACGATTTCAAGGACATTGACATCGCCTTCGCCTCTGCCGGGGCAGGCACGTCGAAGGAGTATGCGGCTGACATTACGAAGTACGGGGCCGTTATGATTGACAATTCGAGCGCGTTCCGCATGGATGACGACGTGCCATTGGTAGTGCCCGAGTGCAACGCCGAGGACGCCCTCAACCGTCCGCGCGGCATCATCGCCAATCCTAACTGCACCACAATAATGATGGTTGTGGTGCTGCAACCGCTCGAACGGCTCAGCCACATACGCCGCATACACATAGCAAGCTACCAGAGTGCGAGCGGCGCGGGAGCCGCGGCGATGGCCGAATTGCAGGAACAGTACCGCCAGCTTGTCAACGGCGAGCCTGTGACGGTCAGCAAGTTCCCCCACCAGCTGGCATACAACGTCATTCCGCAAATCGACGTTTTCCAGCCCAACGGCTATACCAAGGAGGAGATGAAGATGTTTAACGAGACGCGCAAAATAATGCACAGCGACGTGAAATGCTCGGCAATGTGTGTCCGCGTGTCGTCGCTCAGGGCGCATTCCGAGTCGGTTTGGATTGAGACCGAGCGTCCGATAAGTGTGGAGGAGGCGCGCGAGGCCCTGGCGGCTGCGCCCGGCGTGACGCTTGAGGACGACCCATCGAACCTCGTTTATCCTATGCCGTTGGATACGGCGGGCAAGGATGACATCTTCGTAGGCCGCATACGCAAGGACCTGGCCGACGAGAACGGACTTACCTTCTGGCTCAGCGGTGACCAGATACGCAAGGGCGCGGCGCTCAACGCGGTGCAGATAGCCGAGTATCTTGTCAAGGTCGGCAACGTGAAATAAAACCCATTTGTAACCCGTTGACTGTCAACGGGTTTCCAAAAGGCCGTCTTTTAGCTTCTAAAAGGCGGCCTTTTGTCGTGTAAAAGGTGGCCTTTTGGAAGGCAATTTGCCGTGTTTTGAATTAAGAATTAAGAGTTTTTGAATTAAGAATTAAGAGTTAAGAATTAAGAAAATATGCCTTTTCAAGCAGTTGATAAATATCCAACAAATCATATTTTCTTAATTCTTAACTCTTAATTCTTAATTCCAAACATTGCGCCTTCGTGCCGTTTGTTTTGCATTCGTTTGCAGTTTTGTTTCATTTTTATGATGAAAGGCCGATTTGGTTACTGCCAAATGCCGCGTTTTAAGTATTTTTTCATATCTTTGCACGGTGCAAGCCATGCCGTGACGGGTGAGGTTCATGATGTTTTGTGTACGCTTGCGCCATATCTATTGCATGGAAAATGAATATTAATTCGAGGAGGGTGATTTTGCGATGACGGCATTCTCGCGTTTGGTTTTGTCCGTGTTTGTCGCTGCGGCATGTGCCGCAGCCATGTCGTGCGGCAGCAGGCAGACACACGCCGACGCGCGTTCCGACAGCCTTACGGCCATGCTTGCCGCCGTAGACGATTCTGTAGCGGTCAATTCTCCACATTCGCTTTCCATCATACTTGACGGCATGGCCGGGGCGAAAGACAGCCTTGACTATTATGACTGGTATCTGCGCCTGATGCGGTACAGCGTGCAGCGCGGCGTTCCTGACACCGTGGAGCTGCGCTGGCGGCAGACAGGCAGCTTCCTTGCAGCCCGCGGGCGCACGCCGAGGATAAAGGGCATGGAGGCCTTCCTGCTGAATGCCAAGGGCAGTTACTACCACAAGCTGCACTTCAGACCCGGCAAGGCGGTGGCCGCATACTCAAAGGCTTACTCGCTGCTCTTCGGCAGCGACGCCGAATACCGCCTGCCCGACGTGTGCGCCAACTTGGGCGACGCCTACGTGGCGGCCAACGACATGCCCCACGCCGCATGGTGGTACCGTCGCGCACTGTTCCTTGCCGACTCGCTCAAGCTGCCTGAAAAAGACTACGCCAGCCTCTACATGGGCCTCGGCAGAATATATTTGAACCTCGGAGACTTCGACCTTGCCGGCTCGTGTTACCGCACGGCAGACGAAAAGATAGACCTGCTGCCCCTGAACATGCAGCTTTACTTCCTCAACAATTACGGCAATTATTACTATTACAAGGGCGACTACCGCGGCGCGGAAGCCGTCTTCACACGCATGCGCCGCCTGCTTGAGCGCAACGGCATGCTGTCAAGCTACGAGATGTACCTGTGCAAGGTGAACATGGCTGACGTGAAGCTGAACCTTGGGCAGACAGCCGAGGCGCGGCGGCTGGTCGGCGAGGCATACGCTTATTTCGCCAAGTTGGGCGACGCAACGGCCATATACTACTGCCACACGATACAGATGGGCATCGCCTTGAAGGCCGGCGACATGTCAGCCGTGCGCCGGCTGCTCGACAGCGAGGACACTACGGCCACGATAGACTACAACATGGTGAACATACGCAGCCGCTACCTGCGCGATTACTACGTGCGGAACGGCGACTACAAGGCCGCGTACCAGAACCTTCGCAGTGGCATACGTCGCAATGACTCGCTGAAACACAACATAGCGAACATGCGCGCCTCGGAAATAATGATGCGCTATGCGCAGGACACTCTCACGCTGCATCACCAGATGGAGCTGCAAGCCAAGGACGCCGACATCCACGAGGCGCGCCTCGGCCTGTACATAGGCGTGCTCACTGCGGCGGCCCTCGCCCTGCTGCTTCTTTACGTATTTACCTACACAAGGAAGCGGAGGCTTGCCATGCACATGCAGCTTATGCAGCTGAGGCTTGTCAACGTGCGCTCCAGAATATCGCCCCATTTCATCTTCAACGTGCTCAACAACCGCATATCCAATGCGCGGAAGGGCGACGCCGACGAGCTGATGGGCCTCGTAAGGCTTATCCGCGCCAACCTGAACATGTCGGGACGGTACTATGTTTCGCTGAAAGAGGAGCTTGACTTCGTGCAGTATTATGCCAGCGTTGAGGGCAACTGCGTCGACGGAGGGCTTGACTTCAGCGTAAGCGCGCCGGCAGACGGCGTGCTTGAACAGGTTATGGTGCCGTCAATGTCCATACAAATCCTTGTTGAAAACGCCATAAAGCACGGTCTGAAACGCCGCGAGGGACGCAAGCGGCTGTGTGTGGCAGTGGCCGTAGAAGAGGCCGGATGCCGCATAACGGTGACCGACAACGGCACGGGATTTGACATACGGCGCGGCGACCCGTCGTCTACGGGCACGGGACTGAAGGTAATCCGCAGCACAATAGGCCTGATAAACAGATACAACAAGAATAAGATAAGCCTTGAAATAAGGAACTTGCGTGCCGCCGACGGCAGTGTAGAGGGCTGCGAAGTGTCCATTACCATGCCCCGGGGAATGAGGCTTCCGGGGCTGAAAGGCATTGAAACGAACTGAAAAAGCATGAACGCGATAATTGTAGACGACACGAGGGCGGCCATCGACGACCTGGCCGCGAAGCTCGGAAAGTATGAGGACGTGACGCTGGCTGCCACTGCCGACTGCGGCGAGGCCGGCATTGAGCAGGTCATAAAGTACAAGCCGGAGCTGCTGTTTCTTGACATGGAGCTGCCCGACATGACCGGGTTGCAGTTTCTCGAACGGCTGAAGGAGGAGGCTGACTTCTGGTGTTACGTGGTGATATACACCGCTTACAGCGACTATATGCTGCCGGCGTTCCGCAACAGGGCGTTCGACTTCCTGCTGAAACCTGTCGACGAGGCCGAACTTGACACTATCATGACGCGCTTCTTTGCCGACAGGCAGGACGGCGCTGTGCGCTCGCAGCAGGCCGGTTCGGTAAAGCGAGACGGCGGAAAGCTGCTGTTTTACACCAATTCGGTTGACTTCCGGCTTGTCAGGATACGCGACATCTGCGTGTTCCATTACGACCACGAGGCTCGCGTATGGACAGTAGTGGCCGCCGGATGCGACCGTCCGCTGCGCCTGAAGCGCGGCGTAAGCAAGGACGTCCTGCTGGGAATAGACGACAGCTTCGTGCAGGTGAGCCAGAAGTTCATCGTCAACATCAATTACCTGCTTGAGGTGCGTGACAACATCTGCCGCTTTTATCCTCCGTTCGAGGACATCGACTATGTCAAGGTAGGCCGCTTTTTCCGCCGCAAACTCATCAGCCGTTACAGCTCGTTATGAACTGAATGGAAGGTAATGGCATATAAAAAGCGTCACGGACAACTGTCCGTGACGCTTTGTTTTGCCTTCAAAGGTGTTAGAACCTGAAACCGATGCGGAAGAAGAATTCGCCCGGTTTAGTGTTTATTTCTTTTACAATGTTGCAGAAACCGTACTCATAGCCAAGTTTCAGTGAGAGGAACTTCCAAGAACCTACTACACCGCCTTGCCATCCAAAGTCTACGGTATTCATGTCTGCATCGTCATCTGACACAGCAAATCCCAAGTAAGGACCTGTGAAGATACCAACCTTTGCCTCGTCGCTGGTTACAAAGTTCCAAGCAGCATTGCCTTCTAACTGTATGAAACCCGGATCCCAATCTTTGAAACCTTTGGTAACATAGCCTACACCTGCAGACCAATCAAAAGCGTCGGCGATAGGAGCTGTGTAAGATACGCCGATGTTCAAAGCCTTAAAAGATGATTTCGGATTAAGGGGATCGTCCATGCTGACATCAGCAACGTTGCCACCCCACCATACGGTCCAGTTCTTCTGTGCACTTGCGCCTACCGCAACTATTGCGAAGAGCGCTACCATCAATAACTTTTTCATAATGATACAAGTTTTGGTTAAAGATAAATAAACTTAACTATCGGCAAAGATAGGGATTTTAGCTGAAAGTTCCAAGCTTTTCGTCGGGCTTTTGTCACGATGTGCTTCAAATGTGGATTAAAGTGTAATGATTTGTGCATGTTCGGCAAATAATCATAAGCTGGCTTTTCGTTGGTACGGACATGGCCGGCTGTTCCGTATCTGTGGAACGGGCGTTGCTGTCCCGTTGAAAATCAACGGTTTGCATCCTGTCGTGCAAAAGGCCACCTTTTGACTGGCAAAAGGTGGCCTTTTGGAAGGTAAAAGACGGCCTTTTGCAATGCGAAAGGCCGTCTTTTGCAAAACTGTTGTTTGCCGTGCGTACCGCTTAACGTGACTGGCTGTCGGGGAAAGCGTCTTCATCGAGTAGCACGCCGTCGCCTGCCGGGGTGTCGTCAGCGCCGAAACTGCCGGCCATGTACTGTATGCACATCACCACCATGTGCTCCTTTCCGGTGTTGCGCAGTGCGCGTTTGCCTGCCGGAGCGACGCGTACGAGGCTGCCTTCGGCTATCGGGAACACCTTGTCATCGACGCGGAACTCGCCCTCGCCCTTGATTATCATGTACAGCTCTTCATGCTTTTTGTGGGCGTGCAGGAAAGGACTTTCCTGTCCGGGCCACATAGTCTGCAGCGACATTTCCATGCCAGTGGCTTTCAACTCCTCGCCTGTGAATACCTTTCCGTTGATGAACACGCCTTCGCCAAGCGGCAATACATAGTTCTTCAAATCGTCAAACTTGCCAGTGGATATGGCTGTGAAGTTCGTGCCTTCACCTAAAACCTTAAAGTCTTCCATAATGTTTTCTCCTTGTTAGTAATGTCTTTACGTTTGCAAAGATAATACATAAGTCTTTGTTTTACAAGAAGTTACCCCGGTGTAACAAGGTTACGCCGGGGTAACTGATGCTGTGTTTCAGCGTGTTAGGCCGTAAGACTTTTGCAAAGTTTAACTTAATTATGGACTAAAATCACTGTTTGTCGTATGCGTGCAGCGGATAATCGATGGTGTAATGCAGGCCGCGGCACTCCTTGCGCTCTATGGCCTGCCGCGTGATGAGGTAGCCTACGTTAATCATGTTGCGCAGTTCGCAGATGTCGCGGCTGGCCTTTACGCGCTTGAACAGGGCTTCGGTCTCCTCGTATAGCAGGTCGAGGCGGTCCCAGGCGCGCTTCAGGCGCAGGTCGCTGCGCACTATTCCCACGTAGTTGCTCATCGTCTGGCATACCTCCTTGACGCTTTGCGTTATGAGAACCTTCTCCTCGTTGGTCATAGTCCCTTCGTCGTTCCACTCCGGCACGCGGTCGTTGAACTCGTAGCCGTCAACGTTGGCGAGGCTGTGGCGTGCCGCCGCGTCGGCGTAGACTACGGCTTCTATGAGCGAGTTGCTTGCCAACCGGTTGCCGCCGTGCAGTCCCGTGCACGAGCATTCGCCGATGGCGTAGAGGCGGTGTATGCTGGATTCGCCGTTCAGGTCGACCTTTATGCCGCCGCACATGTAGTGTGCAGCCGGGCGCACGGGTATGTATTCCTTTGTGATGTCGATGCCTATGGAGAGGCACTTGTGGTAGATGTTGGGGAAGTGGTGCTTGGTTTCCTCCGCGTCCTTGTGCGTAACGTCGAGGCAAACGTGGTCGAGGCCGTGTATCTTCATCTCCTTGTCGATGGCGCGGGCTACTATGTCGCGCGGCGCGAGTGACAGGCGCGGGTCGTATTTCTCCATGAACGACTCTCCCGTAGGCAATCTGAGAATGCCGCCGTAGCCGCGCATTGCCTCGGTGATGAGGTAGGCCGGGTGGGTTTCCTGCGGATTGTAGAGCGCCGTTGGGTGGAATTGTACGAACTCCATGTCCTTCACCGTGCCCTTGGCGCGGTACACCATGGCCTCGCCGTCGCCGGTTGATATTATGGGGTTGGTGGTGCTCTGGTACACCGCTCCGCATCCGCCGGTACACATCAGGGTCACTTTGCTCAGGTAGGTGTCAACCTTCTGCGTGTCGGGGTTGAGCACATAAGCGCCGTAGCACTCTATGTCGGGCGTGCGGCGTGTCACCTCTATGCCCAAGTGGTGCTGCGTAATGATTTCCACGGCGAAGTGGTTTTCCTTTATCTCTATGGCCGGATTGCTGCGCACTGCTGCCATGAGGCCGCGCTGTATCTCGGCTCCGGTGTCGTCGGCATGGTGCAGTATGCGGAACTCCGAGTGCCCGCCTTCGCGGTGCAGGTCGTAGTTGCCGTCAGCGTTCTTGTCGAAGTTTACGCCCCATTGCACCAGTTCGCGTATCTGCGAGGGCGCGTTGCGCACCACTTGTTCCACCGCCCGGCGGTCGCTTATGTAGTCGCCGGCAATCATCGTGTCCTCTATGTGCTTGTCGAAGTTGTCAACCGCGAGGTTGGTAACCGACGCAATACCGCCCTGCGCCTTTGCTGTGTTGGCTTCGTCAAGCGTTGTCTTGCAGATGATGCATATCCTGCCCTTGTTAGCCCGGGCCACCTTGAGGGCGTAACTCATGCCGGCTACGCCTCCGCCTATAATCAGAAAGTCATACTTGTAAATCATGTCTTTAGGTCTTTATGCCGTAAGGCAGCCTTCAGGCGGCAGTCTGCCGGATTAAGGTTGTCCGCCTGCAAAAGTAATAATAAACGTTGGAAAAATCCAAAAAAATGCTTCAGAATGATACATTTTATGAATGTCCGCACGGCTTCCATTCATCGGTAGTTAAAGGAGTTAAAGAAGTTAACGCTCCCTGCGGTCGCTAAGAACTTAAAGACAAATGCCTTGTTGTCTTATATGCATGCTTGACAGTGTAGGGCGATTGTGGGCATTCATGATATATTTTGGCTTATTTTGTGTGTTCTGTTGCCGCCTTCCGGGCATTGTTTTTCACTTGGTTGTAGTACTGTATGTAACTCGTTGGCATACAGTTACTTACATCCGGCTTTGTAAAAGGCCGCCTTTTAGCTTGTAAAAGGTGGCCTTTTGGAGTGCGATTGACGGCCTTTTGCAAGGCGAAAGGTGACCTTTTAAATTGAGAATTGATAATTGGCAATTGACAATTATGATTTGCCTTGTTGGCAGGCAGACTTGAGGGTAATCATAATTATCCATTTTCAATTCTCCGTTCTCAATCTAAAGCGATACCCACACCAGCCCTCCCTAAGGGAGGGAGTTTGATTACCTGCATTTGTTGGGGTAAAAGTGAGGTTCTCGGCGGAAGCCTTTAACATTGGTGCTGATTGCAATTCAGCGTCAATGTTGAATACAGATTGCTCACAACAGCAGTCTTAGTAATTCTTCATGGACGTTGCCGTTAGTTCCGACTACATGGCTTCCTTGAGCCGGGTCAAGCTCTTTGCCGTTCCAGTCGGACACTTTGCCTCCGGCTTCTTGCACTAAAAGCATCCCTGCCGCGTAGTCCCACGGGTTTAGATAAGCCTCGAAATATCCTCCCTGCCGGCCGCAGGCGGTGTATGCCAGTTCCAAAGCGGCGGAGCCGAGTCTTCGGATGTCCTGTGAATTTTCATAGACTTTGAGAAACCTGGAAAAGTTTTCTTTGGCAAGTTCTCTTTTCGCCGTTCCGATGCCTATTATTGTTTCAGATAGTTTTTGGGCGGATGATACGTGTATGGGGCTGCCGTTCAGGAAGCTGCCTTCACCCTTGGCGGCGGAAAAAAGTTCGTCATGGAACGGGTCGTAGACAACTCCCCAGACAATCTCTTTATTGCGGCAAAGAGCCAGTGAGACCACGCTGTGCTGATAGTCGTGCATAAGGTTGGTGGTGCCGTCAACCGGGTCGAGTATCCAGTAGCTGTCGGCGTTCATCCGTTGCAACCCCGTTTCCTCTCCGAGAAACTGTATGTCAGGCTCAAGCTCATGTAGAGCCGTCTTCAGGAAGTCCTGCACTGCGATGTCAACTTGCGTAACGTAATCGGCAATTCCTTTTTCTTTTACACGGGCCGCCATCTCCCTATTCTTGATTATTCCTTGCGTCTCTTTGACCAAGCTGATAATACTTTGTGTGTCCATGTTTATAAATTGAGTTTTATTTAACGGTTCTCCTTATTGCGGTATGCGCTTGCTTGATGCGGATTTTCGTACATTAATTGCATCAATCTGCGTGTAAAGCTACTCATTTTCTATTGTAATGTTCTGTATTTTAATGTTTTTCTTTACTTTGTATGGAGTTTTTTCATTATCTTTGTGAGAAGTAGATGATTGGTAATGAAGAAACTACGACTTGTATTATTCTTGCTTTACAGCATCCTGTTTGTGGCTGAAGTCTGCCTTTTTGCAAACGGCTGAGTACGCACTGTGGAGTTTGTGATGTTCGCAATATCATACGCTTTGTTTATTGTTCTCTTGCTGGCGACACGTGGCAAGCGATAGCCTTTGGCTTCGTTAATCACTTTTCACTCCCTTTTATTTCGCAATTTGCTCACCTTTCATTATCTTTGTTTTACGAAGATAGGATGCGGTTCGGCAGAGACAAACAAAAAAACTTCGTTTTTCATTTGTCTTTGCGCTCACCTTTCACTATCTTTGCACGTGATGATTTCTGACCGTACTTTCCATTACCGTGCGTCTTTCCTCAATTATGCGGCCATCGTTGCGGTGGGCGTTGCAGCGTTGTGCGTGTTTTGGCATAGGTCGGCTGCCAACGCAGTGGTGGGCTTGGTGCTAATGGTTGCCGTGGTGATGATGGTTGAGAAGGTGCTGCACACGGCCTATACGTTCACTGCCGACGGACGGCTTGTTGTCAGTCGGGGACGCTTCTCGCGGCCTATATATATAAAGGTAAGCGATATAGTGAAGGCCGAAAGGATGCGTGCCGGGGTGCTCGGGGTCAGGTATGTGCTGCTGACTTATGGCGCAGGGCATACCGTTTCGCTGCAACCTGTCAACGAGGAGGCGTTTATCGGAGAGATAAGCCGCAGGCAAAAGGAGTGGGAAAGGTAAAAAAGTAAAAAGGTAAGAAGGTAAAACCGAAGGCCGGAAGGTGAAAAAGTGAAAGAGCGAAAAGGTGAAGAAAATGGCTAAAAGCATTCTGAATATACGTAAGGTTGCCGCTGTATGGGCAACCGTTTTGTTGTTGTCAGTTCCCTGCTTGTATGCTGCTGCAGGGCAGTGGACGGCATTCCGCACCGGCGTTGTGGCTAAGGCTGACACCGTAAGCGCGGACACTGTCGCGGCAGACACGGTTGGATATGAAGACGAGGGACTGTGGCCGCTCAACGTGCAGTCGCGGCTTGACGTGCTGTTGCAGGCCGATATGTTCGAGACTTCTACCGTGGGGCTGATGGTTTACGACCTTACGGCTGATTCGGTAATATATAAATACAACGAGAAACAGCTGATGCGTCCGGCCAGTTCGCTGAAAATGATGGTGGCCGTGGCTGCGCTCGACCGCCTCGGCAGCGACTACCGCTATAACACTCGGCTGTATGTTGACGGCGAGGTGGATGGCAATGTGCTCTGCGGCGACCTGTACTGCCGCGGCGGTTTCGACCCGGTTTTCAACTTGTCAGACCTCGACGAGTTTGTTGACAGCGTGCTTGCGCTCGGTGCGGACACACTGCGCGGCCATCTGTATGCCGACCTTTCGATAAAGGATGCCGACCGGCTGGGTGAGGGATGGTGCTGGGACGACGACAATCCGGTGCTCACGCCGCTGCTGCTTTCTGGCAAAGACGAGTTTATGGAGAAGTTCGCCGCGCGTCTGCGCGGTGCCGGCTTGGTGTGGGAAGGCGAGGTCAAGGAGGCCCGTGTGCCGCAAGGCGCGCGCATGCTGTGCAGCGTCGCGCACCGTGTAAGCGACATCTTGCCGCGTATGATGAAGGAAAGCGACAACCTGTATTCGGAGTCTTTGTTCTACCTTCTTGCCTCATCGGCAAGCGGCAGGGTGCATGTCACGGCCAAGCAGGGCCGCCGCGAGGTGAACAAACTGGTTGAACGCCTCGGCTTCGAGCCGTCAAGATACTACATAGCCGACGGCAGCGGACTGTCGCTTTACAACTATGTGTCGCCTGAACTTGAAGTGGCTTTCCTGCGTCATGCCTACAGCCGCGACTCCATCTACGTTCCCTTGTACGCCTCGATGCCCATTGCCGGGATGGACGGGACGCTCGACCGGCGCATGCGCCGCGGTCACGCGCACGGTAATGTACATGCCAAGACGGGCACCGTGACCGGTGTAAGCGCCCTGGCCGGTTACTGCACGGCGGCCAACGGCCACACCCTCTGCTTCTCGATAATCAACATGGGCATACGCCGCGCGGCCATTGGCCGCGGCTTTCAGGACAAAGTGTGTGAGGCTTTGTGCCGTCCGTAGTTGTTAAAGGTAAAAAGGTAGAAAAGTAAAAGGATAAAAATAAAGATTAAGAGTAAAAAAGCAAAAGGGTAAAAAGGTAAAAAAGCGACAGACATTGGCAACTTTTGCGGTTGTGCCAGGTCATGCTTTTTTACCTTTTTACCCTTTTGCTTCTTTGCCTTTTGCTTACTCCGCGCGGAAGTTTACAAGGTCTTCGCTAATGAAGTTCTTGACATACGAATAATGTCCGACAACCTCCTCTTCGGCCATGCGCACGTACACGTTTGCACTCTTGGTGAAGAGATGGGGCGCACGGGTGGCGTCGTCGAGGATGAGCAGCGACATAAGGATGTCGCCGGTCATGTCGTACAGGCGGCGTGCGAGGAAGTCGTGAGCCTCCTGGTTGCCCAGTTCCTTGGCGTAGTTTACGGCCTGCTCGTACAGCTCCGTCATCTTCCTGACGCGCTCCTGCAGCGGCTTCAGCTCCTCGGCAACCTCGTTCTCAAGCATTTCCTTTATTATGCCGAGGTATGTTCCGTTGGTGATGTAACGTATTGCGGCCACAACCTGCAGCTGCGTTGTTCCCTCGTAGATTGAGAAGATGCGCGCGTCGCGGTACAGACGCTGGCTCTTGTACTCCATGATGAAGCCCGAACCGCCGTGTATTTGGATTGCGTCGTAAGCGTTCTGGTTGACGTATTCGGAGTTCATTCCCTTCGCAACGGGCGTGAAGGCGTCGGCCAGCTTGGTGTATTTCTTCAGCTCCTGACGCTCTTCGGGCGTGAGTTTGCGCTCGCGCGAGATGTCTTCGAGGGCCTTGTATATGTCGACGTAGCGTGCTGTCATGTACAGGATGCTGCGCCCTGCGTCAAGTTTCGCCTTCATGCGTGCCAGCATGTCGTAGACAGCGGGGAAGTTGATGATGGCCTTGTCGAACTGTTTGCGCTCCTTGGCGTATGCCAGCGCCTCGTTGTAAGCCTCCTGGCTTACGCCCACGCTCTGTGCGGCGATGCCCAGACGAGCGCCGTTCATCAGCGCCATCACGTACTTGATGAGGCCCATACGGGTGCTTCCGCAAAGTTCGGCCTTCGCGTTTTTGAACACAAGTTCGCACGTGGGAGAGCCGTGAATGCCCAACTTGTTCTCTATGTGGCGAACTGTCACGCCGCCGTTCCTCTTGTCATAGATGAACATTGACAGTCCGCGGCCGTCGTGTGTGCCGGCTTCGCTGCGTGCGAGGACGAGGTGGATGTCCGAATCTCCGTTCGTAATGAAACGCTTTACGCCGTTGAGCAGCCAGCAGCCCTGCTCCTCGCTGTACGTAGCTTTGAGCATAACGCGCTGTAAGTCGGAACCTGCGTCAGGCTCGGTCAGGTCCATACTCATGGTCTCTCCGGCGCAAACGCGTGGAATGTACTTCTGTCTCTGCTCTTCGTTGCCGAACTCGTAGAGTGTCTCGATGCAGTCCTGCAAACTCCAGATGTTCTGGAATCCCGCGTCGGCTGCCGCTACAATCTCCGAAGCCATTGAATAAGGAGTTACCGGCATGTTAAGACCGCCATAGCGGCGCGGCATCGACAGTCCCCAAAGGCCGGCCTTGCGCGTTGCGTCAAGGTTCTCGTAGGTCTTCGATGCGTAGTGCATGCGGCCGTCAACGAGGTGCGGTCCTTCGGTGTCCACTTCCTCGCTGTTCGGTTCGAGGATGTTTGCGGCGATGTCGCCGGTTATTTCCAGCACTCTCTTATAGTTCTCTATGGCGTCCTCATAGTCGACGGGCGCGTCTGCGTATTCGTCCTTGTCGGCGAAATTGCGTTCCTTCAGCTCGACAATCCGTTTCATTAAAGGATGGTTGAGGTGGAACTCAAACTCGGGATGGTCTGTATAATAGTTTGCCATTGTTTTTTATTTTGAAGAAGTTATGGAAGTTAAAGGAGTTATCGCTCGCTTCACTCGCTGAGAAGTTAAAGCCATTAGCTTTTCCCTATGGTAGTAAACAACGTTAGGAAAGCTTATTAAAACTTTTACCTTTTTACTTTTTCACCCTTTTACTTTTTCACAACTCCTTAGTTAAACTGTTATTTACTGTTCTGCTTGTAATACTTGATGAGTTTCGGAACGACGTCCTCCACCGTGCCTACAATCACATAGTCGGCTATCTGGTTGATAGGAGCGTCGGGGTCGCTGTTGATTGAAATGATGATGCCCGAGTCCTGCATGCCGGCTATGTGCTGTATCTGTCCGGAGATACCGCAGGCGATATACACCTTCGGATGCACCGTTACGCCGGTCTGTCCGATTTGCCTGTCGTGGTCAACGAAGCCTGCATCCACTGCAGCACGGCTCGCACCGACCTCTCCGTGCAGCTCTTTCGCAAGCTGGAAGAGCTGGTCAAAGCCCTCTTTGCTGCCTACGCCGTAACCTCCGGCTACGACAATCGGCGCGCCCTTGAGGTTGTGCTTGGCTGCCTCCACGTGACGGTCGATAACCTTGACGATGAAGTCTGCCGGGTCAGTGTATTTGCTTGCGTCGGGGTAAACAACTTCGTTCTTCGCCTCGCCGTCATACAACGCCTTCTGCATCACGCCGCTGCGGACAGTCGCCATCTGCGGCCTGTGGTCGGGGTTGACAATGGTCGCCACGATGTTTCCGCCGAAAGCGGGACGTATCTGGTAAAGAAGGTTGTCGTAATGTGTGCCCGATTTCTTGTCGTCATAGTCTCCGATTTCAAGTTGCGTGCAGTCGGCGGTAAGTCCGCTGGTGAGCGACGACGACACGCGAGGCCCTAAGTCGCGGCCTATTACGGTAGCACCCATGAGGCAAATCTGCGGCTTTTCCTCCTTGAAGAGGTTTACCAGGATTGACGTATGGGGTGCAGACGTGTACGGGAACAGTCCTTCGGCGTCGAAAACGAACAGCTTGTCAACGCCGTAAGGCAGTATCTGGCTTTCCACTTCGCCCTTGATGCCGGTGCCGGCAACCACGGCGTGCAGCTCTACGCCAAGCTGGTTGGCGAGCTTGCGGCCCTTGGTGAGCAGTTCTTGAGACACTTCGGCCACGGTAGTGCCTTCTATCTCGCAGTAAACAAAAACGTTATTCATTGTTCTATTTTTTAGGAGTGAAGGAGTAAGGAGTAAAGTAGTAAGTAGGTATGTCTTGTCGGTAATCTTATAAGATGTTTCTGTTTTTGATACCTTTGTAATACGCATTGAGGAGGCGGCTTGTTTCTTCAATCGCAGAATTCATGCTGTCGTATGTTTCAATACTTATGTATTGTAGGTCTTTTGACAGTAAAATGTAGTATCTGCATTCTTCAAGGCTGCCCTGTGCGATGTTCAAGAAGCGTAGCTTGTCGTTCATCCCGTCGCGCCTATAGCCTTCTGCTATGTTGGCTGGAATTGAGACTGCCGCACGTTGGAATTGCGAACAAAGCCCGAAACGTTCAAATGACGGGTATTGTTTTGTCGTTTCATATACCATGACGACAAACTCATGCGCCTTCTGCCAAGCAAAAACTTCCTTGAAATTTTGCGTCATATCTACTTACTCCTTTACCTCCTTTATTCCTTACTACTTCATTTTTATCCGATAATCTTTTCTTCCAGCAGTTCCTTTATCATGCCTTCAATGTCGGCGTCGCTGCTTGTAAGGGTTTTACTCTCTTTGGCTTGGAACACTATGTTCTTGACGGTCTTCACCTTGGTGGGCGAGCCTGCCAGTCCGCATTGCTGCTGGTCGCCGTCGATGTCGGCTACCGACCACTGGTTGAGTGTCAAGTAGGGGCGCGTCTCGTACAGCTCTGCGTGCGGCGTTTCGGGCGTGCGTTCAAGCGGTACGGTTGCGTATTTGTATTTCATTACGAGCTTGGCATTGCACGGACGGCACGGTGCCGCGCTGCCGTTGACGGTGATAACGATGGGCATGGGCGCCTCTACGGTCTCCACTCCGCCGTCGATGTGGCGGCGTATTGTCAGCTTGCCTTCCTCGCATTTCAGTATTTCCTCGGCGTAAGTAACCTGTGACAGGCCGAGCTTCTGTGCCACCTGCGGGCCTACCTGTGCCGTGTCGCCGTCGATAGCCTGGCGTCCGCCGATGATGATGTCGGCTCCGCCGATGTGCTTTATGGCTGTTGCGAGGGCGTATGACGTAGCCAGCGTGTCGGCTCCGGCAAACAGACGGTCGGTCAGCAGCCAGCCCGTGTCGGCTCCGCGGTACAATCCCTGGCGGATGATTTCAGCCGCGCGGGGAGGTCCCATGGTAAGGATTCCGACGGTAGAGCCGGGGTTTTGTTCTTTCAGGCGCAGCGCCTGTTCGAGCGCGTTAAGGTCTTCAGGGTTGAAGATTGCGGGCAGTGCGGCGCGGTTGACCGTTCCTTCGGCGGTCATGGCGTCCTTTCCCACATTCCTCGTGTCGGGTACTTGTTTTGCAAGTACGATGATTTTAAGATTCATAGTAATATATTAATAATGTAAAGTTCTCGGTTGCAAAAATACACTTTTTTTACTTTTTGGCAAAGGGAAAGTAAGTTTTTCAAGGAGTTAAAAAAGTTAAGGGAGTTAAAGAAGTTAGGGACACAGGCTTTGTTTTTGCGTAAAAAGCATTTGTCCTCAACTTCTTTAGCCCCCTTGGCATCTTTTAGTCACAAACTAAATCACTTCTTTTCAAGCGTCATGACCGCCTTGCCGTCTTCGGCTTTGAATACGAGCTTGCCGTCCTTGGTTATTTCATATCCGGTAACCTTGCCCATTGCGGTGAGCACTTTTTGCTCGGTGTCCATGTCGGGGCACATCATCCGTGTGCTGGCAGCCGCTCCGAACGTGAATGTCCCCTTCTTTGCGTCGGCCTGCAGTGCGCTTGTAAGCCTGTTGCAGCCCGAGTTTCCGTACACCCGTTTCTCCTTGACGTTGAAACCGATGAACGCTTCAGCTTCGCCGGGTTTGGGCGTAATGGCCTGTCCCTCGACTGTTGTTATTTTCCATTCTCCATCCAGAGCCTCGAGTGTTGAGGCCGCGCTTTGCGCCGTCTTGCATGATGACAGGCAGGCCAACGCCCCTGCCATGCACAAGGCAACAAACATTTTCTTCATCGTTTAATCTTTATTTTACTGTTAAAAACTAAAACCTTATCGCCACGGCGTTTGTCGCCGTGTTGTAAATTGGATGCAAAGATAAGGTATTTTACTTGGGAAATTAAGAATTAAGAGTTAAGAATTAAGAAAATATGCCTTGCTGCTTATCCGACAAGGCATATTTTCTTAATTCTTAACTCTTAATTCTTAATTTCCCCACTTTTGCTTACACATTGATTTTCGTTGACGCTTTCATACGGCGTTATTCTGAAAAACAGGCCGTCTGTCGGCAAATATCGCGTAATAAAGTGTGCAAAGGCAATGTTCTGGCAATAAGCGTTTTATTGGCGTTAGTTTGCCGGATGTGCAATGTCCGGCCGCCTTTGCCGGTGTGAAAGGTGGCCTTTTACATTCTTGTTGACGGCCTTTTGCATACACATTGACCGTCTTTTTCATGCGCGAATGGCGTATGCAAACAGACAGTTGTATGCCGTTCGCATGAAAAGCGGTCGTAAACCGCAGTCCGAAGCACGCCTTGCGGCACTCCGTTTGTTCTATTTCAATAGTTTCTGCGGATGTTTTTTGAATGACATTTTGAGATGTCTTTTCCCGTGATTGCTTACTTTTTGACTTTTAACAGATTCGTGAGACTGGCTCGTGAGCTAAGGTCTGATGCCACGCTTTTTTATGTAAAATGTGCAGAATGATGGTAAACTTTCATTAATATTGCCTATCTTTGCGTCTAATATTGGTCGAAGCGAGACTGGACTATCAGCCAATCCAACGTGTTTTATCGCTATTTAATATGAAAACCGAAGATATAATAGCTTTGTTCCGGCAGTTTGAAGCAATCGCCAACGATTACGAAGGCGTGGAATGCTGGAGTGCAAGGGAAATGTCGAAGCTGTTGGGTTACGCCCAGTGGCGCAACTTCGAAAATATTATCGACAAGGCAAAGGATGCTTGTGAAAATGCAGGACAGAAGGTGGAATATCATTTTGCTGATGTCGGCAAAATGATAGGACTGGCTAAAGGGGCACAGCGTGAAATCAACGATTACCTCCTTACACGTTATGCCTGCTATTTAGTGGCGCAGAACGGAGACCCGCGCAAGCCTCAAGTGGCGTTCGCACAAAGCTATTTTGCCGTCCAGACAAGGCGTGCCGAGCTTGTTAAAAAACGAATACTGGACTATGAACGCTTACGGGCGCGCACCAAACTTGCAGACACGGAGAAACGGTTGTCAGGCATACTTTACGAAAGGGGAGTTGACAGTAAGGGCTTCGCCATAATCCGTTCAAAAGGGGACAAGGCGCTGTTCATGCTTGACACGGCCGTGCTTAAGCGCAGGCTGGGTGCACCTGACAGCCGGCCGCTTGCAGACTTCTTGCCAACAATAAGCATAAAGGCAAAAGATTTTGCCGCTGAAATGACTTCTGTGAATGTACAGCAAAAAGACCTGCACGGTCAACAGAGCATAAGCCGGGAGCACGTAGACAACAATACGGCGGTACGCAATATGCTGTTGCAGCGCGGCATTGTGCCTGAACAGCTGCCGCCTGACGAAGACGTGAAAAAAGTGGAGCGGCGTATTAAGTCAGAAGAGAAATCGCTTACAAAGAATAATAGTAAGAAATGATGTTCCAATGATTGACAAGGCAACCATAGACAAGATAATGGACGCGGCGAACATCGTCGACGTCGTGTCGGAGTTTGTCTCGCTGCGGAAGGCCGGGGTGAACTATAAGGGACTGTGCCCGTTCCACGACGAGAAGACGCCTTCGTTCGTCGTGTCCCCCTCAAAGGGCTATTGCCACTGCTTTTCCTGCGGCAAGGGAGGCAACGCCGTGGGCTTCATCATGGAGCACGAGCAGATGACTTACCCCGAAGCCCTGCGCTGGCTGGCCAAGAAATACAACATTGAGATACACGAACGCGAGCTGACCGACGACGAGAAACGCGAGGAGAGCGAGCGTGAGAGCCTGTTCATCGTCAACGACTGGGCGCTGCATTACTTTCAGGACAACCTGTTCAACACGCAGGCGGGACAGGCTATCGGCATGCAGTATTTCCGCTCGCGCGGCTTCCGCGACGACACTATAAACCGCTTCCAGCTTGGTTACGCCCTGCCGGAGCGCGACGCTTTGGCGCGCGCCGCTACGGCAAAGGGCTTTAAGGAGGAGTTTCTCGTCACCACGGGACTGTGTTACCGTCGCGAGGATGGCCGCCTGCAAGACCGCTATGCAGGGCGTGTAATCTTCCCCGTACACACAGTCACGGGGCGCGTTGTGGCCTTCGGAGGCCGCATTTTGGAAAACAACAAGAAGCTGGCGAAGTATGTCAACTCGCCCGAATCGCTCATTTACCACAAGAGCAACGAGCTTTACGGCATATATCAGGCCAAGCACGCCATAACGAAACAAGACCGCTGCTACCTCGTTGAGGGATATATCGACGTAACGTCGATGCACCAGAGCGGCGTCGAGAATGTCGTGGCGTCGTCAGGAACGTCGCTCACTACGGGACAGATACGCCTGATACACCGCTTCACAAACAACATAACGGTGCTTTACGACGGCGATTCCGCCGGCATACACGCCTCAATCCGCGGCATCGACATGTTGCTGGCCGAGGGTATGAACGTGAAGGTTTTGCTGCTGCCTGACGGCGACGACCCCGACAGTTTCGCGCAAAAGCACGCGGCGCAGGAGTTCCGCGACTATATCGAAGCGCATCAGACAGACTTCATCGAGTTCAAGACAAACCTGCTGCTCAAGGGAGTTACCGACCCGATAAAACGCTCCGAGGCCATCAGCAGCATTGTAAAGAGCGTGTCGGTGATACAAGACCAAATCACGAGGGCGACCTACATAACCGAATGCGCGCACCGTCTCGGCATGAGCGAGTCCACGCTGATAAACACCGCCAACCAGTTCATACGCGGCGAAATAGAGGAAAAGCAGAAGGAACAACGCCGCGAGGAGGCCAAGGCCGACGGCCCGTTGAAGCCGCTCCAGCCGCTTGCGCCGGTGCGTCAGCAGCCCGACGTGGAGTACATGCTCGTGCAAATGGTTGTCCGCCACGGTCAGGAGATACTGTATAAAGGCGTTGAAACAGCCGATGGAGGCACGGTTGACCTTAGCGTGTCGCAGTATATCGGTTACGATCTCGGCGCGGACAATCTCGCTTTCAAGAACCCACTGTACAACCGTATGCTTGCCGAAGCCGTGGAACACAACAACGACGAAGGCTTCAACGCCGAGGAGTATTTTACCCATCACCCGGACATTGACGTCAGCCGCACGGCCACCGAGATGGCCATAGACCATTTCCAGTTGAGCAAGAGCCTGCAAGTGAGGCGCGACGAGGACACGCTGCGCAACCAGGTTGAGCACCTGATACTCGACTTCCGCATGGATTATGTGGAGCAACACCTGAAGGACTTGCAGCGTGAAATTACCCTTTCGGCGAACGATACGGAAAAAGTTATGCGGCTGATGGCCGAATACAAGGACATGCAAGTTATCCGGAACGAAATAGCGAAGGAGCTTGGCAACGACATAGTAATGAGTTGAATGAATAATGAAAAATGAGAAATGAATAACGGAAAGTGAATGATGAAGAATGAGAATACGGCGTATGCCACGATTATTCATTATTCATTTTTCATTATTCATTAACAGAACAGATGGTTTACATTCACTGGTTGATATTCATTGTGTACGTCTGCATAGTGCTTGTGACGATGGTTACGGTGCTCATGGACAACCGCCAGCCGGCCAAGACGATGGCCTGGGTGATGGTGCTCATCTTCATTCCCGTCATCGGCATAGTGCTTTACTTCTTTTTCGGGCAGAATACGCGCAAGGAAAAGTACATCAGCCGTCAGAGCATGGACCAGCTTACAAAGCGTTCAATGTTTGAGTTTTCAGAGCAGCAGAACCTTGTCGTGCCCGAGGAACACAGTGTGCTTGTCAAGCTTTTCGGAACACTTAACTGGGCGTTGCCGTTCAAGAACAACGAGGCCGACATCCTGACTGACGGCCACTCGTTCTTCCTTGCCCTGCTGAAGGACATCGGCAAGGCCACCCACCACATACATCTCGAGACTTACATCATCTGCGAAGACCCTCTCGGACGCCTTGTAGCCGACGCCCTTATGGACAAGGCGAGGGCCGGGGTGGAGGTCAGGTTCATCTACGACGACGTGGGATGCTGGAACGTTCCCAATTCTTTTTTCGAGCGGATGCGCACCGCCGGAATAGATGTTCACGCCTTCATGCCCGTAAAGTTCCCTGCGTTCACCAGCAAGGTTAACTACCGCAACCACCGCAAGCTGTGCGTGATTGACGGCAAGGTGGGCTACATCGGCGGCATGAACATCGCCATACGTTATGTGAAAGGTGACAAGGGCACGCCTTGGAGGGACACTCATCTTAGGATAAGGGGCGGCGCAGTGTACGGCATACAGCGCGCATTCCTTGTAGACTGGTATTTTGTTGACCGCACGCTCATCACCAACCGCTGCTATTACCCTGTGCTCGACGGCTCCATTTCAAACGATTGTGTGATGCAGATTGTGACGAGCAGCCCCGTAAGCCAGTGGCCGGAGATGATGCAGGGCTATGTACGCATACTGCTTGAGGCCAAGCGTTACGTTTACATGGAAACCCCTTACTTCCTTCCAACGGAAACAGTCATGTTCGCAATGCGCACCGCCGCGCTGGCCGGGATTGACGTCAGGCTGATGGTTCCGCTGCATGCCGATGCCAAATTCGTGGAGTGGGCCAGCCGTTCTTACGTACAGGAGGCGGTCGACGCGGGCGTGGAAGTATATCTCTATACAGCCGGTTTCAACCACTCAAAGCTACTCGTGAGCGACGACTCGCTGTCAACCTGCGGCTCGACGAACATCGATTTCCGCAGCTTCGACAACAATTTCGAGAGCAACGTGTTCATTTACGACCGCAGCATGGCGTTGCGCATAAAGCAGGTGTTCACAGACGACATGAAGCATTGTGTGAAATACACCGATTACACGCGCTCGCTGCGTCTTTCGTTCACACACCGTCTGTGGGAGTCTCTTGTGCGTTTGTTCTCGCCGTTGATGTAGTCGGCGGCATGCCTTGCGCCCGGTCTGTAAAGCGTTGGTAATCAGCGGTTTTCCAAAAGGCCGCCTTTTGCATTGCGAAAGGTGGCCTTTTGGCGTGTAAAAGACGGCCTTTTACCCTCTAATTTGCCGTCTTTTAAATTGAGAGTGGAAAATGGAGAATTGACAATTATGATTTGCTTTGCTGGCAGACAACCTTAAAAGTAATCATAATTATCCATTTTCAATTCTCCTTTCTCAATTGAAAAGCGACCCACCCCAGCCCTCCCGAAGGGAGGGAGCTTGATTACCGTTGTTTGATGAACATTGTTGTATGTTTCGATTAATCACAAACTATGCTCTCGGTAACCAAGCTGCGCAATTCAGATAACAATGCCCCATATTCCCGTTTATTTCCTCCATCTTCAAATTTTCTTCAAAATCTTGCGTTATTTTTGCATACAAAACCGTATAACCGTATGCCCCAATACCTCATAACCGTAAAACCGTACAACCTCATAACCGTAAACAAAACCGTATAACCGTAAAACCTCATAACCTCAAAACCGTAAACAAAACCGTATAACCGTAAAACCTCATAACCTCAAAACCGTAAAAAACAATGTGGAAATACTATGCTTTGCTTTCCGCATTCTTTGCCGCATTGACGGCAATCTTCGCCAAAATAGGGGTGAAAGACATCAATTCTGACCTGGCTACGGCCATACGCACGGCTGTAATACTGCTCATAACGTGGGGCATTGTCTTCTTCGGCGGCCATTCGGGCGAGGTGCGCGCCATACCGAGAAACGCCTGGCTGTTCCTCATTCTGTCGGGAGCGGCCACGGGGCTGTCGTGGCTTTTCTATTTCAAGGCGTTGCAGTCGGGCGACGTTTCGCGCGTTGCTCCGGTCGACAAGCTGAGCGTCGTATTCACCATCTGCCTGTCGTTCCTCTTCCTGAAAGAGCCTGTCAGCCTGCGTGTTGTCATCGGCGCGCTGCTGATAACCGCCGGCAGCATGGTGATGTTGGTGAAGTGAGGTGTAATATAATAATGTATCATACAATGAAAATCCTTATTGTAGAAGACGAACGCGAGCTTTCAGACAGCATCGCGGCCTACCTCGGCGTTGAGAATTACCTGTGCGAGCAGGCTTTTACATACGCCGACGCGAAGATGAAGCTCGGCATTTACGAGTATGACTGTGTGCTGTTAGACCTCATGTTGCCCGGAGGCGACGGGCTTGACCTGCTTCGCTACATGCGCGGACGGCGCAATCCGGCCGGCGTGATAATAATATCGGCAAAGGATTCGCTCGACGACAAGGTGAAGGGGCTCGGCATCGGGGCCGACGATTACCTTTCCAAGCCGTTCCATTTGGCCGAGCTTGGCATGCGCGTCTATGCCGTGATACGCCGCAGGGAGTTTGCTTCGAGCAACGTGTTGTCGAGCAACGGCGTTGACATAAACCTGCGCGACAAGTCTGTTACGGTGTGCGGCAGGCCGGTGGCGCTCACCCGTTCGGAGTTTGAACTGCTGCTTTTCTTCATCAGCAACAAGGGGCGCGTGGTGTCGAAGGGCGCACTGGCCGAGCACCTTAGCGGCGAGATGGCCGACATGATGGACAACCACGACTTTGTTTACACGCACATAAAGAACCTGAAGGCTAAGCTCGCCGCCGCAGGATGCGCCAACTGCGGGAGGAATGTGTACGGAATGGGCTACAAGTGGGTTGAACTTTAACATATAGAGGGTATGGAATTACGCAATACAAGCCTGCTGCGCACCACGCTGGCGAGGTTTGCCGTATGTACGGCTTTGCTGCTGCTTGTCGCCGCTCCGTTGTTTTACTGGCTTACGAAGAGCTTTTACGCCGAGGACATGATTGACATAATAGAGTCTGTCGAGGCAGGACAGCCGTTGCCTAAGCTCGACCTTGAGCAGGACATCATGGCCGGAATGATGCTTCAGTACTTTCTTTTCGCCGTCATAACAGGCTCTGCCGTGGTGCTTACTGCACGCATTGTGTCGAAGCGTATATGGCGTCCGTTCTACGACATGCTGGCCGCCGTCGATTCGTTCAGGATTGAGAGCGGAGTCTGTCCGCCGTTGCCCGACAGCCGCATAAGGGAGTTTGCCGAGCTGAAAGGTGCGCTCGGCCGCCTTATGGAGGGAAGTGCCAGCAGTTACAAGGTGCAAAAGGAGTTCTCGGAAAACGCCTCGCACGAGCTTCAGACACCGCTTGCGGTCATGCGCGGAAAGCTCGACCTGCTGTCACAGTTGCCTGAAATCACCGGACGGCAGGCGGCCATGATACAGGAGCTTTACCAGATAAGCGGCCGCATGTCGCGGCTTAACCGCAACCTGTTGCTGCTCGCCAAGATGGACAACAGCCAGTTTGACAGCACTGAAGAGGTTGACGCCGTTGAGGTGGTGCGCGGCCTGCTGCCTTATCTTGAGAGTCTTGTAGGAGGACTTAAGCTCACCGCCGACCTGCGCGTTGACACGTTGCCGTTGCGCGCCAACCGCTCGCTGATGGAGAGCATGGCGGCCAACCTTGTTGTCAACGCCGTGCGCCATAACCGCGAGGGAGGCGAAGTCGTGGTGAGGCTGTGTGCAGGCAGCCTTTCCGTAGAGAACACATCTTGCAGCGGAGAGCTTGATGCCGGCCGCATTTTCGGCCGCTTTTACCGCCCTGTCAATAACGCCAAGGGCAACGGACTGGGGCTGGCGATAGTCAAGGCCGTATGCGATTATCACGGCTGGGGCGTGGAATACGCTTACAGCGAAGGCCGGCACAGGTTCACGGTGAAGTTCGCCTGACGTGCAACCGGAAAACTGCCGCCAGACGGCCTTTGGCAAAGGGTTTTGCAAAAGGCCGTCTTTTAGCGTGCGAAAGGTGGCCTTTTAGGCTGTAAAAGGTGGCCTTTTGGAAGCCGAAAGGCCACCTTTTGAAATACAGCAGGTATTTTGGCACTGTGTCGGTAAAAATGTTTAACTTTGCACCCCGATAAATAAAGGCAAACTATTTTATGACAAACAATCGGCCATTGACGGCACATCTGTGCCTGTTTTTCGCTTGTGCATTCTGGGGATTGATGGCTCCTCTCGGCAAGGATGCAATGACTCACGGGTTTAGCGGCTTGGAGATGGTTACGTTCCGCGTTGTGGGCGGCGCCGTGTTGTTCTGGCTTACGTCGCTGTTCACCAAGAAAGAGCACGTGCCACGGCGCGACCTGCTCATGTTCATAGGCGCGGGGGTGCTCGGACTTGTAACCAACCAGTGCTGCTACACCATCGGACTAAGCATCACTTCGCCCGTTAACGCCAGCATAGAAACCACGTCGATGCCTATTTTCGCGATGCTGCTGGCATTCTTCATACTGAAAGAACCCATCACGGCGATGAAGGCCGGAGGCGTAGCCATCGGCTGCGTGGGTGCGGTAATACTCATAGTTACGAGCGCTACGGCGCAAAGCTCGAAGGTGGGCGACCTGCGCGGCGACCTCCTCTGCCTTGGTGCGCAGTTCTCGTTCGCGCTTTACCTGTCGCTCTTCAGCAAGCTTGTACGCAAGTATTCGGTAATAACGGTAAACAAGTGGATGTTCACTTACGCAACGGTTATCATCCTTCCGTTCACTTTCAACGACGTTGCGGGCATCAACTACGCCGCCATACCCGTGCGCACATGGCTCGAAACAGGCTTCGTCGTGCTCTTCGGCACATACATAAGTTACATTCTCATGATGGTAGGCCAGCACACTCTGCGCCCCACAGTCGTGAGCATATACAACTATGTGCAGCCGGTTGTGTCGGTAACGGTCAGCGTGCTCACCGGCATCGGCGTGTTCAAGCCGTCACAGGGGGCGGCCGTCATACTCGTGTGCCTCGGCGTATGGCTTGTCACCAAGTCGAAGTCAAGAAGGGATATTGAAGTAAGCGGAAAGTGAAAAACTAAAGACGGAAAATCCATTGCCCGTCAATTGTAAGGCCACAAGCCATTACCGGGCAATGGATTTTCCGCTTTTGGTTTTCCGCTTTCCGCTTACATTTATGTGGATTTTTCACCTTTCGTTTTCCATTTTTCACTTGGCCTTCAGTCCTTTGACGGCCTCTGCCGCCGTGATGCGGCGTCCGCCGTTGTCAAGGTCAATCAGGATGTAGCGGTCGTTGCCCATTCCGAGTTCTTTCATGTACGACAGCTGGCGCAGTCCGTGGCGCGTTTCAATGCGTTCAACTATGTCGTGGTGCTCGGCTTCGGTCATCGCGTAAATCAGGTCTATGCATGCCTGGTCGAGTGCGAGGATGTCGGTTGACGAAAGGATGCCCACGTCCGGCGTTACTACCGGTGCGGCGTTGACACCCTCGCAGTCGCATGACACTGACATGTTACGCATCACGTTGACGTATGTGACGTGCTTGCCGAAGTGGTCGATGACCGACTTTGTCGACTCGGTCATGCGTTCCATGAATTCCTCTTTGCCAATGTCCCACTGGTTGTCCTGCCCCGGCGTGGTGTGTATCCACGCCTTGCCGATGCGTCCGTCGGCACAGCCTATGCCAATGTTCTTGTTGCTTCCGCCGAAGCCTCCCTGCGTATGGCCCTTGAAGTGGGTCAGGACGACGAGCGAATTGTAATCTTTCAGGTGGCTGCCTACCGACATCTTCGTGAACCACTTGCCGCCAATGACGGGCAGGGTGGTGGTGTCTTCCTCGTCGATTATGTCTACGGGACAGAATGTCCAGCCGTTGACCTTCAGCGTTTCGCGGTGTTTCGCGGTGGTGTAACGGTCGCCGGTGTAGTAGGTATTGGTCTCTATGATGCTGGCTTCTGGCAGGTCTTTCTGCATCAGGGCCTTCACCCAGGCCGACGGAATGATGTTGGGACCGTGCTGTTCGCCCGTGTGCAGCTTCACTCCTGTACGTCCGTTGATGTTCGCGCTGACCTGCTCGTAAGCCTTGATAAGCCCTTCCGGGCTTAGGTTGCGCGTGAAGTAAACGATTGACTCGTTGCCGGTGCGCTCGCCGTAAGGCACGTATTTGTTGCCGTCCTTGCCGGGAGTGGGAGCCTGCTGCTCCTGCCCTGACTTGTTTTCCTGGGCCATTCCGCAGCCCGGCATGATGCCGCAGCCGAGGAAGGTCATCAACATTGGTTTTACAAAACTACTGATTTTCATACCTGTATTGTTTTTAGTCGATGTCCGTGCGTGCGTCAGTCAGCCATTCTGGCGTGGCTTTTTTGTGTGGGTACATACTCCCACGTTGCAAAAATATATAATTTTTTCAATATCCGATGTAAACTTTTCAAGGCAGAAACAACCAATATTACAGATATTGTCCGCCCCTTGCTGTTGTGCCGTCGTGCTTTGGCGCGGGCGCGTTTTGCCGTGTATAGCCAATGGTTTTGAATGCAGTCTGTAACCTGCTGATAATCAGAAGGTTTGCGAAAGGCCGTGTTTTGCGCTGCAAAAGGTGGCCTTTTGGCTTGCATTTCATGACCTTTTACAGTGTAAAAGGCGGCCTTTCGCATCGGTGTTGGTTGCTGGCCTTCGGCACGGGGGTGGCGTGCTTGCCCGTTGCAGGCGTCTGGCAGTGTCCCGGACAGGCCGTGCAGGGGAGTGGAAAGGGCGGCGCAAAATACCGTAACAATGGTTGTTTATACCGTAAAACGTTTACATTTGTTACGGTAGAGAATGTATATCTTTGCAACGTGAAACAGTTTGCACGCGGCTTTAGTCAAATTGCAACATTCCGGACGAAATATAATTAAGGTATGAAAATTAGGACAACAATTGCATCCGCAATGCTCGCTGTGGCGGCAATGGCGGTTGCGCAAACATCAAATCAGACGAAAATGACAGACGAAAAACTTGAACTGACGCAGGAATGGGACAAGACGTTCCCTAAAAGCGACAAGGTGAACCACACGAAAGTGACGTTTCACAACCGTTATGGCGTGACGCTTGCTGTCGACCTTTACACTCCGAAAAACGCTACGGGCAGGCTTGCCGCCATTGCCGTGAGCGGCCCCTTCGGCGCAGTGAAGGAGCAGGCCTCCGGCCTTTACGCGCAGAGACTGGCCGAAATGGGCTTCATCACGTTGGCCTTCGACCCCTCGTTTACGGGTGAAAGCGGCGGCACGCCGCGCTATGTGGCATCGCCCGACATCAACACAGAGGACTTTTCGGCTGCGGTCGATTACCTGTCTACACGCAGCGACGTTGACCCGGAACGCGTAGGAATACTCGGAATATGCGGCTTCGGCGGCTTTGCCATCAACGCGGCGGCCAACGACACGCGCATAAAGGCTACCGTTGCGTCCACCATGTATGACATCAGCCGCTGCACGGCCAACGGCTATTTCGACGCCAACGACAATGCCGACGCGCGCTACGAGATGCGCCGCCAGCTCAACGCGCAGCGCACCGAGGACTACCGTAACGGTTCTTACGCACGCGCCGGAGGCGTGGTTGACCCTCTGCCCGACGACGCTCCGCAGTTTGTAAAGGACTATTACGCGTATTACAAGACCAAGCGCGGATACCACAAACGTTCGCTGAACTCGAACGACGGATGGAACAAGACATCGTCGCTGCCGTTCATCAACATGCCCATACTTGCCTACAGCGACGAGATACGCAGTGCGGTCATGGTGGTACACGGCGAGAAGGCGCACTCAAGATACATGGGCGAGGACGCATTCAAGAAACTTAAAGGCGACAACAAGAAGCTCCTCATCGTGCCCGGCGCAAGCCATACCGACCTTTATGACAACCTGGAGAAGATACCGTTCGATGAGATCGTGCGGTTCTACAAAGAGTATCTGAAATAAGGAAGGAGCATGGTTATGAAACACGCGTCAAGGTTTTTGCTCACCATATTCCTGATGTTCGCGGTCGGAAACTTTGCCGCCTGCTCTGAAGACGACCCTGTGCAGGACGGCATTGAAGGCGACGGCGGAGGCTCCGGCAGCGTAAACGGGGGCGAAAGCAATGGAGATGAAGGCGGAAATGACGGAGACAACGAGGACGAAAGCATGAACAGGAACATCATGATAACCGTAAACGGCACGGCGTTTGCCGCCACTCTGGCAGACAACGCAGCGGCGGAGGCTTTCGCGGCAATGCTGCCGCTGACGCTTGAGATGGACGAACTGAACGGCAACGAGAAGTATCATTACCTTGACAGCAGCCTGCCTACAAGCTCGTACAGCCCTGGAACAATCAATGCAGGCGACATTATGCTGTACGGCTCGTCGTGCGTGGTACTGTTCTACGACACCTTTTCCACCGGCTACAGCTATACTCGCATCGGCAAAATAGACAATCCTGACGGGCTTGCCGCCGCCGTTGGCCGTGGCAGCGCAAGCGTAACGTTCGAGGCGAGGTGACCTGAAGCTTTGGTGAAAACAGCAAAAAGGCCGTGCACCCACAATGGGTGCACGGCTTTTTTGTGTATTGTGGAAATGTGTCCCGGTTGTATTGTCTTGCCGTATGGTGTGGAGGCATGCCGCCGCAGACTATGAGAGCCTTTGCCGCTGTTACCACTTTGTTATTTTTCTGGCGGTTTTCAGACAGGCGCGTCTGTCGCGTTCGGTCAGTCCGGCGTGGTTCTTTGTCCCTCCCTTCTCAACGGTCGCAACAATCCTGAAGCCGCTCCACTTCAGGATTTCGCGCAAAGCGTTCACTGCGCCGCGGCTTTGCCTGAATAATTTGTTGAAAGGCCAAGGTGTAGAACATGTGGCAATTATTGCCGCACGTTTGCCTTTGTGCAGAGGTTTGGGCATGCCGCGGCGGCTCTCGCCCATCATTCCGTAGACTATGCGGTCGAAAACCACTTTCAGTTCGCCCGGAATGTTGCCCCAATAACACGGCGAACCGACTACTATTGCGTCGGCATTGTCAATCATTTCAAGGACTTTTTGCGCGTCGTCTTCGGGCAATGCGCATTTCAGCGTGCTGCGGCATGACATGCAGCCGGCGCACGGCTTCACGTTAAGGTCAGCCACGCGCACTACATTGACCTCGGCTCCTCCGGCTTCTGCGGCGTCCTTAACAATGTCCAACATGCCAGAAACATGGCCTCTACGCCTTGGGCTTGCGTTCAAAATCAATATCTTCATGATTTCTCATGCTTGTTGTCCGGGTTTCCCGGATAACAGTTTTACCATTATGTTTGCGGCATTGTCGGGCGCGTTTTCTTTTCCAAGGCGCTTCTTTACTTCGGCGTAGCCGTCGAGCATGGCCGTGCGTGCCGGTTTGCCGGGCAGCAGACGGCCGAGTTCCCCGGCGATGTTCTCGACTGAAAACGTGTCGGCCACGAGTTCCGTGACAACACTTTTGTCGGCTATCAGGTTGACAAGTGAGATGTAACGGACCTTGATTAGGTGCTTGCGAAGGAACGCGATGACCTTCGGGATGGGTGTCTCGTAGCACACAACCTGCGGCACACCGAACAGCGCTGTCTCCAAAGTTGCCGTGCCGCTTGTTACAAGTGCGGCGCACGAATGTGCGAGCAGGGGGTATGTCTGGTTGTAGACGATGCTCACGTCATGCCCCGAAATGAACTTGGAATAATACTCATGCGGTATTGATGGTGCTCCGGCAACCACCAACTGGTACTTGTCGGCGTAGCGTGAGGCGGCTTCGAGCATGGCTGGAAGATTGTCCTTGATTTCCTGTCGGCGGCTGCCTGCCAACAATGCGATGACCGGCTTGTCCGCCTGTAGTGAGTTCTTGCTGCAAAAATCCTCGAACGTCTCGGTATATGACGCCATGAACTCCGTCACTTCGTCGGCCGTCGGGTTGCCCACATAGTGTATGGGGAAGTGGTGTTTGCCCTCGTAAAACTGCACCTCGAACGGCAGGATGGAGAACATCTCGCTGATGTCGCGCTTGATGTTCTTTATCCTGTACTCCTTCCACGCCCATATTTTGGGCGAAATGTAATAATAAACCGGGATAGAGGTGTTTGCGTGCAGGAACTTGGCTATGTCGAGGTTGAAGCCTGGATAGTCAACAAGTATCACGACATCGGGGTTCCACTCAACGATGTCCTGCTTGCAAAGTGCCATGTTCTTGAAGATTGTCCGCAGGTGCAATAGCACCGGAACGAAGCCCATGTAAGCCAGTTCGCGGTAATGCTTGACGCGCGTTCCGCCCGCTTCCGACATCAGGTCGCCGCCGAAAAAGCGAAAATCGGCCTCGCTGTCAACGCCGCGCAGCGAACGCATAAGGCGCGAAGCATGCAAGTCGCCGCTGGCTTCGCCTACAATAATATAATACTTCATCGCTTAAGATTATAATTCATGGTTCACAATTGGCCGCTTCATAAATTATGATTGGCTGTCCGTCGCCTGTTGGCTGTTTGTCATACGCAAAGAGAAAAAACTGCCGACAGAATCCAACAAGTTATTAATTATGAATTGTGAACTGAAAGTCAGCGTTTAGCTAATTATGAATTGCCCGATTGTGAATTATGCATTGAAATAATGTTTTTTATCTTTTCAATCATTTCGTAAGCAGTAACGTCAATCGTGGTAGGCGTTATTGCAACGTAGCCGTGACGCAAAGCCCAGTTGTCAGTGTCGTCGGCCTCAGGCTCGTCATTTGTATATTCACCCACAAGCCAGAAATAGTCATAGCCTCGTGGATGATGTGCGCGAACGACCTCGTTGCCCCAAGTCCCATTTGCCATTCGGCAGACTTTTATTCCTTTGAATTCTTTTAGCAAGGGAAAGTTCACGTTCAGACATACGCCTTTCGGCAGCCCATCGCGTAAAACGCTTGATACAATGGCTCTTACGTATTTTCTTAAAGGCTCAAAATCAGCATCGTCTTCATGATTGCAGAGTGAGAATGCCGCCGACGGAATGTATTTCATGCACCCTTCGCGCACTACTCCCATTGTTCCTGAATAGTGGGAGTTGACCGAAGCGTTGTCGCCGTGGTTTATTCCGCCAATCACCATGTCAGGCTTTCGTCTGTTGCAAAGTTCGCTGAGGGCAAGTTTAACGCAGTCCACAGGCGTGCCGTTGCACGACCACATTTGCATGCCTTCACGTTCGCGGCGCAGTTTCAGGCGTAGAGGGATGGTGGCTGAAAATGCCGTTGAGAAACCAGAACGTGCCGATTCGGGTGCGCAGACAAGGATGTCTCCCAAATCAGAAATCATGTCAATAAGAGAATTGATACCTTTGGCGTGATAGCCGTCATCGTTGGAAATAAGTATTAACGGTCTCATCGTATTCTTAAAAAATCATTTACTTTCGCCTACAAAAGTACGAAAAAAGGTTTAAATCAATTATTTCTCACATAAAATATGTACTTTTGCAAAATAATTTTAGCACAGGCAAGCACACAAGTAGCAAGCAGGTGGGCGACAAGACAAATCCATTCAGCTTATCCGTATTCAGTTACTTGTCGACTTAAACATAGTGAAAATGGGAAAAATAATCGCATTAGCAAACCAAAAGGGCGGAGTGGGCAAAACCACTACGACTATCAACTTGGCGGCCTCGCTCGCCACATTAGAGAAAAAGGTTCTGGTAATCGATGCCGACCCGCAGGCAAATGCGTCAAGCGGCCTTGGGGTCAACACGAAAGACATTGACTGCACTTTATATGAATGTATCATCGACGGGGCGGACGTGCGCGATGCCGTGTACACCACAGACATTGACGGACTTGACATAATACCGAGCCATATCGACCTTGTGGGCGCTGAAATAGAGATGCTAAACATCGAGCATCGTGAACAAGTGATAAAAAGCTTGCTCGCGCCAATCAGGGATGATTATGATTATATCCTGATAGACTGTTCTCCGTCACTTGGCTTGATCACTGTAAATGCCCTGACTGCGGCCAATTCGGTGATAATTCCTGTGCAGTGCGAGTATTTTGCCCTTGAAGGCATAAGCAAACTGTTGAATACAATAAAAATAATCAAGAGCAAACTGAATCCGGATTTGGAGATTGAAGGCTTCCTGCTGACGATGTATGACAGCCGCCTGAAACTTGCCAACCAGATATATGACGAGGTGAAGCGTCATTTCCAGGAGCTTGTGTTCAAAACAGTAATACAGCGCAACGTTAAGCTTAGTGAATCGCCCAGCCACGGCTTGCCCGTGATACTTTATGACGCTGATTCTACGGGCAGCAAGAACCACCTTGCACTGGCAAAGGAAATCATAAATAAAAATTAGTGTTGTGCGGGTTGTTCGGTTATGGGGTTTTGAAACTTCTTGATGAAGCCGTAACTCTCAATCCGTATAGCCGCAAATCGCAAACCATATATTAAACAATGGCAGTAAAGAAAAGATACGGCAACGCACTGGGGCGTGGACTTGACGCGCTTATCTCTACAGACGACGTGCGTCCGCAAGGCAGTTCTACAATCAATGAAATACCGTTGGCTCAGATAGAAGCCAATCCCAACCAACCGCGCCGTGAGTTTGACCCTGTCGCGTTGCAGGAACTGGCTAACAGCATACGTGAAATTGGCATAATACAGCCGATAACGTTGCGGCAGGTTGATGAAAACAGGTTCCAGATCATTGCTGGCGAGCGCCGTTGGAGGGCGTCGCAGATAGCAGGTCTGACGGCCATACCAGCATATATACGCACCATCAAGGATGAGAACGTCATGGAAATGGCGCTTGTCGAGAACATCCAGCGTGAAGACCTTAATGCAATAGAAATAGCTTTGGCTTATGAACACCTGCTGTCAAGCGCAGGCATGACGCAGGAGAAGGTGTCGGAGCGTGTAGGCAAGAGCCGTACGGCAATAGCCAACTATCTGCGCTTGCTTAAACTTCCGGCACAGGTACAGATGGCATTGCAGAACAAGGAAATTGACATGGGGCATGCACGCGCGCTGTTGGCAATAGACAGCCCTTCGTCGCAGGTAAAGCTGTTCAAGGAAATACAAAAGAACGGCTATTCTGTACGCAAGGTTGAAGAGATGGTGCAGAAGCTGAAAAACGGCGAAGACATTGTAAGCGGAAAGAAAAAAATAGCTTCGAAGCAGCAGATGCCGGAGAAGCTTGCCGCCTTGAAGCAGCGTATGGCTGACATCTTCAATGTTCCGGTGCAAATGACGGTTTCGGCAAACGGCAAGGGAAAGATAAGTATTCCTTTTGCCAACGAAGAGGATTTGAAACGTATAATGAGTATTTTCGACACACAGAACGAACAGCAATAAGGTTGTGATTTCCCCGAGCAGATTGCCTAAATACATATTGATGAGGACATTGGCCGTTTGTGTGGTGCTGTCTGTTCTTTTGCCGTGCAAGTCGGCTGAAGCTGACTCATTGGTGTCAATCAACGGTGCGGATTCCATCGCCATGATGGAACAAAAGACTTCTGCGGCGATGAATGATTCCGTTGCAAAGCTTATCGCGGCAGCGGATTCAGCCAATCTGAACAGCATTAAAGACACATTGCCAATAAAGCCTAAGGAGAAGCGCGATTGGAGTACGTGGAGGCCAAGTGCCAAGCGTGCCATGTGGCTTGCAATCGTGATACCAGGCGCTGGCCAGATATATAACCGCAAGTTCTGGAAGCTTCCCATAGTATATGGCGGTTTTCTGGGATGTTTGTATGCAATAAGGTGGAACAACCAGATGTACCATGACTATTCACAGGCATACATGGACATCATGGACAACGACCCTAATACGCAGAGTTACAATCAGTTTCTGCACTTGGGCAATACGATAACGTCTGAGAATTCGGAACTTTATCAAAACCTGTTCAGGCGGCGTAAGGACTTTTACAGGAGATACCGCGATCTCAGCATATTCATCTTGATAGGTGTTTATGCCTTGTCTGTCATCGATGCGTATGTTGACGCGTCGTTGTCGGAATTTGATATATCCAAAGACCTTAGCCTTAGGGTGCAGCCTGCGATAATAAACAACGGCATGTCAACAAATCCGTTGAAATCATCGTCCATCGGTTTGCAATGTTTCGTGACATTTTAAGTTGGAATGTGTAAAAAGGGAACTCTTAAACATATAATGCATATACAGTATAAAACAATGAGAAAGAAGACGTCTGCCATCATTGCTGTCATGTTTCTCGGGTGCAACTGCGTGATGCAGGCGCAAAACGTGAACGAGGAAATCATCGTTACAGATGACGATGGAAAGGAGGAAGTCATCGATGTGCCGGAGGCCATGAACTATGAAGTTGACAGCCTCCTGAACTTATACTATTCGAAAACCTATTTGCAGCCGGACAACGACTGCAATTACCGTGACGAAAACAAGACTTATCCCAAAGAGGTGTATATCGACAGGTTGAGCCGCCTTCCCAATGTCATGGAGATGCCTTATAACGATATTGTCCAGCAATTCATCGACAGGTATACCGGCCGCTTGCGCCATTCGGTAAGCTATATGCTCGGGGCTTCAAACTTTTATACTCCGATATTCGAAGAGGCTCTTGAAGCTAACGGTCTGCCGCTTGAACTTAAATACCTGCCGGTGATAGAGTCGGCTCTCAATCCGATGGCTACTTCCCATGCAGGGGCGGCCGGATTGTGGCAATTCATGGTGGCTACGGGAAAGCAATATGGGCTTGAGGTGAATTCTTTGGTTGATGAGCGCCGTGACCCTGTAAAGTCGTCGTTCGCCGCGGCAAGATATTTGAAAGACCTTTATAATATCTTCGGGGACTGGAGCCTCGTCATAGCAGCTTACAACTGCGGTCCGGAAAACATCAAGAAGGCGATGCACCGCGCCGGCGGTGAAGCCGACTATTGGAAGATATACCCTTATCTGCCGCGCGAGACAAGAGGATATGTGCCGGCTTTTATCGCGGCAAACTACGTGATGAACTATTATTGCGAGCACAACATTTGTCCGATGCGCACGCAGTTGCCTGCAAAGACCGACACCATTGTGGTGAGCAGGGACGTACATTTGAAGCAGATTGCCGAAGTATGCGGCCTTGAGCTTGACGAGCTGCGTACACTTAATCCGCAATACCGCCGTGACATAGTGAATGGCAGCAGCAAGCCTTCAATCATAAGGATGCCGGCAACGGCGACAAACACATTCATAGCGAACGAAGATTCTATCTACAATTATAAGGCGGAAGATCTTTTCACAAGGCGCTCATTGGTCGAAGTGGACAACACGACGAAGAGCAGCACAACAAAGAAACGTAGTTCTTCAAGGCGTAGTAGGCGTTCGAGGGTGAAAAGGGTCACTATAAGGAAGGGCGACACCCTGTCGGAAATAGCCGAGAGAAACCATACTACGGTGAAGAGGCTGCGCCAGCTCAACGGCATACGCGGCAACAACATACGCGCCGGAAAGAAAATAAGGGTGAGATGACCTTCTGCGCCGTAAGCCGATACACCTTTTTTATATAATATCCAAGAAGCACACAGCCATGGAAGAGCAGAACAGCATAGACAAGGCAAAGGCCGAAGCAGAAGACAAACTGGTAAACGATGCGTTCCAGCATTTGCTTGATAGCTACCTTGCTACACGTCACCGCAAGAAGGTTGACCTGATAACAAAGGCGTTCAATTTTGCCAAGCAGGCGCATAAGGGAGTGCGCCGCCTGTCCGGAGAGCCTTACATAATGCACCCGATAGCAGTAGCGCAAATCGCCTGTTCGGAGATGGGGCTTGGCTCGACGAGCATCAGCGCGGCACTGTTGCATGACGTTGTGGAAGATACCGACTACACCGTAGAAGACATTGAAAACATCTTCGGCCATAAAATCGCGCAGATTGTCGATGGCCTTACCAAGATTTCCGGCGGCATATTCGGCGACCAGGCATCGGCGCAGGCCGAGAACTTCAAGAAGCTGCTGCTTACCATGAGCGACGACATCCGCGTCATCCTCATAAAAATATGCGACCGTCTGCACAACATGCGCACTCTTGACAGCCAGCCGGCCAACAAGCAATACAAGATAGCAGGCGAAACGTTGTACATCTATGCGCCTTTGGCCAACAGGCTCGGACTGAACAAAATCAAGACGGAACTTGAGAACCTTAGTTTCAAGTTCGAACATCCCGAAGAATACAAACTGATAGAAGACCAGCTTGCCGACACCCAGGCGTCGCGCGAGAGCCTTTTTGCCGACTTTACCGCGCCGATACGCGAGGCGTTGGACAAGATGAAAGGTATTGAATACCAGATAAAGGCGCGTGTGAAAAGCCCTTATTCCATTTGGAACAAGATGCAGAACAAGCATGTCACCTTTGACCAAATATACGACATCCTTGCCGTGCGCATCATATTCAAGCCCGAAAAGCGTGAAGAGGAAGTCAACGAGTGCTTTAACATCTACGTTGCGATAAGCCAGATATATAAGGCTCATCCCGACCGCCTTCGCGACTGGGTGAACCATCCCAAGGCTAATGGCTATCAGGCGTTGCACGTAACGTTGATGAGCAAGCAGGGGCGTTGGATAGAGGTGCAAATCCGTTCCGACCGTATGGACGAGATTGCCGAGCAGGGATTTGCCGCCCATTGGAAATACAAGGAGGGAGAGGAAATTGCCGAGGACGACGGCGAGCTGAACAACTGGCTGCGCACCATCAAGGAAATACTTGACGACCCGCAGCCAGACGCTATGGACTTTCTCGATGCCATCAAGCTAAATCTTTTCGCGTCGGAAATATTCGTGTTCACCCCGAAAGGTGAAATCAAGACAATGCCGGCCGGATGCACCGCCCTTGACTTTGCCTTTCAAATACATACTTTTCTCGGAAGCCACTGTATAGGAGCGAAAGTTAACCACAAACTTGTACCGCTGAGCCACAAGCTGCAGAGCGGAGACCAGGTGGAAATACTGACGTCTAACTCTCAGCATGTGCAGCCTTCGTGGATAAACTTCGCTTCTACGGCCAAGGCCAAGGCCAAGATACAGGCGATTCTTAGGCGCGATGCGAAGGAGATACAGAAGAAAGGCGAGGAGGTGTTGGCCGAGTTCCTTAAAAAGCACTCGCTTGAGCCGAACTCGTCAATCATCGACAAGCTCTGCGACTTTCATGATGTGCAGAAGCCCGAGACGCTTTTCAAGGCTCTTGGCGACAAGACCATCATACTCGGCGACAAGGACATCGACGAAATAACAGGGAAGAAGAAAAAGCAGAACATTGCTGGCAACCTGCGCAAGTTTGTGCCCTTTGTCGGTAAAAAGAAGAAAGGGCAGGACGAAAAGAAGCCCGCCTATTTCATCGTTACGGAGGGCTTTAACCGGAAGAAGCCAATCTACATTACCGATGAGAACATCCATCAGTTTGTATTCCTGCAATGTTGCCACCCCATACCCGGCGACGATGCCCTCGGCTTCATCGACGGAAAGAACCGCATCGAAATACACAAGCGTTCATGCCCCGTGGCCGCAAGGCTGAAGTCGAGCTACGGCAACCGCATACTCGACGCCAAGTGGGACATGCACAAGCAGCTGTTCTTCGACGCGATGATTGAGATTAAGGGTACCGACCGAATCGGGATACTCAACGAAGTTACACAGGTCATATCTGAAGAGCTTAACGTGAACATTCATAAAATAACCATATCGTGTGACGAAGGTATCTTTGACGGTTCGCTCGACCTGCGCATACACGACCGTGACGATGTGCGCACGATAATCGACAAACTTAAAAAGATTGACGGACTACAGGAAGTGACGCAGGTGGTTTGATGTCCCCTCCGTCACAAAATCCTCCTTGCATGGAAAGCACTGAAAACCAGCCTGTTGCCCGAAGACCGCCTTTTACAGCCTGAAACATGGCCTTTCAGGCTATGAAAAGCCGTCTTTTGCAGAGCAAGACACGGCATATAGGAAAACATCCGCTATCGCCATGCTTTCATTAGGCTAACGTTAAATACTAAAATCAATCAGGAAAATGAAAAATATTTTCATCTCTTTATTGGCTTTTGCCTGCTCGTTGGCAGCCAATGCAGCCAGCAAATACGACAACCCGGACACTCTCTTTGTCGCCAGAGACGGCACAGGAGAGTTCCGCACCGTGGGTGAAGCCGTCGAGGTTTGCCGCGCCTTCATGGAATACCACAAGGTAATCTACGTGAAGAACGGCGTTTACAAAGAGAAAGTCATCATCCCGTCGTGGCTCACCAACATCGAGATTTGCGGCGAAAGTGCGGACAAGACCATCATAACATACGACGACCACGCCAACATACGCCTGCCAGAGACCAATAAGCCCATGGGCACATTCCGCACATATACAGTGAAAGTGGAGGGCAGCGACATAACGTTCAAGAACATAACAATCGAGAACAACGCCGCCAAGCTGGGCCAGGCAGTAGCCTTACACACCGAGGGCGACCGCCTTACGTTCATAGGTTGTCGCTTCTTGGGCAATCAGGACACCGTCTATACCGGCGTTGGCGGAACGCGCGTTTACTTCAACAACTGCTACATAGAGGGCACAACCGACTTTATTTTCGGCCCGTCTACGGCGTGGTTTGAGAACTGCACCATACACAGCAAGGCCGACTCATACGTCACGGCGGCGTCAACTCCGCAGGACGTGGCTTTCGGCTACGTGTTCAACCATTGCCGTCTGACCGCCGCTCCCGGCGTAGACAAAGTATATCTCGGCCGTCCGTGGCGTCCATACGCTTACACCCTGTTCATGAACTGCGACCTTGGTGGCCACATAGTGCCTGCCGGATGGCACAACTGGAAGAACCCTAAGAACGAACAGACCGCCCGTTACTTGGAGTATGACAACACCGGTGACGGCGCGAAAACAGCAGAAAGGGTAGGGTGGAGCAAGCAGCTCGCCAAGAAAGAAGCCGCCCAAGTGACCGTTGAAAACGTATTTAAGGACTGGAAAGTTAATAAGTAAACGAATTGACAAGTAACAAGCAGACAAGAAACGAGAGACAAGTGGACAAGGGACAAGATATGAGTGACGATTAGAAAAGTGATAATATTTCACTCATTCCTTGTTCCTCGTCTGCTCGTCCCTTGTCAACTTGTCCCTTGTCCACTTGTCTCTCGTCCCTTGTCTGCTCGTCTCTTGTCAACTCGTCAACTAAAAAATGGTAGAACAAATTGAAATAACACTGAAGTCGCGCCGCCGTGGCTTCCACCTCGTAACCGACGAAATAGTAAGTCAGCTTCCGCCCCTGCCGGGCAAAGGGCTGCTCAATCTCTTTGTGAAGCACACCAGCTGCGGACTCACCATCAATGAGAACGCCGACCCCGATGTGCGCACCGACATGGAGAGCATCTTCAACCGCGTTGTGCCCGAACGTCAGCCGTATTATACCCACACCCTCGAAGGCGACGACGACATGCCGGCACACGCCAAGTCGACCCTCTCGGGTGTAAGTCTCAACATTCCAATAACCAATCACCGCCTCAACCTCGGCACATGGCAAGGCATCTACCTCTGCGAGTACCGCAACTACGGCGGTGCACGTCGGATAGTCGCCACCATAATAGGGGAATAGTCAAGTGCAAGCCGTCTTCATTCACATGACTTTATGAATCCCAATCGCTTGTGTCAATAGTCACTGTATATTAACGTGGGTTCGGTATAAGCATGCACTTCTTGTATGGACATAATTTCGAAGATTGCTCCATTAAGACGCAATCGTGTCCTTAGTTCTGAAAGAACGTATCAAAATGGCTTAGTTTATTTTATACGCCTCTTTGCGGCGTTCGGACGGTATGACGTTATGTGACAGTGAGTGGATTTTACTGTCACGTGTTAAGTTGTTGATTGACTGCAGGTTATTGGCGGTTGTGACAGGTGACGGTAAAATGTGGGAAAAAGAATGGCGCGCCGCATGAGCGGCGTGCCTTCTACCTTAATTAAACAACACTGATGAAACACTTTGGTCTCATTGTGTACCGTGAGGGTACATTGTGCCTGTATCGCATTGGCGTGCCAGAACGCCCTGATGTCATTCGGTGGTGAGGGGGATGACCTGCTCGCCGTCTATGCCGTCAACCTTGATGCGGACGTTCACCGTTCCCGCTTTTCTTGTCGACTGGACTACGGCCTGTGCGCGGCCGAAGTATGACTTTACGGTGTTGGCGGTCAGCAGTTCCTTGCGTCGCGTCTCGCCTGTATCGATGCCGCGCAGCACTCCCTCGCCGTCTACCGAGACGCTGATGTTGCGGTCGTCAACTTCTACGGGGTTGCCGTCTTTGTCCTGTAGCTCTATTTTTATGAACGACAGGTCTTGTCCGTCGGCTCTTAGCCGTGTGCGGTCAGCCTTGGCACTTATTTTCTCGGCCTTGTAAGCCGTTACGAGCCGTGCTGTGGCGACAAGGCTGTCGCCGTTGTATGCGTTGGCTACGATTGTGCCGGGGTTGAACGGTACGAACCAGTTGATGGTGTGGTTGGGATAGTCGGCCGTCTTGTACACTCCCATCTGCTTGTCGTTGCAAACCAGCTCTACGCGCTCGCAGTTCGTGGTGGTGCGCACTTCCATCATAAGCCCCCTGTAACGTTGGGGGAAGCTCCAGTGCGACGCCATCATGGGCCACTGCCACAGGTCGCGCCCGTGGTCGATGTCGAGCGAATTGTCCATAACGGCTATGCCTACTACGGGCTTGTCGGGGTTCCACATCGCGCGGTGGAATATGGCGCGCGGCTTCTCCGTCATGGCCATGTCAAACAGACCGTTGGGCCATCCGTGGCTGTCGCCGCCGGCTTCGCCCCAATAGTCAACCCCCGACCAGATGAAGCCGCCGGCAATGAAGTCGTGTGCGGCTATCGTGTTCCACGGGTTGTCGGTCAGGTAAGCGCGTATGTTGCCCTCCGCCCCTTGGAAATAGGGCAGTTCTTCGGATATGAAGTAGCAGTGGGTGGGGTTGTTGGCGCGGTCGGCCAGCAGTCGTGCTTCGAGGTAGTTGTAGCCTGTCACGTCGACAATGGCCGAGAATTTGCCGTTGTGGTTGTTCTGTGCGGCCAGCGTTGTGGGGCGTGTCGGTTCGAGACGGTGTACGAAGTCGTTGAGCATCTTTGCGCGTTCTATGCCCTCGGTGCCTTCGTCCCATGCCTCCTGCACCTCGTTGCCAATGCTCCAGAGGATTATCGACGGATGGTTGCGGTCGCGCAGGACCATGTCCGCCATGTCGCGCTGCCACCACTCGTCAAAGTACTTGGCGTAATATCCGGACTTCCACTTGTCAAACGCCTCGTCGATTACAAGCAGTCCCATGCGGTCGCAAAGGTCAAGCAGTTCGGGCGAGGGCTGGTTGTGGGCGCAGCGTATGGCGTTGCAGCCATACGCTTTCAGTATTTCGAGGCGGTACTCGTAGCCGCGGTCGGGCACGGCGGTGCCCAGTACGCCCATGTCCTGATGCAGGCACATGCCTTTCAGCTTGACGTGCTTGCCGTTGAGGAAGAACCCGTGTTCAGGGTCGAACTTGATTGTGCGCACACCGAAGGTGGTGCGGTATGTGTCGACTGTCTTTCCTCCGGCCTTGACCGTTGTCTCCATGACGTACAGGTAGGGGTTGTCCTGCGACCATAGCGTGGGGCTTTCAAGCACAAGCGACTGCTTTACGTCTACGGAGTCGCCTGCCTGCAGGTGCTTTTTCAGGGCTTTCGCCTTGGCTGCGGTTTTGCCTTCAGCGTCGGTTATGCGCTGTGTCACGGTTACTTCCTGCGGCTTGCCGCTTTTGTTTACAAGCGTTGTCACTATGTCGACATCGGCCTGTGATGCCGTGACGCGCGGCGTGGTGACGTATGTTCCGTATGTAGGAATGTGTATGGGGTTGCGCACTTGCAGCCATGCGTGGCGGTATATGCCAGAGCCTGTGTACCATCGGCATACCTCCTGCTTCTCTTTCCTATCAACGCGCACGGCAATGACGTTTGCGCCTCCATAGTTAAGGTAGGGCGTAAGGTCGTATTCTATGCTGCAAAAGCCATACGGCCTGAAGCCGAGATGGCGGCCGTTGATGTAGACGTCGCTCTGATGGTAGATGCCGTCGAAGAGGATTGACACCTTTTTGCCTTTATAAGCTGACGGGATGTTGAATGTTTTTCTGTACCATCCGATGCCGCCCGGCAGGTGTGCCGCCGAACCGCTTACGCTTTTGTCCCAAGCCAGGGCGGTGCTCCAGTCATGCGGCAGCTGCACGTCTTGCCATCCTGAGTCGTCCACCGATGCTGATGAGTAGCCGCGGTTGTCGTCAAGGATGAATTTCCAATCGAAGTCGAAGTTCTGTTTCCGCTCAACATTGCCGGCATGGCATGTGAGTAGGCTTGTCAGAAATACGAATAAGACAATAATCGGTTTTCTCATAAATTACGTATTACATGCCCGTATGGGCACGGTGAAAAGATTGTGACAATAATGGGAGTGGACATTTCATGTAACTTTCAAGATTACCAAAACGTTCCACTCCCACAACAAACTCAAATCATATCAATTGATACCAAGACATTCAAACTTTCATTACCACCTGTACGCCGGGTTCTGATACTGGTTCCTCTCGTCGTCGGTCATCTCCATGCCGTCGAGCTGTGCCTGCGGTATGGGGCGTAGATAGTAGCCGTCGGGGATGTCGCGGTGGAATTCCTCCGGTGTGTAGTCTTCGGTTGAAGGACCTGCGATGTGGAACGTTTCGGCGCGTTCCCTCCACGTTTGTGTGCGCACGAGGTCGTACCAGCGGCGGCCTTCGCCGAAGTATTCGCGGCTAAGCTCGTCGACGAGGAAGTCAATCGTTATGGTCTGCGGCGTAGCGTCCTTCATCTGCTGGCTGAAGTCGGCGACGTATTCAGAGTTTGTAACCCTGTTGAAACTCCACTTTCCTGCACGTCCGCGGATAACGTTGATAAGCTCGCGTGCTGAATATCCCGACTGTGGTGTAGCTCCCTTGACAGCCGCTTCGGCTCCGATAAAGTAAAGCTCGGAGAACTTCATTACCGGATACGGGCGTGTAATGCTGCCGTTAGGAGAACCCAGACCGTTGCCGTTGTCGGTACGGTACATCGCGATTTTCCAGAGCGCCGGATACTTGCGGCGGCTGATGGCTGACAATGGAACCACATAGTCAGAGCGTCCGGGAGCTTCAAAGCCGCCAACAGTGTTCTCTGTAGTGTATTCGGAGCCGGCCGGAGCGTCATAATCCGTGATGAAAGTCAATGTCGGGTCGCCGGGATTGATTTGCATGTCATTCGCGTTTACCAGTGTCGCCGGTGAGTTGTCAGCGTGTGCAAGATCCCAGTTGGCGCGGTACACGGTTGTGAATGTGCCGTCAAAGCGTGAGTCGTAGGTCTTGTCGGCAAACGTGTTTGTAAACACTTCGTGCGGCGGAGCCATACATTTCCAAGGACGGCCACCGTCTTGGATTGCTATACGCTGCACGGGGTTGTACGACTCTCCGTTGTCCGGCCTCTTTGCCGTCATAAGCGTATAGTCCCACGTCACCATCCATGCCGCGAAGTTCTCGCCGGTAGAACCGTTGGCCCAGCTTAACGAGCCGCCTGTGTATTCTTCACTCTCCTGGGTGTGGTCTGCATAGAGTACAATCTCGCTGTTGCGGTCGTTGGAGCCGACGTTGACATCATAGAATGTAGGTTGCAGGCTGAACGTTCCGGGATTTTGTATTCCTTCGACTGCAATGTCGTAAGCAGCCTGGAAATACCACTGTGCATCATGTCCGTCCGGGTCAACGCGGTCGCATTCGGGATAGGTCGGGATGTTGTTCGGGTTCTCGAGCCACCAGCCGTAGGTAAGGTAAGCCCAGCCCAAGGCTATGCGCGCTGCCGTCTTGGTTACGCCGCCGGTGAGGCGTCCGGTTTCGGGCAAGTTCTCTATTGCGGTGAGCAAGTCAGGGAAGATGGCTTTTGTGTAAACTTCCGGGACGGTGTTGCGCACCGATGTGCGTGAAGGTGAAGTGTTGAACTTCAGCTCGCCTGCGCCAAGGTCAAGAGGCACGCCGCCGAATGTCTGTACAAGGCGGAAGTAGTCGAATGCGCGGAAGAAACGTGCCTCGCTGATAAGAGCCTCGTCAATGCCGGCAGCTGTTCCGTTCTCGATAATTCCGCTGGCAGTATTGATATACGTGAACGCATTGTTCCAAAGAGCGTCTGAACGGCTTGTCTCCGCATTGAGAGAACCTACGCCTGAAAGGTCGGCATTCTTGTAGTTAGAGTCTGCGTCATGTCCCCAGGTGTATTCGTCGGTGCCGGTTTCGTAAGCATTCAGGTAATAGCCGTTCCCGTAAGTGTCACGCAAGTGGGCGTAAAGCGCAGTAAGTCCGCCCATGATTCCTTCCTCTTCTTGGAAGAAGCCAGGTTCATATATTGTACGGGGCTGCTCGTCAAGGATGTCGGAGCATGAGCAAAGCATCAACATTCCCAAGGATGCAATACCGAAGTTCCTTATTTTTGATTTTAACGTATTCATGGTTTGTGTTTTTTAGAAAGTCAGATTGATACCGAATAAGAAATTGCGTGTAGCCGGAGTGTTGTATCCTACAATCGGCAGAGTGTGCGAACCGGTGTATCCTTCCATGGAAACGGCTGTGATACCGTCGTTTGTGATAGAGTTGGTTTCCGGGTCGAGTCCGCATTCGTTGGTGAACGGAGAGAACAGCACAAACGGATTTTGTACCGTGAAATAAGCGCGCAGCTTGCTGATGCCGAAGTCCTTGACCGCCTTGAAGCGTGCGAAGTCATAGCCGATGGTGATGGCGCGTACCTTCAGATAGCCTGCGTCGAAGTATCCGAGGGTGCTGCCGTACTTCGGGTTGTTGCTTGAGGATATGCCGCCCGGCCGTGGATACTTGGCGTCAGTGTTTGTTTCAGTCCAGTAGTCAACGTCAATCTGTCCGCGGCGGCCGTCCAATGAGTTAAGGTAGCCGATGTTGGAGTGAAGGGCGCTGATAAGTGTACCGCCAATCTGGAACGAACCGATGAGCGAGAAGTCGAAGCCCTTGTAGTAAACGTTGGTGTTGAAGCCTCCGATGAGGTCGGGCTCCATGTCCATAATCTGCCTGTCGTCCGTGTTTATCTGGCGCACGGGTGTGCCGTCGTCGTTGTACTCACCGGTGTACTCAACCTTAATCATACCGACATTGCCACCCGGTTCGAGGATGTCAAGATATGGGTCGCCTTCCTGCCACAGGCCGATTTTCTTATAGTCGTAGATTACGTCTATCGGGTGGCCTACGAACCAACGGTTGTTTATATCTTGCTTTGCGCCCGAAGCAAGAGCCACAAGCTTGTTCCTGTTGAAGTACAGGTTTATGCCTGCATCCCATGTCCAGCCGTTCTTGTTGTCGAGGATTACGCCGTTAAGGCTCATTTCAAAACCGGTATTGCGCGTCTTTCCGACGTTGGCCATATAGCTGCTTACGCCTGAAGTTGAAGGCAGTGACACGCTGAGGAGCAGGTCGTGAGTGTTTTGGATGTAGTATTCCATCGTACCGCTCAACCTTCCGCTGAAGAAAGAAAAGTCAACACCAAAGTTCCATGTTGATGAATATTCCCATCCAAGTTCATCGTTTGGCAGCGTAGAGACATAGTAGCCACGGTAAAATCCGGTAGAGCCGAAGTTGTAAGGACGTGAGCTAAGTGCTCCGAGAGTGGAATACGGGTCGATACTCTGGTTTGAAGTCTCGCCGTAGCCGACGCGCAGCTTGATGTTGTCAATCCACTTGACGTCTTTAAGGAAGCTTTCGCGGGAAATGTTCCATCCGACAGATATGGCAGGATATGTATGCCATTGGTGTCCTTTGGCAAGGCGTGAGGAACCGTCGGCACGGACTGCGGCCGAAATCATGTACTTGTTGTCGTATGTGTACATCACACGTCCCATCCATGACATAAGTCCGCTTTGCCAATAATTCTGATTGTCGGGGTCGACAGAAAGGTTTTGGGTTGCGGCTCCTATATTATAATATTGGAAATATTCGGCGGGAATACTCTGGCCGGACATGTATGTGCGCTCGAACGTTGTCTGTTCTGCCGAGTAAAGGCCGGTGACATTCAAATGGTGCTTCTCGGCGAATGTGCGGTCGTATGTAATAAGGTTCTCGACAACCCAGTTCTTTGTAATATCCTGCTGTACTGACGCGCTGTTGGGATTGTCCGGGTTATTGCCGTTGTTCACTCCAGTACCAGTGAACACGCCGGTTTTGGAAGAACGGTAGTTCAAACCGACATTTATGCGGTAGCTAAGACCTTCTATCCACGGACATTTTACTTCGGCGAACATTGTATTATATGAGCCGAGGCCCTTTTCCTCATTCAGCCAATTGTCCTTCAGACTGTTTACTACGTCTTTGGTAACAACAAATACGTCGTCGGCAGGCATTCTTACCCTTTGTTTGAGATTGCCGTTTTCATCATAAGGATTAATCAACGGACTCATTGACAACACACTGTACATGTTGATGTTCTGACCCGTTGTTTCGTGGTAGTTTGTATTGGTCGAAAGTCCGAAGCGGAAATACTTTCCAACGCTTTGGTCGAAATTACCGCGGATTGATATGCGGTCGTAGCCTTGCGTCGGGATGACTGCTTCGTCATGATAATAGCCTGCACCGAAGCTGTAGCTTCCACCTTTTGTTCCACCGGCAATGCTGACATCGTGGCTGTGGGTGATGCCTGTACGGTAGAACATGTCCTGCCAGTCGGTGTTCATGTCGTTGCTCTCGTCAACAGAGTTCTGGTAACCTCCAGTATTCCATTGAGCATACTCGCGCATTTTGGCATACTCTTTTCCGTTCATCATCGGGAACCGGTGGAATAGGGTCTTGAAGCCTACATAGGCATTGTAGCTTACCTTGGCAGGGGTGCCTTCCATACCCTTTACGGTGGTGATTAGGATGACGCCGTTCGCACCACGGCTACCATATATGGCTGTGGCAGAGGCGTCTTTCAGGATGTCCATTGACTTGATGTCGCCCGGATTGATGTCGGACAGCTGTCCCATGAACGGTATTCCGTCGAGCACGATTAGAGGGTCGTTGCTCGCATTGAGTGAACGCTGTCCACGAATACGAATCTGCATCTCCGAGCCGGGCTTTGACGATGTCTGCGTCATTAGCACACCTGCTATGCGGCCTTGTAGTGCCTGGGCTGCATTGGTGGCTGCTATTTTATTGAGCTCCGCACCGCCTATGTTGGCAACAGAGCCCGTTACGGCCTCACGCCGCTGCGTGCCGTAACCGATTACTACGACTTCGTTAAGGTTGTGTTTTTCTTCCTCCAGTTTGATTGTGAAGTTTGTCTTGCTGCCTACAGTCACTTCCTGGGTGATGTAGCCGATGTATGAAATTTCGAGAACGTCGCCTGGGTTGGCCGCGATTTTGAAGTTTCCGTCAATGTCGGCTATTACACCTGTTGAAGAGCCTTTTACCTTGATAGTGGCACCTATCAGAGGACCGCTTTCGTCGCTGACGTTTCCCGTAACAGTCACCTGTTGCTGGGCCGCTGTCGGGGTCGAAATTTTACCCCCCCCGGGTGGGTCTGGAAGCGATACTGCAAAAGCATTAGAAGCTACGCAGGCCATGCTCAATGCCAGCACTACGCCCTTCAGATTTGATTTAGATTTCAAATAATCCATAGTCTTTTGAGTTTAAGTTAATAATTATAGTATTAGAAAATCGCTTGTTACATCTTACATTCATGGTGTTTTTTCGTATCGGCAGTATCTGTGTCGTCATGGAAGGTTGGTATGGAATCCGGAATATTGTCTTTCCAGTCCGTAGGGCGGCCTTGTTTTTTGCCTGGTGGGGAAGTTGTCCGGCCGGAGATGCTGTCGTACATGATTTTTAATGTCTCTCATCCGTAATGTTTTGTCCAAAGATTAACGTTGTCTGTAGAAAAAATTTTCTTTACAAATGCAAATTTAGGTTGTAGAAGTTTATCTTGTATTCAATTTTGTCTCATTTTTATTATCATTTGTCTCAATGCGCTAAAAATGAGTGTTTTTCTAATAATTTAACTGCCGTAAAAAGTCCGAAAGCGTGTTTTTTAACACTTAAGCGTTGCAAATGCAGGGAATTGAAGATTGGAAGGAGCCAATGATAAATGTATGTATTCAGACTTGTTTATGGCTCGTTTCTGCAAGTTTGGGAATGAGCTATGCCTGCATTGCTACTGTCGTAGCTTGGCGGAAAGCGTCCCGGGGAAGCGGAGTTTATTGCATGGCATGATGAAATGCGGTTTATTACAATAATAAAATATGGCCTTTCGCAAAGCAAAAGGCCATAAACCGTCAGCATTTATATGATGAAGCTGAATTGAAATAAAGAAAAAAGCGTATCAACAGGCAGCTTGCCGCACGCTCTTATTCCAGGTAGTCGAGGTGTTTTTTCATCTCTTTCAACTCGTTGCGCACTTTAATCATGCTTTCCATAAGCCGTGCGTTGTTGTCAACGCCCTGCTTGTTTTCGCGCAGCATTTTGCGTGCGGCGGCCAGCTTGAAGCCGCGCACCTTTACGAGGTTGTACACAGCCTTTACGTTCTCTATGTCGGCATCGGTGTATTGGCGCACGTTGTTGCCGGTCGTCTTTGGCTTCAGCAGAGGTATTTCCTTCTCCCAGAAGCGCAACATGCTTTCCGAGACGCCTATCATTTCGGCCACTTCCTTTATCGAGTAATATAGTTTCAGGTTCTTCTCCGTGTTCAGTGCCATAGTTGTTTGCTTTATTTCAGTCCGTTCTTGTGTAGCAGTGCGTCAATTTCTTTTGCGGTGATATTGCTGCGTTCCGCCTTGTCGTAGATGTATAGCAGGTTGATTTCAGTTTCGTCAACCGCCACTATTACTGTGAATGTGATTACCCTTGCGCCGCCGTTCTTGCCTTTGCCTTTCGCCGTGATGCGCATACGGATTTTTCGCAGACCACCACCGAGGTCTGTTCCGAGCTGCGGATTTGCGCGGAGTTCGGTCAATAAAGATTGTAAGTCGGACTTAAATGAATGGTAACGCTTGCTTAGTCGTTTTACTTCTTTTTCAAAGCTGTTGTCCAATATAAAACTATAGTTCATTTATCAGCTCCTCCAAAGTTTTCGCTTTTCTGCCAGTACGTTTCCTCTCCATCATTTCTTTCAGCCCACAGTCGATGCCTGCAAGGATTTCCTCCTTGCTTATTGTCTCTTCGCTTTCCGCCTTAAGGTCTTCTATCAGCTTTTCCGACAGCCATTTTTTGTTGCTCTTTGGCAGCGACTGCAAGTACAGCCAAAGGTTCTCCATTGCAGCAGATGTTCTCATGTCTTTTCCCTCCTCAATATCAAATGCTATAGCGCAAAGGTACGATATTTTATCCGATAAATCAAGAAAACGGGCAGATAACCCGTCATTATCTTTGAACCTAATCTGTTTTCTGTTATTTTTGTATTGGTAATACTGTAATGTAAAAGCGGTTATTCATGGCAATCAAGGTGAAGATACGTCTGTTAGTTGCCCTCTTCATAAATGCTGTTGCCAAGTGTCTGATATTCAGCGATATAGCAAAAGGCCGTCTTTTGGCTTGTAAAAGACGGCCTTTTGGCGTGTAAAACGTGGCCTTTTGGAATGCGAAAGGCCACGTTTTGGAAAACGGGTGACGGCTTCTCACCCTTTCACCTTCTTGCTTTCTCACCTTTTCAAGCCTTTTCCCCTTGCAGCGCCAGCATCCTTGCGAAGTAGCCGCCGCGTGCTTTCAGTTCGCCGGGAGTGCCCTGTTCGATGATTTTTCCATTGCCAAGCACCAGTATTTTGTCGGCGTTGGCTATGGTGCGCATGCGGTGTGCGATAATGAGTACGGTCTTGTTCTTCACCAATTCGGATATGCCTGCCTGAATAAGCGTCTCGTTCTCAACGTCGAGCGATGCCGTAGCTTCGTCGAGGAGCACCACCGGCGCGTCCTTCAACAGTGCGCGTGCTATCGATATCCGTTGCCGTTCGCCGCCCGAAAGGGTCTGTCCGTTCTCGCCGATAACGGTATGGTAGCCGTCGGGCAGCTTGCTTACGAACTCGTCGCAGCATGCAAGGCGCGCCACGCGTAGCACTTCCTCGTCGGTGGCGTCGCGCCGTCCTATGCGTATGTTGTCCATGACGGAGGCGTTGAACAGCACCACGTCCTGGAACACTACCGAGAAGTTGCGCAGCAGTGCCTCCGGGTCTATGGTTGAAATGTCAACCCCGCCCAGCGTGATGCGCCCCGAGTTTGCGTCCCAGAAGCGTGCGGCCAGTTTGGCGGCGGTGCTCTTTCCTCCGCCCGACGGGCCTATCAGGGCCGTTATCTCACCTTGCCGTGCGGTGAATGAAACGTCATCGAGCACCTTCTTGCCGGTTTCGTATGAGAAGTTTACATTGTCAAAACAGATGTCGTAATTGCCGTTTATCCTTACATCCGCGCCTTCCTGCACCGGCATGCGCTCCATCTCGTTCATACGGTTGATGCGTATTTTGAGGTAAGACAGCGCCGCTATGTTGTTAAGCACCTCGTTTATGGGGCTGTAAACGCGCGAACCTATGACGAGGAACACAAGGAACGTGAACACGTCAACCGTCCCAGTGGTCACTAATCCGGCACCTGCTATGACCACAGTGGCCAGCCCCAACTTCAATATGCTTTGCGAACCGTTAACCAACACGCCCAACATAAGTTCGCCGCGCGTCATCACACGCTCGTAATAGTCCACCGCCCGGTCGAGCTTCGCTGTGTAGCGGCGTTCCTGTCCGTATGACTTTATCTCCTGAATGGTGTCAAGCCCCTCCTGTATCACTTCCGTAACGGCGCGCTTGTTCTTGTAGTTCACCGTGTTGCTGCGGCGCATGCTCCTGTTTGAAAGCAGCAGAATACCCATAGCCACGGGCACAACCCAGAACAGCGCGGCGGCCAGCTGCCAGCAGTAGAAGGCCATGCCGACGGCTATCAGCGCAATGCTGGCGAGCGAGGCGAACAGTTGCGGCACGCTGTGTGAGAACGTATGTTCAAGGTCTGTGCAGTCGTCCATGATGGTGGCGGTGAGGTCTGACAGGTTCTTCTCGCCGAAAAAGGCCAGCGGCAGGCGGCGAAGTTTCTCGGCAAGGCTGATGCGTCGGTTTGCGCTTTCGTCGTAGACGCTTGTGTATGTGCTGCGGTACTGGAACACGCCGACGACGTACATCACTGCCATGAACGCCAAGGCGAGCAGCGCGTAGTAGGCGAGTCCGTGGCCTGTTGACGGCGTTCCGCCGAGCAACGGGCGCAGTGTGTCGTCAAGGAACACGAACACAAACACCGCCGGAAGCATCAGCACGATGTCGAAAATGGTAGTCCACGCCACGCCGCGGCAGAAGTCCCTCGCTCCTTTCTCCGACAAGGCGAAGCGCCGGCGGAGGGCGGTGAAAGCCCCTCCCGACCTCCCCTGTGGGGAGGAAGAAGTTTCCTTTGCAGCAAAGTCCATATCAGAAATGCCTGAATGCTGCGTTTCCTGTGCCCTTTCCGCTGTGGAAGTTGAGGCTTGTTTGCCGCCTTCGGCAGGCTGTCGGTGCTTTTCTATCGTCCAGTTCACCGCCCGGCAATACTCGTTCCACCTATTATAATATATCCCTTTCATGCCGAGCAGAGTGTCGTGCGTGCCCCGTTCGGCTATGCGTCCGTTGTCTATAACAAGTATCTCGTCGGCATCGGCCACGCTGGTGAGGCGGTGCGCTATGGTTATCACCGTCTTGCCGCGCGTCAGTTCGCGCAGTGCTGCCTGCATAAGGTGCTCGTTCTCCGGGTCGGCAAACGCCGTGGCCTCGTCTAAAACAATGACCGGCGCATCCTTGAGCAGCGCCCTTGCCAAGGCGATGCGCTGCCGTTCGCCGCCCGACAGGTATGTGCCTTCTGTTCCTATTACGGTGTCAAGGCCGTCAGGCAGCCGGTTTATGATTTCACGGCACTGCGCCATGTCTACGGCGCGGTCCACCTCTTCCATCGTGGCCTCCGGCCTGCCGTAGCGTATGTTTTCAAGAATTGTGGTCTTGATTAGCTGTGGGTTCTGGAATACGAACGACACCGTGCGCATCAGTTCTTTGTGGCTGATGTCGCGGACGTCAACCCCTCCTATTCTCACCGAGCCGCCGTTTATGTCGTAAAAACGGGGAACGAGGCGTGCAATGGTGGTTTTTCCGCTGCCCGAAGCACCCACAAGGGCGACCCTCTTGCCCTGTCCTACGGTGAACATTATGCCGTTAAGAACGTTTTTTGAAGTTGACGAGGGACGAGTTGACGAGCAGACAAGGGTGTTTGCCTTGTCCCTTGTCAGCTCGTCTGCTGCCTCCGGGTAGGCGAAAACGACGTTGTTGAACTCCACGCTGAACTCTGTCGGCGACTTGGGTTCGCTGCTTTCAGGCAGGGTGGGGTAGGCGGTAAGGCTGTCAAGACGGCTCACCGCCTCGTCGGCCTGGGCGAAAGCCTGGCCTATGTACATGCTCTTCATCACGCATTCAGAGAACACCGGCGTTACGAGCACGAACAAAATGAGGTTTACCAGCACTGTGCCGACGCCATCGCCCATGCCCGTAAGGATTACAGCCACAGGCACAAGGAAGTAGGCGAAGCTGTTGATGATGACCGTGTAGAGCGTCATCGGTCGTTCCCAAAGGCGCGTGTAGCGCGTCGCGGTGTGGTTGTATTGCATTATGGTGCGGTAGAAGTTTTTGAACGAATACACCGTCTGTTGGAACACCTTGACAACGGGTATGCCGCGGACATACTCCACCGCTTCGGTGTTCATCTGTTCGAGAAGGTTCATGTACTGGCGCATGAACTCGCGTCCGCGCGTGTTCATGGTGTATGCCATGATGCCCATAGCCGTGAAAACGGGCACGAGGCAGGCCAGCCCCAACCGCCAGTCGAAGGCTGCAATCAGTGCGACGGCCAGCAGAGGCACGAGCGCCGTGCCTGCCATGTCGGGCAGCTGGTGTGCCAGGAAAGAGTGGGTTATGCTGGCGTTGTCGTCTATTATCTTGCGGATACGGCCTGTCGTGTTGCTGTCGAAGAAGCCAAGCGGCATGCCGACGATGCGCCGCATGGCGCTCTTGCGGATGTTGCTTTCCACGCGGAAGGCGGCCAAATGCGAGCACATCAGTGCGCCGAAATACAGCACTACGCCGCCTACCGCCGTGCCTGCCGCCCACCACGCATAGTTTGTCACCTGCGTCTGCGCCCCGATGTCGCCGCCGCTTAACAGTTCTCTCACTATCAGCCAGATGAACACGAACGGCGCGAGGCCGGCCAGTCCGCCGAGGGCTGACAACACAATCGCCACCGGCAGCAGCGCCTTGCGCCGCCCCATGTAGCCCTGAAGTTTGCTTAATGTTTTCATTCTCTATCGTTTTTTTAAGTTAATATGGTTGCTTGTCAGATTTCATTGCCGTATGTAAATGTCATAGCTTGGTGTCAAGGCCGTTTTCTGGATGCCGCATCGACGTGCGGCATGACGGTTACCGAGTGCTTCATTTGTTGCCAAATAAAAGCTGGTAATCAAGCTCCCTCCCTTCGGGAGGGTTGGGGTGGGTCTGCTTTTTAATTGAAAATGAAAAATGGAGAATGGATAATTATGATTACTTTTAAGGTTGTCTGCCAGCAAAGCAAATCATAATTGTCAATTCTCCATTTTCCACTCTCAATTTAAAAGACGGCAAATTAGAGTGTAAAAGGCCTTCTTTTACCTTCCAAAAGGCCACCTTTTGCAGGCCAAAAGACGGCCTTTTGCAACGCATTGGCTGTCAGACGGTTACGCGGTTGCTCTGAAACCATTGTGCAGACGGCCTGAAACGGTGCGTTGAGGGCGCTCCTGTTGACCGGCGGACCGGCGCCTGCGGTAAAAGCGAACATATCGGGATATCATTCAAAAAAAGGAGAGAGCTTATATTTTCATAAGCTCTCTCCATCCTGAAACCTCTATCGTCATATATTCGCCGACCACACGCGGCACGTCGGCCGGCCCGATGTCGTGCGTTATTATCTCCTCGAACAGGCTGAATATCCATGTCGAATGCACCTGTATGGAGAAGTCGGAAATGTCCGTTTGCAGCTGCGGATGCCGCCGTTTCATCTCCTCCAAGTACACCCTTACTGTTTCCGTGGCATGCCGTGTGAAGTCAGCCTTGTAACCGGCAAGCGACGAGCCGCGCGCCTTCAGCAGCAATATCGTGAGCAGGCGGCGGTGGCGGTTGATGTAACCGGTGTATTCGCGCACAAGAAAATCAAAGTAGCTGTCGCTGCACATGTTGAGTATGTCGTGCCCGGTACGGCCGTGATGCTCGTCAAGCATGCGCTCGAGGCCGCGCGTGGCAGGCGCAACCACGCTGCTGAACAGCTCGTCCTTGCTCCTGAAATAGTTGTAGATGTTGCTCAACCCCACGCCCGACCGTGCCGCTACGGCACGCATCGACACGCCGAGGTAGCCTTTCTCGAAGAACAGCTCCTCGGCAGCGCGCAGCAAATCTTGTCTTATGTAGTCCTTTGGTGTCTGCATTCCGTACAGCGTTATGGCATCTGCAAAAGTACGGAAACGCGCCGTTACGGGCAATACCCAATAGTTGTGATTTTGCCGTAGCGTACAAAGCGTGCAAAGGCCATGTCGTTATGGCATTGTAAAAAGCCTTTCACGCACCGGCTCAACGTCTTGCGTTGAGCCTCACTCCGATGCCTAGCATCAGGTTGTTGGGGTCTTTAAACTTGTTTAGTTCATATCCGATGTGCAGGAAAAAGTTGCGTGTGATGTCGGCTTTCAGGGCAAGTATCTGGTAGAACGAGTCGGTGTCGCTGCCCTTGTAGATGATGTTGCGGCCCACTCCGGCGTTGATTGAGAAGATTGGCATCACGAACTCGACCCTTGCCGAGAGTCCTACCGATATGCGTTCGCTGAACGGCTGGCGGTAAAACTTTACGTCTTCGTCTACCGAGCCGTCGCCGGCCACATGGTTGGAGAGGTTTGCACTCTCGTCGTATTGCATGTCCAAGGACAGTCCGGCGCGCAGGTTTTTGTTGAAATTGTACAGCGGTGTGAAGTTGATACCTGCCACGGCGAACTTTCCCGGGGCCATGCCCGGTGTGCCGTCGGGCGGATATACCGCCCTTTTCCGCACCGCCCAGTATGCCACTATGTCGTAACTCACGTGGCGCTTGAACTGTTCTTGCGCCTCGGAAGGTGGCGTGTCATAGCTTGAACTGTTGGCTTTGTCGCCCCCGAAATGGCGCGTGACGCCAATCGTAGCGCCGATGGTGTTAGCTCCGGCGTTGGGATATTCGGTGTTGCCGTTTGAGTAATGGGCGGCTGTTACGCCGGCCCTCAGACTTGTGTTCGGTGTCATGCGCCAGTCCAAGAGCAGCCCGACGCTCATATAGGCGTTGACAGTCGAGCCTATGGCGGTGTTGTACGGGTTGGTGTTTTCATCGTATTTCTTCCATCCGAAGGAAGCTCCGAAGTTCCATTCGTAGTCCAACGACAGCCTGCGCGACAGCGAAGCTACGCGTGAAGTCTGGAATATGTACACGGCAATGGGGCTTCCGACTTCGCGCTGGTTGAAGTAAGTGTTGTAGCTTACGCCCACGCCTTGCACCGCATGCGGATATAGACGGCCGAGCCGTGTGCCGCGTCCGAACCTGAAGCCGTACTTCACATGCGCCGCGAACGTTGTGCTTATGGCTTTGCCTGCGGCGTTGTCGCCCTTGAAAAAGGAGTGTGTCGGGAAAACGTATCCCGGCCTGATGTCAAGTCCGACGTAGTGTGTCGGCTTGCGCGAGAGGCTGTCCGGGATGCCGTCTTGTGCCTGTGCGGGGCCGGCAAGCATGGCCGCAATGGCCGCTAAGGCAATCTTCAGTTTATTCATCGCTGCTGTTTCCCATGTCATGTTTTGCCACTATGTATCCCTCCGGGCGGCTGCATTCGAGCGTGCCGGAGAATGTCCTGCGCCTGCCCGACCACGGACATGAGGCGTAAACCGTGTAATCCACGCTGTAAGTGCGTATTCCGTTGGCTATTGTTATTTCCTGCCAAGCCCCTGCCTCCACCTTTATGTCTATGCCGAAGTCGGTGTCGCGTCCGTAGTCCGTAGTCTGCCGGGCCAGCCCGAATTCCACTTCAGTGCCCTGCATGGCGGCCTCTCCGTCGGCCACGTCGGGTATTTCGATTTTCGGCAGGCTGTTGCCGAATATGCGGCGGTAGTTCAGTTCAACCCAGTTCCCTTCCGAAGCGTAGAACGTCGTGGTGCGTTTCGAGTGGCGGTAAGGGTACATCCTTATGCTGACGGGCTGCGAACTGCCGCGGTTGTCCACAACGGTGGAGTAGGCTATTTCCACCACCGGGTCTTCGCTCCACGAGCGGAAGCTGTCCCAGTCGTATGCGACGCTGTCCACCTTGTACTTCGGCGTTGGCATGAGCAGCGGTTCGAGCATGCGCGTCTCATATTCGTTGCCTACCTCGATGTACATCCTCACAGGTTCGTCATACAGGTTTTCGCGCAGCGTCAGGCCAAGCCTGCCGTTGCTTTCCTTTTCCAGATGGAAGTCAAGAAAGCGGTCGCCGTAATCAATCCGGCCTTTTTTCCCGACGTTCCAGGGCAGCTCCTGCGGTTCGCCATCAAGCGTAGTGGCCGATGTTTCCATACCTCCATACAGGCTGTAACACCTCAACACGCCCCAGTTGGCTGCGTTGAAGCCCACCGCCGCGCAGCTGTCTTCTTCAGACAGGAGCACTTGTGGCACGTCAGGCATGAAGTTGTCGATGAACACGTCGTCGTTGCATCCGGCAAGTATTGCCGCCGCAAGCAGGCAGGCGCATGCGTATTTGATTTTTGTCATGGCACAGATTGTTGTTACGGCATCTGCATTATATTGGAAAGATGATGTGCAAAGATAGTGCAAGCCGAGCGAAATGCAAAATATTTTCGTAAGGAAGTTAAAGGAGTTAGAGGAGTTTCTCGCTACGCTCAACAACACGATTCACTCCGCTTCACTGCGTTAGGAGTTAAAGCCAAATGACTTTGTAGTAGTGGGATTATTGGCCGCAGTATAATCAATTCATGCTAATTACATACTTTAATTGCACCCGAAAGGGTGTAATTAAATGAAAATTGCATAATTTTATACCTTAAAGGGTATAATAAAGGTATGTAAAACGCAATGTAGCTTGCCGTCAGTGTCGCAGCGAACCATTTGTAAACGGAAAAGAGCTGATGGCTGACACCGTGATTTTTGTTGACGCTGTAGAAGGCCGTTGCTGGGAAACAAAAAACCTTTGGGCGGAAATACGCTAAGGAGAAGTGTGCAAACGCAACTGCTTGACATTGATAATGTTACGTTGAAAGACCGTTGAAGTGTGCAACAAAAATAGCAAAAAAACGGACGGAAAACGGCAGAAAAACCTCTGAAAGGCCGTTGATTGCACGGCGATTGACGGCATTTTGCCATGTAAAAGGTCACCTTTTGCAAGGCGAAATGCCACCTTTTGCATGCCGTTTTGCCGTCAATCATGCAGTAAACGGACGTAGAAGGCGGCTGAAAAGGTCGCCGGCCGTCTTCTTGGCGTTCTGTTCCGGGTGGAAATCCGTACATTTTTCAACTGACAAATTGCCGCTTTACAGCCCTTGTCGGCTACACTCTGATTGTGCGTAAAATGCACATCTGATATATAAAATCAGTTAAATCAAACCTTATTCTGTTAATCTTTATTAAGAAATCGGGGGGGGGTAAATTTTTCATAAAAAACAACCTACCTTTACCAACGTGTTAGGTTGCACCGGCATTTTAATTAGGTTCTGGTGCCGTGCGGCCGGCAACAAGTTTATCAAAGTGTAACCATCAGAACCTAAACCTTGTTAAAGCATGAAAAAACTTTTACTACCCTGCCTGCTGTTTGCATGTTTGTCGGCAAGCGCGCAAGACACATTCAAGACGGATGACGGCCTCACTTACAGAATAACAAGTGAGAAAACGGTTGAAGTTTCAGATGCAGATTATGACATTACGAGCTTCAACGTGCCTGCGACAGTTGAGAACGAAGGCGTTACTTACACCGTGACCGCTATCGGTGAAGATGCGTTTTACTATACCGACGCAACGTCGGTTACACTGCCGGAGACAATCGAACGTATTGAGTACGGCGGCTTCATGAGCTGCCCGATAACAAGCATCGAGCTGCCAAGCGGCTTGAAATACATCGGCGGCTACGCCTTCAGTTCTACCGATTTGACCGAAATCACGATACCGGCATCGGTTGAGGAGATAGGCAACGATGCGTTTTTCACATGCTACAGTCTTGCTTCGATAACATTTAACGAGGGCTTGAAGAAGCTCGGCGGCTCAATATTTTATAAGTGTCCGCTGGTAAATGTCACCCTGCCCGAAAGCCTTGAGGAGGTTGGGAATAATGTTTTTATGAACTGTGCCAGCCTTGAGAGCGTAAAGCTGCCCTCTTCCCTGAAAGCCATAGGCAGCGGAATGTTCTACGAGTGCGCTGTGCTGAAGTCGGTTGAAATCCCTTCAACGGTTACAAGCATTGGCGACGAGGCTTTTCTCGGATGTACTTCGCTTACAAGCCTCAACATCCCTGCCGCCGTTGAAGAATTAGGAACAGGCATCATTGCGCGGAGCGGCGTGGCTACGCTGACCATCGACGAAGGCAACACTAACTTCCATATTGAAGACGGAGTGTTGTATTCAGCCGACAACAGGCTGCTTTATGCCATACCACAAAAGGGCATGGAAGAGGTTTCGGTGGCAAGAAATTGCATCGGCATCAACGGCGGAGCGTTCTGGGGAAGCGAGATAAAGAAGGTGACGCTGCCCGACGGTTTCCTCGCCATCGACGCATACGCGTTCTGCCAATGCTCGCTTGAGGAAATCAATTTCCCGTCGAGCCTCCTCTTCATCGGCGAACAGGGCTTTGCCTCTACAAACCTGAAAGAAGTGACACTGCCCGAGAACTTGGTTGACGTAAACGACGGCGCGTTTGCCGGATGCTTGCAGATGACATCGCTCGTAATCCCCTCCGGCGTGAAGACTATTTACAACCACGCCTTCCATGGCAACACAAGCCTTGCTTCGATAACATGCCTCGGCGCGACAGCACCGGTAATCGACGACGTGTATGAAGACTATGACAGCCCGTTCTACAACGTTCCGGCAACCTCGGTGACAGTGCCCAAGGGGACGACCGCGGCTTACGAGGAGGCTACATGGGACTATTATTTCGACATTGTGGAGAGCGACAAGGGCGTGTTCCAGTACGTGTCAACCACTCCGAAGGACGGTGAGACCGTAAGCAGTGACGACTATATGAGCCTGTCTTTTGACATAACGTTCGGTGAATCGTTTACAATCGTTGAGAGCAACCCGGCAGCCAGCTTGCGCATAGGCGCACTCGTGAGCGGCCAGACAATAGAGCCTGACGACGCTTGGTATGCTACAACCGGTGATGATAATAACACCTTGCGTGTATGGGCGGCAGATTATGACATGTTCACGCAGTCGTTCAAGCCCGAACTCGACGTAACTTACTACATGGTTATACCGGCAGGCGTTGTGCAGAATGCGGCAGGCGAGACCAACGAGCAGATTGTAATATCGTTCACCGGCGGTGATACGTCAGGCATAGAGAATGCCAATGCCGGCGGCAACAACCTGAAAGTGACCGGCATATACAACATAGGCGGACAGAAGATAGCCGGCAAGCAGAAGGGCATAAACATCATCCGGATGGAAGACGGCACAACGAAGAAAGTCTTGGTGAAGTAAGACCGTAATACAAGCGAATGGTTATTGGTTTTTCATTGGTAATCATTCATTTTCCAAAAGGCCACCTTTTACATTGCAAAAGGTGGCCTTTTAGCGTGTAAAAGACGGCCTTTTGCAAGCTGAAAGACGGCATATCGGCAAACCGCTGACAGCCAGGCAGTTAGGAAACGGCCTGCAAGCAGGGCTTATAAGGCCGATAGGGCTAATGGGAATGATAGGCCGAATACGCCTATAATAAAACCGAATACACCTATAATAAAGGTAAAAGCATATCAAGCTCCCTCCCTTCGGGAGGGCTGGGGTGGGTCTTTCCTTCATTTTTATTTTGTACTTTCCTGTAATTGCATTACCTTTGCATTCATATTCATATGTGTAATGAAAGCAGCGAAAAGCGAATTTAATATCCTGAACAGCATAAACTACCCTGCCGACCTTAGGAAGCTGAATGTTGAACAGCTGCCCGCCCTGTGCAGGGAACTGCGCGACGACATCCTGAAAGAGCTTTCCGTAAACCCGGGGCACATGGCCTCGAGTATGGGAACGATTGAGCTTACCGTGGCGCTGCACTACGTCTACAATACGCCCGACGACCGGATAGTGTGGGACGTGGGGCATCAGGCTTACGGGCATAAGATACTTACGGGGCGCAGGGAGCGCTTCTGCACAAACAGGAAGCTGCACGGCATTATGCCGTTCCCCTCGCCTCTGGAGAGCGAATACGACTCGTTCGTGTGCGGACACGCGTCCAACTCCATCTCGGCGGCGCTCGGCATGGCCGTGGCGGCAAAGAAAACGGGGCACGATGGACGGCACATCGTCGCCGTTATAGGCGACGGCGCGATGAGCGGAGGGCTGGCTTTCGAGGGGCTTAACAACGTTTCCACCACGCCTAACGACATGCTCATCGTCCTCAACGACAACAACATGAGCATCGACCGCAGCGTTGGCGGACTGAAGCAGGCCCTGCTCAAGCTGAACACCAACGAGACCTATAACCGCATGAGGTTCAAGGCGTCGAGATGGCTCAACGCCAAAGGCTACCTCAACGAAGACCGCCGCAAGGGGATAATAAGGCTCAACAACGCCCTGAAGTCGGCCATAAGCCATCAGCAAAACATCTTCGAGGGGCTTAACATCAGATACTTCGGCCCTTTTGACGGCCACAACGTCGTCGAGCTTGTGCGCATACTGCGGCAGCTAAGGGACATGAAAGGCCCGAAACTGCTCCACCTGCACACCATAAAGGGGCACGGCTACGCACCCGCGGAGAAAGACCCTACGGTGTGGCATGCGCCCGGATGCTTCGACATCGACGCTGAAGAACGCATTGTAACCGACGAGACCGGTGCGCCGCCGAAGTTCCAGACCGTGTTCGGCGAAACACTTTTGGAACTTGCCAAGGCCAATAAGCGCATCGTGGGAGTGACCCCGGCCATGCCCACGGGATGCTCGATGAACATCATGATGAAAGCCATGCCCGACAGGGTGTTCGATGTAGGCATAGCCGAAGGCCACGCGGTGACCTTCTCGGCGGGCATGGCCAAGGACGGACTGCTGCCATTCTGCAACATCTACAGCTCGTTCGCGCAGCGCGCATACGACAACATCATACACGACGTGGCCATATTGCGCCTGCCCGTTGTGCTCTGTCTCGACCGCGCCGGGCTTGTAGGCGAAGACGGAGCGACCCATCACGGCGAGTTCGACATTGCCGCGCTGCGTCCCGTTCCCAACCTTACGATAGCCTCGCCGATGAACGAGCACGAGCTGCGCAACCTGATGTACACCGCCCAGTTGGACGGCAAGGGACCTTTCGTAATAAGGTATCCGCGCGGACACGGCGTGCTCGTGGACTGGCGCAACACGTTCGAGGAAATAAAGGTAGGCACAGGCCGCAGGCTGAAAGACGGCGGGCAAGTGGCCGTGCTGACAGTAGGCCCGATAGGGAACAGCGCCGCCGAAGCCATAGCGAAGGCGGAAGAGGCCGTGAGCGGACTCGACGTGGCACACTACGACATGCGTTTCATCAAGCCGCTGGATGAAAGCCTGCTTGAGGAAATCGGCCGCCGGTTTGACAAAATAGTAACCGTGGAGGACGGAGTACGCTCAGGCGGCTTCGGTTCAGCCGTGCTCGAATGGATGGCCGACCACGGTTTTTCGCCCCGTATAACGCGCCTCGGACTGCCCGACGGGTTCGTGGAACACGGCACAGTAGACGAGCTGCGCCGCATAACCGGCATTGACACCGGTTCGATAACCGCCGCCATCGTCAGGGCGGCAAGCCTCTGAACTTCTTTCCAAACAATAGGGATACAACAAGAAACGACATGAAAATAATCATAGCAGGAGCTTTTGCAATAGGAACGCACTTGGCAAAACTGCTGTCGCGCAACGATCAGGACATAGTTCTGATTGACGAAGACGAAGAAAGGCTGGCCGGCATCAGCAGTGATTATGACCTGATGACCGTACATGCGTCGCCGTCGAGCATACAGGCGCTCAAGAATGCAGGTACCGGCAATGCCGACCTGTATATCGGCGTTACGCCCGACGAGAACATGAACATGAACAGCTGCATTCTTGCAAAGGGCCTCGGGGCGAAAAGAACCGTGGCCAAAGTGAACAACTACGAGTTCCTGAACCCGGAACTGAAGGACTTTTTTGCCAAAATCGGCATCGACTCGCTGATATATCCCGAAAACCTTGCGGCACAGGATATCGTAAACGGCCTGAAGATGAGCTGGGTGAGGCAACGCTGGGACGTGCACAACGGCGCGCTGGTTATGCTCGGCATAAAGCTGAGGGAGACGTGTGAAATCCTGAACGAGCCGCTGAAGGAACTGTGCAAGCCGGAATCGCCATACCACATCGTAGCCGTAAAGCGCGGCGAGGACACCATAATACCGCGCGGCGACGATGTGCTCAAGATGTACGACATGGCCTACTTCATGACAACTCGCAACTATATACCTTATATAAGGAAGATTGTAGGCAAGGAACACTACGTTGACGTTAAGAACGTCATGGTGATGGGCGGCGGCAACACGGCCATCAGGGCGGTCAAGATGATACCCGAATACATGGGAGCGAAAATCATCGAAGCCGATGAACACCGCTGCGAGCAAATCAACGAGGAGATAGACACCGACAGGGTGATGGTAATCAACGGCGACGGACGCGACATACCGTTGCTGATTGAGGAAGGAGTGAAGAACACACAGGCCTTCGTCGCCCTTACAGGCAACGCCGAGACAAACATCCTGGCCTGCCTTACGGCAAAGCGCCTGGGTGTGCGCAAGACCATCGCTATGGTTGAAAACATGGACTATGTGAAGATGGCCGAGAGCCTGGACATAGGTACCATAATAAACAAAAAGGCCATTGCGGCCAGCCACATATATCAGATGATGCTCGATTCTGACGTGAAAAACACCAGGTTTCTTATGACTGCAAACGCCGATGTGGCCGAATTCACCGCGCAGGAAGGCTCGAAAGTCACCAAGAAAAAGGTGTTCGAGCTTGGCCTTCCGCACGGATGTACCATCGGAGGGCTTGTGCGCAGGGGCGAGGGAAACCTCGTATCGGGAGGCTCGCAAATCGAAGCCGGCGATATTGTGGTGGTGTTCTGCCATAACGTCAACATGTCGAAGATTGAAAAGTTCTTCATTTAACCGGCTCTTATGATAAACTTCAAGTTAGTCTATAAGGTCATAGGCTCTCTGCTTTTCATAGAGGCAATCATGATGGTGGCGTGCCTTGCCGTGTCGATATACTATCGCGAGGACGACATTCCGGCGTTTCTCATCACCATTGCGGTGACGACATTGGCTGCAATTTGGCTGAAATACAAGGGCTACAAGGCAGAAAACAGCATGGGAAGGAGGGAGGCTTACCTCTTGGTTACGCTCGTATGGGTGGTGTTCAGTGCGCTTGGAGCGCTGCCGTTCGTCATCAGCGGCTACCTTACAAGCTACACCGATGCCTTCTTCGAGACAATGTCTGGCTTCACGACAACGGGCGCAACCATAATAGACGATGTCGAGGCGCTGCCACACGGACTGCTGTTCTGGCGTTCATTGACGCACTGGATAGGCGGTTTGGGCATCATGTTCTTCACCATAGCCATACTGCCGTCGCTCGTGGGAGGTAACGTCAAGGTGTTCTCGGCAGAGGCCACAGGCCCTATAAAGAGCAAGATGCACCCGAGACTTAGTACCACGGCCAAGTGGATATGGGGCATTTACCTGCTCATCACGGCATCATGCGCCACTTGTTTCTGGCTTTTCGGCATGGGCTTCTTTGACAGTATAAACTACTCCATGTCGATAGCCGCCACGGGAGGGTTCTCTACCCATAATGCGAGCATGGCTTTCTTCGACTCCGCCGCGATAGACTATACAGCCGCAATATTCATGATTCTCTCCGGCGTCAACTTCTCCCTGCTTTACCTCCTCATACTTAAGGGCAAGATAAAGGATTTCGTAAAGGATGCAGAACTGCGTTTCTACATCGGCGTAATATCAGCAAGCACACTGTTCATAACGTATATGCTGATTACGAGGAGCGGCATATCGGTGGCAGACTCGTTCCGCTACGCGCTGTTCCAGGTAAGCTCTTTCATATCGACCACCGGCCTTTTCAATACCGATGCGGGGCTGTGGCCTCACCTTACGTGGGTGGTTTTGACTGTGTGCATGGTGTTCGGCTCGTGTGCCGGAAGTACAAGCGGCGGTATAAAGTGTGTCCGCGGTGCAATGCTTGTGCGTGTGATACGCAACGAGTTCAAGCACCTGCTCCATCCAAGGGCCGTAATTCCTGTAAAACTTAACAACTCGATAATTCCCCACCAGGCGCAGTCCACCCTGCTGGTGTTCCTCGCCTTGTACGGAATATCATGCCTTGCGGCATTCTTTTGCTTCCAGCTTATGGGCATAGAAAGTACCAATGCCATCACCATAGCCATCAGCAGCGCGAGCAATGTGGGGCCGGCATTGGGAGCGGACATAGGCCCCACGATGTCGTGGAGCAGCCTGCCGGAGCTTGGAAAGTGGATATGTTCGGCACTGATGCTTATGGGACGTCTTGAATTTTTCAGCGTCCTTGTCCTCTTCACGCCGTCATTCTGGAAAGAAAACTGAACCTGTTGCATATTGACATACAGCCTTATAAAAACAAAAAAATCAACATCATGGAACCAATCAAGTTCAAACCAATTCTTAAACAGACCCTTTGGGGAGGGGGAAAAATCGTAAAATTCAAAGGCGTTGACGGCCACGATGGCGAACAAATAGGCGAAAGCTGGGAACTGTCCGGCGTCACCGGCAGCGAAAGCATTGCTGCAAACGGCGAATATGAAGGGCGGAAACTGCCTGAAATAGTAGCCGAATTGAAAGAGAAACTTGTCGGAACAGACAACTACAAACGTTTCGGCGACACGTTTCCGTTGCTCATCAAGTTCATCGATGCAAAGCAAGACCTGTCCATCCAAGTGCATCCCGACGACGAGAAAGCCCAAAAATACGGCCTCAAGAACGGCAAGACGGAGATGTGGTACATAATGGATTCAGACGCGGACGCGAGCCTGCGCTGCGGCATGAAGAACCGGATAACGCCTAAAGAATACAAGGCAATGGTGGCCGATGGCACAATCTGCGACGCAATAGCTGAGTATCCGGTTAAGGCCGACGACTGTTTTTTCATTCCGGCCGGGCGCATCCACAGCATAGGCAAGGGCTGTTTCCTTGCGGAGATACAGCAGACCTCGGACGCGACATACCGCATATTCGACTTCAACCGTCGCGACAAGGACGGCAACCTGCGCGAGCTGCACACTGAAAAAGCGGCGGAATGCATCGACTATAGCGTGCTGCCTGACTACAGGACGGAATATGTTGGGAAGAAAAACGAGGGCGTATCGCTTGTACGCAGTCCTTACTTCAACACTGCCGTGTATGACCTTGACGAGCCAATGACGCTCGACTACAGCGAGCTTGACAGCTTCGTCATCCTTATCGGATTGAAAGGTGAGGCCAGCCTGACTGACAACGAGGGCAACACCTTAACCCTGCGCGGCGGCGAAACGTTGCTTGTTCCGGCAACAACAAAAACGATAAATGTAAGCGGAAGCCTTAAATTCCTTGAAACATACGTGTAAGTTAATTAAGAATTAAGAGTTAAGAATTAAGAAAAATACCTTTATCCAAATGGAAACGGATATTTTCTTAATTCTTAATTCTTAACTCTTAATTTCCCAGCTCTTAATTCTTAATTCCCAAAAACTTTTCCACATCGCTGCGCATCTGCATGAACTGCGGCGACACCATGTAGCCGGTGTTCTTCTTTAACATCTGGGATATGTCCTGGGTTGAGTGTGCATAGCACGATAACTCGTTGTACATCTGCGTGGAATGTACGGCCTGCCGGCGTATCTCGGCCTCGCGTTCGCGTATCAGCATGCCGCAAACCTTGTTCATCACCGGCATCACAATCTTGTCGAAAAGGTGGTGTCCCTGTATGTACAGGTATGTCTGTTCAGGCTCAACTCCGAGCCGCACAAGCTCTTGCGACAGTTCCATGTAGCTTTGTTTCGCCTCCGGATGATGGCGGTTTAGGTGGTTTACTTTGCGCGTCACCTTTGCTCTCAGGTTGTCGATGGCATCCTGCGGCCGGTTTATGTTGAAGCCGCCAAGCTCTATCGTGCGGTTGAAGTCGCTTATGGTGAACTGCCCGTAGATGCCGTTACGGTAGTGCCAGATGGACCACACGAACAGGGGGAAGATGATTTTACTGAACTGTGACAGGAAAGCGTGCAGGTCGAAGATGTTGTGGTCGTTTAAGGTCACCATCACGCAGACGTTGTGCAGCGACGGCGCGTAGCACTGCAGGTTTTCTATCGAATAAGCGTAAGTATGCAGTATGGCAGGATTTGAGATGATTTCATGCGACGTTTCCGAAGCTCCCTGCATGAGATAATCATAGTCGGCGTCGACGCATGCGAGCATGTCCGCGCCCGTCTTGCCGTAGAGCAGGCTCATAAGGGCGGAGCGCTTGCCGCGCTCCAGCGTCCTGTGCGACGGCAACATGACTTCGAAATAGCGCGTTTCGTCCTCGTAGAGCGAGAGCAGTGTGCGCCAGAAAAGTATGTCGTCGTAGCTTTCTACGTAGGCGGCAATCCTCCGCCGGGCGTTCTTCGGCCTAAGGCTGTTGGCAGCCGCGAAGTAGCTTGAGTTGACATTGTCGGTCAGTCGTTTTCCCATGCCTTGCCCTCCGTCCGCTACTTTTCATTCAAATGTTGTCAGTTATGTCGCTCACCTCGGTTATCCTGTCGAGCCATCCGTTCATGACCACGGCCGGCGAGTGGGTCGCAAGGATAACCTGCACATTGGGGTTGAGCTGCACAATCAGGCTTATCAGGCGTTTCTGCCACTCTATGTGCAGGCTGACTTCCGGCTCGTCCATGAACAGTACGTATGGCTGGTTGTCCTCGACAAGCACCGTAAGCAGTATCACGAGTATCTGTTTCTCTCCGCTCGACAGCTGGTAGGGATAAAGCGTTTCGCCGATTTGCGAGAAGCGTATTTCGTTCTCGTTGCGTATGATGGTCTTCCCCGTGTCCGAGAAGAGGTCGTCTATCATGTCCTGGAACATGCGCTTAGGTTCCGAAACGGCCTGCGCGCGCTCCGCCGCGTCATTCCCGCCGGCCTGCAGTATGGCTATGATGCGGTTGCCGATGTTCACCTGGTAGTCAAGGTATTTTCTCTGAAGCTTGAACAGCTGCAGGTCGAGTTCGGTCACAAGGTTCATCCCTATGTCGGTTACAAGCTCGGAATGTATTAGCGGACGGTCGAACGAGCGTATCAGGTCGTACCTTATGTGCGTGGCTCCTTCCGGACTTACCTTCATGTGCACACCCTTCATCACATGGTTTACGATGTCTCCCTGCGGTCCTATGCTGCGCACGAGCTTGTTTATGATTGTGCTTTTCCCCATGCCGTTGGTTCCGCTAAGAATGTTGACCTTGCGGTCAAGGCTCCATGTCACGTGTCTTCGTCCGCTCCAGAGCGACTCTATCTCGACACTTTCTATATAATCAGCGTACTTTTGCATACCACATAAGTTTAAGGTGTAAGGTCTTTGCAAAGGCAATGCAGGCGTGGGCGGCGGAGACTTGCCGTCAGATTGCCGGGCGCGGCTTGCCTTATGCAAAAATAGCCATAATTATTGAAACGGTGAAACGTTGCGAGTAAAAAATGGTTAACCGGTATACAGCCATTTCATTTCCTGATTTCTGAAACATGCAAAATGTACCGTCAACCGCCAAAACCTGCGCCCTTGTAACGGCACCGGCCGCCGGTCTGTAACCCATTGATTATCAGGAGCGTTGCAAAAGGCCGTCTTTTGCATTGTAAAAGGTGGCCTTTTAGAGGGTAAAAGGTGGCCTTTTACCCTCTAATTTGCTGTCTTTTAAATTGAGAGTGGAAAATGGAGAATTGACAATTATGATTTGCTTTGCTGGCAGACAACCTTAAAAGTAATCATAATTATCCATTTTCAATTCTCCTTTCTCAATTGAAAAGCGACCCACCCCAACCCTCCCGAGGGGAGGTGGCTTGATTGCCTGCCGTTGTTTAGCCACAAAAGAGGCTCTTGAAAACCGTAACGCATCACTTTTGTCCGTGCTGATTGAAATAACATATTACCCCCGTTTTACATCCACCCATACTCTTGCGGACAAAGATTAGGCGTATTCGGACAACATTTTTAACGTCAAGCATTACTGCATTATAATTTATTCACTATCTTTGCAGGGGACAATCCGCATTCGGGTAACGGCAAGCCGTAAGGCCTTTCCGACCAATTGCGGTGTCAACACATCATAAACCTTAAATGCTATGAACAAGATTTCAGACATCACACACATCCACCTAAAGCTGAAAAGGCAGGCCGTGAAGGACATGTTTTTCATCTGCTTCGGCATACTTATGTACTCGTTCGGCTATACGGCGTTCATCCTGCCCGACCAGATAGTGATGGGCGGCGCGTCGGGTATTGCCGCATTGCTGTTCTACGGCTTCAAAATACCCCCGGCACTGTCAATCTGGGGTATCAACATCATAATGATAATAATAGCCTACCGCACGTTGAGCAAGCAGTTCACAGTGCGCACCATCATCGGCGTCACCATTCTTTCGGCCATGATAGGGGCGTTGCAGCCAGTGTTCGAGGCGTACCCCATCGTCACCGCCGGTGAAGACAAGTTCATGCACTTGCTGATAGGCAGCGTGCTTAGCGGCGCCGGCCTCGGCCTTGTCTTCTCGCACAACGGCTCAACCGGAGGTACAGACATCATCATAGCGATGTTCAACAAATACTTCCACATGAACTTCGGACGCGCCATCCAGCTCATCGACACCTGCATAATACTGTCGTCATACTTCATTTTCAAGGAAATGGAGCCGATTGTCTACGGCATCGCCTTCACCCTGATATACAGCTACGTGTGCGACTATGTGGTTAACGGCTCGCGCCAGACAATGCAGTTCATCATCATTTCGAAAAAATACGAGCAGATAGCCGACATGATTAACAACAAAATCCACCGCGGAGTGACCGTCATTCCAGGCAAAGGCTGGTACTCGAAGCATGACATCGACATACTCATCGTGCTGGCGCGCAAGTACGAATCGCACGGCATCCTCTCTACAATAAAAATCATCGACCCCGAAGCCATCGTCTCGCAGACTTTCTGCCACGGCGTATTCGGAGAAGGTTTTGACCCGTTGAGGGTGAAGAAGTGAATTTTATTCAGGAGCTAAGGGGTTATTTTTAGGAGTTAAGGGAGTTAAAAGGAGTTATCGCTCACTGTCGTTCGCTGGGA